>JBMOQB010000039.1:0-46300 GCA_049320585.1 Pseudomonadota bacterium | reverse complement strand
CTTTGCGGGCGGTCTGTTGCGTCAGGCTCCTAGCGAAGGGAATAACCATTCGCGTTGTCGCCTTTCTTGCATCCCATCCCGCAAAGCCGAATTCGCGGCCATGTGGGACTTAATCAGAGGTTCCCTAACTTTACCCTTAGGACATCGGGCTGACAATGGTTGAATCGGGTTATTTATCCGGCGCACCAGAGAATGGTTGCAAGCCGGGCTGTTATTGTGCAGGCGCCTGTTCATTTCCGCGAAAGCGGGCTCAGCACGATCTGCACAGTACAAACATCACATGCGGGGATCGCCAGAAGGCATCCACCCTGCGCAAGCTAGCGCATCCGCTCGACCGCTTGTTCGACACGCTCCACGGCGATGATCTCGATACCGGGTATCTTTTGTTTCGGCGCGTTGGCTTTCGGGATGATGGCCTGGGTGAAACCCAGCTTGGCGGCTTCTTTCAGCCGTTCCTGTCCGCGCTGCACCGGGCGCACTTCTCCGGCCAGACCCACTTCGCCGAACACCACCAGTTTTTCCGGCAACGGTTTGTTGCGCAGCGAGGAGACGATCGCGAGCAATACGGCAAGGTCTGCGCCCGGCTCGGTGATCTTGACGCCGCCCACCGCGTTGATGAACACGTCCTGATCGAAGCATGCCACGCCGGCATGGCGATGCAGGACCGCCAGCAGCATCGCCAGGCGGTTCTGCTCCAGGCCCAGCGACAGGCGGCGCGGAGTGGGCGAATGCGCTTCGTCTAGCAGCGCCTGTATCTCCACCAGCAGCGGGCGCGTGCCTTCCTGCGTGACCATCACGCAGGAACCGGCCACCTGCTGACCGTGCTGCGACAGGAACAGCGCGGACGGGTTGCTCACTTCGCGCAGCCCTTTTTCTGTCATCGCGAACACGCCGAGTTCGTTGACCGCGCCGAAGCGGTTCTTGAACGCGCGGATCAAACGAAAACTGGAATGCGTGTCTCCCTCGAAATACAGCACGGTATCGACGATGTGCTCCAGCACGCGCGGACCGGCCAGCGCGCCTTCCTTGGTGACATGACCGACCAGGATCATCGTGACGTTGCTGCTCTTGGCGACGCGTGTCAGCTGTGCGGCGCATTCGCGCACCTGCGCCACCGAGCCGGGCGCGGAAGTGAGCTGTTCGGAATACACCGTCTGGATCGAATCGATCACCACCACGTCCGGTTTTTGCCGGGCGATGGCGGCCTGGATCTTTTCGAGCTGGATCTCCGGCAGCAGATGCACCGCATGAGCATCGAGCAGGAGGCGCTTGGCGCGCAAGGCGATCTGCTGCGAGGACTCTTCGCCGCTGACATACAGCACGTTCTGCCGCGAAGACAGGTGCGCCAGGGTCTGCAGCAACAGCGTGGACTTGCCGATGCCGGGATCGCCACCGATCAGCACCACCGCGCCCTGCACCAGCCCGCCGCCGAGCACGCGGTCGAATTCTTCGATGCCGGTCGGCGTGCGCGGCACTTCCTGCGCCTCCACATCGGAAAGCCGCTGCACCGTGCCGCTTGAAGCCAATGCGCTGAAGCGGTTCCTGCCCGCTGCGGGCATCGTCTCGGCCACCGTTTCCACCAGCGTGTTCCATGCCTCGCAATGAGGACACTGTCCCTGCCATTTCAGTGTCTGCCCGCCGCATTCGGAGCAGCTGTAGATCGTTTTTGCTTTTGCCATGCCTGCCTTTTATTCGATATGTTCACAAAGGTAATACAGGCATTACTTATATCATGGACAGCTGACAATTCATTTGCCAATCAGCCCGTTCTTGGCCATCGAGTCCACCATGATACCGATGTAGGACTTGATCAGTTTTTGGTCCGAGTCATTCATCACGGTTTCAGACGTGGCCGCCCAAATCAGCTTGTCGCTCCCGGTTTCATACAGGTTGGTTTCCATCACCGCATATTGGTCCTCGGCGATATAGCCCGGCGAGTACAGGTAGCGGTAACCATATCCGTAATAGTCCGGCCAGGTGCCGTAATAAGGCGGGGGATAATAGACAGTCCCCGGCACGTAGAACTGCACGGTCTTTTTGCTCACCAGCCTGGTGATCAGCACCGTATCGGCACCCAGCGCTTTCACCTTGGCCGCGATCGCCGCCTGGTCATCCTGCTGTTTGTCGGCAAGGACGGTATAACTGGCGATCGCTTCGGTGCCGCGCGCCTTGAGTTGCCGCACGAACTCATCCTCGAACAGCCTGCGGTTGAGCGGATTCTTGGCCACCCCGATGACCATGGCCTTCGCGGGGCGCGCCTGGTACGTAGGATCCTTCCACACCGAGGTAAGCTGTGTCGTGGCACATGCAGTGACCAGCATCGCACCGAGTATCAATATACTTAACGGATTGCGCAGAACACGTAACATTTATATTCCTCCTTCAGTTCGAACAGACGGGTGCAGCATACGTCATATCATCATGCCAGGCCACACCCGAAACTCCCAAAAACAATCGCATAGCCAAACTAGCTCCCGGCCATCCTGAATCGATAAAAGAAATAAGGAGCAATGGCGATCCATGCCAGCAACAATGGCCAGAGCCTGCCTTCAGAAAGATCATAGTTCGCCAGCAACTCGGCCCAAGAATGTCCGCCGGCATAGTGGAAAAACAGGAACTCGAAAGCCACCGTAAGAGACATCCAGAACAAGCCAATGTTCAATGCCTGCCGCCCTGAAGCAGGGGGCCAGCGGCGCATGAACAAATAGATCAACATGCTGAGCAGGACGATTCCGCCCAATGTGGAGAGTTGCTGCGCAAGTAATTCCGGGAGATACCTGCCGTAAGTGAAATCGCGCAGCGTGCCATTGGCGACCGAGACCAGCAGCATCACGACCCAGGCCGGCAAATAGCGAGATATAAGACGCAAAATCAGCTCCATCTTGACGGGTTTTGCAGCTTGGGTGAGCAACAATATCCAGGGAAAACAGGGCCGGATATCGCATTGCTCGACCCATCCTGCCATGCGCTGTATAGGGAGACCTCAGCAGCTAATTGATATTTTTATCGAGGCCCCAAGTCGATTTTTCAAGCCATTCACCAAGCTTGTCGGCCGAGATCGGGCGGCTCATGTGATAGCCTTGCGCCACGTCGCAGCCCAATGACCTAAGTTGCTCCAAAGCCGTTTCGGTTTCAACGCCTTCAGCAACTACGGACATCCCCAGGTTGTGCGCAAGGTCGATTGTGGAACGGACAATGACCAAATCGTTTGCATTATTGACCATGTCCATCACAAATGACTTGTCGACTTTGATCTTTGCCACCAACAGTTTTTTGAGATATGCCATGGAAGAATAACCGGTGCCAAAATCATCTATTGCAACAATAATACCGATGTCGCGTAATTTCCGTATCGTTTCAATCGCGGCTAGCGGGTCTTCCATTAATGCGGTTTCGGTGATTTCCATTTCGAGCAGTGCAGGCGAAACCGCGTAATCACGCATGGTTTCTATGACTTGGTCGGAGAATGTCGGATCCTGCAGATTGATCCCGGAAATATTGATCGCGATCGGAAGCGCAAGTCCTTTCTGCTGCCATACCGTCGATTGCTGCAAAGCCATTTTGAGCACGCTGCGTGTCAATGGCCTGATCAAGCCGTTCTGCTCGGCAATTGGCACAAAGTCGTCAGGGAAAATAAGACCCTCTGTGGGGTGTTGCCAGCGCACCAGGGCTTCAACGCTGCAAACACGATTGGTTGCAAGATCAATTTTGGGTTGATAATGAAGAATGAGTTGATTTTCCTCGATCGCCGCCCGTAAATCGTTTTGCAGGGCAACTTTCCTGGTATTTTGCAAATCCTGTTCGACATTGTAAATCTCAAAGCCGGTCTGGGCGCGTTTAGCGCTGTACATCGCCACATCGGCGCAACGCAATAGCGTTGCAGGGTCATCGCCGTGCTCAGGGGAAAATACGATGCCGAGACTGGCGCCAACATGCAGCGTGTGATTCTCGATCTTCAATGGCTGACGGATGGTTTCCAGGATTTTATTAGCCGTAACGACGGCGCCGGCATGTGCTGTGACGGCCGTCAGCAATACCGCAAATTCATCCCCTCCCAGCCGTGCCACCGTATCGGAGCTGCGCAACACATGCTGCAGGCGCGTCGCAATTTGCTGCAATACGAGGTCGCCGGTTTGATGTCCGAGCGTATCGTTGATCGCTTTGAATTGATCGAGGTCCATCATGATCAGCGCAAGGATCTTCTTTTCACGGCGGCCGGTCAAAATCGCTTGTTGCAGGCGATCATGCAGCAAAATCCGGTTGGGAAGATTGGTGAGACTGTCATGCAGCGCCTGGTGGCGCATTGCGATCCCGATGTCCTGCGCTTCCAGCAGCGCCCGTTCTTTGGCTTGTATTTCCGCACGCAGCAGTTCCCGTGATTCATCCAGGCTTCTGACGACGCGGGTCAAGGCGCGCAACGGGAATATCTTGAGCGCGGTATAAATCGCCAGTGCCAGCAACGCACTGAACAACCCTGCGATGGCCGTATCAAACAACAGCGATTGCATGCTTTCCGAGACTGAGATTCTTCCGACAATTTTCCCGTCATCGGTCAGATCGACATTGCGGGTGAGAACCGGCGGATCAAGGTCAGCCGGTATAGAGGCAACCGTTTTGCCATGTTCGTCAGTAATAATGATGCGGTGCGCATCATTGCGCGATTGAACTTGCTGCAGCACGCCAACCAGCCGGTGCTCATTGAACTGCCACAACCCGGGATTGGCGTAGATGATTTCTGAAACCACATCTGCCCCCAGACTGGCTTCCATGTAGAGCTCCTCGGACTCATATTCATATGCAATTGAAATAAATCCGGCGGGGATCGCGGCAAAAACAATTAAAGCAATAATAGCGGCAACAATTTTGACGACTTTCGCCAAACCAGCATAAGCGTTCACGTGATCAGTCAAGAGCGGGCCTGTGGATTCGATTATTTATTGGGAGCAAGCACGAGATGGCCGGTACGCCGCAAAATGGCTGCGCCCTCATGCGAGCGCATAAAATCGATGAAGTGCTGCGTCTCTGCCCTGGGATGAGGACCCGTAACCAGATAAAGGCTCTTGGTCATGGGGTAGGTGCCGTTAGATATGTTTTCCACGGTAGGCGCGATGCCGTTAAATGCCAATGCCTTCAGGGGCCGGCTCTCCCCAAGAATCAGCGCCAGAGTGCTCGGACCTACAGCTCCAGCTATCATCTGAATATTGTCGGCGGCATTTTGATCCGTCATGGCGATGGGCGGGCCGCGGCGTTGATAGGCCTTTTTCATGGCGGCGTCCATGCCCGGAATGTGTTTCCCGAGTATAACCGTATCAGTATCGGTCTCTGGACGCAGAATTATGCGGACGGCCGTTCCATTTCTCCACTGCGTCACGGTACCGTCATAAATACCGGTGATTTCTGCGGATGTCAGTTGAGTCTGGGGCGACTTTTGATCAGTGGCGAATACGAGAGGAGTTTTTGCATAGGCCCACTCCTTTGCCCCCAGCGCACGTTCTTCATCTTTCAAGGGGCGTGAGCTGATCGCAATATCAAGCGCGCCAGCCAGGACTGCGCTGATTCCCCCGGCGCTACCGACACTCGGTTGAATAACAATCGCTGTGCCGGCAGAGCGCTTTTGAAACGCATCCGCCATTATCCGCATGGCCCCCAGGTCTGTGCCGGTGCCGCCGAGCTTCAGTTCAGCGGCAAAACCGCAAGCCGGCAGAATAACGCTGCAGGCCAGTAACACTGATATTAAACCGATCACTCGCGACGGATACTTGATCATCAGGCAATCCTTCAAATATGACTTGATTTATTGTTTCGATATACTGAAGTTAAATACTCAAGTATGTGCTATATACGCAATAGTCGGCTCCACTGTCAAGACGCGAATCAAGTTCGCAGCGCAACAGAACGGCCAGCAGCATCACGACCCAGGCCGGCAAATATCGCGACACCGATCACTTCATCCGGGATGGCAGCTTGATCGTTTTGCCCCCGACCATGAACACGCCATTGCCTTGATGATGCAAGGTGCGCGGGTTCTTTATCGCGGGGTTTGTCCACGCCTTGACCACCTCCAGCACGAAGAAGTTGTACTTGTTCACCATCCGGCTATCGGCCACCCTGCATTCGAGATTGGCATAGCACTCGGCGATCAGCGGCGGTTCCACCTGCGAGGCAGGCAGCGCTGTCAGCTTGAACTTCTTGAACTTGTCCAGCTTCTTCCCCGAACAGTTGCCAATGCCCACCATCTGCTTCGCCAGTTCAACAGTCGGGATGCTGATCACGCATTCCTTCGTCGCCACCAATGCATCGAAGCTGTGGTTCCGCCCGCTGATCACGCAGCCCACCAGCGGCGGCTCGAACTCCATCATCGTGTGCCACGACTGGGTCATGATGTTGGTCTTGCCCTTGTGCGCGGTCGTCACCAGCACCACCGGCCCCGGCTCCAGTAACCGGTAGACGTGTGACAAGGGAAAGGTTCTTTTCGACATCTCAGCACCTCCTTTCGCCAGGACAATTCGAAAGCGGCTCGTTCAACTTAAAACGGATGAACACGCCCATGCATGTCAGCCGTGAAGCTTATTGCTTGGAGGCCGTCCAATTATAGCTGCGCACTTTGCCTTGCCGGTCAAACTTGACCTGCAGGATCTTCACTTTGGCAGAGCTCATGTCCGGAAGATCGCCTTCGGCGAAGTAATAGTCCCATTCATCATAGCGCTCGCCGTTTGTGTCGAGGCTTACTCCCACGCTGGTGGGTTCACCCAGCCAGGAGCGAACCTGGTCAATCGTGGTGACATTCTGCTCGATTTTGGCAGTGAATACACCCACATCGAAATCCCGGCCCAGTTTGACAGTGCCGCATGCGCTGAGCAAAAAGACAGCAAGAACAATTACGGCTATGCGTGAAAAATCGATCATGATATCTCCTGCTGAGTAGTTGATAAAAAATCAATCTTGAGCCTGTCGCCGGAAGATTACAAGATTGGGGTGAAAATGGAGATACGGTTCATGACGCACCCTTCAACTAACGGATCAAACCGCGCAATCTGTCGGGAGTCATCTTTTCCCCCTGCCTGACAAGTTCTCGCGCCGCATCGACCTTGTTCCACACATTGCACATCATCACGCCCCTGACCTTGCCGTCGCGCAAATAGTAGATGACCCCGGTGTCGTTTTCCTTTTGCCAGTCGGCGAAGGTTTCCAGCCGCGAATCGACTTCGCCAGTGGCCTCATAACCCAGCTCGAAAAGATCGGAGAAAAAAAACGGCTGGTAGATAAAGGGTTCACGGGCGCCGGCCATATTCAGCCCCGCACATTTCCCCTGGTTGAGAGCGTGATCCCAGTGCTCTATGCGCATCTGCTGTCCCAGCGCCTGGTAAGGAAAACAGGCATTGTCCCCGGCGGCATAAATATCCGGGCGGGATGTTTCGAGATATTCGTTCACCACGATGCCGTTGCCCACTTCCAGGCTGGCGCTCTTGGCCAGCTCCATCTCCGGGATAACACCCACACCGACGATCACGATATCCGACGATATCGATTCTCCTTTCTCGGTGAGCGTAATAAATTTGGCGCCGCTCCGACTGAAAGATGCGGGCTTGTCCGACGCCAGTATCCTGACTCCCTTCTCCGCGTAGCGCCGCTGCACGGCCCGCCCAAGATAGTCGGGGAAGACCCGGTCACACAGAACTTCACCCGGAAAAATCATGGTGACATCCAGCTTGTTGATGTTGAGTGCGGCGGCCAGCTCTGAACCGATGAACCCGCCACCGACGACCACTGCGGATTTCCCCTCGGCGGCCACACCCCGTGTCCGCAGATAGTCATCCAGACTGCGAAAATAGCAAATTCCATCGAGATCGCCGCCGGGAATATCCAGCTGCCGCGCCTTGCAACCTGTTGCCAGCAGCAGTTTCCCGTATCCGTATGTTTCGCCATTGGCAGCAGTCAACGTCTTTGCGGACGGATCGAGCCGGGCTACTTTTGCGCCCAGCGCCAGGGTAACCGCATTATTTTCATAGAACGCGCGATCATGGAGGAAGATGTCTTCCACTTTCTGTTTGGCAAACCATAGCTGCTTGGACAGCGGCGGACGGTCATAAGGCAAATGTTTTTCTGCGCCCGCCACAAGTATCGTTCCCGTCGCATCAAGTTCGCGGATAGCCTGCACAGCCGATGCGCCAGCCAGCCCCCCGCCCACAATCACATAATCGTAAACGCGTTTCATATCATCTCCCCGCAAGGCCGAACCAGCCTGCCAAAGCGTGCGAATCATGATACGCTTGGCAGGCTGAAAAACAATCCGGCGCCGGCTCTATTGGCTCCTGCCGATTCAACCGACGGCGTTCCGGCGCGAAACTTTCGCAGGATTGCACCGCCGTCCGGCGAGAGAATTGGTGCGCGGCGCGGCTAAGGGTTAGAATTCACGCCTGCGAACCGGAACAGGCTGGCAAGAACCTGCTTCGAGAACGATAACAATCAAATTAGTGGAGAACTATAATGGGGCAGCGTCATACACATCATTTGCTTCATCTGAAAACCCAGGACATCCATTCCGTCGTGCTGGGGCCGAGAAAGGAAGCGTGGCAGGTCAAATTGACCGACCCCGCCACTTCCATCATGACGGATTTTCGCGAGAGCGCTTTTTTCACGGTTGACTTGGATGAACTGATAGTCGATGCACTGGAGAAAATGAAACATGCCGGCCTGCGTTCTGCATTTGTCATGGACAAGAATTCGGAAAAGCTGCTGGGAATGATCACGGCCTACGACATTATGGGCGAGAAACCGTTGCGCTACCTGCAAAGCACAGGGCTTGTAAAACACACCGACATCCAGGTCGCCGACATCATGGAAAACCTCAAGGATATGGTCGTCGTCGATCTGAACGAAGTAAAACTGGCCAATGTCCAGGACGTCCTCGATGTCCTGCAGAAATGCGGCCGCACCCACCTCCCGGTAGTGGAAACCGGCGAGGAAAAAGAAATCCGCCTGCGCGGCCTGTTCTCCACATCCAAAGTACTGCGCCTGACCCAGGACAGCCGGGAGGCGGCCCAGCGCAAGGCCTGACACGGCTGGTGGGCGCTGCAGGCTGCTGACGTGTTCCAGTCAGCAGCCGCATCTGGCCAGAAACTTGTCCAGTTGATTTGCAAATACCTGGCGGTCCTTCTGGCTGAGCGTCGGCGGGCCGCCCGTCTCCACGCCGCTGCCGCGCAGACCGTCCATGAAATTGCGCATCGTCAGCCGTTCCTGGATCGTGTCCCTGGTATAAAATTCCCCGCGCGGATTCAGCGCATGACCACCCCGTGCGATCACATCGGCGGCCAGCGGAATGTCGGCGGTGATCACCAGATCGCCCGGCTCGACCAGTTGCGCGATCTTGTTATCGGCCACATCGAAACCCGCCGGAACCTGCATGGCGCGAATATATGGCGAAGGAGGGCAGTACAGCATCTTGTTTGCCACCAGCGTGAGCCGGATTTTCATCCGGTCCGCGGCACGAAACAGGATTTCCTTGATCACCTTGGGACACGCATCGGCATCGATAAAAATCTGCATATATCTATCGGTTCTCGTAGGTTGGGTTGAGCGTAGCGATACCCAACAAAATCCGGTGACTCAATGATGGGTATCGCTACGCTCAACCCATCCTGCCGCGCTCGATTCGTTCGCTATCCGCGATTTTTTCCAGTGCACGAAAACGGTCTATCACCCGGCCCAAACGACTGGAGAGCACACCCAGTATTGCTCCGACGCCGGTAAGCAGAAAGACCGGCGCTACCGCCTGCTGGATGACATGAGCGACAGTGATGATATTGGCTGCAGTTTCCATAAGATAACCCCGGAAGAAAATAATCGGAAAGAATGTTGCAGTATGGAGAAGCTGCGCTCTGACGTAAAATAGTCGTATTGTTAAAGTTCTTCAAGGTACTCCGGTTGATTATCAAGCGCGCCATGAGTAAGATTATTGTCATATCAAGCACATAACTTTCAAGATATATCAAATAAGGTTTCATCCTTCCGTCTATTGGAAAGGGCCACCGCGCTGTTTATTTCATTTTTCTGGTCGATAGTTTTTCATCGGACGTTGTCCCTGAAAAATGTCTCATTCTATTTTGACGAAGATTTTGCTTTACACACTCCGCTGCATCAGCAGCAGAGCCATATCGATCAGGAAACAAAGTTCTGTAATTTACATTCATCTTATCAAGTGCAGCCATAAGTTCATTTCTTAATGTCATGTCACTAGGGAAAATAATTTTAGTTAAAAGACGCTCATTCCAAATATCATGTGTTAGCTCACTAGTAATTCTTTTTAGCCAGTCTTCAAAGGAAGTGTAGTAAACATGTTTTGTAAAAACGCCTTGCTGAAATACTAATCTCCTATTCTCACCATCCAGTGACTGAACAACCTCCATTTTAGGAAACTGCTCATACAACAAAGACTCGCTTAACAAATTCACTAAGCTAGGCCATACTTCCCGTTCAATCATGCTATTAATGTGTCTGAGCATTGATTGGTTTAATACCCACAATGCTCTTTCACTTGACGCATAATCCTTTTCATCTGAGTCATCGCAAATCGCAAAAAATAACCCAATATAGGGAGATTTCGTCCAATCCAGCAAAGGGGTGGGCAATCCATGGTGCTGGCCAAATTGCCATAAATCTAATTTTTCAACTCGCTCGTCCGGCACATCCAGATTACGTTTCAGATTAGTTTTGTATGCATCCCACAACTTTTTTTCAACTATCTTTTTTAAATCCTTTGAATTCCTATAGTCGAACTCAAAGCATTTACTGTTACTTCTGATGTACCTAGTAATAGTGGGCTCAAGTTCCCACTCGCTATTTTTTTGCCCACGATACAGAAACTCATTATCAGGATGAATTAGATTGTCATATATGTATGACAATATCTCTCGCGAAGACTTAAGTGGAACAACATGTATTTCGTTTAACTGGTACTGTGACATATAAATGACCGCTTAAATAGTTAAACCAAAACCTATGAACGATGTAAGCGGGAATTCACATATAAAACTCACGCATACCTTCCATCGCGTAAAATCACATCCGCACTATAACGCTGCCCTAAGCAAATAACCATATCTCTGCCATGTCCGCCGAAGTCGAACGTTTTTTCTCCGAACAAAGTCCGCTTGCCGCTCAAGTCGCATCGTTCCGTCCGCGCGCGCAGCAGCGCGAGATGGCTCTGGCGGTCGCTGCTGCGATACGCGATAACGCAATCCTGGTGGTCGAGGCCGGCACCGGCACCGGCAAGACTTTCGCCTACCTGGTGCCCGCGCTGCTCGCGGGCGGCAAGGTGATCATTTCCACCGGCACCAAGAATTTGCAAGACCAGTTGTTCCAGAAAGATTTGCCTATGGTGCGCGATGCGCTGAAGGCGCCGGTGTCGGTGGCGTTGCTCAAGGGGCGCTCGAACTATGTGTGCCATTACCATCTGGCACGCGCGCTAAGCGATGGACGCTTCGCGACACGCGAGGACATCAAACATCTGGGCAAGATCAAGCAATACGCCAAGGTGACGCAGAGCGGCGACAAGAGCGGGCTGGCCGATGTACCGGAGAACGCGCCGATCTGGATGCAGGTGACCTCGACGCGCGACAACTGCCTGGGCCAGGAATGCCCCAACCACAAGGAATGCTTCGTGCTCAAGGCGCGCAGCGAGGCGATGAAGGCGGACATCGTGGTGGTGAACCATCATTTGTTCTTTGCCGATGTGATGCTGCGCGACGAGGGCGTGGCTGAACTGCTGCCGGCCTGCAACACGGTGATCTTCGACGAGGCGCATCAATTGCCGGAGACCGCCAGCCTGTTCTTCGGCGAGTCGTTGTCAACCACACTGCTGCTCGACCTGGCGCGCGACACGCGCATCGAGACAGCCGCCTCGGCGAAGGACTTCGCGGCGCTGCCCAAGGCCTGCGACGAACTGGACAAGGCCGCGCGCGACCTGCGGCTGGTGTTCAAGAAAGAAGGCAGATTGCCTGCCACGGCGACAGAGGACTCCAAGGAGTTCGCGCCCGCGATAAAGACGTTGGGCGAGAAGCTGGCTCAGTTGTGCGGCATGCTGGAGAAGCAGGCGGAACGCAGCGAGGGACTGGAGAATTGCTGGCAGCGGGCGCAGGCGTTGTCTCAACAGTTAGCTAAATGGTCAGGAGTTCCACCCCCACCCCAACCCTCCCCCTCAAATGGGGAGGGAGATGAGGTAGTCAGGTGGCTGGAGGTCTTTCACCACTCGCTGCAACTCAACACCACGCCGCTGTCTATCGCGGAGATATTCGAGAAACAGATAGCCGGCAGTGCGCGCGCCTGGATATTCACTTCCGCCACGCTGGCGGTGAAGCAGGATTTTTCGCACTACCAGAGCGAGATGGGCCTGCTCAAGGCCCACACCGCCTGCTGGGACAGCCCGTTCGATTACAGCACACAGGCTTTGCTGTATGTGCCGCAGAACCTCCCCGAGCCGAACAGCGAGGGCTATACCGAGGCGGTGGTGCAGGCCGTATTGCCGCTGATAGAAGCCAGCAAGGGCCGCGCCTTCCTGCTGTTCACCAGCCTGCGCGCGATGCAGCGCGCCTATGACATTTTGCAGGCCGAGTTCGACCGGCGCGGCTGGAACTATCCGTTGATGCTGCAGGGCGAAGGTTCGCGCAACGAATTGCTGACGCGCTTTCGCGAACACGGCAACGCGGTGCTGCTTGGCAGCCAGTCGTTCTGGGAAGGCGTGGACGTGCGCGGTGAAGCCCTGTCTCTGGTGATGATCGACAAGCTGCCCTTTGCCCCGCCGGATGATCCGGTACTGGCAGCGCGCATCGAACAATTGAAGAAACAAGGGCACAACGCGTTCATGGAATATCAGTTGCCGCGCGCCATCATCAACCTCAAGCAGGGCGCGGGACGATTGATCCGCGACGAGACCGACCGTGGGGTGCTGATGATCTGCGACCCGCGCATCATCAGCAAGCATTACGGCAAGCGCATCTGGCAAAGCCTGCCGCCGATGAAGCGCACCCGGGTGGAAGAGGAAGCGGTGGAATTCTTCAGAACCTCACAAATACCGCCCGATTGAAGTATTTCCCCGTGACTTACTTCTTGGCTTTCCCGCCCTGCTGCGCTGCGCGCTTCCCTTGTTTTTTCCATTGCGCATAGCACTCCAGGCCGCAGAAATGCGCGACATAATCAGCCGCCTCAGGAATCACCGCCTCGGACAGCGGCACTTCTTTGCGGCAAACATCGCAGGGGATTTTTTCTGCTGCGGATGAATCGGATGGTCTGGACATGATGCAACTCCTCTACCGTGATTGACTCACAGCCAGAGTATAGCGATTCTATCGAACAGGCAAGTTGCCTGCCGCCGGTTAATCGGCCACTCATCGCGACTGCAACTTTAGTGATTCGCGCAAACGCTGACAACGTTGATTGGGCGTACCGTCCGCCTCGAACGGATTGAACTCGCGACATGGCGACGGACGATTTTCATAGATGGTGCAAGCCACCTGTTTGCCAATCTCACCACGCAGCGCGACGCAGCGCGGCGATTTTCCCTGGGTGCCTGCCATGCAACGCAGATGCGCATGCACCTGTTCGGTGAGCCCGGCCGGAACATGGCCTCCCGGCGCATCGTCGGCCTCGGCCCAATAGAACGAAACGCGGAAATGGGCGCAACATGCGCCGCAGCTTAAACAAGGGTTGTCACTCATCGCGCGTAATGCCTATCGCCACACGATTTGCAACAACTCGCGGGGAAATCCTATAACTCGGCCCACAGGTCATGCTCATCCGAATCGGTGACCTTCACCACAACGAGATCACCAACGTTCAACTGTTGCCCGTTCTCGATATACACCAGCCCGTCGATCTCCGGCGCGTCCGCCGAGCTGCGCGCGATCGCGCCCTCCTCATCCACCTCGTCCACCAGCACGGTAATGGTCTTGCCGATGTTGCGCTTGAGGTGCGCTTCGCTGATCTCTTCCTGCAGCAGCATCAAACGGGCGAGGCGTTCCTGCTGCACTTCGGGTGGCACGTGGTCAGGCAAGGCGTTGGCCACCGCGCCCTGCACCGGCGAGTAGGCGAACGCGCCGACGCGATCGAGCTGCGCTTCCTCCAGAAAATCCAGCAGCTCCTCGAACTCCTCCTCGGTCTCACCGGGGAAGCCGACGATGAAGGTGCTGCGCAATGTCAGCTCGGGACAGATCTCGCGCCACTGCTTGATGCGCGCCAGCACGTTTTCGCTGCTGGCCGGGCGCTTCATCAGTTTCAGGATGCGCTGGTTGGCATGCTGGAACGGGATATCGAGATACGGCAGAATCTTGCCCTGTGCCATCAGCGGAATCACTTCGTCCACGTGCGGATATGGGTACACATAATGCAGGCGCACCCATACCCCGAGTTCGCCCATCGCCATTGCCAATTCGGTCATTCTTGTCTTGAGCGGCTTGCCGCCCCAGAAGCCGGTGCGGTATTTCACGTCCACTCCATAAGCAGAGGTGTCCTGCGAGATCACCAGCAATTCCTTCACGCCCGCGCTGACCAGGCTCTGCGCTTCCTGCATCACATCGCCGACCGGACGGCTGACCAGGTCGCCGCGCAGGCTGGGGATGATGCAGAAAGTGCAGCGATGGTTGCAACCCTCGGAGATTTTCACGTAGGCATAATGCTTCGGCGTAAGACGGATGCCCTGCGGCGGAACGAGGTCGGTATAGGGATCGTGCAGTTTGGGCAGGTGCGCATGCACGGCTTCCATCACCTCGTCGGTGGCGTGCGGTCCGGTGACGGCAAGCACGCTGGGATGCGCATGCTTCACCACATCGCCTTTCGCTCCCAGGCAGCCGGTAACGATCACCTTGCCGTTCTCCGCCAAGGCTTCGCCGATCGCATCCAGCGACTCTTCCACCGCGCTGTCGATAAAACCGCAAGTGTTGACCACCACCAGATCGGCATCCTGATAGCTGCCGGAGATCAGGTAACCCTCGGCACGCAAACGCGTCAGGATGTGCTCGGAATCCACGGTCGCTTTCGGACAGCCCAGCGAGACGAAGCCGACGCGCGGCGGGCTTGTTTTATTGTTCATTGATTAACTCTGTTTGATTGAATCTAAAAATACCTTTTGTCCACGAAATACACGAAAGGCACGAAACAAAACAGAAAATGAAATGAGTCGGCAGCCCGCCCGCCGGGAATCAGCGCAGCATGGAGCTTTGACTTTTTTGCGAGCTTTCGCCTTGCGGCGAAATGCCTGCTTACCCCATTTCGTGTTTTTCGTGTCTTTCGTGGACCAACTTTTTTTACAGGTTTACTCCGCCATCCACAGGCCCATCAGCCCGACTGTCGCCACGCCCAGCACGATCAGTCCCACCTGCTCCAGCGTGTCGCGCAGCTCTGCGCGTTTGTGCAGACCGGGTATCAGGTCGGCCACGGCGACATAGATCATGCTCGCCGCCGCCAGCGCCAGCAGCGACGGTATCCACGACTGCATGGTCTGCAACACGAAATAGCCCAGCACACCGCCAGCCACCGCAGCGAAACTGGAAATCAGGTTCAACTGGAAAGCCCTGGTCTTGCTGTAACCTGAATGCAGCAGTATCGCGAAGTCGCCGACCTCCTGCGGAATCTCGTGGGCGATGATCGCCAGCGCGGTGACGACACCAAGATGCATGTCGGTCAGGAATGCCGCCGCGATGATCACGCCGTCCACGAAATTGTGGAAGGTATCGCCGACCATGATCAACATGCCGCTGCGTCCATGATCGTGGTCATGTTCGGATTCAAGCAGTTCATGCGCTTCGCAATGCTCGTGGTGGCAATGCCGCCACAGCACCAGCTTTTCCAGGATGAAAAACAGCAGGATGCCGAACAGCACGGTACCGCTGAGGACTGCAACACTGGATGTGAGCTTGATCGCCTCGGGCAGGATATTGAGGAACACCGCGCCGAGCATCGCTCCGATGGCATAGCTCACCATCGCACTGAGATAATGCCGCGCACGCGGGTTGAGCGCGAACACTGCCGCGCCCAATACGCTCAACACTCCGCCAGCGATGCTGGCTGCGATGATCCACGGCAAAACGGTCATGGGGGTCATTCAGAAAATCAGGGGCGCGGATTATACCAAAGGCAGGCAATCCATTACGAAACAAGTTATGTATGGGCACTATCAAAGGCGGGCGATCCGCTCCCGGTTATTCCAACCAGATGAAAGTCCCCATGCGCCCAGTCCCACCATCGCGACGATAAGAAAAGAATCGCTCGCGTTCGCGGTAAGTGCAGTAGTTCCCACCATATATCCGGGTGATGCCCAGCGCATTCAGGCGCAGGCGCGCCAGAGTATAGATGTCGGCGAGCCATTTGCCGGGCTGGCCGGGAACGAATGCCGCCGTGGCTTGCGGGTCTGCATCCGCAAACAATGCGCGGACTTCATCGCCCACTTCGAACGCCTGCTGGCTGATTGCCGGCCCCAGCCACGCAATCAGGTTTTGCGGTGCGGCCTCCATCGCCCGCACGGTGGCCTCGATCACTCCTGCCGCCATGCCTTTCCATCCGGCATGCGCCGCGCCGACCACGCTGCCTCGCGTATCGCACAGCAACACCGGTAAACAGTCGGCGGTCATCACCACGCATACCGCCGCGCGATGCCGCGCGACGCAGGCATCGGCCTGAGGCAAACAGCTCGCCATATCGGCATTCGCCACCACCGTGCCGTGCACTTGCTGCAACCACACTGGCTCGCTGGGCAGCAAGGTATTCAGCAGCATGCGGTTGCGCGCCACCGTTACCGGCGCATCGCCGACATGGTCGCCCAGATTGAGACTATCGTAAGGTGCGCCGCTGACGCCGCCAACACGGGTGGTCTGCAAGGCTTTCACATTGGCGGGGGCAGGCCAATTGGGGATGATCAGATGATCTTGCAGGCTCATTTGTTGCGGGCCCTAACCCCCCTCGATCCCCCCTTATCAGGGGGGAAGCTGGACTCCTCCCCTGACAAGGGGAGGCTGGGAGGGGTTGCATTGCGAGGGGAAATTATTTCCTTGATCTGTTGCAGCAGCTGCACCATGTCCGGCGGCAGCGGCGCATTCCATTCCATCATCTCGCCGCTGACCGGATGCATCAGCGCGAGACGCGTCGCATGCAAAGCCTGGCGGGGAAAGCTGCTCAATATTTCACGAAGCTGCGGCACGCATTTTTGCGGGCCTTTCAAGTACACGCGGTCGCCTACCAAAGGATGCTTGATCTGTGCCAGATGCACGCGGATCTGGTGGGTGCGGCCTGTCTCCAGAAGGCACCGCAGCAGCGTGCAACTCGGGAATTTTTTTTCTATTTGATAGTGTGTGACCGCCGGCCTGCCGCCCTGCACCACCGCCATCTTGACGCGCTGGGTCGGATGCCTGCCGATCGGCGCTTCGACTATTCCGGCCCGTGCCAGCTCGCCATACACCAGGGCGAGATATTCCCGCTTGACGCTGCGCGCTTCCAGCTGGCGCACCAGCGCGGTCTGTGCGGTGAGTGTCTTGGCCACCACCAGCAGGCCGCTGGTATCCTTGTCGAGACGGTGCACGATGCCGGCGCGCGGCACGTCGGCAAGCTGAGGCGCGTGGTGCAGCAGCGCGTTGAGCATAGTGCCTTCCCAATTGCCGCTGCCTGGATGCACCACCAGACCGGCCGGCTTGTTGATCACCAGCAGGGCATCGTCCTCATAGACGACGTCGAGAGAAATGTCTTCAGCCAGATGCGGTTGCTCGGAGGGATGCGATAGCGGCAGCACCTCGAGCTTTTCGCCGCCCCAGACTTTTTGCCTGGTGGTGGCAAATTCGCCATTCACCTTGACATGCTGGCCGGTGATCCACTCCTGCAGGCGGCTGCGCGAATATTCCGGCAACAATTTTGCAAGCGCCTGGTCAAGACGCAAGCCAGCGCAGTCATCCGGAACCGTAAACTGCAACGCGTCGTGGCAATATGGGTTTAAGTTATAATCGCTCAAATTATCTTTTGGATCAGTCATGCGCCATAGTTTAGCCGTAATCCTGCTGCTTACGTTAACCGCTTGCGGTTCCCAGCCGCAGCAGGACGCCAACAACCCTGCAAAAATCGCTTCTGTTGAAGATATGTACCGCGAGGCCAAGACGGCCCTCAATGATCAAAACCATGAATCGGCGGTCAAGAAGTTCGAATCCCTGCAATCGCGCTATCCGTACGGAAGATATGCACAGCAGGCGCAACTCGAAATCGCTTATGCCTATTACAAACAGAACGAGGCTGAGTCCGCCATCGCAGCAGCCGATCATTTCATCAAGCAGTATCCCAACAACCCGCATGTGGACTATGCCTACTACCTGAAGGGTTTGGCCAACTTCCACGGCGAGATCGGACTGTTTGGCCTGCAGGGCGATCCGACCGAGCGCGATCCCAAGGCGGCACAGGATTCATTCGCCGCCTTCAAGGATCTGGTCGCGCGTTTTCCCGGAAGCAAATATGTGCCCGACGCCAGATTGCGCATGCAATATCTGATCAACGCGCTGGCGAAATATGAAGTCCATGTCGCCAGTTACTACCAGCGCCGCGGCGCGTATATCGCAGCCGTGAACCGTGCCAAGGAAGTGTTGACGATGTACCCAAACTCCCCTTCGACGCGCGAAGCCCTGCAAATAATGGTCAACAGCTATGCCGCGATGGGCATGGAAAAACTGCGCGATGATGCACAGCGAGTGCTCGACAAGAACTTCCCCGGCAATAAAACCGCTCCAGCAAGCATCGGAAACGAACAACCTTCGTAACGGCCATATCCATGCCTCGTTCACATACCGGTCCCGGAACATGAGATTCTGCAGCCTATGCGGCAGTCCTGTCGATTTTCGTATCCCTCCCGATGACAACCGGGCGCGCCATGTATGTACATCCTGCGGAGAGGTGCATTACCAGAATCCAAAGCTGATCGTCGGCGCCATTCCCGAGTGGCAGGGCAATATTCTGCTGTGCCGCCGCGCTATAGAACCGCGCCAGGGGCTGTGGACACTTCCCGCCGGCTTCATGGAGAACGGCGAAACCACCGCTGAAGCTGCCGCACGAGAAACTCTCGAAGAAGCCAATGCTCAGGTAACCATAGGCGACCTGTACACGCTGTACAACGTACCCCACATCAACCAGGTGCACCTGCTGTTCCGCGCCACACTGCAAAAGCCGGATTTTTCACCCGGCGCGGAAAGTCTGGAAGTGCGGCTGTTCGCCGAGCAGGATATACCGTGGGGCTCGCTGGCGTTCCGCCCGGTGCGATTCACCCTGCTGCATTACTTTGCCGACCGCCGCAAGGGTACGTTCCTGTTCCGCACCGGCGACATCCCGCCGCTTCAGGTTCCTCCGCCCGACTCCCGCATCAATCCCTAATTCTTAATCATTAACTTTGCGGCCGGCATCATTCTGCCTATAATCCAGCACGTTGCTCCTGACCGCACTGAACTTCATGGAAGAAACACATCCCGCTTTACCGATCACAGCCTTGCTGATTGCCATCCTGCTTCTCACCGGTTGCGCCGGAGGGCGCAACCCGGCAGACCCGCTCGAACCGCTCAATCGCGGCATATACCGGTTCAACGACAGCGTGGACAGGGCCGTGATCAAACCCGTCGCGCAAGGCTACAAGAAAGTGATGCCCTTGCCCGGCAAGATCATAGCGGGCAATTTCATTTCCAATCTGGACGACGTGCTGGTCACCGCCAACGACCTGCTGCAACTCAAATTTACCCAGGCGATATCCGATGGTGCACGCGTACTGTTCAATACCACCTTTGGCGTATTCGGATTGTTCGACGTTGCGCACAAGCTGGAAAAACATGACGAAGATTTCGGCCAGACGCTCGGATACTGGGGCATAAATCCCGGCCCATATCTGGTGCTGCCGCTGCTCGGGCCGAGCTCGGTGCGCGATGCAACCGGACTTTATGTCGATGGCTTTGGCAGCGTGCCATACAACATCCGCGACATGCGCGCCCGCAATCAGTATTATGCAGCCAGCGGCCTGCACCATCGCTCAGCGCTGCTGGATCAGGAAACCGTGCTGGATGAGGCCGTTATAGACCGCTACGATTTCATCCGCGACACCTATTTATTGCGCCGCAAGAGCCTGGTGTTCGACGGAAACCTGCCGCGAGAGCGATACGATTTTGAAGAATAGCTTGCTGCTACCATACTGAAACTCAACTGCAGGAACCCGGTTATGCTGCCAGCCATGATAGTCGAGTTGGTTGGTTTTGCACCGGTAGCGAACCCCCATCAAATAAAAAGGCCTGCATCAGCAGGCCTTTTTGCTTGCATCGTTGGCGCTTAAACAACAGCGCGCAATGCGGCAATGCGCTCATCCAGCGGCGGATGCGTCATGAACATTCGCGCAAAGCTTTTGCCGCCGGAGATGCCAAATGCGGCAATTTTTTCAGGCAAGACTGTTTGTTCGTGATTGATCTTCAGGCGCTCCAGCGCAGCAATCATCTTGCCGCGTCCGGCCAGGCTTGCACCACCCGCATCGGCGCGGAATTCGCGCTGACGCGAAAACCACATCACGATGATGCTGGCCAGCACGCCCAACACCAGCTGCGCGACGATTTCCGCGGCAAACGCGCCCATACCGGGACCGCGATCGTTCTTGAGCAGCACGCGATCCACGAAATAGCCGAACAGCTTGGCGAAAAATATCACGAAGGTGTTCACCACACCCTGGATCAGCGCCAGCGTCACCATGTCACCATTCGCGACGTGGCTGACTTCGTGAGCCAGCACCGCTTCCGCTTCGTCGCGGCTCATGTTTTGCAGCAGGCCGCTGCTCACCGCCACCAGCGCATCGTTGCGATTCCATCCGGTAGCGAAGGCGTTCACATCCGGCGCATCGTAAATGGCCACTTCCGGCATGCCGATACCGGCCACTTGCGCCTGCTTGCGCACGGTGTCCACCAGCCAGCGTTCGGTCGGGTCGACCGGATTCTCGATGACCTGCGCACCGACCATGCGCTTGGCCGACCACTTGGACATCGCCAGCGAGATCAGCGAACCGGCAAAGCCGATCACGGCAGAAAGCACCAGCAACGCTGAAAAGTTGATGCCCCCGGTTTCATCCAGCCAGCGGTCCACGCCGAGCAGGCGCAAAGTGATATTGATCACGAACACCACCGCCAGGTTGGTCAAAATGAACAAGAAAATCCTTTTCATACAGTCATCTCCATTATCGAAAAATACGCGGCTGATTCTATCACTGCCTTCACCATCTATTCAGTTCTTGAAATGGGGAGTACATCGCCAAATTTCAAGAGCGGTTTCGGCAATGGTAAACTAGCCCAGCTTGATGACCTATTAAAGCATTAAGGGTGCCTCTAAAAATTTAGAGTTCGCCCAAATGCAAGGCGCGGGAAAAATTTCGCAGCGCCGCATATGGTGTATATGTAAGCAAGAAATTTTTTCCGTAACGCAGCAGTTGGGATGAAATCTGGTTTTTTAGAGGTACCCTTTGCAGGAACTACTCAATGATCCCGCCGTACAAGCCGGCTTGGCGCCTTTCCTGGCCGCGCTCGTCGCAGCGGAATTGTTCCAGCGCCCCAGATTGAGCGGCTTGGCCATCATCGCGGGCTTTGCCGCCACGGTTTATCTGGCCAGCGATTTCAACTTCGAACCGCTTACCGCATCGCGCAAGATCGTCCTGGCAGGCCTGGTCGGTGCCGTGCTTGCCTTGCTGCTTGACCTGTTGCGATTACGCTGGTTTGAAATTTTGCTTCCGGTGCTCGGCGGAGCGGCCGCCATTTGGACCGCACAACGCATACTCCAGCAACAGGAACCCCCGCTGGTGTTGCAGTGGGGTGCGGCTTGCGCAGCTTATGTCGCGGTCCTGGTATGGGGCATGGGCAAATTGCTTGAACAGGAGCCGCAGCGCGCCGCCAGCGCGGGTACTGCGCTGGGCATCGGCACGGGTGCAGCCGCCCTGGTCGGCGCGTCCGCGCTGCTCGGCCAATTCGGCCTTGCACTCGGGTCAGCCGCGGCTGCGCACCTGCTGATCCAGATGTTCACCAACCAGGCACTCTCTACCGGACGCGTGTTCACCTTTCCGCTCGCGCTGATTGCCGGGCTGACCGGCTGCATAGCCGTGCTCAGCGCCCGACTTCCCTGGTATGCGCTGATCATGCTGGCTGCCATACCGCTGGCCGCACGGCTGGTGCCCTTGCCCGGAAATTCCATCAGAATGCATAGCTTGCTGCTCTTGATGCTGACCTTTTTCATCGCAGGCGGCGCGGTTTATCTGACCTGGCGCACGGCCGGTGATGTGCCGTTCTGATGTCAACTTCACTGTTTAAGCCCGCCATTCCGGCCGGCTCTTTCACGCAGAACCGCCTCGCATACAGGCCGGAAATAGTAAACGACGCATTTCAGGTTTACAGAAATTGCGGGGATTGTTAACATGCCGCTTCAAACGCTTGTTTGAATCCTCCCCCAAGAAAGGAACAACCATGATCAAGACCGTATTCGCAGCCATCACCTTTAGCATCGCGCTGCCGCTTTCCGCCCTGGCCGCCGACAGCTACACAATAGATCCGGCCCACACCTACCCGCGCTTCAGCATCAACCATCTGGGCTTTTCGAACATGCATGGCCGCTTTGACAAGACCAGCGGCAAAGCAACCCTGGACCGCGCCGCAAAAACCGGTTCTGTGGAACTTGCCATTGAAACCGCCTCGCTCGGCACCGGATTTGCCAAGCGTGACGAACATCTGCGCGGACCGGACTTTTTCAACGCTGCGGAATTCCCCACCATCACCTACAAGTCCACCGCAATGCGTTTCAAGGGTGATACGCCCGTCAGCGTGGAAGGCAACCTGACCATGACTGGCGTCACCAGGCCGGTGACCTTCACCATCGATGCTTTCGACTGCGGTCCCGACCCGATGGATCCAGCCAAGAAACGGCAGAAATGCGGTGCTGATGCGAGCGCGCAGATCAAGCGTTCGGATTTCGGCATGAAATTCGCGCTGCCGGGAGTGGGCGATGAGGTGAAGCTGGGATTGGAGATCGAAGCCATCAAAGACTAATTCAACAAGCCGACCAGAAGAAGGGCAGTCCATGCGGACTGCCTTGCTGTTTTAAACCGTCAAAACTGTAGCAAGCAGTTCGAGCGCAAGGCGCACGAGCTCTGCATGGCCATTCGACTAAGCTGGCTAAAGAACGCCAGCCAAATCGCTGGTCAGCGCAGCGACCGAGACATACCTTACAGGCAGGCGAAGAAGCGAGCACCGCGCAACACAGCGTATCGAATTGCGCAGTAGGTTTTGATTACCAGCCAGACTCGCGCTCCGGTGTCGCCGTGATCTTGTGCACGCTCAGATCCGTGCCGTTGAATTCCTCCTCGGCACTCAAGCGTATGCCAACCAGCATCTTCAGCGCACCGTAAACAGCAAAACCCCCAAGAAAAGCGATCGCCACGCCGAGCAAAGTGCCGCACAGTTGCGACAGGAAAGTCACCCCGCCAATACCGCCGAACGTCTTGAGGCCGAATATCCCCGCGGCAATCCCGCCCCACGCGCCGCACAGGCCATGCAGCGGCCACACGCCGAGCACGTCGTCGATCTTCCAGCGGTTTTGCGTCAACGTGAACATCAGCACGAACAATGCGCCTGCCACGCCACCGACTAACAAAGCTCCTACAGGATGCATCAAATCGGAACCTGCGCAGATTGCGACCAATCCCGCCAACGGCCCGTTATGCACGAAGCCGGGGTCGTTCTTGCCGAACCACAAAGCGGTGAGCGTACCACCCACCATCGCCATCAGCGAATTCACCGCGACCAGCCCGCTGATCTTGGTGATCTCTTGCGCCGACATCACGTTGAAACCGAACCAGCCCACGGTGAGTATCCACGCGCCCAACGCAAGGAACGGGATGCTGGAGGGAGGATGAGCCGAAATCTGGCCTTCCTTGCTATAACGGCCGCGCCGCGCACCGAGCAGGAGCACCGCCGCCAACGCGATCCAGCCGCCCACCGCATGCACCACCACCGAACCGGCAAAGTCGTGGAACGCCGCGCCAAATGTAACAGTCAGCCACTGCTGCACGCCGAAGTGGCCGTTCCAGGCGATACCCTCGAAAAACGGGTAGACGAAACCGACCAGCAGGAAGGTTGCCGCCATCTGCGGGTTGAACCTGGCGCGCTCGGCGATGCCGCCGGACACGATCGCCGGGATAGCCGCTGCGAAAGTCAGCAGGAAGAAAAATTTCACCAGTTCGTAACCGCTCTTCTGCGCGAGCTGTTCCGCTCCGGTGAAGAAATTCGCCCCGTAAGCGATCATGTAACCGATGAAGAAATATGCCAGGGTGGACACCGCGAAGTCGGTCAGGATCTTGACCAGCGCGTTCACCTGGTTTTTCTTGCGCACCGTGCCCAGTTCCAGAAAGGCGAAGCCCGCGTGCATCGCCAGCACCATGATGGCGCCGAGTAGAATGAACAATGCATCATTATTGATTTTCAGATCTTCCACAGCTTTCTCCTTTGGTGTGAACCGCCACTTGTGCGCATTATTTGCATGATTTCTTTAAATAACCTTTAGTAAAAAATAAAACAATTGCCCCAAAGCATGGAAATCACTTCCACCCGTTGAGATATTTTTCCAGCCAGAACAATCCGACTATGGTTTTGCTTTCGTTGATCTTGCCCAGTCGTATCCACTCTATCGCTTCCGTCAGGGACAGCTCGAATACTTCGAGAAATTCGCCGTCATCCAGCTTGCTGCCCTGGTGGACAAGGCCGCGCGCCAGGAAATACTCCATGCGCTCGTCGGCGTAACCGATGCACGGCCACGCTGTGGTCAGATGTATCCATTCTTTCGCAACATAACCGGTTTCTTCGAGCAACTCGCGTTGCGCAGTGAGCAGGATGTCTTCACCGTGATCGATCTTCCCGGCGGGCAATTCGACGAATTCGCGCTGCGGCGCATAACGGTATTGCCGTTCCATCACCAGATTGCCGTTGTCCAGCAGCGCCAGCACTGCCACTGCGCCGGGATGATTGATGTATTCACGGCTGGTCACCGCACCATCCGGCAGGCTCACACTGTCCTTGCGGACCCGGAAGAAATCCCCGTCATACATCAACGTTGAATCCAGGCACGTTTCCTTCAATTCCACTGTCGTTCCTCCTCTGCTCAGTGTGCGCCCGATTCGCGCCTGACAAAAAGATAACCGGTCGCGTCCCGATATGCAGTCAGCCAATCGGGGCGGTGTTTCAGATAATCCACCAGCGGGTAATGCTCACCGGTGAAAACGTTGCCGTAAGGCACCAGCGCCAGATCGAAATTCTGCTGCTCGAAAAAGCGCTGGCCATCCGGCGTTGTCCACAATATGTGGGTATACGGGATCATGCGCTCCGGATCCAGCACTCTGCCATCAATGAACACGTTTACCTTATCCGGCAGATTCCAGATCAGATAACCACCCCAGTTCATGCTGCTAAAAATCCTTCCGCCCAACTGATTGGCTTTGATGAAAGCCACCGCACCGGCCGGGAACTTGTTCTCCAGAATACCGTGCTGAAACACCCGTCCCTGCTTGATACCGTAGCCCAGCAGTGCAAGCGAGACGATCAGCACGGACAGGTTAACCGCGACTGCTGGCGGTTTCAACCGGCTCGACAGGCGCTCCAGGCTGGCTGCCACATAAGGCGCTGCAAGCAACACGAACAGCGGAATGTAGCGATAGGCGGTTACACTGATTGCGCCGATGGCGACAACCACACCCCCCTGCTTCCAATATTCCCTTTTTAAAAATCCCGGCAAGGACACCAGTGCCGCGACCATGAACACCCAGTAATACAATGCAGTTCGCCATAATTCCCAAGGGCTGGCATATTCAGAAGTGCGCTCGCGGATCGGGATCGAGCTGCTTTCCAGATAAACCAGATACCTGATCGTCTCCAGGCCGTTCGGTGCCAGCACCAGCGTAACGGCGCTCAAGACCACCACGATGATCATCAACTTGATTTGCGGCGTATCGAAGCGCCCTTCAGCCAGACGATACTCCAGCACATAAGCGGCGCCGAACAATCCCAGCGCCACCATGCCCAGCACCGCGCCGCCGTGCGCGTTGCTCCACAGCAGCATCACCAGCGGGATGCAATACAGTTGCCAGCGCCTGCCGTTGGCCATGAAACGATCCAGCAGCAGAAAAATCAGCGACAGGCACAGAAATGAAAAAAGCTGCGGACGCTCGCCGGTATATGGCAGGATCGCCATGCCGGCCAGAGCCGTGATACCCAAGCCATACAGGCTGGCGGTTCCGGCGATGCGGCAGCGCAGATACACGATGACCAGACAGAGGGTCAACACTCCGGCCCGGAAAAGAATGATGCCATCGAGATCGAACCAGCGGAAAACCGAATATAACAACACCTGACCCAGCCACTGGCTTTTCAGAACGGTCTGTCCTTTCGAACTGGCGGCATCATATACGCCGAACGGGTCCGTGCCGGGAATCGCGCCGCTTTCGAGAATGTTCCTGCCGGCCGCGATATGCCACCAGAAATCGATATCCCACACCCTGACCGCGAAATACCCGAAGAAGGTGACGAGCAGCGCCGCCAGTGCAAGGTATTCCAGGTAACTTCGTTTATTCATCCCAAATTATCCATTCGGATGAAAAATGGCATTAAACATACTCCGTTGAATAGGACGGCAACACGGTTCTCCCCCTGATAAGGGGGAGCTATAACCAGCGACTTGGCTGTCGACTTTTGACGGCCTAGTCGAATGGCTAGTAGTTGTATCAGAGGGGGTTTGCTTTGTGCGGAAACTCTAACCCCTCCCAGCCTCCCCTTATCAGGGGAGGAGCGACGCAACCAACAGCTAAAGGGATGCCCCATGCCTGACGGATTATCCGGGCTTAGTTCTTCACCACCTGCATCGCGGTGGCGACCAGGCCGGCGATGTCGGCGGCATTGCCGGGGATGATCATGGTATTGCCCTGCTTGGCGATGTTGCCGAACGCATCGACGAAGCGCTCGGCGACCTTGAGGTTGACGGCGGTGAGGCCGCCCTCGCTTTGTATCGCGTTGGCGACCAGCTTGATCGATTCTGCGGTGGCGTTGGCGACCAGCAGCAAAGCTTCGGCTTCGCCCTGTGCATTGTTGATGGCAGCCTGCCTGGTACCTTCCGACTCGCGTATCGACGCGGTCATCAATCCTTCGGCCAGGTTGATCTCTTCCTGTTTCTTGCCTTCAGATTGCGCGATCAGCGCGCGCTTTTCGCGCTCGGCAGTGATCTGCTTCTGCATCGCGGCGAGCACTTGCTGCGGCGGGGTGATATCCTTGATCTCATAGCGCAGAACTTTCACGCCCCAGGTCGGGCTGGCCTCATCCAGCGCGAACACCACGGTGCGGTTGATCGCTTCGCGGTCTTCCAGCAATTTATCGAGATCGCGCTTGCCGCATTCAGAGCGCAGCGCGGTTTGCGCCAGCATCGTGATGGCGGCGAGGTAATTCGACGTGCCATAGCTTGCGCGCGCCGCATCGGTGACCTGGTAATACAGCACGCCATCCACCTGCACCTGGGTATTGTCGCGCGTGATGCAGACCTGCGGTGCGATGTCGATCGGGAACTCGGTAAGGCGGTGGCGATAGGCGATGCGATCGATGAACGGGATGATGATGTTCAAGCCAGGCTCAAGTGCCGAGTGATATTTGCCGAGCCGTTCGACGACCCACGCGTTTTGCTGCGGCACGATCTTGATCGCTTTGAAAGCCAGAAATGCCGCGAACATTCCCAATATGATGACGAACATATCCATGCTTTTCTCTCCCGAGACTGACTACCCGATTATAAAACCTACTCGATTATCAAACGGCTGCCGGCGATATCCTTGATGCGCCACACTTGGCGGGCTGCATCCGCCGCAGCCTTGCCGGCCAACTCTGCATCCCACTCGGCGCCGCGGTAAACGACGCGGGCGTGGCGTTCGTCCAGCCAATGAGTGACATGCACATCCTGCCCGATGTCGTAAGCCAGATTGCTCTGGCCGTGCAGCTTCGGCTGTTTTTTTCTCCAAGAATAGATCCAGCCCACACTGATCATGCACAGTACCGCAGCAATGGCCGCCTGCCCTATCCATGCAACGCCCAGAAATGCAGCCAGGCCCGCGGTTGCCAGCCCGAACGCCACCGCGAGCAGATAGAAAGTGCCGCTGTACATCTCGGCTATCACCAGCAGCACTGCTGCCAGCCACCAGATCCAATATCCTTCCATACGACACCTCATGATTTTCAGAACGCGTATTTTGCCACGTTTGGCGGAATTATTCGGCGCACAAATAAAAACTCCCGCATGCGGCGGGTGCTAATGGCAGGGCTATGCTGCCGCTGAACTACGCAACTGCAGCCGCACCAGGCAGCGGTCTATCCATTGTGCGGTCAATTTTTCCTGTACCGAATTCTGCCGTAATCTGGCTTTCAGCCCGGGGAAATCGACACAGTCCAGCGGCTGATCCTGATTGAAGCAGGAAAAGACATAGGTGATCTTGCCGGTCGCGGGATCGATATGCTTTTGCAGGCATTGCGCGCAGATCTCTTTCATCATGCACTGCATCGGCGAATTGATCGAGCCGATCGCAAAGTGATGCGGCTTAAGATACGGTTGCAACACCGCATGGCGCGCCGCCGCTACCGCTGCCATCATGCTGTCGGAACCGATCGCGATGATGCGGTCGGTGTCGGCAAACGGAATCTGCTGCGCGCCGAGCGCGCCGCTCGCATAAGCCGTCATCGCCTGGACGATATTGCCGACGTAGCTGCGGTCCTGTGGCCGTGACGGCTCAAAACCGGGTTGTTCGTCGCAGCACCAGATCACCACATCGGCAGCATTCTCGATCTCGGCGACCTTGTACCGGTCCATCATTTTTTTGTAACCGGCAAAATAAAGCACCTTCGATCCGGCCGCGCGCAATGCCTGGCCGATCGAGAACAACACCGCATTCCCCAGTCCGCCGCCGACCAGTGTCACAGTCTCACCGGCAGGGATCTCGGTCGGCGTGCCGGTCGGCCCCATCAGCACCACCGGTTCGCCGGGTTTGAGCATCGCGCACAGATCGGCCGAGCCGCCCATTTCCAGCACGATGGTCGAGATCAGCCCCTGTCTGGCATCGACCCATGCGCCGGTCAACGCCAGGCCTTCCATCGCCAGACGGGTTCCGTCGACTGCCAGCGCATGAGTCTCGTAATTCTGCAGCCGGAAGAATTGCCCCGGGCGGAAACTCCGCGCGGCGAGCGGTGCCTTGATGATGACCTCGACGATGTTCGGCGTCAGCCGAACGACTTCATGGACGGTGGCGCGCAACGCATGATTGATCTCGGCGAGAAATTCCGCGTCGGATGATTTTGCTGCCGGCTGCACATGCTGCAATGCCGCGCTGACCGAAGGATAGCCCTGCTTTGCCGCCCCCATCGCCTTGACCACATTGCCGAAATAAGAAGGATGCAGGTCGCCAAAGAAACTGATGTAGCGTCCATCGGCCTGCTTTGCCAGCAGCACTTGCGCTGTCTTCGGCTTGGAGATCGCAGGCTCGGGACGAACCGGTTTGCCGTCTTCGTCGCAAGCCTGAAAATAGCGTCCGTCAAGCGTGAAATGCGCCGGATCTTCGCGTGCCAGCACGGTGTTCGGCTGGGTGCCGGCGGCGACCAGGATCGTGCGTGCGGCAATCTCTACCTCGGCACCCGAACTCCATACACCTGCTTCGCTGCGCTGTTGCCGTGACATTCGGACTGCACGCACTGCACCAAATTCATCGACCTCGATACGAGTCGGGTTGAGTCCCTCGGCAAAGCTGATCCCTTCCTCAAGGGATTTTTCAATCTCCTCATGGTTGAGCGTATACGCGGGGCTGTCGATCAGGCGCTTGCGATAGGCGATCACGACACCTCCCCAGCCTTGCAATAATTCGATGATGCGCGGTTCGCGTCCGGCCGCTGCTGCGCTGCTGCGCTCGGCTTCAATCGCGCGCGCATGTTCCAGGAACTCATCGGCAACCTGCCGTTCTTCGGGCGTCCAGCGTTCGCGCACTGCGGCCTCGCCTTTCTCGGCTACCAATATTTTGTAGCGATGCAGGAATTTCTCGACCTGCACCGGATAATAAGCCAGCGACTCGGTGGCGGTGTCTATCGCGGTGAGGCCTCCGCCAATCACGACGACCGGCAGGCGTATCTGCAGATTGGCGATGGAGTTCTGTTTCGCCGCACCGGTCAATTGCAGCGCCATCAGAAAATCCGAGGCGGTGCGCACGCCGCGCGCCAAACCGTTGGGGATGTCTAGCACGGTCGGGCGGCCCGCGCCGTTGGCCAGCGCGATGTGATCGAAACCGGCAGCGAATGCGGTATCGACAGTCAAAGTCCCGCCGAAGCGCACGCCGCCGAACAGCGCGAACTGACTGCGCCGCTCCAGCAGCAAACGGATCAGCTTGAGGAAATTCTTGTCCCAACGCACCGTGATGCCATATTCGGCGACACCGCCGAACCCTGCCAGCACACGCTCGTCGAGCGACTCATACAGTTCTGCAATATCATGGATCGGTGCAAATCCGACACGATCTCCATTGGCGACCACTCCGCCGATATGCGGCGGCAGCGGCTCTATCTTCAAACCATCGATACCGGCCACGGTATGTCCGTCGTTGAGCAGATGATGGGCGAGCGTGAAACCGGCCGGGCCCATTCCGGCGATCAATACGCGGCGTCCGCTGGGCGCTTTCGGGTAGGGCTGTTTCAAATTCAGCGGATTCCAGCGCGTCAGCAGACTGTAGATCTCGAAGCCCCACGGCAACTCGAGCACATCCTTGAGCGTGCGCGTCTCCGCCTGCGGGATGTCGACCGGCTGCTGTTTCTGGTAGATACATGATTTCATGCAGTCGTTGCAGATACGGTGTCCGGTCGCCGCCACCATGGGGTTGTCGACCACGATGATGGCCAGCGCCCCCAGCGCATACCCCTCAGTCTTGACCTTGTGGAACTCGGAGATCTTTTCCTCGAGCGGACAACCGGCCAGCTTCACGCCGGAGCTGTTTTTCTTGAACGCCACCACGCCGCCATCGGCGGGCGGTTTTTCCCTGAGACCATGGGAGCATGAATCCTTGCCCTGTTCGTGACACCAGATGCAGTAATTGGCTTGATCGAGCGCGCCGGCCAGATCGGTTCCGGCATCGGTCAGCGCAAATCCCTGACGGCGGCGCAGCGCATGACCAGCGCCGAGGCGATAGGCGCTGATGCCATCCAGGTTGACAGTTGCCAGCGGAACCAGGTGCTCGAAATCCAGCTTGGCCGGCGCCTTGAACAGGATGCCGCTGCGGTGGCGCTTGCGTCCGGCCGCAGTCTGCATTGCCCAGGCCGCATAGCGGGTCGCAAGCAGCAGTTCGCCGGTGTGGGCCGTTTCGTCCGCCAGCCATTTGCCAACCTGCCGCGCGAACGCCAGTTCGCTGAACGGCGCCGCTATGGTTGCCGTCAACTCTGCTTCGAGTGCCGGACCATCTATTGTTGCGGCTTCTTCCGGTTTCACTTTTGCCATCGCCCGGCGCTGCACGAACAGGCGTTTGCAACTGTATAGCGGCGCCAGCTCATGATGTTGCTCGGCCAGTTCCCGGACTTGCGTTTCGATACCAAACAAGCGGGCCAAAAAGTCTTCAAGATGAGGCGCCAGCGCGATCAGCAATTCAGACTGCGACTTGACGGGCAGAGCAACGGGGGCCAGCCGGGCTGCCTCAAGCTGCGCGCGTAACGCGGCGTCACTTTCGCCCAGAAAGTCGAGGAAAGCCGCATCGAGACGGATCAGCCCGTCCCGGTCATAAAGATCGTTGAACGAAAATCCATAGCCCAGATTCAGGTTCCGATGATGTGCAAAGTCATATTGAGCGGTCAGCATTGCTGTTACTTCTCCCTCGGTTTCCAGCTTATTGTCGGGTATCGCACTGTGCAGCCAGCCGACACCCGATCATTATGAAGAAAAATCACCCCAATTCAAATGCAATGCAAAACTGAACCTGTCATTCTCTCAGCACGGCTCGGGTGCGATCACCAAGGTATCATCTGGCCGTCATAAGCAAAGAATTTTCCCGAGTCGGCGGTCGTGAGGCTGCTGATCACTTGTCGCATGCCCGATACGCTCTGTTCCACAGAGATCAATGCGTTCGGCCCGCCCATATCGGTCTTGACCCAGCCCGGATGGAGCACGACCGCAGTGATGGCTAGCGGCTTCAGGTCGATGGCCAAGCACTTCACCACCATGTTCACCGCCGCCTTGCTGGAGCGATAAAGATAACTGCCGCCGCTGCTATTGTCGGCGACGCTGCCCATCTTGCTGGTGATGGTCACGATGGTCTTAAGCCTGCTGCGCGCGATCTGCGTGGCGAATGCCTCGGCCATCTTGAGCGGCGCCATGGTATTGATGCGGAACGCCAGCAACCATTCCGCATAATCGGTATGACCGAAACCGCCTTTATCGGAATCGGGATAGATGCCGGCGTTGTTGATCAACAGGTCTATCGATTCATCGGCCAGCAACTGCACCAGGCGCTCGACCTCCACATGATCGGCAACATCCAGCGCATGAATCTTTATCTGTTCAGGGTATTGCGCCGCCAGTCTGTTGAGCGCACCCGCTTTTTCGGGAAGGCGGCAGCACGCCAGGACACGCCAGCCGGCTGCGGCATATTGCCGGCAAAACTCCAGTCCGATGCCGCGGCTGGCTCCGGTGATCAATGTGGTTTTCATGGTTCCTCCTGCCTGCGCCCTTGTTATGATTTAACTCGTGCGCCCTCTTCGATCTGATTGGCGGGATGACGGATGACCCTCTCGCCCGGAGCCAGCCCCTCCAGCACCTCCGCCTCCTGCGCATTGCTGTGCCCGGTCTTCACGACGCGCCGTTTTGCCCGGCCGTCTTCGACCACGAAGGTGCACCACCCCTCGTCGCAACGGAACAGCGCGCTGGCCGGAACCTTGTTGACCTGGTCGGCGGTCCAAACCACGATGTGGGCATTGACGCGGTAACCGTCACCCAGCGCCTGCGGGGCATCCACAAAATCGGCCACCACGTTAGTGCGCTTCTCTTCAATGCCCAGCGCTGACACCTTGGTGTACGCATAGGGCTCGACGCGCTGCACTTTTGCTTTTAACGACTGGCTTCCGCCCCAGCCATCGAGGATGACAGTCATGCCGGGTTTGACCTTAACCGCTTCGGACGACAGCAGCTCGATGACGATTTCAAGTTTGCTCATGTCGCCCACGGTCAGCAGCGGGGTTCCCGCCGCGACCACGCGCTCGCTTGCGTCCGGGATGCGCAGGATTCGTCCGGCAACGGGCGAGCGCACCTTGAACAGCGCGCCTTTGCCGCCCTGCACCGCGATCAATCCGGATTCCGCCAGCCTGACCTCTGCTGCCGCTGACTTGGCCCTGAAGCGCGCGGCTTCTACTTCGTTGGCGATCGTGATCTCGGCATTGCGCGCCTGCTCGGCCGCTTGCCCGGACATGAAGCCGTCCTTGACCAGGCGTTCGACGCGCTTGCTTTCGCGCCTGGCCTGTTCGAGGTCTTCCTGCGCATGGCGCACCAGTTCCTCGGCCTCGCGCTGCTGGCTCTGTGCGGCTGCGACCCTTGCCGCCTGTTCGCTGCGCTCGCGTACGCTCAAGGGCAGCGGGGCGATCAGCGCGACCACCTGGTTTTTCTGCACTGCATCGCCGTCGTGCAATTCGATGCGAGTCAGCCTGCCGGCAACCGGCGCGGTGACGACAAAGCGGTCATGGGCGCGCGTTTCACCCTGCTCATCCACAGTGACCTGCATGCTGCCCTTCTGCACCTGACCTATGTCGACGCGCAACGGCTCGGAGCGGAACAGCAGCGCAGCCAGTGCCAGCGCGACGAGGGCCGCGATCCAGTAAGTTGTTTTGCGCGAAGGCAGTTTCATGTCATTCCTTATTCACGTGTCTTGAGAACGGCGATCAGGTCCAAGTTCTTCAGTCGCCGCGCAACCAGCAAGGCTGAAAGGATAGCCGAGATTAGCGTTGCGGCAACAGGGTAGATGACGGTCTGTGGGCCGAAAATCAGCGGCAGCCTGAACAGTTCCCGGTCGAACATCGGCACCAGCGCCGCGCCCATGCCGTAGCCCACCGCCAATCCGGCGGGGATTGCACACAGCGTCAGCAACGCCTGCTCTCCCAGCAGCAGCACGACAACCTCGCGTTGCGTGAAGCCGAGCACGCGCAGGCTGGCAAGCTCATTGCCGCGCTCGGACAGGGCGATGCGCACGCTGTTGTAGACCATGCCGCCGATGATGATGGCGCCAAACAGCATTTCGATGACGCTGACGTAGGTAAAGGCCTGGTCGATGATCTCCTTGACACTATTCACCATTGCGGAACGTATCGCCACGCCGCTCACGGCGGGCATGCGCTTGAGCAGAGCATAGAGCTGGTCTTCGTAAAGAGGATCGACGCGCAGCCAGGCTCCCGAAATCAGATTGTCTTCGCGAAGCAGCCGGGCCAGCGCGCGCGCATCCATGTAAGCGCTGATGCCGATCAGTTCGTCGGACAAGCCTGCGACGGTCACTTCGCGCACCTCGCGGGCGCCTTCCAGCACTTCCAGCGTGACGGTGTCGCCGGTGGTCACGCCCAGTATCTCGCCGAGTTTTTTGGTGAGCAGCAGGCCTTCCGGCGGCACGGCTATCGTGCGCAACTGCGCGTCGACGATCTGGTGCAGCTCGCTGTCGGCAGACAAGCCGGTCAAGGCGATCTGTTTGCTGTGATGTTCATGCCTCAGCCGCACCGGCGCCGCACGAAACGGCTCTGCGCGCAGCACGCCGGGCAGTTGCCTGATTTCGAATGCGGCGCTGGCAGCGCGCGGCTCGTGGAACAACACGGTGACGTTGTCGCGCTGCACCAGGTCGAACTGCACCATCATCATGTGGTCCACCGCATCGAGCATGAAGCGGGCGACCATCATCAAGCCCACCGCGATGCCGATGCCAAGCACCGAGAGCAGCGCCTTCCAGGGTTTGCGCACCAGGTTGCGGACGATCATGCGCGCCGATGCAGACAGCCAGTGCGCGATGCCCGAGCGTTCCATGATGCCGGTGCGGAAGTTGGCCGGGGCCTCGGGGCGCATCGCTTCGGCGGGCGCCAGTACAGTGACCCGCCTCACCGCGGCGATCGCGCCGGCACATGCGCCGAGCAGGTTGACCAGCGTCGCCCAGAAAAGCACTGCGGGGCTGATCACCAGCGCAAGCAGCGGGAAGTGAAAATAATCCCGGTACATGTTGGTCACCTGCTCGCCCAGATAAAGGCCGAGCAGCAAGCCCGGCAGCAGACCGATCAGCACCGTGGCCAGCGCGAATTTCAGATAGTGCAGCCCCACGCTCAGGTTGGAATAGCCGAACGCCTTGAGCAACCCGATCTGCGTGCGCTGCATCACCACCAAGCGCGACAGCACGATGTAGATCAGGAACACCGCGACCGACAGAAATATTGCCGGCAGGTAGGTCGCCGATACCTCGATCTCGCCCAGTTCGTCAGTGAGAAACCGGTTGGAGAGCTGGTCCTTACGGCCATAGGCACTGAACCCGCCGTAGCGGAGCAGCAGCCGGTCGAGGCTGGCGATGACCTCGGCTTCCTCGGCGCCTTTGTTGAAGGACTGCGGGGCCAGCGTCAGCGCAACATCGTTGAATGCGCCCAGCATGTTGAACGCGGATTCGAGCGCCTCGCGCCCCATCCACAACACGCCGAAGCGCTTGTTGTCGGGGAACAGCATGCCCTGCCCCACTTCGTAAATATATTCGGGGGAAAGCGCGATGCCGACCACGGTAAGTTCCAGCCAGCGGCCATTGAGTATCGCGCCGAGCTTGTCGCCGACCTCGAGTTTATTTGCCTGCGCAAACACTTCGCTGAGCAGCACTTCGTCCGGGTGCGACGCCTCGATATAACGCCCGCTCCGCAGGTAAAGATCGTTGATCATCGCGGACTGCCGCTCCGGGATCGAGACCAGCCGTCCGGTAGCAGGCTCGTTCAGGCCGGGCACATCGAGCGTGACATCCGCGACCACGCGGGTGCGCACTTGCGCCACGCCCGGCAGCGCGCGTATCTCGTCCGCGAGGCTTTCCGGTGCGCGCTTGAGATTGGCGAAGACATCCGCAAAGCGGTAGCTGTCGTAATAATTTGCCTGGGCCGCTTCCAGCGAGAGGTAGGCGCTGTGCATGCTGACCTGCGCCATTGCTCCGCAGGCCACCACCAGCGCCGCCGCCAGCACTTGGCCGCGCAAGTGCCACAGGTCGCGCCATAATATTTTACCGAGTGGCTTCACCAGGAGATCTCCGACGGCGAAACCTTGACCTCGTTGCGTCGCACTTCGGTGATAGTTCCGCTGCTGATGCGGATGACGCGGTCGGCCATGCCGGCGATGGCGGCGTTATGGGTGATCACTGCGGTGATCGTGCCCAGTTCGCGGTTCACCCGCTCCAGCACTTCCAGCACCAGTTTGCCGGTGGCATAGTCGAGCGCGCCGGTGGGTTCATCGCACAGCAGCACATCGGGTCGCTTGGCGACCGCGCGCGCGATGGCGACGCGCTGCTGCTCTCCGCCCGACAGCTGCGAGGGGAAATGGTCGCGCCGGTTTCCGAGGCCGACGAGGTCGAGCGCCTCGGCGGGATCAAGGGGATGCTCCGCGATCCCGGTCACCAGCGCGACGTTCTCGAGGGCGGTGAGGCTGGGGATCAGGTTGTAGAACTGGAACACGAAGCCCACGTGCTCGCGGCGGAAGCGCGTCAGGCCATCATCATCGGCGCGGGTCAGGTCGTGGTCGCGGTAAAAGACTTCGCCGCTGGTCGGCCGGTCGAGCCCGCCGAGAATGTTCAGCAGCGTGGATTTGCCGCTGCCGGATGCGCCCAGCAGCACGGCGAATTCGCCCTGGTAGAGATCGACCGTCACGTCGCGCAGCGCATGCACCTCGACCTCACCCATGCGGTAAATCCTGGACACGTTGTGCACGTGAAATACCGATCCGGTGCTGGCGAGTTTCACATCTGCAGACTTTTGGTCGCCGGCTAAATGCGCTTCAAGTTGCCTGGGGGCTAATTGATTCAGCATCGGCTTGTCTTCCATCCCATCCTCCTCGTTCCAAGCATCGCATCAATCCCTGCCCGGGCGGCACACCAACTTTCCTCACACCAAGCATACCTTATGCGAGATTTGAACCATCCAGGATTTTGCATGGCCGGCGGGTTCATTCGCCACCATTTTGCCGCAATACTTTGCTATGATTCCCGGCCGAAACAATTCGAAGCACTTTTTCAATCTCAACCAAATACAATCATGACGATAAAATCTTTTCATCCCCCGCTCCGTACCTTGATGGGCCCCGGCCCGTCCGATGTCGATCCGCGCATCCTCGAGGCGATGTCGCGCCCCACGATAGGCCATCTCGATCCGGTATTCGTTTCGATGATGGACGAGATGAAAGCGTTGCTGCAGTACGCCTTCCAGACCAGGAACCCGCTCACGCTGCCGGTCTCCGCACCCGGCTCCGCTGGCATGGAAATGTGCTTTGTGAATCTGGTCGAGCCCGGCGACAAGGTGGTCGTCTGCCAGAACGGCGTGTTCGGCGGACGCATGAAGGAAAACGTCGAGCGCTGCGGCGCAACACCCATCATGGTGGAAGATACCTGGGGCACTGCGGTGGACCCTCACAAGCTGGAAGATGCGCTGAAGAAAAATCCCGACGCGAAAGTGGTCGCCTTCGTGCATGCGGAAACTTCCACCGGCGCACTGTCGGACGTGAAGACACTGGTCGAGATTGCGCATCGCCATAACTGCCTCGCCATCGTGGACGCCGTCACCTCGCTGGGTGGCTCGCCGCTCAAGGTGGGTGAATGGAATGTGGACGCGATCTATTCCGGTTCGCAAAAATGCCTGTCCTGCACGCCGGGCTTGTCCCCGGTGAGCTTCAACGAACGCGCGGTGGAGAAAATCAAGGCGCGCAAAACCAAGGTTCAGAGCTGGTTCCTTGATTTGAATCTGGTGATGGGCTATTGGGGCAGCGGCAAGCGCGCTTATCACCACACCGCGCCGATCAACGCGCTGTATGGCTTGCACGAGGCGCTAGTGATCCTGCAGGACGAAGGTCTGGAAAACGCCTGGGCGCGGCATACGCGCAATCACCTGGCACTGAAGGCGGGCATCGAGGCGATGGGTCTGCGCTTCGTCGTGAAGGAAGGCGAACGCCTGCCGCAGTTGAACTCGATCCACATCCCGGACGGCGTGGACGACGCCGCCGTGCGCGCCGCACTGCTCAATGACTACAATCTGGAGATCGGTGCCGGGCTGGGTGTGATGGCCGGAAAGATCTGGCGCATCGGCCTGATGGGCTTTGCCAGCAACCCAACCAACGTGCTGTTCTGCCTGAGCGCGCTGGAAGAAACGCTGGGACGACTCAACGCGCCGATTAAACGCGGGATGGCGATCAGTGCCGCGCACAAGATGCTGGGTTAATTGCACTGCATCATGGTGCAGGGAAACCTGTATTGAGCCGTCAAACAAGGCAGGGATAGACAAATTTCAGCGAAGCAGGAGGTGTGTCGCGCCTTTCGGCATGACTGGCTTGTATTGACAGGGAGTGCATAAAAAAACTACATTCCCCCTGGCCCAGATTTATTACTCCGCCCTCTACTATCGTCATCCGAAAGATCACATGTCCAATATCGAATCCGTATTGAATGAACGGCGCGTCTTCGAGCCTTCCCCTCAATTCATAAAGCAGGCCAACGTTTCCGGCATGGCTAGCTATCAAGCCTTGTCCAATGCGGCTAAAAAAGATTACGAAGGCTTCTGGGGCAAGCTTGCGCGCGAAACCCTGCAATGGAAGAAGCCTTTCACCAAAACGCTGGATCAGAGCAATGCTCCGTTCTTCAAATGGTTCGAGGACGGCGAGTTGAACGTCTCCTATAACTGTCTGGACAAACATCTCGCCATCCAGCCAGAAAAGACTGCGATCATTTTCGAAGCCGACGATGGCAAAGTAACGAAGATCAATTATCGCGATCTGCATGCCCGAGTGTGTCAATTCGCCAATGGTCTGAAGTCGCGTGGCATCAAGAATGGTGACCGTGTCGTGATCTACATGCCGATGAGCATAGAGGTGGTGGTTGCCATGCAAGCCTGTGCGCGCATCGGCGCGATCCATTCGGTGGTGTTCGGTGGTTTCTCCGCAAAAAGCCTGCATGAGCGCATCACCGATGCACAAGCCTGTGCCATCATCACAGCCGATGCGCAGATGCGCGGCGGCAAACTGATGCCGCTGAAATCCATCGTGGACGAAGCGCTTGCACTGGAAGGCTGCGAGGTGATCAAGAACGTCGTCATCTATCGCCGCGCCGGCAACGAGATCGAGATAAAGTTCAGCGCGGCTCGCGATGTTTGGTGGCATGATTTGATGGATAAGCAAAGTACGACTTGCGAACCGGAATGGGTCGGTGCGGAACATCCGCTGTTCATACTCTATACCTCCGGCTCGACCGGCAAACCCAAGGGGGTGCAGCATTCCAGCGGCGGCTATCTGCTGGGTACGATGCTGACGATGCAATGGGTTTTCGACTACAAGCCTTCCGATATCTTCTGGTGTACCGCCGATGTTGGCTGGGTCACCGGCCACAGCTACTGCACTTACGGTCCGCTGGCGGTGGGTGCTACTCAAGTGATGTATGAAGGGATACCGACCTATCCCGATGCTGGACGTTTCTGGAAGATGGTTCAGGACCACAAGGTCACCACCTTCTACACGGCGCCAACTGCGATTCGTTCGCTGATAAAACTCGGCGGCGATATGCCCAAAAAATATGATCTTTCCTCGTTGCGCCTGCTCGGCACGGTCGGCGAGCCGATCAATCCGGAGGCGTGGATGTGGTATTACACTGCGGTCGGTCAGGCGCGCTGCCCTATCGTCGACACATGGTGGCAGACCGAGACCGGTTGCCACATGATCGCGCCGTTGCCCGGTGCTGTGCCGACCAAACCCGGTTCCTGCACGCTGCCCATTCCCGGCATCGAGGTCGCGGTGGTGGACGAGGCCGGGCATGAAGTCGGCAAACAGCATGGCGGTTCGCTGGTCATTACCAAACCCTTTCCATCGCAGATACGCACCATCTGGGGCGACCCGGATCGCTTCAAGAAAAACTACTTCCCCGAAGAGATGCGCGGCTACTACCTTGCCGGCGATTCTGCGCACCGGGACGAAGACGGCTATATCTGGATCATGGGGCGCAATGACGACGTGCTGAAAGTCTCCGGCCACCGTTTGGGCACGATGGAGATCGAATCGGCACTGGTCGCCAGCCCGCTGGTAGCAGAAGCCGCTGTGGTCGGACGCCCGCACGACATCAAAGGTGAAGGCATCGTTGCCTTCGTGGTGCTCAAAGCTTCACGTCCCACCGACCTAGCCAAGGCAAAAGAAATCATCGAGACTTTGCGCAACTGGGTCGCCAAGGAAATCGGCCCGATTGCCAAGCCCGATGAAATCCGTTTCGGAGACAACCTGCCCAAGACGCGCTCCGGAAAGATCATGCGTCGTTTGCTGCGCTCTATCGCCACTGGCGAAGAGATCACACAGGATGTTTCTACACTGGAAAATCCGGCTATCCTGGAACAATTAAAAGAAACGGTGCGCTAGCCGGCCGCTTCCTGGTGCAAGCTTCTCTGATGTAACAAGAGCGCTACACCACCATCTCCAACCTTTTGTCCCCCCTACTCGGCCTTTTGTCTATTAAAGGCTGTTTTCGATTGACCTGAGCGCGGCTGTTCGAATACCATTGCCTCGGTTTTTACTTCAGGAAGGATTCACGTGTCATTGATTCGACTGATTTTTCCCGTCATGCTTGCAGTTGGCATCTGGTCTTTGCAAACACTTGCTCACGCGGCAGAGATGCTCGCACTCAATTCCCCTGTGATTGATACGGCTGAACCAAAATATCTTCCTTCTGCACGCAACATCATGCTCGAACTCCTGCCAGAAGCGCTGGCTGCTCAGCAATCTTCGCTAGCCGCTCCGGCGACGCAGGACCTGTGGGTCCGCATACGCAATGGTTTCTCGTTGGGCGAATTGGACTCAAAGCTGGTAGCCAAACATGAAAAATGGTACGCGCGCCATCCGGATTACGTAGATCGAATGACTGATCGGGCACGCCGCTATCTTTTTTACATCACTGAAGAAGTCGAACGCCGTGGCATGCCTGCCGAGATTGCGCTGCTGCCTATGGTCGAAAGCGCCTTTAATCCCGGTGCATACTCAGTCAGCAGCGCTTCCGGCATCTGGCAATTCATCCCTTCCACCGGCAAAAAATTCGGCATGGAGCAAAACTGGTGGTATGACGGCCGCCGCGATGTCATCAACGCGACCAACGGAGCGCTCGACTACCTGCAAAAACTGCACGACATGTTCGGTGACTGGGAATTGGCGCTTGCTGCGTACAATTGCGGCGAAGGCGCTGTGCAACGCGCTCAGGCTTATAACCGCAAACACGGTCGGCCGACGAACTACGCGAGTTTGAAATTGCTGAAGGAAACCCGCAATTACGTGCCAAAGCTGATGGCCATCAAGAACATCATTTCCGACCCTGCCAAGTTTGCATTGACACTGCCCGAGATCCCCAACAAACCCTACTTTGCCGTTGTAGCCACTTCCAATCACATGGACGTGAAACTGGCTGCTGAGCTGGCTGATATCTCGGAAGAAGAATTCACCGCACTCAATCCGGCACACACCCGTCCGGTGATCCTGCAGGACAACACCGATCTGATTTTGCTGCCGATAGACAAGATGAACACGTTTACCGAAAATCTGGAGAACTACGACAAACCGCTGGTAACCTGGCAATCCTACCAGCCCAAAAAGGGTGAGCGCCTGGACAAACTGGCACCGCGCTTCGGCATGTCGGTGGAAAATCTCAAGCTAGTAAACGGAATATCCCGTCACGGCAATATCAGCAACGGACAAACCCTGCTGGTGCCGGCAATTGACGAAGAAAGCGAAGCCGGATTTGAGGCTTTCAACATGCACCTGGCCGACGACCACGGGCGTGCCACCCGGCACAGAGTGCGCAGAGGTGAAACACTGTCACATATAGCACGCCGCTATCATGTCAGCGTTGCCAGGCTGAGACAATGGAACGGGCCTTTGAAGATAATCAGACCAGGGCAAGTCATCGCTGTGACGCAGCCTGCTTCCTACAGCTCTTCCAACAGCATGCATAACAAGACGAAAGTCTTCTGACCCCATACCGAATATTCTGCTGGTCACCCGATCAGCGTGGTGCAAATTAACCGCTATCAACATCGTGTCGCGAGGAAGTTAACCTCGCGACAGCAACTTTTCCGACATGGAAATAAAGTAGCGGTATCCTTTCCAGATTCCCCACACCCCTCCCGCCAAACCAGCCATACCGCGTCGGCGAATCACGAAAAAAACCACCGCCCCGGCGACCAGCAAGGGATGACGGCGCAAAAAAAGCACAGCATCAACTCCCTGATCGGCCAGTGCCAGCGGCGCCTGCCACTCCGATCCGATCTCGGTCACCTGCTTGCGCTGTGCGGCGATTCTTGCCAACAGCTCAGCGCGATTCTGCATCAGGTCACTCTTCCGGTCATTCATGATCTGCTCCCAGTTGTTCCCTGTCCCTGGAAAACTCGGCCAGACTTGCGGAAAACAATTTTGCGTGTGACTTTGCCTTGTTGCGCAACATCAACACCATCAACATTGCCAGCATAAAAAACAGGGTCGACAAGCCCCCCAGCACGGCAAGACGGTTGTCATCCCAGAACAGCACGACGATGAATATCGTTAGCAACATCAAACCCATGCCAAAAGCAAAAAGCGCAAACAAAGAAAAAAGGAGCATTTGCGTCAGGCGCACACGCTCCTCCTGCAGCTCATTGGCCAGCAACTCCAGTCGAGTCGAAACGATGGAAATCAGTGTCGAAACCAGCCGCTTTAACGACCCCATCAACCTCGAACTTTGCACGGGCATGGTCTTCTATCGACCTCGCGAAATCAGCATGCCCACGATCACGCCGACAGCCGCCCCGACTCCCACTGCTGTCCATGGGTTCTCATGCACATACTCATCGGTTGCCTTTGCAGCCTCTTTGGTCCTGGCGACTACGGCATCCTCGGCGGCGTTGAGCCGTTCTTTAGCAATCTCCAGATTTTCCTGTATGCGTCCGCGCACTGCAGACACTTTCTCGCCCGCAAGCCCGGCGGTCGCACGCAACAGTTCCTCCGTGTCAGTCACGACCATGCGAAAATCCTGGATGAGTTTTTCTTTGCTTGCTTCTCTTTCTGCTCCCGCTAATCTGGTGCTCATGATTCACTCCTTTATAAAAAGTTTTCGTGATCAGTTACCACCTAAATCTCCGTTTTTCACTACCGGAGTGCCTGTTACCTTTTTAAACCTAAAACACCCTGTCGTCAATCCGGGTTTTCGCCAAACAAATAACAATTGACGCGATGGGTAGACGAAAGCGCATTCGCAGAGGGATATGCGGCAGAGCATCGTTCCATGGCGCGTGGACAGCGTGGCGCAAGCCGAAAAACTTATGGCCGGGCACCCGAATGACAACCCTGCGGCGGGTTGGCTGATTACGAATAACTGTCCGGGCGCCCGGAAGGCAAGTCGCCTTCCAGCCTGATTCGTTCCCGGCCTGATCCGTCTATGCGCGGCACAGCAGACAACAGCGCCTGTGTGTAAGGATGTTTTGGGGCACGCAACACTTCTTCTGCTGTGCCGCGCTCGACGATGCGCCCCAGATACATCACGCACACTTCATGCGCCAGATACCCCACCACAGCGAGGTTGTGGGTGATAAACAAATAACTCAGATTCAGTTCCTGTTGCAGCGATTTCAGCAGGTTCAATATCTGCGCCTGCACCGAAACATCCAGCGCGCTGGTTGGCTCGTCGCAGATCAACAATTGCGGCGATACGGCCAGCGCGCGCGCGATCGCGATGCGCTGCCGCTGCCCGCCCGAAAACTCATGCGGATAGCGCCACTTGCTTTTGCGCGCCAGACCGACCTGGTCGAGCAGAGTATCAATGTACAACTGGCGCGCCGAACTGTTATTCCCGATGCTTAGTGCGGTCATCCCTTCCTCAAGTATCTCCGCAACGCGCATCTTCGGATTCAATGATGCATAAGGATCCTGAAAAACCATCTGCATCGTGGCCCGTTGCGCGCGCAATGCGCGCGCGCTGAGGCCAATCAATTCGCTTCCGTCAAACTGCACGCTGCCCGCAGTGAGCGGTATCAATTGCAGCAACGCCTTGCCCAGCGTGGTCTTGCCGCAACCCGATTCCCCGACCAGCGCCAGCGTGCGTCCCCGCGGTATTTCCAGCGATACCCCATCCACCGCCTTCACATGTCCTGCCACACGCTGCAAGATGCCCTTGCGGATCGGGAAGTGGACGCGCAAATCTTTGACTTGCAGGAGTGAAGGAGCAAGGGATAAGGGAGCAGGGGTAAATCCCGGCGCGGCATCCACCCTTATCCCTTCCCCCTTGTCCCTTCCCGCCGCATCAGCGGCGTAGAGATGACACCTCACCCCTCGCCCATCTTTCATCATCGTCCACGTCGGCGTTTGCTCATGGCACAACGACCAGGCTTGATCGCAGCGCGGTGCGAAACGGCAACCCTGAGTGATACTGCCGGGCTGAGGTACGCTGCCGGGAATGGCGGCCAGCAGCTGTCCGCTGCGTTGCATTTCCGGCAAGGCGGCAAACAGTTTTTGCGTGTAGGGATGCAGCGGCCGGGCGAACAACTGCTTACGTGATGCCTGCTCGACGATCTGACCGGCATACATCACACCGACCTGATGCGCCATTTCAGACACCACCCCAAGGTCGTGGGTGATCAGCAGCAACGACATGCCGCTGGCGGCCTGGGTGTCGCGCAACAGTTGCAACACCTGCGCCTGTATTGTCACATCCAGCGCGGTGGTCGGCTCATCGGCAACAAGCAGCCGCGGTTGCCCGGCCAGCGCCATCGCAATCATCACACGCTGCTTCATGCCCCCGGAAAACTGGAACGGATATTCGGTTATACGGCGCGCAGCATCGGGGATACCGACCTGATCGAGCAACTCGATGCAGCGCTGCCGAATCAAACCCCTCCCTATCCCTCCCCTTGTCAAGGGAGGGCGTGGTTTTCCCCCCTGACAAGGGGGGTTAGGGGGGGTTGGGGTGTGCTGGGGAGAGGGTGACTTTTGATGCAGCACCAGCACTTCGCCGATCTGCTCTCCAACCGTCATCACCGGATTAAGGCTCAGCCCCGGTTCCTGAAAGATCATCGCGATCTTGCCGCCGCGCACATCGCGCATCTCGCGCTCGCGCAAGCCGAACAGGTCGATGTCATCCAGCAGCGCCGTGCCGCCCGTGTGCACCACCCCATCCGGCAGTAGGCGCAGCAGCGACAGCGCGGTCATGGATTTTCCGCAGCCCGATTCGCCGAGCAGCACAAAAGTCTCGCCTGCCGCGATGTCGAACGAAATACCATCGACAACCGGAACACCGGAACGCAAAGACGCAGTCAGCGACGTGACGGAAAGAATCTTGCTCAAGGCATCACCTATCCAGCGAACTGACCACACCCTTGCCTTCGCGCACCACGATCTCGTGCCGTGCAAATTCGACATCCTTCATCCGCAAGCGCACCGTCTCCATCAGGCGCATCCCGCCGCCATACAACAATGATGCGATCAACGCATGAGTACCCGACAAATGCGACAAAACGGACTGCACCTCGCGATAAAGGAACAATATTGAACTCTTGGCCAGATTCTGTGTGGAAGCCGCAACTTTGCCTGCCACCACAAGATGTGTAAGAAATGCTTCGATATCCCGCACCCCCAAATCTTTCGGGTGGCGCTTGCCGTGATAGTAAATATAGCGTTTAATCCAGTCCACGTAAGTCTGCTCGGTGCGAATGCTATAGTGCTTTACGCGCAACTTATCGCGCACTTGATCAAGCAGCTTGGGGGATTGATCGTGGTGCTTTTATCTGAAGAATTAAGGGGTACCATAATTTCTCCTTACATAGAAACAAGGCACAGCAGGATGTGTGCCAGATTGTACACCTCGAAGGTGTCTTTCCCGGAATTTTTTAGGGTGTCTACTAATGACATGGACTCCCCCTACTCAAACGGCATCTGATGTGCCAGATTGGGAATGCGAATTTCCAATCACTGAGAGGAGGAGTCGAAATGAAGCTTACCCGAGTTGGGCTGG
>JBMOQB010000038.1:0-46940 GCA_049320585.1 Pseudomonadota bacterium | reverse complement strand
GGGGGAGAGCGAAGCGAGGGGGCCGAATAATGTCACTGAATTTTGACTTTTCTTTATGTGACCGCCGCATAGGTCAAACCCTTGTGAGTCCCCCGGCATAGCCGGGGGTTTACCTAACCGAATTATCCATTACCCACCAATGCCAGTTCCTTCCCCCTTGCAGGGGGAAGGCTAGGATGGGGGTAGAACCGTCAAATTTTCTGCAATCGTGAATAAGACGCCCTCTATATTATTCAATGCATCATTGTTCCAGAACCGCAGAACCCACCATCCATTTTCCTGTAGAAAAGCAGTTCTCTGTTCGTCATATGCAACATGATCCTGATGCTGCCCGCCATCCAGTTCAATCACGATTTTCCGTTCGATACACGCGAAATCGGCAATGTATTTCCCGATGGGATGTTGCCGTCGAAAGCGGTGGCCGTTAAGTTGTTTGTCGCGTAGCGCCTGCCACAGCATACGCTCGGAATCTGTCATGCCGCGACGCAACGATCTGGCCCTTGTCGTTGTCACTAAACTGGTTCGTCTGCTCACTGTGTTTCACACCCCCATCCTGGCCTTCCCCCTGTTAAGGGGAAGGAACGAGGATTTATTCGCAGACATCGGTAACGGAACGAGTAAGTTTTGAAACCAAGACACCGTCCGCATCAAGCAGCTCGACCTGCAACGGCATCTTGCCCATGGCATGAGTGGCACAGGACAGACAAGGGTCATAAGCGCGCACCGCAACTTCCAGATGATTGAGCAAACCCTCGGTGAGCGTGTGACCGTCCAGATATTCATTGGCGACTGAACGCACCGATTCATTCATCGCCTGATTGTTGCTGGTGGTCGATACGATCAGGTTAGCTTTTGTTATCAGGCCCTGCTCGTCGATCTGGTAATGATGGAACAGCGTGCCGCGCGGCGCTTCGATCACGCCTATTCCCATACTGCGCATCTCGCCATGGTCCGCCACCAGATCGGTGCCGGTGATCCCGTCATCATGCAGCAGTTGGTTGATGGACTCGGCGCAATGCAAGGCTTCGATCATGCGCGCCCAGTGATAGGCCAGCGTGTCCTGCACGAAACCGCCCCGGCCGAATGCCCTGAAGCGCTTGCGCGCGGCTTCCGCCAGCGGTGTTGCGATCGCATCGCAATTGTTCACGCGCGCCAGCGGGCCGACGCGATACCAGCCCTGCAGTTTGCCCAGCCCGGTCAGATACGGGAACTTCATGTAGCTCCACGGGCGCACTTCCTCGCGCAGGATGTCCTGATAGCCGCGATAGTCGAACTGGTCGAAGATCGTTGCTCCGTCAGCCGAGCGCGCGCGCAGGCCGCCGTGATACAGCTCCAGCTCTCCCCTGTTTCCGACCATGCCGAGGAAATTGCTGCTCAACGTGGCGAATGCGCGATGCTCCGGATGTCCGGTATGGATCTGCTCATTGAGTTCCACCGCGTCCTGGCACCACGCCAGAATATCCCGGATATCGACCAGCAATGCATCACGCTCGGCAACGCTGAGCGGCTTGTTCATGCCGCCCGGCACGGTGGCGGTACCGTGGATGCGCTTGCCGGAGATCGCCGCGATGATCTGCTGCCCGTACTTGCGCAACCGCACGCCTTTCAGCGCGAGATCGGGGTATTTGTCCAGCACGCCGACGATGTTGCGCTGCGCCGGGTCGCTGCCGAAGCCGAACAGCAGATCGGGCGAAGACAGATGAAAGAAATGCAGCGCGTGCGATTGCAGTACCTGGCCGAAATGCAGCAGGCGGCGCAGCTTTTCAGCCGTGGGCGTGAGCCGCTCCACGCCAACCAGCTGGTCCACCGCCTTGGCCGCCGCCAGTTGATGGCTGACCGGACAGATCCCGCACAAGCGCTGCACAATGAACGGCACTTCGCGATAAGGACGGCCCTGGATGAATTTTTCGAAACCGCGAAATTCGACGATGTGAAAGCGCGCCTCATGGATGTGATTTTCATCATCCAGCAGCAGCGTGATCTTGCCGTGCCCCTCGACCCGAGTGACCGGATCGATGGCGACCCGCCTGAGGTTGGGTGAGGACGTTATGTTTTGTTCCATAGTAGGAGCAACCTTTTAGTATGACCTGGGAAAGTTATCCGTAGGAGCATTACGTATGGCGGAAGCCCCACAGGGGCGTTCCGCCGCAATTCAAAAATCATCCGGCGGAACCGCGTTGCGTTCCGCCCTACACGGACTAATCATAATGCAGCAAATTTTTTGGAATCGCTGGCACTTTCCCTTCCAGCAGATCGCCCAACACTTTCAGGAATTCATCGGCCGAAGGCGAGCAGCCCGGCAGGTAGTAATCGATGTGTACCACTTCATGAACAGGATGCACCTTGTCGAGCAGCAGCGGCAGTTCCACATCATCCGGAATCTGCGCATTCTCTACGCCAACCCCGTTCAGATAGGATTCTTCCAGGCACTCTCGCAGATCGAAATGGTTGCGCATCGCAGGCACCCCGCCATTGATGGCGCAGGCGCCGACCGCGATCAGTATCCTGCAGTTGGCGCGAAATTCGCGCAGTACATGCACGTTTTCCGCATTGCACACCCCGCCCTCGATCAGGCCGATGTCGCACGGACCGCAATGCTTGATGTCGGTAAACGGTGAACGGTTGAGTTCGACATGTTCGAGCAACGCCACCAGCCGCTCATCCATATCGAGGAAGGACGTGTGGCAACCGAAACAGCCGGCCAGCGAGGTGGTGGCGATCTTCAGCTTATTCATCGCGGTGTCTCGTCTTGGTCAGCGGAACTTCTTTCAGTCCGATCTCACCGACCTGATGGAGATCGAAGGTGCGCCGACCGATCGGGACTTCGTAGCCATGCTCCTTGATCAGGATCGCGCCTACCGGACAGATATGTGCGGCCAGATCATTGATTTCCAGATCACTGTCCGCCAGCTTGCCGCTGGGTGAATTCACGATCAGATGCGCAGCAGTACCGCGCCCGGAAATGGCGAACACATTCTTGCCGTCGATTTCGCGGCTGGCACGCACGCACAGCTCGCACAGTATGCAGCGGTCGCGGTCCAGCAGCACGGCCGGATGCGAGGCATCCACATCACGGCGCGGGAAGAACGCCGGGTAGTGGCCATCCAGCATGCCCAGATGATAGGCCATTGCCTGCAGCGTGCAGTCGCCGCTCTTTTCGCAGGAAGGGCAGATATGATTACCCTCGATGAACAACATCTGAGTGATGGTCTTGCGCACCTCATTCAACGCCGCTGTGTTGTTGCTGATCTGCTGCCCGGCCACCGCGGGCATGGTGCAGGCCGACACGCTCCTGCTGTCGGTATCGACCGAAAATTTTGTTTGCACCCTGCGGTCCGAATCATGCGTCGACACATCCCTGCTGCCGATATCGACAGTACACAGTTTGCAACTGCCATGCGGCGTAAGTCCGGGACGATGGCACAGATGTGGGATATAGACACCGGCGGCCAAAGCCGCATCCATGATGGTCTGCCCTGGATTGAACGGGATGTCCTGCCCGTCTATCGTGATCGTGTTTGGCATGGTGGGATCTTTTCCGCTATCCGCGTTCATGATATGCCTGTCTCATTCCAGGTGCGCTTCTGCATCATCGCGATGCGTGATCTGGCGCGCTTGCTCCAGCGCTCTGTCCAGATCGAAGTGCGGCACAAAATCACGATGCACCAGCCGTTGCTCGAATAGCTGCGGGAACCGCTGCATGCCGTCCAGGATGGGATTCGCTGCGGTCTGCCCCAGACCGCAATGCGAGCGGCGCTTGACCAGTGCGCCCACGCGTTTCATCTCATCCAGGTCGTATTGCGTGCCATGTCCGCCGGCGATCTTGTCCAGACCGTTCTTGAGCAGTGTCGTGCCGACCCGGCAAGGGGTGCAGAAGCCGCAACTCTCATGGGCGAAGAAGTGCGCAAAATTGACGATGACCGCCAGCAGATCGCGTGCCTGGCCAAAAACCATCAGCGATCCGCCGGTGGGCAGATCGTCGAAACCCAGCCTGCGATCAAATTCCGCGCTGCCGATCAGTTTCCCGGAAGGGCCGCCGACCTGCACTGCCTGAACATCTGTTGCACCGCAGTCATCCAGCACCTGCCGGATAGTGACACCGAACGGATATTCATAGATCCCCGGCACGGCACAGTCGCCGCTGACGCTCAGTATCTTGCTGCCGGCCGAGTGCTCGATTCCCACCGCCCTGAACCACGCACTGCCGTGCAATGCTACATGAGCGGCTGCGACAAATGTCTCGACATTGTTGACCACGGTAGGCTGGCCGAGATAGCCATGCGTCACCGGAAATGGCGGGCGGTTGCGCGGCACCCCCCGCTTGCCTTCCAGCGACTCGATCAGCGCCGATTCTTCGCCGCAGATGTAGGCACCCGCCCCGACTGCGATCTCGATGTCGAAATCGAATCCGGGGTGACCGAGGATGTTGTCGCCCAGCAGGCCCAGTTCGCGGCGGCGCGCCAATACGGCCTCCAATTGCGGCAACAGGTAGCGATACTCGCCGCGCAGATAGAGAAAGCCCAGTTTCGCACCGGTTACGGAAGCGCACACGGTCATTCCCTCGAACACCGCATCGGCATGGCTGCGCAACAGGATGCGATCCTTGAACGTGCCAGGCTCGCCCTCGTCGGCATTGCATACCACATAGTGCATGTCACCCCGCGCTTCGCGGCAGAACTGCCACTTCATGCCGGCGCTGAATCCCGCGCCGCCCCGGCCGCGCAAACCCGACTGGATGATCTCGTTCAGCGTGTCCGCTGCGCCGCGCGCCAACATCGCACGCAGCCCATCTCCCGCCACAAGATCATCGTTAAGCAGCAGGCCTCCGGCGCGGATATTGTCGTCAACCCGGAACCATCCGGCAGGCCAATCCGCCAGCGGCGTCCCTGCCTCAACCAGGACGGCGATACGGTCTATCATCGCTGCATCCAGCCGGGCGATCGGCATTCCATTGACCAGCAGTGCCGCACCGTGGTCGCACATGCCGATGCAGGAAGTCTCGCCTATGCTTACCAGACCATCGGCGCGCGTGTTGCCGGCTATGATGCCCAGACGCCGGGCAAGCATGGCCATCAGGTCCGCGCCCCCGGCCATATAGCCGCAACTGGTGCAGTTGCTGAACAGGATATCGAACCGGCCGCGCGGAGTCTTGTGCAGGAAGGAATAGAACTCGACCACCGCCTCGACCTGGCTGAGCGGCACACCGAGATGTGCGGCGACTTCGCGGGCAGCTTCATCGGAGATATGCAGGAACTGCTGTTGCAGCGCATGCAGCACATGCAACAAGCGGGGCGATTCCGCACAGGCTCCGGCGATGACCGAACGCAGATGTCCGGTCGTGTTAGCAGCGTTCGAGCTCGTTATCGAATCGTTCCCCAAGATGACTCCCCGTTCATCGCACTACTTGCAAAGGTTACTCTCAGGTCGTGTTTACGGTCAATTGAAATTCATTTCGTCCGAAGCATTGCCTCGCTGCGTCTATCATCTTCTTGAATTGCATGGGATAGTGGTTCGTGCCACAATCGCCAGTCTCCAGCATGCACGATGACTCAGCACCGTTTCAGGAGAACATTAAAGCAAGGTGTTTAACCAGGAATGACATGACTACCGGAAGCGAAAAATTAGATCAGAAAATCGACAGCCTCATAGACGAAGCTGGGCCGGTCATTTACCAGACAAACCAGGTAATCGAGGAGCGCCGCAGCAAACTTTCCGCAATTCGCAAAGCAGGTGCGGCTTTCCCCAATGACTTTGAGCGTAAACATCTTGCGGGTGAACTGCACGCCGAGTTTGGCGGCAAGACGCATGACGAACTGGAAGCCGCACAGTTCCATGTTGCGGTGGCCGGACGCATGATGCTGAAGCGCGTGATGGGCAAGGCCAGCTTTGCGACGGTGCAGGACATGAGCGGGCGCATCCAGTTGTTCATCAGCAACAACGACACCGGCGAGGAAGCGCACAGCGCGTTCAAGCATTTTGACCTCGGCGACATACTCGGCGCTGTGGGCGTGTTGTTCAAGACCAAGACCGGCGAGCTTTCCGTGCGGGTCACCCGGGTGCGTCTGCTGACCAAGGCGCTGCGGCCGCTGCCGGAAAAATTCCACGGCTTGTCCGATCAGGAGCAGAAATACCGCCAGCGTTATCTCGACCTGATCACCAACGAGGAGGCGCGCAAGGTATTCGTCACCCGCACCAGGATCATCCAGGCAATCCGCGAATATTTTGTGCGCCACGGTTACCTGGAAGTCGAGACGCCGATGATGCACGCCATTCCCGGCGGAGCGGCTGCCAAGCCGTTCGAGACGCATCATAACGCGCTGGACATGAAGATGTATCTGCGCATCGCACCGGAACTGTACCTGAAGCGGCTGGTGGTGGGCGGCTTTGAAAAGGTGTTCGAGATCAACCGCAATTTCCGCAACGAGGGACTTTCGACGCGCCACAATCCCGAATTCACGATGCTGGAATTTTACGAAGCCTATCGCGACTATCGTTATCTGATGGACTTCAGCGAAAACCTGCTCCGTGAAATAGCACAAAAAGTCCTGGGCACGACGCTGATCAGCTACCAGGGCAGAGCGCTGGATTTTGCCAAGCCATTCCAGCGGCTGACCATGGTGCAGGCGATCCAGAAATATCATCCGCAATTCACCACCAAACAACTCAACGACCGTGAATTCGTGATCGCCGAACTGCAGGATCTGAAAGCCAAATACAAACCTGAAGACGGCATCGGGGGGCTGCAACTGTCACTGTTCGAGGAATTGGCCGAAGCGCAATTGTTCGAGCCTACGTTCATCGTCGATTACCCGGTTGAAGTCTCCCCGCTGGCGCGCAGCAGCGACGCAAACCCCGAGATCACCGAACGCTTCGAGCTGTTCATCGTCGGACGCGAGATCGCCAACGGTTTCTCCGAATTGAACGATGCGGAGGATCAGGCAGCCCGCTTCGACGCGCAGGTCGCCGCGAAGGATGCCGGCGACGAAGAGGCGATGTTCAAGGACAACGATTACGTGCGCGCGCTGGAATATGGCCTGCCGCCAACTGCAGGGGAAGGCATCGGCATAGACAGGCTGGTGATGTTGCTCACCGACTGTGCCAGCATCCGCGATGTGATCTTGTTCCCGCACATGCGGCCTGAAAGTTGAAATAGCCCAACTTGGCACTGGCCTCAAACCCCTCCCGGCCTCCCCTTGTCAGGGGAGGAGACCACCTGCCCTTCCCCTGACAAGGGGAGGCCGGGAGGGGTTAAACTGCAATAGTTCTGTATTCCCGCCAAAATTTAGAATGATAGACAACCACACCCAATCCCGCCTGTTACAGCAATATCCGATGCTGCGCGAGCTGTCCGAAACAGACCAGGCAGAACTGCTTGCAGCAGCAACTGTGATGCACCTCCCGGCGGGGACGGTGATGTTCGATGAGAACCAGCCTTGCCGGGGTTTTCCGCTGCTGTTGTCGGGTAGCATCCGCGTCATCAAGGCCGCACCGAACGGGCGCGAACTGCAACTGTATCAGGTGGTGCCCGGCGAGAGCTGCATACTCACCAGCAGCTGCCTGCTCGGACACACGCGCTATCACGCGCGCGGCATCGCCGAACAGACACTGGAAATGGTGCTGCTTCCCGCCGCCACCTTTCAGTTCCTGATCGGTACACAGGAAGCGTTTCGCAGCTATGTGTTCCACCTGTTTTCCGACCGGCTCACCGACCTGATGCAACTGGTTTCAGCGGTGGCTTTTCAAAAGCTCGATCAGCGTCTCGCCCATCTCCTCGCCAACAAGCCCAGCCCGATCCACGCGACCCATCAGGCCTTGGCCGACGAACTTGGCAGCGCAAGGGAGATCGTCAGCCGCCTGCTCAAGGGTTACGCAGAGCAGGGCTGGGTAAAGCTGGGGCGCGAGCAGATCGAGATCACCGATAAGGCGGCACTCAAAAAATTGGCCGAGCCTTAGGGAACCTCTGATTAAGTCCGCCATGAGCCGCGTTGCTGACAAAAACGGGATGATCGCAAGGCGCACGACGCCGGTCGTAGTCATTCTACGATGCCAAGGAGCGCAACACCGCGAGCGCCCGTTTTTGTCGCAACCCGCGAGGGAACTGGCTTTGCGGGCGGTCTGTTGCGTGCGGCTGCGACACGTTACTGCGCAGCAGCCGATTGCGGGAGCAGCCGCTTGCAACCCCCTCCCGCACCAGACGCTTACGCGCACCGTGTCGGGGGTGCTACTCCTAGCGAAGGGAATAACCATTCGCTTTGTCGCCTTTCTTGCATCCCATCCCGCAAAGTCGAATTCGCGGCCATGTGGGACTTAATCAGAGGTTCCTTAGCAGTTATTGCTTGCCTGATTCCGTCCTGCGCAAGTTTTCCTGTGTGATTTTTGTCACAGACTTGCCGGCAGAATCGATCTAACCTGAACACTTCCCGGATCAACCAAGGAGCTCAACATGAAAATCAACGAAGGAACTATCGATAGATCATTACGTGTCATTGCCGGCCTGGTGCTGATCGGGCTAGCCGCCACCGGAACAGTCGGCTTGTGGGGCTGGATCGGCGTTCTGCCGCTATTGACCGGCGCCATCGGCTTTTGCCCGGGTTATGCGATCTTCGGCATGAGCACCTGCCCGGCGAAAAAATAAAAACCACCCTCCCCCTGGTTTCGCCCGGCAGTCCTTGCGGACTGCCGGGCGTTTTTGCATCCGCTGACGGACGAAGATGCCCTTTACAAGTGCGGCTGGAGTACATTAAATTCGCTCTACGAAATACTTTTAATGGAACCGCTGATATGACTACTAGCCATCCCACCAAGCTGCCAAAAGACGGTTGCCAAGTGGCTGGTTATGGCCGGGCACCCGCATGAGATCCATACTGCTGATATTTCTATTGGCACTCAGTGCATGCGTATCGGATAAAAACTATATGCAGGCCCGGCATGGCGATGCTGGCAGCCTCGTTTCTTATGCCCGCAGCCTGATCGGCACACCCTACAAATACGGCGGGGATACTCCAGATTCGGGTTTCGATTGCAGCGGTTTTGTCGGTCATGTATACAGTCGGACGCTGGATATCAGCTTGCCGCGCAGCACCGTTGAGATCAGTACCATGGGCAAGGCGGTCCGTTCCAACGAGCTGCGCACCGGCGACCTGGTGTTTTTCAACACGCTGCACAAAAGGTTTTCACATGTCGGAATCTATCTGGGCGATTACCGTTTCATCCATGCACCCAGCAGCGGGGGGACTGTTCGCGTCGAATACATGCTGGACGATTATTGGCGGCGAATATACAACGGCGCGCGGCGCGTTACCTTGCTGAACTGACCTTGCGCGCCGCTTTCAGTTCTTCCGCCAGCTGGAACACGGTCATCGCGTAGAAATCGCTGTTGTTGTAGCGTGTGATGACATCGAAGTCATTGAATACCAGCCATAATTCCTTGCCGTTTTCCACCGTGAAATCGGCCAGGCGCGCACGCAGATCCTTGGGCAATTTTTCACTGGGCGCTATACCTACTGCCGACCATTCCTCCAGTGTGCGCGGAGCGGTGATCTCGCCGATCCAGTTTTTTTCCACGACTTGGGCGCGCACTGCCACTGGAGCGCTATTGGTCCAGCCATATTCCCTCAGATAGTTGGCGACGCTGCCTATGGCATCTCCGGGTTCACTCAGCAGATCGATTTTCTGGTTGCCGTTGAAATCCACCGCAAAATTGCGATAGCTGCTCGGCATGAATTGCGGAATGCCGATCGCTCCCGCATATGAGCCGCGGATGGCAAGCATGTTGAACTGCTGATCACGTGCCAGCAACAGGTAATTTTCCAGCTCGCTGCGAAAAAACTCTTCGCGGCGAGGAAAATCAAACGCAAGCGTGGTCAGCGCGTCGAGGATGCGAAAAGTGCCTGCATCCTGGCCATAAATGGTTTCCACTCCGATCAGCGCAACTATGATCTCCTGCGGCACACCGAATTCCCGCTCAGCACGACGCAGGGTATTCAGGTATTTTTGCCAGAATTTCAAACCGAATTTAACACGCTCTGGATTCACGAAGTTAGCGCGATATTCCGGCCACGGCTTGGCGGTTGCCGGGCGCGATATGGTTTCGATCACCGAGGGCAGGTACTGCGCGCGGTCAAATACGTGTTCCAGTTCTTCACGATTGAATTGATGCCTTGCGACCATCTCATCGATGAATTCGGGGATACCCGGCAGTGTGGCGGCACGAACCGGAAGCACGGATAAGCATGCCAGCAGCACCGGTATGGAATATATGGGTTTCATGGTACGCAATTCTACCCGATGCATGCGTGTCAGGCCGCCGTAACCATAACTTTCGGCATTGATCTGCCGCGCAAACCGGCATCCGATTCGCGCAATGACGGGCCACCCTCCTTATTGATATGCACGCGCGATCCCTGAGCATCGGATATCGCCGACGGGTAGTGTCCTAATTTGCCGCGGCCGCTTCTATCAGTTCTTCCAACTCCCAAATATGAGTCGAAATACCAGCTTCCATGGCTGGTGTAACTCTAAGGCTTCCATGCACTCTTGCTAGATTGTAATGAGCAAAGTGCAATCCAACAGCGGCGCGTAGATTTTCAATCTTTTTACTGAATGCATTTGTTAATCTGGTAAACCTACGCATCTGCATTCTGGTGGTTAGATTCAGCCTTTCAATATGCGATGTACTTATTTTACTGTGATCTGGATTGCCGCAAATAATCGTCTTTTCTGTAGCGACGACTTTTGGCGGGCTATAACGCCCAGCACCCATTGGCTCCGCCTCATACGATTTTACAATCTGCCCATAATCAATGTTGCTACCAAAAGCCAGTTCGCAAGCTTCTATATAGGCTTTCAAGCCATCACTTGAAAGTTGGCATCGTGTTTCTAACCTACCGGCCAAATCTTGAATAAATGCTTTGGCATCAGGTGCGGTTCGCTTGCCAACTCTGAAACATGGAACAAGCTTTGTATCGCGATCCATAGCAACAAACGTCCATGCGTCACCCACGCGGCTTTTATCATCGCTATCTGTGACGTGGCGCTGTTTTTTGCCAACATACGACCAGAGTTCGTCAACTTGGATTTGTTCGCATTTAAGACCACGCATAGTCTCGTCCATAAGGCGAGTACATCCTTCACCAACGCGAACGCTTAACCGCATGATTGTATCTCTATGAATACCAGTCATTCGCTCAATGCTACGAATACTGCAACCCTCGACCAATCCGCCTATGACGCGAACCTGTTTTTCCATCGAAAGCTTGTTCATATCAGCCTCTTGTGGTAGTATTTAATCGGTGGAGCGGAGGGGAGTCGAACCCCCGGCCGTTCGGATGTAGAGCCCTAGGCCATACCAAATCCGCCCCGCTGAACTATCAGAAACCCTCGAATCGGTTGCCTCCTTTTCGAGGGTTTCGTCCTTTCCAGCCTCCATTATCCTGATTCTTATCTCCATGTCAAGAACTATTTTCTGAACTTTAGAATAATTTAATCTTGAACTATTTTAATTTATCGCTTGCATAGTTCTGGCAATTTGTGATAGTGTTCTGCCTACAAGTTCATGTAGGAGGTTGCCATGGAAGATAATGCCAAAAAAGAAGATAGTGCAAAAAAAGCTAGAAGCCCCCAATTCCCTTTTATTTCATTGGGTAAATGCGTAGATCGCGCTAAGGAGCTTGAAGCTGAATACGGTTCAAATTCTGGCCGTCCATCCAATATTGTGAAAGCGTGGAAATACGCGGAAAAGAGCAGTGGCGGAATCCAGACTATTGCTGCGCTGGTTGCGTTCGGGCTATTAGAAGAGCTAGGCACAGGGGATGAACGTAAATTAAAACTTAGCCCATTAGCAATGACCATTCTAAAAGACAAACGGCCCAGTAATGCTGAAAAAGCAATTAAAGAAGCTGCAATAAAACCAAAGGTCATTCAAGAGCTTTGGGCAGAATGGGGTGCAAATCGTCCACCAGACCATGAATGCCAAAGTATTTTGCATCTAGATAAGAACTTTACCGAAGATGCGGCACAGCGATTATTAAAGGTCTTTGATGATACGATTTCTTATGCAAAACTTGCGGAAGAAGATAAAAACGAGGATAATGAGCCAGAAGAGGGTGAGAATGAAGGCGGAAAAACCCCACCTCCGCCACCTCCCTCTCCGAAAGGAAAGGTGCCCATTATGCATTGTGAAAGAGTTGTGTTCGCACATGAAATACGCCCCAATCAGGGATTTCGTATTATTGTGACCGGTGATGTCGATGCTGACATGGTGAAAGCTCTTGAGGCATTTACTGGCTTTCAAAAGCTATTAATTCAGTCTGCCCCTCCCAAGGACAAAGAAGAAGGTGAAACAACCCATTAAAAATATTTCTGATGAAGATGTAACGGCTTTAGCTCAAGCAGTTGAAAAGCTGCATAACGCTAAAGCCGTTTTTGTTCGTTCGTACCAAGTTCATGAACAATTCAAGGATGAAACTGTTTGGAAGGGGACGGTATCTTTTTTTGAATTAATAGAGCATCCATCAGCATCATATTGCTATGCATGGTCAGATACCAATAACTCTAAACAGAAGTTCTATGCAGTGCTACAAACGCGCCAAGTGGATTCTCCGGAAAAGGCTGTGCGCGCCTCTATTATTTCAGATCAAAGGAAGCCTGGTACGCAAGTCTAAAAAAGCGTAATCTGCCATTCCATTAACTTCGCGTGGAGATGTTATGGATATGGCTATGCTTCAAGGCGCAGTTACTGGCCTCAAGACCGCTGCTGACATCGCTATAGGACTCGGAAAGCTTCACACGATGGCTGAGGTTCAATCCAAGGCCATTGAGCTTCAACAAGTGATTCTTTCCGCCCAATCTAGTGCATTGAGTGCTCAATCTGAGCAATTCTCTTTGGTTGAGAAGATACGCGACCTTGAAAAAGAAGTCGCTGATATAAAAGCATGGGAAACTCAAAAGCAACGCTATAAGCTTGTATCCCCTTGGAGCGGTACTGTTGTATATGCGATTCAAAAACAATACAGCGAATCCGAACCACCGCATTGGATATGCACAAAATGCTACGAGGATGGGACGAAGGGATTTCTCAGCAGCAAAGAAATATCTAACCATCTTGTATTGGAATGTTCTAAATGCAAAAGTCAATTTCAATCTCATTGGAGGGGAGGAAGTATTTCATTCAAGTATGCTGAGGAAGTAATTCCACAAAACTAATAAAAGTCACGCGACTACTACAAATTATCAAATTAGGACACTACCCGCCGACGCAGCCCCTCGCTACGATTTCTGCCGCCATGTATACTTGCGGTTTACCCGTTCCAACCAGCAGAAAGATTCATGTCATGGACAAACCCGCACAACATCATCGCCTTATCATCCTGGGCTCAGGGCCGGCCGGATATACCGCCGCAGTCTATGCCGCGCGCGCCAACCTCAATCCGGTGCTGATAACCGGCATGGCACAGGGCGGGCAACTGATGACCACCACCGACGTGGACAACTGGCCCGCAGATGCAATGGGTGTGCAGGGCCCCGAACTGATGGAGCGTTTCCAGAAGCATGCCGAGCGTTTCAACACGCGGATCATCTTCGATCACATTCATACTGCCAAGCTGCAGCAGAAACCGTTCCTGCTGACCGGAGACTCCGGCAGCTATACCTGCGACGCGCTGATCCTCTGCACCGGCGCCTCGGCCCAATATCTCGGTTTGCCTTCCGAGGAAGCCTATATGGGACGGGGTGTTTCGGGTTGCGCGACCTGCGATGGATTCTTCTATAAAGGACAGGAAGTCGCAGTGATCGGCGGCGGCAACACCGCTGTGGAGGAAGCCCTGTATCTTTCCAATATTGCCAGGCATGTCACGCTGGTACACAGAAGGGATGCATTCCGCGCCGAGCGCATCATGGTCGATCACCTGATGGAAAAAGTGAAGGAAGGAAAGATCACACTGCAACTGAACAGCACGCTGGATGAAGTTCTCGGTGATGCGAGCGGCGTCACCGGCATGCGCGTCAAGTTGGCAGGCAGCGGCGAAACGCGGGAAATCGCGGTGCAGGGAGTGTTCATCGCGATCGGGCACAAGCCGAATACCGACATCTTCGCCGGACAATTGGAAATGACCAACGGCTACATCCAGACCCACGGAGGATCCGACGGCAATGCCACCGCAACCAGCATTTCAGGTGTGTTCGCGGCAGGCGATGTACAGGATCATGTCTACCGTCAGGCGGTCACCAGCGCCGCAACAGGCTGCATGGCGGCACTGGATGCGGACAAGTATCTCGCTGCGCTGGGCAAGATCTAACAAGAAATCAGCACAAATGCCGGGCTTGCTGTCTGCTGTCATAGAACGGGGGCGTTGTGAAAAAGTCTTCGGCAAATCCACCTGACCTGATCGAATCGGACGATGCCGCACTGTTCCGTGCGGCAGTCGGCAAAGTGATCCCGCTGCCGGAACAAAACCGGATCAAACCGCAAAACCGGCCGCGCAAGCCTGTGCTGCGCCCTTCTGTTACAGAACCGGCGATACCCGACACGCTGACTGACTACGGGGCAGAAGACGCCCCGGCTGAATATCTGCACAACGGATTGTCGCGCATGGCATTGCGCAAGCTCAGACGCGGTGTATGGCCGGTTCAAGACAGCCTCGATCTGCATGGCAACAACCGGGATGCGGCACGAAAACTGTTGCAGGAGTTCCTGCATGAATCAATACGGCGCGAGCTGCGCTGCGTACTGGTGATACATGGCAAGGGATCGAACAGCAAAAGCGGAGAAGCGGTGTTGCGCAAACTGACGCGTCACTGGCTCACCCAGCATAAGCTGGTGCTGGGATATTGCGATGCACCGCCCGGACAAGGCGGGAGCGGCGCGGTGCTGGTGCTGCTGAAGGGCACCTCTAAAAATCCAGATTTCATCTCAACTGCTGCGTTGCGGTAAAAATTTCTTGCTTACATATCATCCATATGCGGCGCGGCGAATTTTTTACCGCGCCTTGCATTTGAGCGAACTCTGAATTTTAGCGGCACCCTAGCGGGCAATCCCTGACCGGCTCAGAGCCTGTCAGCTTTTCTTGCCCATCACGTAGATTAGATATTCAAAGAATACTTCGCACCAGTCCTGGTCGTTTTCCTTGAGTGAATGGAGCAGTTTTTTTACCTCGGTAACCGGCCAATTCGGATTGTACGAAACCAGCATGTTTTCCGGATATATCTTGCACGAAGTGCTGAACCGGTCCGCCATCTTGCTGATTCCGGCGAGCATCAGCGCGATATCCTGATCCGAGTCCATCTCCGCGGTCAGGTCCCCGTATATTTTCGGGTTCTGTTTGGTGAATTCGATGAATTTGGTAAGGATATAAAAAAACTCGCCCTTGTTATCCTTGCTCACCGCATCACCCATCATGAATGGCATCACCGACAGCTCCAGCCAGTAATAACCCAGTTTCGGATTGCGATGCTTGGACACGCCGATGTAACCGTTGCGCGCCTTGGCGCGCTGAATGCAGTCTTCAAGCAACAATTTATCAGAACTGCGCGTGGCGACCACATGCCCTTCCAGGGACTGGGGCTTGACCAGGAAGAAATTGGGTGACTCGTCGTAGATCTTTCCCGAATGGTTGCTGGACTGGTAGTAGGCAGTGAATAATTTCAACACCAACGCGCCATTTTTTTCAACATCATAGTACTCGGTGCTTATGGCAACATCCTTCTCGCCTTCTGTCATACCCTGCTCTCCTTGAAATCCGCGATGAGGCCGGCTTTCAGACTCATTATATGGAACCGCAATCATGTTTGCCTGTGCTAGACTTGCGCAGACATCTGATGGAACTATATTATTCGGATTCTACTACTGAATTTGCAATATCGACTATCCTTATCAAGGTAAACGCAAGCGCCGGGGCGCATAACCATGAAAAACTTCATGTTGTTCATATTGATGATTTTTTGCATCAACGCATTTGCCGAGGTCAACAAATGGGTGGATGAAAACGGGCGGGTGCATTATTCGGATCAACCGCCCCCTTCGAACGCCAAGAAGATACTGAGTTCAACTCCCAAAGCCCAGAGTCCCGCAGAAACAAGCGGCGCGGCCGAATCAGGCAACACGGCAGAATCAGGCAGCTCCGACGAACCAAAAACCATTGCGGAGCGCGAAGCAGATTTGAAAAAGAAACAAAAGGCAGACAAAGAAGCAGCCGAAAAGGCCGCCCAGGAGCAGGCCAACAAAGAGTCCATCCAGGAAAACTGCAACCAGGCAAAACTAAGCCTGAAGGCTTTGCAGGGAGAAATGCGCATCGTGGAACTCGATGCCAACGGTGAGCGCGTCTATCTTGACGACGAACAAAGGCAGCAACGCATCGCAAAAACCCAGCAGGATATCAGCAGACTCTGCAAATAGCCTTGGTGAACCTCTATAAATTCATTTTAGTTGCAACATAACCTGAAGGTTAGTTTACGCCGCAACAAGCCGCTATGCGGCGTGTTGTCTCGTCGTTCGCTGCGCGGTTCCTTGCGCTACCCGCGCGACACGGTGGGGCGCAACCATCCTGAAGCAGCATGCCTGCCCGCCCCAAATGCTTCGCATCGCCATGTCCGGCCTGCCTTCCCGCAAAAAAGAGTTTCTAAAGGCTCCAACTAGGCGACCATCGGTTCATCGCGCATCCGCAGCGCTTCCTCGATGTCCACAGCGACAACTTTTGAGACACCCTTTTCCTGCATCGTCACGCCGACCAGTTGTTGCGCCAGTTCCATCGTGATCTTGTTGTGACTGATGAACACGAACTGGGTGTGCTGCGCCATTCTATTGATCAGCGCGCACAACCGTTCGGTATTGGTATCGTCCAGCGGCGCGTCCACCTCGTCGAGCAGGCAAAACGGCGCGGGATTGAGCTGGAACAGCGAGAACACCAGCGCAATCGCGGTCAGAGCCTTTTCCCCTCCGGACAACAGGTGTATCGAGCTGTTCTTCTTGCCCGGCGGCTGCGCCATCACCTGCACGCCGCTATCCAGTATCTCCTCGCCGGTCAGCACCAGACGTGCCTCGCCGCCGGCAAACAATACCGGGAACATCTCCGCCAGATGCTGATTGACCCGGTTATAGGTATCCATCAGCAGTTCGCGCGACTCCTTGTCGATGCGGCGGATCGCATCCTCCAGCGTCGCCATCGCCTCGTTCAGGTCCTTTGCCTGGGCATCCAGATAGGTTTTGCGCTCGGTCGCGGCCTGCAATTCTTCCAGCGCCGCAAGGTTCACCGCCCCCAATGATTCGATGTCTGCATTAAGGCGATTCAATTCGCTCTGCAAGGCATTCGGCCTGAAATTACCGCTGCCTTCCAGCAGCGGCAATAATGTTTGTTCATCCGCCCCCTGCAACTGCTCCGCCCATTGTTCGGCATGCAGTCGAGCCTCCTGTTCCTTTAGGGTCAGCTCGTTGAGCTTGTCGCGCAGCGGAATGAGCTTGTGCTCGCAGGCAAGGCGCTCTTGTTCGACTTGTTGCAGACCGACCGTGGCGTTTTCCAGGACATTGCGCGCGGAAGCCAGTCCCTGTTCGCAGCTCTGGCGCACCTGCAATGCCGCCTGCAGTTCCTGCTTGGCGGTTTCATCCTCGCTGCCCGACAGATCTGCGCGCAACTGGACCAGGTTCTGCTCGAACTGGGTCAAAGCCTCGGTAAGTTGCTGGATATTGTGCTGCAGATCGGCGATCTTTTCGGTGCAGGTCTTGGCAAAGAAACGCGCCTCCTGCAACGCATGCTGCGCCTGCTGCGCCCTGCCGCGCTGCTCGCGCAGCGCGGCATCCTGTGTCTCGGCATGACGCTGTGCCTCGTCCACCTGCGCATGGAAAGTGGAGTTCTGCTCGCGCAACGCCGCCATCTGTTCATCGATGGCGGCGAGCTGGCGTTGTTCGTTTTCGAGATGTTCAGCCACTTCCTGCATCTCGTGCTCGATCTGCATGGTGCGTTCCGCGCTGCGCTCATGGACTTGAATAAGCTTGAGTATGTTCATTTGCACGCCATGCAGGCGTTGCTGCAACTCGTTCCCGGTGTTGCGCAGCGGTGCAATCTGTGTTTCGATCGACTGATAGTGCTGTTCGGCTTGCGCGACCTGTTGTCTGGAATACTCTACATTGCGATTCTGCTCGGCCAGTTCCTGCTCCAGCGTCTCGATCTCGCGCTGCCTCGCCAGCACACCGTGCAACTGGCTATCCGGCGCATGGAACAGCACGCTGTGCGCGCCGATCAGGTGTCCTTGCGGAGTTACGAACCAGCCGCCCGCCGGCAACTGCCCGCGCTGTGTATAGCCTTGTGCGAGATCCGCAACGGCATACACATGAGCCAGCCAATCGCGCATCGCCGGAAACACCTGCGGATCCTGGCATTGCACATAGCTCAGCAACGGTTTCAGTTCCGCCACGACGTTGAAATCACTCTCCCCGCCTGCAGTCGCTGCGAACAGCGCGAGCTTTGCCGGAGGAGCGTCGGTCCAGGCAGCGGCATCACCCAGCGCAGGGACGGCAAGCGCATTCAGCCGTTCGCGCAACACCGCTTCCAATGCGTCTTCCCACCCATTCTCGATACGGATGGACTGCCACAGGTGCGGCAACTTATCCAATTGGTGCTGTTGCAGCCAGACATTCAGATTCTTGTCGCTGTCGATCTGCTCCTGCAATTGCTGCAATGCATGCAAACGCGCCTCGGTCTGTGCCAGAACGCGTTCCTGCTGATGCAAAGATCCGCGCAGATCGCGGCGCTGATTATCGGCCAGCGGCAACTGTTCCTGCAGGTTGGCCAGCTTCTGCGCTTGTTCGGAACGCTCTGTTTCCAGCTCGCTCAACAGCCGCCGTTCATGTTGCAAGGCGCCGGTATCCGGGCCGGGCAGATTGTCCTTTTCCAGCAGCAATCGCGAACGGCGTGACTCCAGTTGCTGAATGTTGCGTTGCAGGTTGGTACGCTGCGTGTCGGCAAGCTGCAGCTGTTGCTCCATTATCAGTTGTTCGCGCTGCAGACCGTTGTAGCGTTCCTGTGCGATGCGCGCCGCTTCCTCCGCCTGCGGCAGATTCTTGCCTTCCGCCTGGGCATGCTGTTCGGCATCGCTGACCTTGACCCCGGCGCCTTCATGCTGGCGCTGCCAGTGTTCCAGCAGAGAATGCACCCCCTGCCGTTGATGCAATTGCTGCTCGACCTGCCGCTCGGTGTTGGCGATCTGCTGGCTCAGCCGCTGGCGTTGTTCCGTGACATGCTTGATGTGCTGCTCCAGCCGAGCGATCTCGGCATTTGCGCTATACAGTTCTCCCTGCCTGGCATGCAGCGTGTCGGAAAGCCGGTAGTGTTCGCTGCGCGCGGTTTCCAACTGGCTTTCGATGTCGCGCAACCGGGCGGTTTCCGCATCCAGTTCGACGCGGGTCTTGTCGATGACCTGGGCGAATTTCGCGCGTTGCGCTTCGGCCTCCTGCTTTTTCACCAGCCAGAACAGATGCTGCGTGGTGTCGCGCTGCGTTTCCAGCGCGCGATACTGCCTCGCCACCTCGGCCTGGGCGCCCAGATGCTCCAGCTGCTTTTCCAGCTCCTGCAGGATGTCGCTGACACGCAACAGGTTGTCGCGCGTGTCGCCCAGGCGCAACTCGGTCTCGCGGCGGCGTTCGCGGTATTTTGAAACGCCGGCGGCCTCCTCGAGGAAGATACGCAACTCTTCCGGCTTGGCCTCGATGATGCGCGAGATCATGCCCTGCTCGATGATCGCGTAGGCACGCGCCCCCAAGCCGGTGCCAAGAAAGATATCAGTGACATCCTTGCGCCGCACATGCTGGTTGTTGATGTAGTAACTGGAATCGCCGTCGCGCTGCAATACGCGTTTGATGGAGATATCCGCGTAGCTCGACCACTGCCCGGCGGCCTTACCCAGTGAATTGTCGAAGATCAGTTCCACGCTGGCGCGGGATACCGGTTTGCGCTTGCTGGAACCGTTGAAGATCACGTCCTGCATGGTCTCGCCGCGCAGCGCGGAGGCTTTCGATTCGCCCAGCACCCAGCGCAGCGCATCGATGACATTCGATTTGCCGCAACCGTTCGGGCCGACCACACCGACGATCTGCCCCGGCAGCGCGATATGGGTGGGGTCAACGAAGGATTTGAAGCCGGCTAGTTTGATATGGGAAAGACGCAAGGATACCTCTGTAAATCCATTTTTGCGGGCATCCGCTACGCGGATTGCCTGCTTAATTCAATTCGGGCGTATCGCTTAGTCGAGCAGCGAAACGGTATAATCTTGTTATTCTAACCGAACCTTGCGGCCATACCAAATGACTACTCAACCGAGCAAGACACTGGAGATCTTCCCTAACCCGAAGCCGCAGCGCGACTACCATATCCGCATGGAGATCCCGGAATTCACCTGTTTGTGCCCAAAGACCGGCCAGCCCGATTTCGCCACGCTGATTCTGGACTACATCGCCGATGAGCAGTGCGTCGAACTGAAGAGCCTCAAGCTGTATATCTGGTCGTTCCGCAATGAGGGCCATTTCCACGAGGATGTCACCAACCGCATCCTGGATGACCTGGTCGCCGCCACCCGGCCGCGTTTCATGCGCCTCACCGCCAAATTTTACGTGCGCGGCGGCATCTTCACCAACGTGATCGCGGAACACCGCAAGCCGGGCTGGAAACCCGCGCCGGTCGTTGACATGAGCCAGTTCGGCTCGCAGTCGAACACGCGTGGGTAATCCCTCCCCAACCCTCCCCTTGCACCCGCAAGGAGTACGCCGGTGGGTTCCCCGCTGCAACGCAGCGACCCTTCCGCTGTCAGGGGAGGATGAGCGCCTCCCCCTGACAAGGGGGGGACCGAGGGGGGTTATTCCCCTCTCATGAACCATTACCTCGGCCTGGATTTCGGCACATCCGGCGCGCGCGCCTGCGCCATCGACGATGCCGGATCCATCGTCTGGGAGCAGCGCATCGCCTACCCTGATGCGGCTGCTCAAACTCCGCTGGATTGGCGCGCTGCGCTGCACACGCTGTTATCTGCGCTGCCTGAAAACATCGCCGGCCAGTTGCACGGCATCGCGATAGACGGAACATCCGGCACGGTGATGCTGTGCAATGCGGAACTTGAGCCGCAGCATCCCGCCCTGCTCTATAACGACGACCGTGCAGGCCAGCAAGCCGCGCAACTCGGCACCATTGCCCCAGCTGGACATACCGTTTGCACCGCCACCTCCGGTCTCGCCAAATTTCTCTGGCTGACACAGCACAGCGACTGCACGCGGGCCGCCTACTTCCTGCACCAGGCAGACTGGCTGACCGCGCTGCTCAGCGGGCAACCCGGCATCAGCGACTACCACAACTCCTTGAAGACCGGCTATGACGTCGAACTGCTGCGCTGGCCCGATTGGGCAATGGCTCTGCCAAATTCACATCTGTTACCGCAGGTGTTGGCTCCGGGCGCAATCATCGGCAGGATCCAGCCGGATATCGCCGCCCATTTCGGCATCGATCCGCACTGCGTCATCCACGCCGGCACCACCGACAGTAATGCGGCATTCATCGCGACCAACGTGGCCGAAACCGGCACAGGGGTCACTTCACTGGGCACCACGCTGGTACTCAAGCAGCTTTCAGCGCGGCGTGTCGAAGCACCGGAATACGGGGTGTACAGCCATCGCTATGGCGACCTGTGGCTGGTCGGCGGCGCATCGAATGCCGGTGCCGGGATACTTCGCCAATATTTCGATGATGCGCAATTGAATGCCTTAAGTGCGCAGATCGATCCGCTGCGGGACAGTCAGCTGGATTACTACCCGCTCACCAAAACCGGCGAGCGTTTCCCGGTCAACGATGCACGGCTCGCGCCGCGGCTGGAGCCCCGTCCCGAAAATAATGCGGAATTTCTGCACGGGCTATTGCAAGGTCTGGCGCGTATCGAGGCGGCAGGCTACGCCAGGCTTGCCGAACTGGGGGCACCGCCGCTCGAACGCGTCGTGACCAACGGCGGCGGCGCGAAAAATACCATGTGGGGAGCGATGCGCGAAAGAATGCTCGGTGTGCCGGTCAGTGCGGGAAAACATTCCGAAGCGGCTTATGGCAGCGCTTTGCTATGCACGGGCGAAAGTTATCTGCGGCGCAAAATATTCTCGAACCGATCTATCGGGATCGGCTCGCCGAACAGATAACCCTGGAATGCATGACAGCCGTGCTTGTCGAGGAACTTGCGTTGTGCTTCTGTCTCCACACCTTCCGCGATCACATTCAGCCCGAGCACCTCGGTCATCGCGATGATAGTCTGCACGATAGCCGCATCGTTGGGATCACTGACGATGTCACGCACGAAGGATTGGTCGATCTTGATCTGATCCAGCGGCAGTTGCTTCAGGTATTGCAAAGATGAATAGCCGGTGCCGAAATCGTCCATCGAAAATTTCACGCCCAGCATCTTCAATTCGCGCATTTTGCTGATGGTGTCCTGGACGTTTTCCAGCACGGTGCTTTCGGTCAACTCCAGCTTCAGCAAGCCCGGTTTCGCGCCGCTTTCCACCAGAATGCGCTGCACTTGGACGACAAAATCGGCCTGCCTGAACTGCCTGGCGCTGACGTTCACCGCCAGGGCCAGGTCGCGGGTCAAGGCGTCATGCTGCCACTCCTTGAGTTGGCTGCAGGCGGTTTGCAATACCCACAAGCCGATCGGCACGATCAGTCCGGTCTCTTCGCACAGCGGAATGAATTGCATCGGAGCTATCTGGCCGCGTTCCGGATGTTGCCAGCGCAGCAGCAACTCCGCACCCAGCGGGTGGTTCAGGCTGTCCACCTGGATTTGATAATGCAGGTGGAACTGCTGTTTGTTCATGGCATGGCGCAGATCAGCTTCCAGTGCCGCTCGCATGTCCAATGCCGTTTGCATGGCCGGGTCAAAGAAGCGGATCGCATTGCGCCCTGCCGATTTGGCCTGGTACATCGCGACATCCGCGTGCATCAGCAACTCTTCGACACTTTCAAGATGGCCAAGGAACAGGCTGATGCCGATACTGGCCGATGACAGACACTCGAAATCGCCCAGTTTATAGGGCCGCCCCAGTTCGTTGCGGATCTTTTCCGCGACGATTTCGGTCTGGGTGGCTGCCTCATTGGCATCGCCGCTCAGACCTTCAAGCACGACCACGAACTCATCGCCGCCCAGCCGCGCCACGCTGTCGCCGTCGCGCACACAGGCCTGCAACCGGCCCGCCACTTCGATCAGCAACTGGTCGCCCTTCGCATGGCCTTGCGTGTCATTGATCGTTTTGAAGTGATCCAGATCCAGGAATAGCATGGCGCCATATCTGCGATTGCGCGCACTAGCCGCTATCGCATGTTGCAAACGATCGATCAGCAGCCGGCGATTCGGCAACCGCGTGAGGGAGTCGAAGAAAGCCAGTTGATGGATCTCTTCTTCCGACTTCTTGCGATTGCTGATATCGCGAAACACTGCAACGTAATGTGTCACCCGCTGGCTGTCATCGCGAACCGCCGTGATGGTCATCAACTTTGGATAGATCTCGCCGTTCTTGCGTTTGTCCCATATCTCCCCGGACCACCTGCTGGTGGCGAGCAGTTCTGACCACATGGATTCGAAGAAAGCCTTGTCGTGCCGCCCGGACTTGAAGATGCGCGGGTTCTGCCCGATCACCTCTTTTGTATGATAGCCGGTGATCTCCTCAAAGGCGTGATTGACACGCACTATATTGGCATCCGGATCAGTGATTAAAATGGCTTCCTGGGTTTCGAATGTGACGGCAGCAATACGTAATTTCTCCGCAGCAAGATATTGCTCGGTGATATCTTGCACCGCCCCCACCGAGCGCAACGGCTTGCCGGATGCATCAAAATCGCTGGTGCAGTGCTCACGCACCCATTTGATGCGTCCGTCAGCAAGCAGCAGTCGATGCACAATATCGTAGGGTCGGCGATTCTCTAACGATTGCGCATAAGCTTGGTTCACCTTTTCGCGGTCATCTGGATGAATCACGTTCAGGAAATTCTCATAGGATGGCTGGAACAGCGCCGGATCCAACTCAAAGATCCGGAAGACTTCATCCGACCATCTCAACTTGCCGCTCAGCAAATCCAGTTCCCAGCTGCCCAATTGCCCCAGCCGTTGCGCCTCGTTGAGCAAGTCCTGATTGTGCTTCAATTCAAGTTGGGCTTTCCTGCGTTCGGTCACGTCGCGCAAGAACACAATGAGGTGATTCGTCTCCGCAATAAAAGAAGCGGACACCTCAATGTCAACCAGATGCCCGGCATGATGGCGGTGTCTGGTTTCAAAACGGTCATATCCCCGCTCAACAACATACTGAATATGCGCTTCAACAGCCTCCGGCGTTTGTTCTATGGCCTCGAATTTGGAGATGTGCGCGCCGACAATCTCATCTCTGGCATAGCCAGTGATACGGCAATAGGCGTCATTGACTTCGACGATGCGGCCGGACTGTTCTACCTTCCAGAATCCTTCGCCTGAAGTATTCAGCATCACCCGCAATTCACTGAGTGCGTCAGCCTCATGCTGCCGCGCAGCCTTAAGCATATCCTCGTCACGCTTGCGCTCGGTGATGTCTCGGGTAATGCCCAGCATCGCAATGATCTTGCCCTGCGCATCGCGCATCGGCACCGCATGGGTTTCAAGCCAGCAATGCACACCTTTAAGTCCGACAGCTTCAAATTCCAGGTTACCGGATTCGCCTGCAAAGGTGCGCCGCATAAGTGCCCCAAAGGCATTACGATGGTGGGGCGCTACGATTCCCAGTGCCTTTTGACCGATGATTTGCTCGGGCCTATCCGCCCCCAGCATCCGCAAACCGGCAGGATTCATCTGCAGCACGGTGCCGTCTTCCGCCAGCAATTTCACGCATTCCGGTTCAGACTCAATGATGGTTCTCAACTGCAGTTCGCTTTCTGCAAGCTTCGTCTCCATCTGATTGCGCTCGGTAATGTCATGGATGATCGAAAACAGCAGGGTATGACCCGCCACCTCGATCGGCGAGGAATGAACTTCCACTGTACGTATTTCACCGCCTGCGAGACGATGTGAAAATATAAAATAGTTGCGATTTTCGTGTAGCGCCTGGGCACGCGCGGCTGCTATATCCTCTTTGGATTTGGTATTGATTTGCACGATATTCATGCACGTCAGCCGCTCCAACGGATAGCCATAAAAGCGGCTGGCGGCTGCATTGGCGGCAACAATCGCACCCGAAGCAGGGTCTATCAGCAGCATGACGGAATCGTGCCGTTCGAACATCTGCCGGAATCGCGTTTCGCTTTGTTGCAGGGCTACTTCAGTTTGATTGCGCCGCGACTGCAAGGCCGCCACCATCAGTTCGACCAGTACCACGGTGAAATAAAACAGCCACAGCAGGAACGTACCGTGCCGGCCACCGTCGATATGAAATGGACCCGAGCCGCTTCCGGCAGCCACTGCCGCGATGAGCACAGGCAACAGTATCGCTAATGATGAACCCATCTTCGAGAAGCGCATCGCCGCCCAAACGACTGCCGGCAATACCAAAAAAACCAGATGTTGCTGATAACTGTAGCCATTGGTGCCGGAAAAAAACACCCACCAACTGATGGCAAAGGTGGCCATGCACCAAACCGAAAACTCAACCCGTTGCGCCCATAATCTTGCAAATTCTGCCCGGGAAATACTGAGAAACAGGGGTGCCGCCAGCAACACGCCGACAAAGTCGCCCGCCCACCAGGACAACCAAGCCTGTCCGGCATTCTGCACAGACAACACCCTGAACAGCAACAAGCTGCTTACACCGCCGCTGGCACTGAGCAGCATGCCTGCTGCTGCCGCCCCGACAAACAACAGGATATCGTAGGCACGCTCATGCACGGCATGAAATTCCAGCCGCCGCAGCAACCACACAGTCAGCATCGGAGCCAGCGTATTGCCCAGTGCGATGCTGGCGTCAAGCAGCGGGGATGCATCGATGGAAAAATTGGTGGCCAGTGCACCGAGAAATATCCCCGGCCAGCAGACATAACCCCAGCGCAACAAAGCCGCGACGGCAATGCCGGTGGGCAGCCAAACCAGCGTGATATGAGAGCCCAGGTAAGGAATCTCCAAACCCAGCCTGCCGCTGACAAAGTAAGCCAGCGCTACATACAGGAGTTTCGCAGCAATTTGATATTTTCCCGGATATCCCGGATTTTCCGCTGGTAGTTGATCGGCCATAAGTTTTTATAGACTATCCATTCTTTTACCGCACACGTGCGCAGCGAAATCAGCGCACAGCGGTGGCATTGTGTTCCGACGGTTACTTCATGTCATTCAGCGCTCAAAACCTCTACGAACTGAAAATTTACAGGTCACCTCCAATCGGGATAATAATGATTGTGCGGCTCAATGTTAAAGCTAATCGTACTATAAGCATATAGTCGCATAGATATAAATAATCTTAACCCGCACGCCAGGCAAGACGACCGCCACACAACGCCTTATAATCTCTTTTTTATTTACGTCTTGCGCATCGGGAGCCCGCTATGCAGCACAATCTGTTCAATGCCCGAAAAACATTCGAGCTTGCTTCCGGCAAACCGGGCACGCTGTATTCCCTGCCCGCGCTGGAGGCCGCCGGACTCGGCAATATCTCCAGACTGCCGGTTTCGATACGCATCGTGTTGGAATCGGTACTGCGCAACTGCGACGGCAAGAAGGTGACCGAACAGCATGTGCGCCAACTGGCAGGCTGGAAGCCGAATGCGGCGCGCACCGAAGAAATTCCTTTTGTCGTTGCCCGCATCGTGCTGCAGGACTTCACCGGCGTGCCGCTGCTCGCCGACCTCGCCGCGATGCGCGATGCCGCCGCGAAACAGGGTAAAGACCCCAAGGTCATCGAGCCGCTGGTTCCGGTGGACCTGGTGGTCGACCACTCGGTGCAGATCGACCATTACGGCAACAACAGCGCGCTCGACCTCAACATGAAACTGGAATTCCAGCGCAACCAGGAGCGCTACCAGTTCATGAAGTGGGGCATGCAGGCCTTCGACACCTTCAAGGTGGTGCCGCCCGGCATCGGCATCGTGCACCAGGTGAATCTGGAATATCTGGCGCGCGGCGTGCAACACAAGGACGGAGTGTATTACCCGGACACCTTGGTCGGCACCGACAGTCACACCACGATGATCAACGGCATCGGCGTGGTCGGCTGGGGCGTTGGCGGCATCGAGGCGGAAGCCGGCATGCTCGGCCAGCCGGTATACCTCCTGACTCCCGATGTGGCCGGTGTGCATCTCAAGGGCAAGCTGCGCGAAGGCGTGACCGCCACCGACCTGGTGCTGACCGTCACCGAACTGCTGCGCAAGCACAAAGTGGTCGGCAAGTTCGTCGAGTTCTTCGGCACGGGTACCGCTGCACTCACCCTGCCGGACCGCGCAACGATCGCCAACATGGCACCCGAATACGGCGCGACCATGGGCTTTTTCCCGGTGGATGAGGTGACCGTGAATTTCATGCGCATCACCGGGCGCACCGATGCGGAAGTGGATGCCTTCGCTGCCTACTTCAAGGCACAAGGTCTGTTCGGCATCCCGCAAGCCGGACAGATCGACTACAGCAGCGTGGTGGAACTCGATCTCGCCAGCATCGAGCCTTCGTTGGCCGGCCCCAAGCGCCCGCAAGACCGCATTGCGCTGTCGAAGATGAAGGAGACATTCAGTATCCTGTTCAGCAAACCGATCGCCGAGAACGGTTTCAATAAACCCGCCGCCGAACTCGGCAAGCGCTTTACCACCGGCCTGCACGACCGCAGCGGTAATGTGTGCGTCCCGATCTCCGGAGGCGGCAGACAGAACGGCGCACAGAACCCCAGCGAGATGGAAATGGCAGACGACCACCCGAGCGCATCGGTGCGCTGCGAGACCGCCGACGAGATGCTGCCCCCCGTCGAGATCGGCCACGGTGACGTGCTGATCGCCGCGATCACTTCCTGCACCAACACCTCCAACCCTGGGGTGTTGCTGGCTGCGGGCTTGCTGGCGAAAAAGGCTGTGGCAAAAGGCTTGCGCGTCAAGCCGCACATCAAGACCTCGCTCGCTCCCGGCTCACGAGTAGTGACCGAGTATCTGGGCAACGCAGGGCTGCTGGAACCGTTGGCGCAACTGGGCTTCACTGTCGCCGCCTACGGCTGCACCACCTGTATCGGCAACTCCGGTCCGCTGGATGCCAAGCTGGAAGATGCCATCGTCAAGAACGACCTGATCGCCGCGGCGGTGCTCTCCGGCAACCGCAATTTCGAGGCACGCATCCACGCCAGCATCAAGGCCAACTTTCTGGCCTCGCCACCGCTGGTGGTGGCTTACGCCATCGCAGGCAAGATGAACATCAACCTCGACAGCGAACCGCTAGGCACTGGAAAAGATGGCCAGCCGGTATTCCTGAAAGACATCTGGCCGGACAGTGCCGAGATTCAAACCGTGATGAAATATGCCGCCGACCCGGCGGTATATCGCAAGCTGTATTCAGACCTGACCAGAGACCTGCCGCTGTGGAACGCCATTCAAGCTCCCACCGGCAAACGTTATCAGTGGGACGATTCCACCTACATTGCGCGTCCACCGTTCTTCGATGCCGCCACGCCCAAGGTCGGCAACATCAAGGGCGCGAAAGCATTAGCGCTACTGGGCGACTCCGTCACCACCGACCACATCAGTCCGGCCGGCAGCTTCAAGGCAACCTCGCCGGCAGGCAAATATCTGCAAGGCCATGGCGTGGCCATCAAGGATTTCAACAGCTACGGTGCGCGGCGCGGCAACCACGAAGTGATGATGCGCGGCACCTTCGCCAATGTGCGCATCAAGAACCTGATGCTGCCGCCGAATGCCGACGGCAGCCGCATCGAAGGCGGCTATACGCTGTACCAGGGCAAGCAGATGCCGATCTACGAGGCAGCGATGAATTACCTCGCTGCGGGCACACCGACAGTGATCTTCGCCGGCGAGGAATACGGCACCGGCTCCAGCCGCGACTGGGCCGCGAAAGGCACACAGTTGCTCGGCGTGAAGGCGGTGATCGCCAAATCCTATGAGCGCATCCACCGCAGCAACCTGGTTGGCATGGGCGTGCTGCCGTTGCAATTCAAGGGAGACACCAATGTCGCCGCGTTGCATCTGAGCAGCGAGGAAAGTTTCGACATAGTCGGCATCGACAACAACCTGAAGCCGCAGCAGGAAGTCACGCTTACGATACATCGCAAGGATGGCAGCACCCAGCAAGTGCCGCTGCTGCTGCGCATCGACACACCGATCGAAGTGGATTACTACCGCCACGGCGGGATATTGCCGTATGTGCTGCGCGAGCTGATGTCGCAATAAACCGTTGTACTTGTAGGGTGGGCTATGCCCACCATGTCGGGCGAGCTTTGCATAGCCATTCGACTAGGTGTAGTTTCTCAATAGTTGTAGGGTGGGCACGCTTTTGTGCCCACGCGGATTCGACATTTTCAGAGTAAACAACCATGTCACGTTATCGCCGCGCATCGGCTGCTGGCTCAACCTATTTCTTTACGGTGGTCGCTTATCGGCGGCAGCCGATTCTGTGTAACGAAACGATTCGTAACGCATTGCGCGCCGCGATTAAAACGGTGTACACGTCGCGCCCTTTCATCATTGATGCGTGGGTATTATTGCCTGACCATTTACATTGCGTGTGGACATTACCTGACGGTGATGCCGATTTTTCCACCCGCTGGATGATGATCAAGCGTGCAGTTTCTTTGGCCTGCAGAGAAGATTATCGTCTTGCCGGCTGGATGACCGCTTCAAAACTCAAACATCGTGAATCAACAATATGGCAACGGCGATTCTGGGAACATCAAATTCGCAATGAAATTGATTTTGCCAGCCATGTCGATTACATTCATTTCAACCCGGTTAAACACGGGCACGTGCAGCACACGGTTGATTGGCCTTATTCGACATTTCATCGTTATGTGCGCGATGGAGTATATGCGCGTGACTGGGCAGGCGCGATGGAAAGTGCGGTATTGGAATATGATTGATATTATCCGCGTGGGCACAAAAGCGTGCCCACCCTACCTCAAACTGCGACTAAGATGTAACCAATTGGAGAAATAGATGACCACCAGATCAGAGCGTGACTCGTTCGGCCCGATCGAGGTGCCCGCCGAACACCTGTGGGGCGCGCAGACCCAGCGCTCGCTCGAACACTTCCGCATCTCTAACGAGCGCATGCCGGAAGAGATCATCATGGCCCTTGCCGAGATCAAGCGCGCCTGCGCGCTGGTCAACCGCGACCTCGGACTGTTGAGCGAGGAAAAGGCGTCAGCCATCATGCAGGCGGCGGACGAAGTGCTGGCCGGGCAGCATCGCGGGGAATTCCCGCTATCCGTGTGGCAGACCGGATCCGGCACGCAGAGCAATATGAACGTCAACGAAGTGCTCGCCAACCGTGCTTCGGAACTGCTCGGGGGTGTGCGCGGCGAATCCCGCAAAGTGCATCCGAATGATGACGTTAATCTGGGCCAATCGTCCAACGACATCTTCCCGACCGCGATGCACGTCGCCGCCGTGATCTGCATCCGGAAAAAACTGCTGCCGGCATTGCGCACGCTGCACGCCTCGCTGAAGATAAAATCCGACGCGTTCGTTGACATCGTGAAGATCGGCCGCACCCATTTGCAGGACGCGACCCCGCTGACGCTGGGCCAGGAATTCTCCGGTTATGTGGCGCAACTGGAACTCGCTGAAACATTGCTGCTCGCCGCGCTCACGCCACTGTGCGAGCTGGCGATCGGCGGTACCGCAGTCGGCACCGGGCTGAACACCCATGCCGAGTTCGGCGAGCGCGTCGCTGCCGAGCTGGCGCGCAGCAACACCGACCGTTTCGGCAACCAGATCCCGTTCCACAGTGCTCCCAACAAGTTCGCCGCGCTGGCCGCGCATGATGCGCTGGTCGCCGCACACGGCGCGCTCAAGACGCTGGCTGTCGCGCTGATGAAGATCGCCAACGATGTGCGATGGCTGGCCTCCGGCCCGCGTTCCGGCCTGGGCGAGATCAACATCCCGGAAAACGAACCGGGCAGCTCGATCATGCCGGGAAAAGTGAACCCGACCCAGTGCGAAGCGCTAACGATGCTGTGCTGCCAGGTGTTCGGCAACGATGTCGCAATCACCGCCGGTGCGGCATCGGGCAACTTCGAACTGAACGTGTTCAAGCCGCTCATTGCGCACAATTTCTCGCACAGCTTGCGCCTGCTCGCCGACGGCATGACCAGCTTCGAGGAACATTGCGTGCGCGGCATAGCGGCCAACCGCGGCCGCATCGCGGAACTGATGGAACGCTCGCTGATGCTGGTGACTGCGCTTACCCCGCACATCGGCTACGACCGCGCCGCCGAAATCGCCAAACGCGCCCACCATGACGGCAGCACGCTCAAACAGGCGGCGCTGGCGCTGGGCTATGTCACGGCACAGGACTTCGAGCGCTGGGTCAAGCCGGCAGACATGGTTCATCCCAGCAAAACGTAAAGGTAAGATACAAGGGGCTGCGCGCTTTTGCATCCCGCTTGAGCAGGGTTAGAATTTCTTGGGCTCTGGTATGCCAAGGTCACGGCAAATTTTAACTGCCAAGTGATTGTTGATTTCATTGTGCCTTGGGACAGCGCTTCGCCTGTTTGTGATTAAATGGCGCCACCAAGAGTGATTGCCGCCTTCGCGGAGCAATGCACAACCATGTGTAGTGAGATGTGTCAGTAAATCCCGCCGCTTCATACGGCTATAGATAGCTCTTCAAAATCATCACCGACGGATTCCAGCGCATCTGCACGATTTAATTCGATTGCCTCAGCTAATGTTTCTCGGAGTGACTTTAATAATTGTTCACGCGAAGACTCTTGGCAATTTACGCCAGGTACTTCTTCAATCCAGCCAATCCACCAATCGGCATCTTGCTTAATTACGGCAGTGTAGTTTGTATTCATTACTTGATCTCCTTGGCCGACATCATAGCAAAAAGGGGTAAGAAGTTCTAACGTCCGCCATAACCGGCAGTAAAAAGTGGCGCGACGAAGGCGTGCCGCTTTTTACTGTCCGCGTTGATGGCGTTGTTAGCCATTAAAGTTCAGCTCGAAGTACGGACAACGCCCAATGGCCGTATCATAAGACAGGACAAGGAATGCCCTATCAATATGGTTTGGCTTCTCAAGCCGATGATTTGCCAAGAAGGCTTCCACCACAGACCTTGATAATTCAGGCTCGTCTGTGTGAACGACTACGATGTATCCGCCAGCGTAAGATGGTTCTTTTAGCTTGGGGAAGCATTCGTTCTTCTTCGATATACGCTCGGTCAATACCGAATGGAATTTTTCTTTTGTCCATTCTGCCCAATCGTAAACGCGCCCCTCTTTAAAGGCTTGAATGGCTTGACCGTCTACGAGTTCCGTAACTTCAATAGCTAGCCGCTCTCCGCTTTCGGTTTGTGCCTCGCAATCGGGTGGATCATTAGGCCGCCCGCGACGCATCGCGGAACTGATGGAACGCTCGCTGATGCTGGTGACTGCGCTTACCCCGCACATCGGCTACGACCGCGCCGCCGAAATCGCCAAACGCACCCACCATGACGGCAGCACACTGAAGCAGGCTGCGCTGGCGCTGGGCTATGTCACGGCACAGGATTTCGAGCGCTGGGTCAAACCGGCAGACATGGTTCATCCCAGCAAAACGTAAAGGCTGATTCATTCACGGCAGGATCTGTTGAAAACTCTTAAGTTCTAGGTGCTTGGAAAAATTTAAGCCACTTGGGCAAGTTATATTTAGAAGGATGCAGCGGGATCGCATATTGCTTAATCGTTCGTTGTAGAACTTCTGATTCGCATATACGAAAAAATTAATTACGATTTTTAAGGCAACAACTTTTGGCAGGATTTCAGCATTTCAAAAAATTTTGTGTTTTTCAACAGAAGAAGAGGCCCATTTCAGACATTCAGTTTTCACTATAGCGGACAATCATCATCTGAACTTACCGGTTTAACTTGAGAAACGACACTTCGAAAAAACGAAAAATATATAGCAAATCAAAGGCAATATAAGCTGCTGTGGCAGACTTAAGCGGGAGAGGATGGGGAATCCCAAGCTAATTGCAAAATCCCACAATAGGGAACCCAGACATGCGATCTTTCCCCATATCGAGATTAAGGGTATACATTCGGTAATGCCCCTGTAGACAAAACAATAGCTTAGCTATTGGCACGTTAAGTGCTGCTAAGTCTGCAAAATGGCGGGCTGAACCGGGGCTGCAATTGTTATAGACGAGTGTCGGATGAAAAGTATTAATTTTTCTTGTTTCATAAAGGGCGCAAGCGTGAATTTTTTATCAAATAAGAAATGCCATAAGAAAAACCGTACCGGCCAGTTTCTGATAACTATGACCGCCTGCGTCGCACTCACCCAATTCGCTTGGTCAGCGACATTCCCTACCAATTTAACCAACACCGGCAGCATTATCAACACACGCCACAACCTGAGTATGCTTGGGTTGGCAGGGGTCTCGGCCGTTCTACATAATAGCTCCCGCAACCAGTATGGAGAGGTTTGTGTTTACTGCCATACCCCGCACGGGGCCAATAACACAATAGCGGCGCCGCTGTGGAACCGCACCATCAAGGTCACCAACTACCAGACCTATGACGAACTCGGGACTACTACGCTGACCCAAGCCGTGTCGTCTACACCGGGAGCTGCATCGCTGACTTGCCTGTCCTGCCATGATGGACAGACGGCAATCGATTCGATCATCAACATGCCGGGTTCGGGTATGGCTCTGAACAGCCAAGCCACCACCCAAAACACTGCTTTCCTCAATACGTGGAATAATACCGGCGGTGCTTTAGATACGACCATGCACAGAGGTATCAACAGCACCAACAATGTGCTGGGCAATGGCACAGGCAGCGATGGACTTGGCTGTATGACATGTCACTCACCAGAGGGGCTGGCAGCTTTCGGCCCCGGCGGATTGGGAATTGCTGAAGGCAATGATATGCGATTGTTCAATCTCGGCACCGACCTGAGGAATGACCACCCGATCGGGGTCGACTTCCCGGCGGCCAACGGCGCAGGCACTGATTGGAACACCCCTGCCGGCGTGCAAGGCTCATCGAATTATTTCGAAGTTGTTGCGAACGGCAGAATGGATAAGGATGAGATACGCACTTACAACGGCAAGGTCGAGTGCGCTTCCTGCCATGATCCGCATGGCGTACCCTCTGCGGGTGTCGGTACGCAGTTCAACCCGACTTTCCTGCGGAAATCACAGTCTGCCGGCGGTCAGGGCAGTGCTGTCTGCCTGACCTGCCACAACAAGTAAGCATCACTCATCGAAGTGCATCCCGGATTGATCCGTCTTGAATATTCTGGCTAGATCACTCAATTGAAGTTTGCTGTTTTCGTCTGATTCAAACAGTGCTTGATATAAAAAGTTGGGACTCTGAACTACAGCCGCCAAGCTACAACTATTCGTCCTGCATTTCCCGTCCGGGAAACAGTTCTTCGTTGAATCCGAATTTCGACATGTCGCGGATGCGCATCGGATACAGGATGCCGTCGAGATGATCGACCTCGTGCTGCACCACGCGGGCATGGAATCCGCTCACGCTGCGGTCGATCGGCGTGCCGTATTCGTCCATGCCCCGGTAGCGGATATGCGCATGGCGCGGCACCAGGCCGCGCATCCCGGGCACGCTCAGGCAACCTTCCCAGTCTTCTTCGATCTCCTTATCCAGCGGGGTGATGACCGGATTGATCAGCACGGTCTGCGGCACTTCCTCGGCATCGGGGTAGCGTGGATTTTTTTCCACGCCGAAGATCACCACGCGCAAGTCCACACCGATCTGCGGTGCAGCCAAGCCGGCACCATTGAGCGCTTGCATGGTGTCGCGCATGTCCGCCAGCAGCGCATGCAATTGCGGCGTGCCGAAATCGCTGACCGGCTCGGCGCGCTGCAACAGGCGCGCATCGCCCATGCGCAGTACGTTTCTAATCGTCATCGTTAACTACATGTTCCAGTATGCTGCGCACCCGCTCCATCGCCTCGCTGGCGGTGGCATTGACGGCTTCGACGTTGATCCCGGTCTTGCTGTCGCCGCGACCGGCGGCATAATTCGCCACCACTGCGATGATCGCATAATTGAGATCCAGTTCCTTGGCCAGCGCGGTTTCCGGCATGCCGGTCATGCCCACCATGTCCGCACCGTCGCGTTCATAGCGATTGATCTCGGCGATGCTGTCCAGGCGCGGCCCCTGTGTGGCCGCATATACACCGCCATCCACGCAGGGTTGCTGTGCTGCTTTTGCGCTGCGCAAGATGCGGCTGCGCAAACTGGCGCTATACGGCAGGGTGAAATCGACATTGCTGAAAGGTTTGTCGCGCCCCTCGAAAAAAGTCGCATCGCGGCCATGGGTGAAATCGATGATCTGGTCCGGCACGACGATCACCCCCGGCTTGAGATCGGCACGGATACCGCCCACCGTTGCCACCGAGATCACGTTGCTGACCCCCTGTTCGCGCAGCACCCAGAGGTTGGCGCGATAGTTCACCAGGTGCGGCGGGATGGTGTGGCCATAGCCGTGCCGCGCCAGGAATATCACCTCGTGCTGATCCAGCGTGCCGAACATGAACGCGCCGGACGGCTCGCCGTAGGGCGTGCGCATCACCTGCTGATGGGTGATCTTCAGATTGGTCAATTGGGTCAGGCCGCGCCCGCCAATAATTGCTAACATAATTATGTTCCTATAAAAACCAGTTAGTCCACGAAAAACACGAAAAGCACGAAATGGGGTAATCAGGTATTTCGCCGCAAGGCGGAAGCTCACAAAATATTCAAGGAAATGCCAAGCTGTATATCGCTATCCAACAGGGTGGATGACTTAACCACTGCAACATAATACTTGTTCGTGCCTTTCGTGTATTTCGTGGATCAATCGCCGTTTTTACCTTTTTCCTTCACTGCATAAATAGCGGGCAAATTGCGCCACGCCCCTTCGACATCCATACCATAACCGAACACGAAACGATCCGGCAATTCTATCCCGACGAAATCCGCATGGATGGGCTTTTTCCGGCCGATCTGCTTGTTGGCAAACACGGCGCAGTAGAACTTGCTTGCACCCAATTTCATCACGCGCTGGCGCAATGCATCCATGGTGTGGCCTTCGTCGAGAATATCATCTAGCACCAGCACCACGCGGCCGCGCACGTTCTCGCGCGGCTCGACCTTCCAGTGCATCGCACCGCCCTGCCGCGCATCGCCGTAGCGCGACACATGCACATAATCGAAATCCAGCGGAAAATCCAGCAACGGCAGCAACTGCCCCGAGAACACCACCGCCCCGCCCATCACCGACAACACCAGCGGTTGTTTATCCGCCAGCGCGGCGTTGATCTGCTGCGCGACTCGTTGCAAAGCAGCCTGCACCTGCTCCCCGGAATACAGCAATTCTGCCTGCTGCAGTATGTCGCGCGCGCGCTGTATGGAAACGCTCATCTCAATTCCTTACTAATATAAAACCCCCTCTATGCCCCCTCGCTTCGCTCTCCCCCTTATCAGGGGGAGAACAAAGCGGCTCCCCTGCTCCTCCCCTGGCCCAACTCCTCCCCTGATAAGGGGAGGCCGGGAGGGGTTGGAGGGTGCGAACTCCTCCCAAACGAAATTCCCACAGGCCTGAAGGCTGGTGACTTTATTGCTGGCATCATTTCAATCCATTCAGATACGCAGCAAACTCGTCGCACACTTCGGGATGCTTGAGCCCGAATGCGACCATCGCTTCGAGATAACCCAGCTTGGAGCCGCAATCGTAGCGCGTGCCTGTGAAGCGATAGGCAAGCATCATCTCTTCGTGCATCAATGAAGCGATCCCGTCGGTCAACTGGATCTCCCCCCCGGCCCCTGCCTGCACCTTTTCCAGATGATGGAAGATGCGCGGCGTCAGAATGTAGCGCCCGACCACCGCCAGCGTCGTGGGCGCGTCCTCGGGTTCGGGCTTTTCCACGATGCCGTTCACTTGTTCCAGGTTTTCAGACAGCGTCACACTGCTGACGATGCCGTATTGGCGCGTATTCTCGCGCGGCACATTCTGCACGCCCAGGATCGAACACTGATTCTGCCGGAATACCTCGGTCATCTGCCTGATGATGGGCGGATCGCCATCGATCAGATCGTCTGCCAGCAGCACCGCGAACGGCTCATCCTGCACCACCGGCTTTGCGCACAACACCGCGTGCCCCAGTCCCAGCGGCTCGACCTGGCGGATGTAGATGCAATTAATATTCGCGGGAGTCACTTCGCGCACGATGCGCAGCAACTCATCCTTGCCGCGCATTTCCAACTCGGCTTCCAGTTCGTATGCCTTGTCGAAGTGATCCTCGATCGCGCGCTTGTTGCGCCCGGTGATGAACACCATGTCGGTGATACCCGCCGCCACCGCCTCTTCCACCGCATACTGTATCAGCGGCTTGTCGACGATCGGCATCATCTCCTTCGGGCTGACCTTGGTGGCGGGCAGGAAGCGGCTGCCCATGCCGGCGACCGGGAACACTGCTTTGGTGATTTTTTTCATTTCACTTCCAATAATGCCAAGAATTCTTTTTCATTCAACAGAGCCACGCCCAATTCCCGCGCCTTGTCCAGCTTGCTGCCAGCTTCGGCGCCGGCCACCACGTAATCGGTCTTTTTCGACACGCTGCCCGCCACTTTCGCACCCAGCGCTTCCAGTTTTTCTTTCGCTTCCTCGCGGGGCATGCCGAGTGTACCAGTAAGCACAAAAGTCTTGCCAGCCAACGGCAGCTCTTCGATCGGCTCGGCTTCACTTTCCCTGGGCATTACACCGCCGCGCTTTTTATCCAGCAAGGCCTCTATCACAGCGACGTTATGTTTTTCCGCGAAGAAAGCCACGATGCTTTGCGCCACCACCGGCCCGACATCCGGCACCCGCTGCAACTGCGCTTCATCCGCATGCATCAGGTTTTTCAGCTTGCCGAAATGGCGCGCCAGATCTTTCGCGGTCGCCTCGCCCACGTTGCGGATGCCCAGCGCGTAGATGAAGCGCGCCAGCGTGGGCTGTTTGCTGTGTTCGATCGCATCCAGCAGATTTTGCGCCGACTTCTCGCCCATGCGCTCCAGCCCGGCCAGTGTCTGCAAATTCAATTTGTGTTGGTCATACAGATCGGCCGGCGTGCTGACGATGCCGCCGTCCACCAGTTGCTCCACCAGCTTGTCGCCCAAGCCCTCGATGTCCAGCGCGCGGCGGCCGGCAAAATGCAGCAGCGCCTGCTTGCGCTGCGCCGGGCAGAACAGGCCGCCGCTGCAGCGCCAGTCCGCTTCGCCCTCCTCGCGCACGATGGCGCTGCCGCACACCGGGCACTGGCCGTGCAGCAGGCGGAACAGATCGAATGGCTTGCCCGCATTTGCCGGACGGCGGTCGAGCACCACCCCCACCACTTCCGGGATCACGTCGCCGGCGCGGCGCACGATCACCGTGTCGCCGATGCGCACGTCCTTGCGCCGCGTCTCGTCCTCATTGTGCAGCGTGGCATTGCTGACCGTGGTGCCTCCGACGAACACCGGCTCCAGCTTCGCCACCGGCGTCAGCTTGCCGGTGCGGCCGACCTGGATGTCGATGCCGCGCAACACGGTGATCTGCTCTTCCGCAGGGTATTTGTGCGCAACCGCCCAGCGCGGTTCGCGCGACACGAAACCCAATCGTGCCTGCAATGCGAGACTGTTGACCTTGTACACCACGCCGTCGATGTCGAACGGCAGACCGTCGCGCCGCGCTGCGACGCGGCGATGGAATTCCACCAGTCCTTGCGCGCCTTGCACCACCGCGCGCTCGTTGCTCACCGGCACGCCCATGTTTTGCAGCGCATCCAGCACGGCACTGTGCGTCGCGGGCGATTTCCAGCCTCGAACATCGCCCAGACCGTAGGCGAAGAACGACAGCGGACGTTTCGCCGCCAGCGCCGGATCGAGCTGGCGGATGCTGCCTGCCGCGCCGTTGCGCGGGTTCACCAGCGTCGGCAAGCCCTGCGCCCGCTGCTTCTCGTTATAGCGCTCGAAATCGCGTCGCGACATATACACTTCGCCGCGCACTTCCAAGATCGGCGCGTCGCAGCCGCGCAGGTGCAAGGGAATCTGGTGGATGGTGCGGATGTTCTGGGTGACATCCTCGCCGGTCTCGCCGTCGCCGCGCGTGGCCGCCTGCACCAGCACGCCGCGTTCGTAGCACAGATTGATGGCCAGGCCGTCGAACTTCAGCTCGCAGGCATACTCTACCCCGGCATCGGAATCGCGCAGCCCGAGTTCCTTGCGCACCCGGACATCGAATGCCTGCGCGCCGCCTTCGGTGGTGTCGGTCTCGGTGCGGATGGAAAGCATCGCCACGGCATGGCGCACCGGCGCAAAGCCATCCAGCACCTTGCCGCCGACCCGTTGCGTGGGCGAATCGGGGGTCAGCAGCTCCGGATGCTGCAGCTCGAGGGATTGCAGCTCACGGAACAGCTTGTCGTATTCCGCATCGGGGATGGCCGGCTTGTCCAGCACATAATAGGCATGGTCATGGCGCTCGATCTCGGCGCGCAGTTGCGCGATGCGCTTGGCATAATCCATCAGGAGAATAATCTGAGCGCATGGGCGCTGCCCGGCGCTATGGCATGGTTGCGCATCAGTGCTTCCACCCCGGCGATCTGCGCGCGGCTCAGCGCGAGGCCCTTGTCGCCGAGCGGCAAGAGATGATCATCCACCACGCTGAGTTGCAGCCCCCTGGCCAGATCGTTCGCAACACGCATCATCTGATCGAAGCGCAGCGTCGGATCCTCCACGCGCGGCACGTCGAGCAACAGGGTGATGCCTGCCGTGGCAAAAGTCTCCAGCGTATGATGCTGGAACGGCACGGTATCCTGGTTGATCAGGCTGAACAGGCTGTTGCCATGAACATCCAGCAAATGGAAAGCACCGTCCGCTTCCAGCGTCATGCCGTGCATACCGGCGGCACGTGCGATATCGATGGCGCGTATCAGCCGGTCGCCCGACGGCACCAGATTGACCCCGACCATCTGGTCAACCGAGGCACAGAACTCGTCCAGCTCCACTGCTTGCTGGTAGGACGCGTCGGCATCCGGTACCGTGGTTCGGGCATCGATATGCCTGGCGACACCCTGCACCAGATCGCGAAAGTCCGCCAGCTTCGCCGCGCTGATCGCACCGCTCCGATCGACCAGTTGCAGCGCGATGCGATAACGCTGGTACAGCGTATGGCTTTCGGCGATCACGCGCTCCCACCGGCCGGTAGCCAGCGTCAGGCCGCACACCTGCACCGGCTTGCGAAAGTCGAACTTGCGCTGCCACACGCCCACCAGCACGGCCGCAGGGCCAGGTTCAGCGAGCTGCAATTCGATGATGAAATCGCTGTGCGCATTCTGCAGCGCGCAGGGATCGTCCGGCACGGCGGCCACGGGTGAATCCGCGACAAGGCCGGCCAGCGCCGATTCACTGTTCCGCTCTGCAGCCGTCGCAACACTTTCGTTATACAGCGCATCCGCATGGCTCGCCTTGAATACCGAACCGAATTTGCGGCGATACCGCCATTGCTGCCACCAGCCGAAAACATACACTGCGGCGATCGCCAGCAGGCCTATGGACAGCAACGCGATTTGCAATTCACTCATAGGAATACAGGACTACTTTCCAGAAGATGATGGGTATTATCTCACGCCGTCATGCGATCCAACACCCGTCCCGATTCGAGCAGAGCCCTGAATTCCCCGGCAGGCAGCGGGCGGCTGAAGTAATAGCCCTGCATCATTTCGCAATCGAGCTTGACCAGAAAATCAAGTTGCTCGGCAGTCTCCACACCTTCGGCGATCACCCGCAGGCCCAGACTGCGCGCCATGCTGATCACTGCGCTGACGATCGCCGCATCATCGCTATCCACGGTCAGATCACGCACAAATGACTTGTCGATCTTGAGCATATTGACCGGGAATTTCTTCAAATAGGAAAGGCTGGAATAGCCGGTGCCAAAATCATCTATCGAAATCCTGATACCCATCCCGTTCAATTTATCGAGCGCGACAATGGCCCGTTCCGGATTTTTCATCATTGCCGATTCGGTAATCTCCAGCTCCAGTGCGCCGGCCGGCATGCCGCTAAGCGACAAAGCATGGGAGATGTTCTTCACCAGATTGCGGTCATGAAGCTGAACCGGCGACAGGTTCACCGCCATGGATATTTCCCGCAAACCCTGCGCACGCCATTCCTGATTCTGCCGGCAGGCCTCGCCCAGCACCCATCCGCCCAAAGGCACGATCATGCCGGTTTCCTCGGCAATCTGGATGAATTCGGCCGGAGGGATCAAGCCATGTTCGGGGTGCTGCCAGCGAACCAGCGCTTCAGCCGCGACAATCTGGCCGCTGCGCAGACTCACCAGCGGCTGGTAATGCAACAGCAGCTCGTTCTTTGTCAGCGCCTCGCGCAACAGGTTTTCCAGGCTGACGCGTTTTGCGATGGAACGATTCATCGCCTGGGTAAAGAAGCGGTAACAGTTGCGCCCCGCCTCCTTGGCCTGATACATCGCAGTATCGGCATTCCTGATCAGGGTATCGCTGTCGGCGCCATCCTGGGGATAAACGCTCACCCCCAGGCTGGTCGTCATATGCACGTTGTGTTCTTCCAGCTGGTAGGGCTGGGCGATGATTTCGATCAGCTTGGTGACCACTTGCATGATGTCGCCAAGATCTTCAAGGTTGGGCAACATGATGACGTACTCATCGCCACCCTGACGGCTTATCGTGTCGCTGTTGCGCACACACTGCCGGATGCGCCGTGTCACTTCCTGCAACAGCAGGTCACCATAATGATGTCCCAGGGTGTCATTGACGTTCTTGAACCGGTCCAGATCCAGGAACAGCAAAGCCACTTTGGTGTTCTGCCGTTCTGCATAGGTGATCGCCTGTTGCAGACGATCCTTGAACAGCATCCGGTTCGGCAGGCCTGTCAACACATCGTGCCGAGCCAGATAAGCCATGCGTTCCTCGGCTGCCTTGCGCTCGCTGATGTCGGACATTATCGCGATATAGTGCGTCGCCATGCCATCCTTGTCACGCAGCGAACTGATGCTCATCCATTCAGAATAGATTTCGCCATTCTTGCGCCGGTCCAGCATCTCACCCTGCCACTTGCCGTGTGCTTTTATGCTTTGCCACATATTATTGTAGAAGCTCTCATCCATCATCCCGGAGGCCAGCAGGCGCGGATTCTTTCCAATCACCTCTTCACGCGTATATCCGGAGATTTCAGTGAACGCCGGATTGACTGCGAGTATGTTGTTGTCCGTGTCGCTGATTAGTATGGCTTCGTTGGCATTGTCGAACACCTTTTCGAACAGGCGTATCTGCTCTTCGGCTTGTTTGCGCGCAGTGATGTCGGTTTGTTCGGACAGAAAGTGGGTAATGTTGCCCTGTTCGTCGAGAATCGGGCTGATAACGAGATCTTCCCAATGCAGTTTGCCTTGCTTGCTCCTGTTCAGCAGTTCGCCGCGCCAGACTCTCCCTGACTTGATAGTGCGCCACAATTCTTCGTACACCGCGTGCGGCGTCTGACCCGACTGATGTATGCGCATGTTCTTCCCGATCACCTCTTCAGCCGCATATCCGGAGAAGCTGCAGAAGTGCGGATTCACGTATTCGATTATGCCTTCGGCATTGGTGATGATGATGCTGTTCGGGCTTTGCTCCACAGCAAGCGAGAGTTTGCGGAGTTGGGTGGAAGAATGCGCCATCTTCCGCACCATGCTGTCAAAAGCCACACCAAGCCGCCCGATCTCGTCCGGTCCGGCCACATCCGAGATGGTGTTCAGCTTTCCTTCACCGACACGCTGCGCGGCGCGCAGCAGTTTCACCACACGGTGCGTCACAGCCCAATGCAACACCATTCCGATCAGCAGCGCCAGGCTGATGAACCCGGCCAGCAGTTGCTGCGACTGCTTTCTGATATGAGCGGCATGTATTGCCAACGGCAACGTCACATCGGTGTACATGCACAGTTTGCCGAATTTTCCCGGCGCAAGGCCGCTGCCCGGCCTGTCCAGCCGTACCGGTGCGGAAATCAAAATGGCGTTGGACCCGGTGTATACGGTTTGCCTGATGCCGGATTCATCCATATCCGCCGACCGATGTTCCGTCAACCAGTCTTGCGCCAGGTATTGCTCTGCGACTTGCGCCAGACTCGTGCCGATCAAGGACAACCGGGTCGAGGCGATCACCGTGCCGTTCTCGTCCGCCAGCACTGCGACACGCAACTCCGGCCTGACGCTCATTTCGGACAAATCATGCTGCAGCGATTCTTCCAGTCCGTGCCGGACATCGCGTTCGATGCTGGCTTGCAGGCGTGTCGCGGTATCCATCTGGCGGGACCGATGTTCTTCATAGACGCTTTCCGTTTCACGCTGCATCTCCTGACGGATCACATAACTCAACAACAGCAGCATCGCCAGCACGATCAGCAAAGGAATCAGCACGCGCAACGACAAGGCCTTTTGGCTGAACTTTCCGGATATGTGGCGCTCACTCAAGGCCGGCCTCCGCCACGATGCGGGGATTGATCAGCGTGGACAAATCCCCGCTGCCCGAGGGCAACTCTGACTGTTCAAGGATGAGCTGAATATCTCTGGCCGTGTTGAGCAATGGGGCCGGGGCACCGGAAAGTTGCAGCAGATTATTCCGTTTGTCGAGCAGCACCAGACCGCGCATGGTTCGGCCGATCTGCGCGGGCTGCACATGCTCGCGCTGCGCAAGCAACGGATAGGCCAGCGCCGGGTCGTTCTGGATCACGCGCACCGCCCGGAACCACGCCTCAGCAAGGATATGGAGCTGTTCGCTGTATTTGGCGGCATCCGAGGCGCGCACCACCAGCGTGTCCACGATCTTCCCCGGCACTTTGGTGCTGTCGAACAGCACTACCGCCCCCAGCCGCGACAATTCTTCGCGCACCGGTCCGAAAGTCACCACGGCATCCAGCGAACCCGAACGATATGCCTGCACTTGTTCATCCAGCGGCAGCGAGACTATATGCACATCCTTGCCGGCAAGCTTGGCAGCCCGCAGAATCAGAGTCAGGAAATAAGCTCCCAGAGCGGTCTTTTCCACGCCGATGCGCTTGCCCTTGAGCTGGCCCAGGCTGTTGATACCCCGCCGCACCATCAGCACGTCCGCGCCATTGGAGACATCAACCGCCATGAACACCTGCAAGTCGGGGATACTTTGCCTCAGGCTCAGCGCTTCGTCCAGCGTCAACCCGGCGACATGCAGCCTGCCATCGCGCATGGCGCGCACAACTTCGGTGGTATTGGTGAATTCGGCCAGATGCACCTGGCGCTCGTCCAGAAACCCCAGATCGCGCGCGAGGTATGCAGGCTCATAACCCGGCCAGGTGACCGCGCCAAACACCAGCGGCTGAACCGACTCTTCTGCGCATCCGGCCAGCACCAGCAACATCAACAGGCAATAGAATTTTTTCACGGCGCGCGCCCTTGTAGGACTCCGGCAGACTATGCCATATCGCTACGCCAACGGCAATTCCGCATTGTTCATGCCGATCACGGCGACCTCATCCAGCGCCTTGAGGAAATGCGGCTGCTCATGCAGCCTGGCCAGCGAATCGGGATGGGGTTTGCCGCGCATCTGCGCGAGGCGCGCCCTGCTCGCTGCCGGCATTTCCCAGTGCAATCCTTGCAGCAATTCGTCCGCCGATTCCGGTTTGTTGCACACCAGCACCATGTCGCAGCCCGCGTTGAGCGCAGCCTCGGCGCGCTGCACGATGCCGCCCGCAACGGTCGCGCCTGCCATGCTCAGGTCATCGCTGAAGATCATCCCCTCGAAGCCGAGTTGCCCGCGCAGGATTTTTTTCAGCCAGACCGGCGAGAAACCCGCCGGGCGGCTGTCCACGCTGGGGTAAATGACATGCGCCGGCATCACTGCGGTCAGGCCGTAATCCACCATCTGCCGGAACGGGATCAGGTCGCACATTTCGATATCGACGAACGCGCGTTCGTCCACCGGGATGTCGAGATGAGAATCGGCCTGCACATAGCCGTGGCCGGGGAAATGCTTGCCCACCGCCGGCATGCCGCCCTGCCGGAGTCCCAGCAGCAGGCTGTGCGCCAGTTCCGCGATGGCCTGGGTGTCGCGATGAAAGGCGCGGTCGCCGATCACGCTGCTTTGCCCGTAGTCCACATCCAGCACCGGCGTAAAACTGAAGTCCACACCGCAGGCGCGCAGTTCCGCCGCGAGCACATAACCCGCCTGCTGCGCCAGATGGCGCGCGCGATGCGGATGCGCGTCCCAGATCTTGCCGAGTTCGCGCATCGCCGGAAGCCTGGTGAACCCCTCGCGGAAGCGCTGCACCCTGCCCCCTTCGTGATCCACCGCGATCAGCAATGGCGGCATGCGCAGCGCATGGATCGCGGCGGTGAGCTCGGCGAGCTGGCCCGGCGATTGAAAGTTGCGCGCGAACAGGATCACCCCGCCGACCAGCGGATGCCGCAGGCGCGCTTCATCTTCGGCGGTCAGTTGTGTACCCGCCACATCCAGCATCACCGGCCCCAAACTCATCATCTTTCTCCTATCAACTTACTATGCTTATCCCCTCCCCCATGCAGGGGGAGGGCAAGGGTGGGGGTAGAAACGCCATTCCATCTGCTTACCGATCCAGCGGACTCACCACACCCTTGCCGCCTTTATTAAGGACATGAGTGTAGATCATCGTGGTGGAAACATCGGAATGGCCGAGCAGCTCCTGCACGGTGCGGATGTCGTAGCCATTTTGCAATAGGTGCGTCGCGAACGAATGACGCAAGCTGTGCGTCGTGGCCGGCTTGGTGATACCTCCATTGACCACGGCCTGCTTGATGGCGCGCTGCAGGGCCTGCTCGTGCGCATGGTGGCGGCGCTCGATGCCGGTGCGCGGATCGACCGAAAGCGATCTCGATGGAAAAACCCAGAACCACGGCCAAGTCTTGCCGCCATTGGGATATTTCTTTTCCAATGCCTCCGGCATGAACACGCCCGGACGACCGGCATCACGATCCTGTTCCCACAGCCCGCGAACCCGCACCAGATGCGCACGCAAATCCGCGGCCAGCGCATCCGGCAGCATCGTCACCCGGTCTTTATTGCCTTTGCCTTCGCGTATCAAAATCTCACCGCGCTCAAAATCCACATCCTTCACACGCAACCTTACACACTCCATCAGCCGCATTCCGCTGCCATACAACAGCCGCGCCATCAGAGCATGCGTCCCGTCAAGCTGAGCCAGCAGTCTCCGGACTTCGGTTATCGTCAGCACCACGGGCAGACGCTTCGGTTTTTTCGGACGAGAAAGATTCCCCAACCAGGGCAAATCCACACCCAGCACTTCCTTATACAAGAACAGCAGAGCGGAAAGCGCCTGCTGGTGTGTGGATGCTGAAACGTTACCCTCGTTAGCCAGATTCGAAAGGAACGCATCCACCTCCCGCGCACCCATCGTGTTAGGATGACGCTTGCCATGGAACAGCACAAAACGCTTCACCCACTGGACATAGGAATGTTCGGTGCGCAGGCTGTAGTGCTTGTAGCGGATACGATCTCGTACCTGATCCAGCAACTTCACCGGAGGTTGAAATACAGTGCCGCTTTTCACAATTGCATTCGCCATGTTAGGATATCAGCAGGCTTTAAAATCAAGGTGGTAAAAATGATGCCCCAGATTATACGGCAAGTATCTCCAGAATATCAGGCGTTTTTGCCATCTACTAATGACATGGACTCCCCCTACTCAAACGGCATCTGATGTGCCAGATTGGGAATGCGAATTTCCAATCACTGAGAGGAGGAGTCGAAATGAAGCTTACCCGAGTTGGGCTGGATACAGCAAA
>JBMOQB010000037.1:0-48614 GCA_049320585.1 Pseudomonadota bacterium | reverse complement strand
CGGTCACCCAGAACGGAACTGCGATATGCGCAGCGAACAACCAGCCGGCAGCAGACGACCCCACGGCATAACCAAGGCTACCAGCGGCAGTCTGCTTGCCGAGGGCCGAACCGGGCGCAGAACCGGCCGCAAGCGATATCAGATAGGTTAGTGCCGGGATCAACATACCTGAGGCCGCAGCGATCAGCCCAACGCCAATCAGCATGGCCGGCAAACCCGTGGCGTAGGGCAGCAGCGCAATACCGATAGCCATCGCGAGGAAGGCAGGTGCCAGCAAGCTGCTGCCGACGCGCCGAATCAGCGGTGCGAGCACAAAAATTTGCATCAGGATCATGACCAGGCTGCATTCGAAAAACATCCAGCCGATCTCGCGCGGCTGCAGGTTCAGCACCTGTTTCCCCAACAACGCCATTCCCACCTCGAAACTTCCCAAACCGAGCATTACCAGCAACGACAATGCCAGCAGCCACATCAAGGACGGTATATCCCGCTCCGGCTCGTTGTCGCGGATGCCCGGCGATTCGCTCTCTGGAAGAAAGCGATAGGCTGCAAGCCATACCACGCCACTCAGCATCGCAGCCGCATAAAACGGCAATACCAGTGCGACATCCTGCGAGACGATCTTGACGGATGCCAGCCAACCGCTCAACGCCGAACCGAACATGAAACCGAGCGCACCCGTCGCGCTCAACCACGCGAATGCCCGTGGCCGCGTGCGTGATGTGCTTACATCGCTTACCCAGGCCAGCACCACCGGCAACACTGCCACCGCAAATACACCGGCAAGCGCGCGTGCGCCATAAATAGACACCAGGCCGCGCGCCAACCCAAACCACAGCATCGCACCGCTAAAGCCGGCGAGGCCGATCAGAATCACCGTCCGGCGGCCAATGCGATCCGAGATGTACCCCCACAGGGGTGCGAACAGGAACAACGCCAGCATGTACACCCCAGTCAGCATCCCGGTGTGCCAGGCGACCGAGGCACGTTCCGCCTCGCCAAGCGCGCCCGCCAACATAAACGGCAGCACCGGCAGCACCACCCCGTAGCCCAACGACACGACGAACACCGCGATGAGCGGCAGAGCCAGCCTCGTGATGGATTCGCGGCTGGTTATCGTGGGCACGGTCATACGCCGACGGCCTCGCCCGTAGCGGCACACACCGCCGCGCGCTTATCCACCATTACGCCGCACACGGGATCAATTGCCATGACATGCTCCTTTCGGGTTGAAGAAAAAACACCCATACACCTTAGGTGTGTTGCGGGAACAACTCTGTGAGACAAACCGTTATTCGAGTGCATTCCCGTCCGTTAGCGGGTAATGCTTTCTGTTATCAACTTCAAGGCTGCTCATTTCGATTTCTTCCAGGTTATTGATGAACGCCAATTTGAGGCGATCCATCCAGCCCCCGCCAAGATCGGCTCCTATCGACGCCAATTTGTCCGCAATCTGCTCAGTCGTTACTTGCATGAGGTCATACTGGATTTCGATTTTATCCTCCTCAATGCAAATCTCATGTATTCCCATCATTTCAAGCAAGGAACGTTTTACTTGTTCTGCCTGCATCGCATCGAGCGATGCAGATAGCAAAAGGCGGTGACGCTTGATGACTTCCTTCCCTTCCTGCGCGGGCGCTTTATTCCCTGGGAATCCAACATATAAATGCGGATTCGCCAGAAATCGCTCCTTGCACTGGGCCGAACAAAATGCGTAATGACCGCCTGCGTATTCCGTGGCAAACGATGCCGCAGGGACTTCCATGTGACAAACCGGATCTTTGATTGTTGTAGTCATAATGACCTCCTTGTGTGGTAAAAAAGTTGGCGCAAACAAAATAGAGCCGCCGTTAAAGATCATCCGGCGGCACCTCGGCACGCTGACGAATTTTGTAGATTTTTTCCACCGGCAGCACCACCACAATACCGTCGCCCGCCACACCGGAGTAAGCGGCATCCATGATGGCTTGCGCAATCTCGTCCGCGCGCCGGGCGGGGATAAATATCTCCACCCGCGCGTGGGTCGTCATCCAATCGCGGCTGTAGAAATTCTTGTACCCGCCGTACCCCTTGACGCGTGTCACGCTGATGCCGGACACCCCCAGTTCCTGCAAACGTTGCTCCACTTTTTCCAGAGCATCGCCGCGGATGATTGCAGTCACTTTACGGAAAAGCATACTCTTCTCTGATGTCATGATTGTTTCCTCCATATCAATAAAAAAATCACCCGCCCATAATGGTTAATAAATTTCCAGGGTAATGTGTCCGGGATCATGCCGCCGGTTTTTCTTCAAGCCGCGCGCAAGCAAGATTTCGGTCGTATCGTGCACCATGCCCGGATTGCCGCACAGCATCACTTGCGAGCTTTCTGGTGCAAGCGCAATACCGGTTCTGGCTTCAAGCCGGCCATCGGCAATCGCTTCCGGGATGCGCGCCCGCAACGCAAAATCCGTTTCCTCGCGGCTGACGAAAGGCACGAAGCGGAGCTGTTCCCCATGTTGTTGCGCGAAGTCGCGGATGGTTTCACCGTAAGCAAGTTCGCCGGCATGGCGTACCGCGTGTACCAACACGATGCGTTCGAAGCGCTGCCACGGTTCTCCGGTTTTGAGAATGGAGAGGAACGGCGCGATACCGGTGTTGGTCGAGAGCAGCCACAAGTGCTTTGCTTCGGGCACTTCGGCAAGTGTTAGAAATCCGGCGGCTTGCGGCGCAACCCAAACTGCATCGCCCGCCTCGAGCGCGGCCAGACGCTGGGTGAGCAATCCACCCGGCACCTCGATGAAATAGAATTCCAGGGGTGTTTCATCGGGCGCGTTGATAAGGGAATAAGCGCGCCCGACCATCTCCCCGTCGATATCGAGCGCGAGCTTGGTGAACTGTCCGGCCTGGAATGGCAAAATTTCTGCTGTATCCACTTGCAGCGAGTACAGCCGCTCGGCCCAGCGCCGCTTGCCTACCACCGTGCCTTCTACAAATTTGCTCATCTTTTTCTCCATTTCACCTTAGCTACCGCAGGCCTTGTCAGCCCCGGCAATGTGATGATCACCGTGACGGCACCACACGCAGGTGCAATTTACGTGGTCGCAACTCTCATCCCGGCGCCGTGAGTTGTAACGGCGACGCGCCCAGGGCAGAAGCAGGCGCTTGATCGGCCCCGGCTGATATATCCAGTGGAGGACATGATGCGCATCCCAGTGTTTCGTCTGGTTTCTCCGCAGTATCCAGCGGTAACCGCGATTACCCAACATGCCGAAAATCACCCGATTGACCATGGAACTCCACATCAGCGGTTCCAGCTCCCGCCGCCAGAGCAGGTCGTAGTCCTTGCCTTCCAGCAGGCTGCGCGCCGCCAGCACACCGGAGACGATGGCGTAACGCATGCCGAAGCCCCATAGAAAATCCTGGAAACCGGCCTCCTCTCCCACCACCGGATGCATGCCGGAGACGGCGCGCGCCGGGATATGGAAATTGCCCGCGCCACCGTGGGGGCGGGGATTCACCATCTCCAGCCCCACCAGCCGCTGAAAAGCGGCCACGGTGCGTTCGACATACACTTGTTCCTGCTTGAAGCCCGAAAACATGCAACTTTTAACCGTGCCGCGCCCGTTCATCACCAACAGGTAGGCATAACCCTGCGGCGCAAGTTCATCATCGTAAATCACCCAGAAACCATCCTGCATGGCGGTCTCGAAGTGGTAGCCAACGGCGATGGCGTCCGCCGCCTTGGGACCAGCGGCAAGAATCCCTGTGCCCTCTAGATGATCGAGACGGCTGTTGAAGCGCACCTCAACTCCCAGTTTGCGCGCCTGTTCCAGTAGTACGGTATCCAGCGTCCCCGCACCCGGCCCGCGTTCCACTATGTAAAAAAGCGTCTTGCTGCCCGCCAAATCGTAGCGCTCGCCCCAGGCATCGAAGGCATAGCCGCGGCTGCACGGCAGCATGGCAAACTCCGTGGTAATGCCCAGTTCCCGCAGCTGATCAAGCACGTCTTGCTGCGCGCTCCAATTCTCCAGCCCCTGGAAGTCGCCGTCGAAACGGTTTCCCACCTCGCTCTGCATCTCGTGAACCAGTACCCGGCGGCCAGCCTTCGCCAGAGTGATGGCGGCCGCGAGCCCTGCAGGCCCAGCGCCGCCGATCTGGATGAGCTCAGTCTGCATTATGTCGCTCATTTTCTGCTCCCATCCCTTCTTGTCAGTTACTTATGCCCACAACAGCACGAGTGGTCGGCCGGTGCTGTACCGCTTGTGTACTTCTCCGGTTCGGCGACAAACTTTTGGTGGCAGATTTCGGAGCAGAAGTAGTACACCTGTCCGGCATGTTCCGCCTTGCCCGCTGCCTTTTCCGGTTCCACGTTCATTTTGCATACTGGATCGGTTGCCATTTCTTTTCTCCTTAATAACGGTAGTGTGGTTGCCACGCTCTTTTGCCACTGTCGACTCCGGGGGCAGCCAAGCCGGATCGACATAAACTCTTACTCAATAAAGCCTCGTAATTACCGGCGGCCCTGCATACACCGGGACTCCACGCGGCTACGTCCATCCATCCCCCCAGCGCCGCTTGAGATTATTCGGCATGGCTACTGCTATGCTCCATCATGCCCATGTGACCCTCTCGAAACAATACAATAGCCAGCAACATCACTACCATCATCGCCGGAACGGGTCATTTCAACTGTTTGGCAATCGCCTCGATGGCCTTCATGCCTTGACCAAACCGGGCGATGTTCTCGCGATGCGATTCCAATTCGCTGTATGCGATAAACCGCACGTTCATATCCGCGACCCGGCTGAAGGCCGGGCGCAGCAGTTGATCCCGGACATCGCCCTCTCTTGCGTCCGGAGCGACCAGAAACAGGGCATGCGCCGGCTGGGCCGACAATTCCGGCGCCAAGTCCAACATCCGCAAGATCCCGGAATATATGGACGTGGTATGCTCAACCTCGAAGGCTGCAGTCACCCGCCCGGTCGCGGCTTCGATCCACAGCACATCGATCAGGCGGATCTTCTCGACGGCCAGCGCGTTTTCCATCGCTTGTGGAAGGCAATCGCGGCAACCGTCCGCCAAACGCCCTCCGGCATAGGGCCGGTTCCGGTCATTGCTCGCCACCCATACCTCAAAACCAAGGGCGCGCCCGAGGTCGCGCAACCACCCCTGGATCTCGGTATGCGTGCGGTCTTCCTCCCGCGCCGCTCGCATGGTCTTGTTCGCCAGGTCCGCCTCCTCGCGAACGCGCGTCAAGTCCGCTTCCCATTCCGCAAGCGCCGCTTCGCCGGGAGGTGGAGGGTAGCGGCCCGTGCCGATGTCGAACAGCGCGCCTGCAACCGCCCCCAGGTCGTTGGAAAACAAGTCCCGATATTTTTCATTCAACGCCAAAACACCCCGGCGCATGGCCAGGTATTCGTCCCAGCGCCCGAGTTTCACTTTCGCACCGCAAAGCGCGTTGTATCCCTTGACGATCGCGGTGTTGAACGGTGGCACCAAAGTGGGATGCAGAAAATAAAGGAGGTTGGCCGCCGCCGGCCCCAGCCCTTTAATCGCTGCGCGGTCGAGTGCCTGAATCGCGCCGATCACCTGTGCCTCAGCCGTGCAACAAGCGCAGGTCTGCAGGAAGCGTGCGAACGCAAGCTGGTTCTCGCGGTTCTCGTAAATATCCGGGATGCGGAGCTTGGGCTTCCATAGAAAGGCGTGATCCGCACCCTTAAAGATTTGCCGCTGTTCCGCAATGGAGCCGACGACCGTCTCCAGCGAGGAGCCCTTGTAGACATTTCCGAAGTTTCCGGCCTCGATTTCGGCGACCACCGCAGCAATGCCCCGGCGAATAGAGCGGAAGTTCTTTAAACGCTCCTCCCAGAGAAACCAACTCTGGTAGGTACCACCGGGATCGTCGCGCCAACGGGCGAAGAGATAGCGAACCGGATCGCTATGGGTTGCGGGCCTTATGGCATCAGACATGAGGTAGTCTCTTGGATGGGTGAAATCAGGTTGTAAGTTCGGTCGCGCGCCGCGCCAGCGCGACGAGCAGCCGCTCGTAGGGTTCGATAAATTTCTGCACTCCCTGCCGTTCCAGTTCATCGCTCACCACATCCAAATCTAACCCTAGCGCGGCAAGTCGCCCGGGCAAGTCTCGTGCCATGTTCAGATGATCCTCCAGACGCAGCACCGGATTACCATGGTCACGGTAGGCGGCCAGGGTTTCGGGCGGCAGGGTATTGACGGTGTCCGGCCCAATCAGCGCTTCGACATACATTACGTCACTGTAGACCGGGTCTTTGGTGGAAGTAGATGCCCATAGCAGCCGTTGCGTACGTGCGCCGTGCGCTGCCAGTGTCTGCCAACGTACGCTATGCACCAACCCCTGATATTCCTGGTAGGCCAGGCGCGCGCAGGCGATTGCCGCCCGCCCTCGCAATTCTTGCGCTTGCGCCCGTTTGTCCTGGTCGAGGAAGCTGTCCACCAAGGTATCGATACGGCTCAAGAAGAAGCTCGCAACCGAGGCGACATGTTCAAGTGCGCCGCCGTTCGCCAGACGGTCTTCCAGGCCGGCAAAATAGCTCTCGGCCACTTCGCGGTAGCGCGCGACACCAAACAATAACGTCACATTGACATTGATGCCTGCGGCAATCAGCTGGCGGATTGCGGGCAGCCCCGCCGGTGTCGCCGGCACCTTGATCATCAGGTTAGGCCGCCCGACGCGGTTCCACAACCGCTTCGCCTCGGTAACCGTCGCCGCGGTGTCGTGCGCGAGTTGCGGCGAAACCTCCAGGCTCACGTAGCCATTGCGCAGGCAGCTTGCTTCGTACACGTCACGCAGCAGATCCGCTGCCCGGCTTATATCCTCGATCACCAGCGTTTCATAAATTTCTTGCGCGCCGAGACCGCTGCGGGCGAACAGCTTGATAGCCGCGTCGTACTCGGCGTGCTTGGCAATCGCTTTCTCGAAAATCGCCGGATTGGAGGTAACGCCGCTGATGCCGTCATCGCGGATCAACCGTTCCAGTTCGCCGCCCACCAGTAATGCGCTTTCGATATAGTCCAGCCACAGGCTCTGGCCGAGTGCCTCAAGTTGACGCAGCCGACTACCGGTTAACGCGCTCATATTGCACCCCCTGTCGCACGAGGCCACTTCCATTCCAGTATCTCCGGCATATCCTGACCGTGTCGCGTGATGTACTGGTGGTGTTCGGTAAGCTTGTCGCGCATATGCTGTTTCAAGTAAGCGGCCTGATTACCGAGTTTGGGCACGCGGTCGGCCACATCCATCGCCAGATGAAAACGGTCGAGATCGTTCAGCACTGCCATGTCGAACGGCGTGGTGGTGGTGCCTTCTTCCTTGTAACCGCGCACATGCAGATTCTTGTGGTTGGTGCGCCGGTAAGTGAGGCGATGGATCAGCCAAGGATAGCCATGAAAGGCAAAAATGACCGGCTTGTCGGTGGTAAACAGCGCATCGAAATCGCGATCGGCGAGCCCGTGCGGATGCTCTTCGTGAGGCTGCAGCGTCATCAGATCGACGATGTTGATCACCCGTATTTTCAGCTCAGGAGCATGCCGGCGCAGCAGGTCGACCGCGGCCAGCATTTCCAGCGTCGGAACGTCGCCGGCCGCTGCCATCACCACATCCGGCTCGGTTCCCTGGTCGTTGCTCGCCCATTCCCAGATGCCGATACCGGAGGCGCAGTGCTTGATCGCCGCATCCATATCCAGCCATTGCAACTGCGGCTGCTTACCCGCGACGATGACATTGACGAAATCGCGCGAACGCAAACATTGGTCGGTGACATGGAGCAAGGTATTGGCATCCGGGGGCAGAAAGACGCGAATGGTGTCCGCTTTTTTGTTCATCACATGGTCGATGAAGCCCGGATCCTGATGCGAGAAACCGTTATGATCCTGGCGCCAGACATGCGACGTGAGCAAATAGTTGAGCGATGCAATCGGCCGCCGCCACGGAACTTCCTTGCTGACCTTGAGCCACTTGGCATGCTGGTTGAACATCGAATCGATGATGTGGATGAAGGCCTCGTAGCAGGAGAACAGGCCGTGGCGACCGGTCAGCAGATAGCCTTCGAGCCAGCCCTGGCAGGTGTGTTCGGAAAGGATTTCCATCACTCGCCCGTCGGGCGCCAGATGGTCGTCCCCTTCCACATGTTCGGCGACCCAGGCGCGGTCGGTTACTTCGAACAATGCGCCCAGACGGTTGGATGCGGTTTCGTCCGGCCCGACCACGCGGAAGTTGCGCGCCTCGCGATTGAGCTGCATCGCGTCGCGCAAAAAATCGCCCATCACGCGCGTGGATTCCGCCGTCGTTGTGCCCGGCTCAATAACTGCCACGGCGTAATCGCGAAAATCCGGCAAACGCAAATCCTTGAGCAGCACACCGCCGTTGGCATGCGGATTGGCGCCCATGCGCCGGTTGCCGGTGGGGGCGAGCGCAGCCAGTTCCGCTTTAAACGCGCCGGACTCATCGAACAGTTCTTCCGGCTGGTAGCTGCGCATCCATTCTTCAAGCAGCTTGAGATGCCCCGGCTTGGTTGCAAGCTCGCCGAACGGCACCTGATGCGAACGCCAACTGCCTTCAGTTTGCTTACCATCGACTTCCTTGGGGCCGGTCCAGCCCTTCGGACTGTTCAAAATAATCATCGGCCAGCACGCTCGCTCGGTGACGCCATCTGTGCGCGCCCGTTGCTGGATAGACTTGATTTCGGCGAAGACGGTATCCAGCGTGGCGGCCATGAGTTGATGCATGGCCTCAGGTTCGGAACCTTCGACGAAATACGGGCGATAGCCGTAACCGATAAACAGGCTTTCGAGTTCTGCGCGCGAAATGCGCGCGAGCACTGTTGGATTGGCGATTTTGTAACCATTCAGGTGCAGGATGGGCAGCACCGCGCCGTCGTGCGCCGGATTCAGGAATTTGTTCGAATGCCAGGCAGTTGCAAGCGGCCCGGTCTCGGCTTCGCCATCGCCCACCACACAGGCGACGATCAGATCGGGGTTGTCGAACACGGCGCCGTATGCGTGCGATATCGAATAGCCGAGTTCGCCACCTTCGTGGATCGAACCTGGTGTCTCGGCGGTCACATGGCTGCCGATGCCGCCGGGAAAGGAGAACTGCCGGAACAACTGTTTCATTCCTTCGGCATCACGCGCAATATTCGGATAGAACTCGCTGTAGCTGCCTTCCAGCCAGGTGTTGGCGACCAGACCCGGACCGCCGTGGCCGGGGCCGGCGACGTAAAGCACGTTGAGATCGTGCTGCTTGATGATGCGATTGAGGTGCGCGTAGATGAAATTCAACCCCGGCGTCGTGCCCCAATGGCCGAGCAATCTGGGCTTCACATGTTCAATCGTCAGCGGCTGGCGCAACAAGGGGTTGTCGAGCAGGTAAATCTGTCCGACCGAAAGATAGTTCGCCGCGCGCCAATAGGCGTGGATACACGTGAGTTCTTCTTTGGAAAGCGGAGCGGTCGCGACGGGTAACTTTGCCGTTTGATTCATGATTGCTTCTCCCTGTTGTTTTTTATTGGTTGCGTCAGCAGGCTCGCCGCTTCCTCCGCAAGCAGTTGCGCCTCGTCCACCGCGATCGTCCATATCGCTACCGGGCTGTCGTCCTGGCTCAAACACGCTTCTGAACCAATAGCGGCGCGGTTGCGTTCGCGGTCGAGCACGATGCCTGCCCACTCCATGCCCGCGAGTATCCGCTCGCGTATTTCGGGTGCATGTTCGCCGACACCGCCGCCGAACAGAATCGCATCGGCTCCGCCCAGTACCGCAAGATAAGCGCCGATATACTTGCGTACGCGGTAACAATAAATATCTATCGCGAGCTGCGCTGACGGCTCGTTCGAAGCAAGCAGTTTGCGCATGTCGTTCTCGCCCGCCATGCCGCGCAGCCCGGAATCCTGATTCAACAAGCGTTCCAGTTTGTCCACGGTCATCCTGCCCTCGCGCAATAGATAAAGCAGCAGGCCCGGATCAAGGTCACCACTGCGCGTAGCCATCACCAAGCCTTCTAGGGGCGAAAAACCCATGGACGTATCCACGGCCTGACCATCGCGGATGGCGGTAATCGAACAGCCGGCTCCGAGTTGCAAAGAAATCACCCGTCCGCCCTCGCGGATTTCCGGCCGCAATTTTCGCCAGCGCCGCCACATCGCTTGGTGTGCGAGCCCGTGGAAACCGTAGCGGCGAATGTCATGTTTACGGCAGATCGCCTGCGGCAAAGCATAGGTTGCGGCGACTTCCGGGAGCGTCGCGTAAAACGCCGTATCGAACACCGCCATCTGCCCGATCTGTTTGCCGAACACGGCGCGGCAGGCCGCGACCCAGCGGAGCGCCAACGGGTTATGCAACGGAGCAAGCGGTACGAGTCGGCGAATCTCGGTCTCCACCTCGTCGTCCAGCCAGCAGGGCGCCTTAAGACGTGACCCGCCATGTACGATACGGTGCGCCACCACTGCCACCTTCTCAGCGCTATACCCTTGAAGAAAAGTGCGCAGAATCTCCTCTGGATCGCCTTGGGTATTGGGAAAATGTCCGCTCGCCCGCAGCGCCAGAGATTTCCCCTCCAGTGAAAACACCGCGAGACGCACGGAAGAGCTTCCTGTGTTGATGGTCAGTACAGTCATGTCCCGTTCACCGACAGCATTACCGGCGGAGCGGGTTTCCCTGCCAATGGATTTATTTTCATTGCGGTCAACTCCCGTCCTTGTCGCGGACCAGCACGACGACAGCCCTGCCCGGCACGCGATATTGCGACGACTGCAAGGGACTTTCGTTGCCGGGTTCGAGAAAATCGAACGGGCTGTCGAGGCTGGTATCGACCACTCGCCGCCATGTGTTCATTGCGCCCTCCTGTATCTCAAAAGTCAGTTCTTCCCAGTAGGCGTTGATCATCACGTAGATGTCGTTGTCCTGTTGCGATCCACCGTGCAGCGCAAAGGCGAGGCTGCGGGAATCGTCAGCCAGGTCGGTATCCTGGTCCACCCCGTACCAGCGGACATCCTCGCGCCAGAACCGGCTCCTCGCCAGTGACGGATGCGCCTTGCGAAACGCGATCATCAGCTTGAAGAAACGGAACATGTCCGGGTTTGCATCCAGACGGCTCCAATCGATCCAGGCCGTTTCGTTGTCCTGATTGTAAGGATTGTTGTTCCCGGCCTGCGTGTGCATGAACTCGTCGCCGGCGCGAAACATGGGTGTCCCGTTCGACAGGAATAACAGGCAACAGAAATTTTTGATCTGTTGCCTGCGCAGTTTCAGCACTTCCGGCGGCGCGCCCTCGTCGCCTTCCCAGCCGCAGTCCCAACTGTGGTTGTCTTGGGTGCCGTCCGTGTTGTCGTGACCGTTCGGCCAGTTACGCTTCTGGTTATAGGCAACCAGATCGTAGAGAGTGAATCCGTCGTGCGAGGCGATGTAATTCACGCTCTGATGGGGGTGATAGGCGTTCATCCTGTCATCGGGAAACAGATCGTCGCTGCCGTACAGGCGGCGCATCAGGGCCGGCACCATGCCGGGATCCCCCTTGACGAAGCGCCGCAGATCGTCCCGATATTTGCCGTTCCACTGGCAAGCCTTGATCCCCGGAAACGCCCGGCCCAGTTGATACACCCCGGCGGCATCCCAGGGCTCGGCAATCAGGCGCAGGTGCGCCAGCTCCGGATCGGAGGCCATGTCGCTGAGCAGCGGCACGTCGTTGGCGTTGACCGAGCCGTCCGCTTTGCGAGTGAAGAGCGACGCGAGATCGAAGCGAAATCCGTCGACATGCATCTCCTGCGCCCAGTGCCGCGCGCTGTCCATGATCATCTTGCGAACGGCGCGGTTCGCCGTATTGAGCGTGTTGCCGGTGCCGGAGAAGTTTTCGTAGGGCGCATCCGGCCGATCCGCCATCAGGTAGTAGGTGCTGTTGTCGATTCCCTTGTAGCTATAGACCGGGCCGTTGTGATCGCCTTCCCCGGTGTGATTGTAGACAACATCGAGCACTATCTCGATATCCGCCTGGTGCAGCGCCTTGATCATTTCGCGCACTTCGTTGTGTTGCGCCTTGACCGTGTGGTCGCTGAGATAACCATGGTGAGGGGAGAAGAAGTTCAGCGGCATGTAGCCCCAGTAGTTGCCGTCGGAAGGGTCGTATTGGAACACCGGCATCAACTCCACCACGGTGACGCCCAAGTCCTTCAAGTATGGAATTTTCTCGACCAGGCCCGCAAATGTTCCGCGCGCATTGTCCTTGACGCCGGAGTTTGGATTCCTGGTAAATCCTCCGACGTGCAGCTCGTAGATGACGGTATCGGCCTCGTGCCGGGGGCGCTGGTCGCCTTGCCAGTCGAAGCACTCGCTGTCGCCGGCAAGGACACCGAGGGGTGCCTTGCCCGCATTTGAACCAGGCCGGACGGCGGTGAGCCGGTCGAAATCCCCGGGAAAAAACACGGACTTTGCATAGGGGTCGAGCAGGATTTTTTCGCGATCAAACGCGTGCCATTCGGATCGGCCATTGGGCTTGGGCCCATCGACGCTGTACGCATAGTAGGACGCACCCTTCATCGACACGCGAGGGATGCGGCAATGCCAGACCCTGCCCGTTTTATTCTTGAGGTAATCGAACTGATAGGCCAATACCGGATTGACGATGTCGCTCTCGGTGTAGAGCAGTAACGTGACGCTCTCCGCATGCTTCGAGTAAAGCGCGAAGTTGTAGGCGTCCTCTTCTTCGATACGGGCCGGGCCCAAGGGGAACGGGAGACCTTCAGTAGCCTCCCACCGGGATAATGCTGTCGCTGGTAATGTCATGTCTGCTCCGCTGTCATTTTCTCAGTCGGCAATGAGGTGGCTCGCGCGAAACGGCGGGATGCTTGATACTGATGTCTATAGTTCACCGCTCTTCGTAACACCTGCAGCCCAATTCCTTCAAGCAGGGGTAGGCCGGGGCGCGCCTCAGTCTCGCCCTGCTGCGAGCGCGACATCGACTTGGTGTTCACCCGTGATCCCCCGCGACGCTCGCCTCGGTGGACCCGGATCGGAATGCGCGGATACCCTCCAGCCGCGTGCGCTTGAGCAGCAGCGCATTCACCGCTACCAGCGCCGAACTGCCGGACATGGCAAGCGCCGCGACTTCGGGGCTGATGACAAACGGATAAAACGCGCCGGCCGCAGCGGGAAAAGCGATGACGTTGTAGCCCACCGCCCAGAACAGGTTCTGGTGCATCTTGCGCAGCGTGGCGCGCGACAGCTCGATAGCCCCCAGCACATCATAGGGATCGCTCTTCATCAGCACCACGTCGGCGCTATCTATGGCCACATCCGTGCCGGCGCCGATGGCGAAACCCACGTCGGCCTGGATCAGCGCCGGGGCATCATTGACGCCATCACCCACCATGCCGACCTTCTTGCCGTTCGCCTGCAGTTCCTTCACCTTGTCCGCCTTCTGCCCCGGCAGCACATCGGCAATCACGGTGCTGATGCCCAGTTCACGGGCGATGCGTTCGGCGGTGGCCCGGTTGTCGCCGGTAAGCATGACCACCTCGACGCCGCGCTCACGCATCTTTTTCACCATGGCGGCTGCGGTGGGCCGCGGCGCATCGGCGATGGCGATCAGGCCCATCAGCGTGCCGCCGTGGGCGACATGCACCACGGTCTGGCCCGCGCCCTGCAGGCGGGCGGCCTCATCCGCCAGTCCCGCCATGTCAACCTTCTCTTCATCCATCAGGCGGCGGTTACCCAGCAACACGGCTTTTCCGGCCACTTCGGCGCGTGCGCCCTTCCCTTCAATGTTGACGAAGCCGGTCAGCGGCTCCAGCTTCAGACCCTCGGCCTTGCGTTGAATCGCCTGCGCCAGCGGATGATCGGAGCCCTGCTCCACCGTGGCTGCCAGACTGAGTACGGCGTCCTGATCCGAATTCGGCGCCGCCACCACTTCCACCACCTGGGGCTCGCCCATGGTCAAAGTGCCGGTCTTGTCGAATACGACGATATTGAGTTTGGTGGCGTCTTCCAGCGCCGAAGCATTCTTGAACAGGATGCCGTTCCTGGCACCGAGGCCGGTGCCTACCATTACTGCCATCGGCGTGGCCAGCCCCAGCGCATCCGGGCAGGCGATGACAAACACGGTAATGGTAAGCGTCACGGCGAACAACAGCGTTGCGTTCAGTCCCCAAAACCATACCGCGAAGGTGGCGAGGCCGATGACGATGGCGATCACCACCAGCCACTGCGATGCCTTGTCGGCGAGGAGCTGCGCCGGCGCCTTGGAGTTCTGCGCTTCCTGCACCAGCTTGACGATCTGCGCCAACGCCGTGTCGGCGCCGACCTTGGTGGCGCGGTACTTGAAGCTGCCGCTCTTGTTGATGGTCGCGCCGATCACCGTGTCGCCCGGCTTTTTCCCCACCGGCATGGATTCACCGGTAAGCATAGACTCGTCCACTTGGGACTCGCCCTCCAGCACCTCGCCGTCCACCGGAATCTTGTTGCCGGGACGGATCACCACGACATCATCTTTTGCCACTTCGGCAGTCGGAATCTCCAGTTCCTGTCCATCGCGCAACACGGTGGCCTTGGGCGGGGCGAGATCCATCAGCGAGCGAATGGCGTCCGACGCGCCCGCGCGGGCGCGCATCTCCAGCCAGTGGCCGAGCAGGATGAATACCAGCAGCACCGCCACCGCCTCGAAGAACTGCACACCTGCAAAGAAGAAGGTCGCGCCGAGACTGAACAGGTAGCCGGTGCCCACCGAGAGCACCACCAGCACCGCCATGTTGAGCACGCCATTTTTCAGCGCGCGCCAGGCGGCGACGAAAAATGGCCAGCTCGGCCAGATGATCGCCACGCTGGCGAGAACAAACAGCCACTGATTGAGGTCCAGATCAAAGGGAGGCGCCGGCGGCGTAAACAGCCCGCCCATCGGTGAATAGATAAAGATCGGAATGCTGAATAACAGACAGACCCAGAAGCGATTGCGCATGTCGTTCACCATGGCCTGCATGTCCATGCTGCCGCCATGCCCCATCTCGTGGGCCATGGCGTCCGTCTTGCCGGGTGCGGCGTGTTCCCCATGGGCTTCGGGTGCCTTGTGTTCGCCATGCGCGGCATGGAGATGCGCCGCGTGAGGCATCGGCATCACCGCAGCGGCAGGAGGGTCTTCGGGCGCGCAGACATGTTTCGGCATCTGTTCCCCGGCACAATGGTAACCGCACTCATGCACCCTAGCCTTGATGGCCTTGAGATCGATCGCCGTCTCGTCATAGACCACGGTCGCGCTACCGGCGACGTAGTTGACTTCCGCCTTGTGCACGCCCTGGAGTTTGGCGAGCTGCTTCTCCACGCCGCGTGCGCTGAGAGTCGATATCAATCCACCGATTTCTATTGTTGCTGTTTTCATGTCATCGCCCCTCTGTGCTGATCCTTTGTTCAATCATCTTGGGCGCGCTTACCCTACGCCACCCATTCCAGCGTTAAACGGCATAAAGGCATGCCCATCAGGTTGTAGCAGCGCGCCACACAGCAACGTCAAAGCGATGCTGGCCGCGAGACCCTGTACCGCCGATCCGGATAAGATCGGCGGCATCAGTTCGCTCATTTTCTGCTCCCATCCCTGCCTATCAGCTACTTATGCCCACCGCAGCACGAGTGGTCGACCGGTGCTGTACCGCTTGTGTACTTCTTCGGTTCAGCGACAAACTTTTGGTGGCAAGTATCCGAGCAGAAGTAATACACCAGCCCGGATATATTTTCTTTGGCCGCTGCCTTCGCCGGTTCCACGTTCATCTTGCATACTGGATCGGTTGCCATTTCTTATCTCCTTATCACGATAGTGTGGTTGCCGCTCTTTTACTACTGTCAAATCCGGGGGCAACCAATCCGGAATCGGCACAAGCTCTTTCTCAATAACCTCGTGCTACAGGCGAACATTACTTCTCCCATGAATCCGGTCAGCGTAGCGCCACACAAAACAACTCTAACGCTTCCCGCCAACTCAAGGCATGGCTCAGCAGTTACGTGATTATCGGCGGCATAGGGCAACCGAGGACATCCGAAAAGGCGCGCAATAATTCGACTTCAACAGGAGATATTTTTTGGTCATGCACGACACTGGCGGCACAGGCCTTCAGCAGTTGTAACTTGGCCTGGGGTTTCAGCTTTTCCAGCTTTTGCAGGGAACGATCCAGATATGAAAGGCTGATTTCATTTTTTGCCCACAATTGAAGCCCGCCGAATTCAAGCGTTTTGGTTGCGGCAATAAATGCTGCTTCAATTTCATTTTGATCCTGATGACCGGCATAGGCCATTACCGAGAGAATCAGATCAATTTCTTGCTTGAGCCGCCCGGCATGGGTATAGCGCGTTTCCATGCGCACCCGCTTGAAGAACTGCCCATCCAGATGGTTAAACAGAATTTTCTGTAACGACCATTCCAGCAGGTCCACTCTTGAATCCATTTCAATTAATGCGACCAGATTGTCTCTGAAGGCTGGGTACTGATTGAGTGATAACTGTTTTAGTGCCGGTATGGCGATATCAATTATCGGCAAACGGTATTTAATATCCAGCCCACCCATCTCCGGCAGTAGTTTATTCGTTAACACGAAGACATCCGGATCGGCATACTTCTGCAAATGCTCTAATTGGGGTCGTCTCAGAAAACGGAAAATAAAGCACGTTAAGCCAAGATGGACTGGTTTGCAGGTTGTGGCTACCCCAAGGCTGTAGCCAGAGGCATGCGGGCCAGATCAATGAAGGCGTGGAGGTAGTCAATACTGGTATCCGTCTCGCGTGCGCCTAGAAAGATCTGCTTGGCGATGCCCGTTGGCCCTAAGCGAACTGGAACCACGTCCATCTTGTCGGCGTATTCCTCCACCAGCCAGCGCGGCAGTGCCGCCACGCCCCGCCCGCTGGCGACCATTTGCAGCATGATGTCGGTGGTCTCAATGACCTTGTGGCGTTTGGGGCTGATCCCTGCCGGCTGGAGGAACTGGTTGTAAATGTCCAGCCGGTCGGTTTCCACCGGGTAGGTGATCAGTACCTCGCTGCCCAGTTGTTTCGGCTCGACATGTGTTGCCGTGGCCAAAGCATGGTGGCCGCTCACGACCAGTACCTGCTCATAATCGAATACCGGCTCGAAGCGCAGCCCAAGCTTGTACAAGGGATCGGGCGTCACCAGCAGGTCGATTTCATAACCGAACAGTGCGCCAATTCCTCCGAACTGGAATTTCTGTTTGACGTCCACATCGACGTCCGGCCACCGGGCCAGGTAGGGTGACACCACCTTGAGCAGCCATTGATAACAGGGATGGCACTCCATGCCGATACGCAGGGTGCCGCGTTCCCCCAGGGCGTATTGACGCAAGCGCTCTTCCGCCCGATCCAACTGGGGCAACAGTCGGTCAGCGAGCCCCAGCAGGTACTCGCCGGCCTGGGTCAACCGCAGGCTGCGCCCTTCGCGTAGCCAGATGTCGGTGCCAAGCGCCCGCTCCAGCTTTTTCATCGTATGGCTCAAAGCCGACTGGGTCAGGCACAGCACGTTTGCGGCTGCGGTCAGGGAGCCTTGCCGATCCACCTCACGAATGATGGCCAGATGCATTCTTTCAATCATGTGCATCCATTAGTAAAAATAATTGATTGTTGAAAAACGATCATTTTACTTCATGTTATCGCTTTCTTACAATGCTGCCATTCCCATCATCATTCGAAGAAAAGGCAAGCATGGTCACCACACACAATCTCGGTTTTCCCCGTATCGGCGCGAAGCGTGAGCTGAAATTCGCCCTTGAGTCTTACTGGAAAGGCCAGTCCTCCCGCGACGAGTTGAAAGCACTCGGCGCCCAACTGCGTCAGCGCCACTGGCAAGAGCAGTCCGGCCTGGACCGGGTACCGGTAGGCGATTTCGCCTTCTACGATCAGGTGCTCGACATGAGCTTCACGCTGGGCAATCTGCCCGAGCGTGCCCGTGGCTTCCACGGCGATACGCTGGATAACTACTTTCGCGTGGCACGCGGTCGCTCCGCCCAGGGCGCGGAGGAACACGCGGGTTGCTGCGGCGGCATCGCCGCAGGCGAGATGACCAAGTGGTTCGACACCAACTATCACTACATCGTCCCGGAGTTCACGGTCGCGACCGAATTCAAGCTGGATGCCACGCGCCTTCTGGAACAACTGGACGAAGCCAAGGCTCAGGGTGTCAAGGCCAAACCCGTCATCATCGGTCCGGTCACCTATTTGTGGATTGGCAAGGCCAAGGACGATTCCGACAAGCTGGCCTTGCTGGAACGCTTGCTGCCTGTCTACGCCGAACTGCTGGAGCAACTGGCTACACAAGGGGTCGAGTGGGTACAGATCGATGAGCCGGTGCTGGTCACTGAACTGGATGCCGACTGGCAGCATGCCCTGAACCTGGCTTACCACCACCTCAAGAGTAGTCGCGTCAAGCTGCTGCTGGCCACGTATTTCGGCACTTTGCAGGATAACCTGTATCTCGTCAGCAATCTGCCGGTGGCGGGCCTGCATCTGGATGCGATCAATGCCCGCGACGAAATACAGCCGCTACTCAACCTGCTGCCGTCGCATAGGGTACTGTCGCTGGGCGTAATCAATGGCCGCAACATCTGGAAGACCGACCTCAGTGCCACGCTCGATTGGTTAGAGCCGCTCGCCGAGCGACTGGGTGATCGCCTGTGGATTGCACCGTCCTGTTCGCTGCTACACGTACCTGTCGATCTGGCCAGCGAGCAAAAGCTGGACGCCGAAATTAAGTCCTGGCTCGCCTACGCCTTGCAGAAGCTGGACGAGTTGAAGGTACTGGCCACCGCCTTGAATCAGGGGCGCGCAGCAGTGGCTGCCGAACTGGCCGCCAACCGGGCCGCCATCACCGCCCGCCGCACTTCGCCGCACGTGACCAACCCGGCGGTCAAGGCCGCCCTCGCCAGCATCAACCCGGCGCTGGGCCAGCGCAAGAGTCCCTATTCGGTGCGCGCCAGGAAACAAGCCGTGCTGCTGAACCTGCCTGCTTACCCGACCACGACCATCGGCTCCTTCCCGCAAACGGCGGAAATCCGTCTGGCTCGCAGCCAGTTCAAGTCAGGCGAACTGGATGAGGCCAGCTACAAGACCGCGATGCAGGCCGAGATCGCCCACAGTGTGCGCGAACAGGAGGCCTTGGGGCTTGATGTGCTGGTGCATGGCGAAGCCGAGCGCAACGACATGGTCGAATACTTCGGCGAGCAACTCGATGGTTACGCCTTCAGCCAGTTCGGCTGGGTACAGTCCTACGGCTCGCGTTGCGTCAAGCCGCCCATCCTGTTCGGCGACATCAGCCGCCCGAAGGCGATGACCGTCGAATGGATCAAATACGCCCAGTCACTGACCGCCAAACCGATGAAGGGCATGTTGACCGGTCCAGTCACCATCCTGAACTGGTCGTTTGTCCGCGACGATCAGCCGCGCTCGGTGTCCTGCTACCAGCTCGCGCTGGCCATACGCGAAGAAGTGCTGGATCTGGAGAAGGCCGGCGTGAGGGTGATCCAGATCGACGAGGCAGCCCTGCGCGAAGGTTTGCCCCTGCGCAAATCGCAGTGGAAACGTTACCTGGACTGGGCGGTTGAATCCTTCCGCATTACCGCCAACGGTGTGCAGGATGAAACCCAGATACACACCCACATGTGCTACTCAGAGTTCAACGACATCATCGCCTCCATCGCCGACATGGACGCTGACGTGATCACCATTGAGACCTCGCGTTCGGATATGGAGTTACTCGATGTCTTCGACGATTTCAAGTACCCCAACGAAATCGGACCAGGGGTCTACGACATCCACTCGCCGAACATCCCGACGCAAGAGCACATCGTGCAGTTGATGAGGAAAGCCGCCGAACGCATTCCGCCCGAGCGTCTGTGGGTGAACCCGGACTGCGGTTTGAAAACCCGCCAATGGCCGGAGGTCATCCCCGCTTTGACCAATATGGTGGCTGCCGCCAAGACCCTGCGCGCATCGGCTTGAAGCTGGGCCATCCAAACATCCCGAGCCGTGTCTCGGGATTCATTTTTCCACAAGGACAAGCATGTTTGAACGCAATCGCTACACGGTCGATCTGATCGACCCCGAGATATTCGCCGCCATCAAGCAAGAAAATCAGCGTCAGGAAGACCACATCGAGTTGATCGCTTCGGAGAACTACACCTCACCGGCCGTGATGGCCGTCCAGGGCTCGCAACTGACCAACAAGTATGCCGAGGGCTATCCCGGCAAGCGTTACTACGGTGGCTGCGAATACGTCGACATCGTCGAGCAGATCGCCATCGATCGCGTCAAGCAACTGTTCGGCGCCGAGGCCGCCAACGTGCAGCCCAACTCTGGCTCGCAGGCTAACCAGGGCGTGTTCTTTGCCGTGCTCAAGCCGGGCGACACCATCATGGGTATGAGCCTGGCCGAGGGCGGTCATCTCACCCACGGCATGGCGCTCAATATGAGCGGCAAGTGGTTCAATGTCGTCAGCTATGGCCTCAATGCCCAGGAAGACATCGACTACGAAGCCCTCGAAAAGCTGGCCTACGAGAAGAAGCCCAGGCTGATTATCGCCGGCGCCTCCGCCTTCGCGCTACGCATCGACTTTGAGCGTATCGCCCGCGTCGCCAAATCCATCGGCGCCTATTTCATGGTGGACATGGCCCACTATGCAGGGCTGATCGCTGCTGGCGTCTACCCGAACCCGGTGCCGCATGCCGATTTCGTCACCACCACCACCCACAAGAGCCTGCGCGGCCCGCGCGGTGGCGTGATCCTGATGAAGACCGTGCATGAAAAGGCCATCAACTCGGCCATCTTTCCCGGCCTCCAGGGCGGCCCGCTGATGCATGTGATTGCCGGCAAGGCCGTGGCCTTCAAGGAAGCGTTGGCTCCCGAGTTCACTGCCTATCAGCAGCAGGTCATCCGGAACGCCGCCATGTTGGCTGAAACGCTGATCGCGCGTGGCCTGCGCATCGTCTCTGGCCGCACCGAAAGCCATGTGATGCTCGTGGACCTGCGTGCCAAGAAGGTCACCGGTAAGGAGGCCGAGAAGAACCTTGGCGACGCGCACATCACGGTCAACAAGAATGCCATTCCCAATGATCCGGAGAAGCCCTTCGTCACTTCGGGCATCCGCCTCGGTTCGCCAGCCATGACCACGCGCGGCTTCAAGGAAGAGGAAGCGCGCCATGTCGGCAACCTGATTGCTGACGTGCTGGACAACCCGCAGGACGAAGCAAACATCGCACGCGTGCGCGAGCGGGTGGCAACGCTGACAAAACACTTTCCCGTCTACAGTTGATGCCTGGCACTCAGAAATCAGCGGCCAGCGGCCATATGTCAAGATGAGCTATACCCTAACCTGGTGTCAGATGCCGTGTGCAAATTCCGTCAGAATAGAGTCTTAATTTATGTTTATTGACACATTCCGTCAAAGGTAATAGATTTCATCCTGACACTTTTACCTTTGGAGGCATTTTGCAAGGTCAACGCATCGGCTATATCCGCGTCAGCAGCTTCGACCAGAACCCTGATCGGCAACTGGAGCAAATCGAAGTCGGCAAGGTATTCACCGATAAGGCTTCCGGCAAGGACACGCAACGTCCCGAACTTGAAAGGCTGCTGGCCTTTGTCCGCGAGGGCGACACCGTAGTGGTGCACAGCATGGACAGGTTGGCACGCAACCTCGATGACCTGCGCCGCATCGTTCAGGGGCTGACACAACGGGGCGTGCGCATGGAGTTCGTCAAAGAAGGGTTGACGTTCACCGGCGAGGACTCGCCGATGGCCAATCTGATGCTGTCGGTCATGGGTGCCTTTGCGGAGTTCGAGCGCGCCCTGATCCGCGAACGCCAGCGCGAGGGAATCGTGCTTGCCAAGCAACGCGGTGCCTACCGGGGACGAAAAAAATCGCTGAACAGCGAACAAATTGCCGAGTTGAAACGGCGAGTCGCGGCAGGCGATCAAAAAACCTTGGTGGCCCGTGACTTCGGCATCAGCCGCGAGACCTTGTACCAGTACCTGCGAGAAGACTGACCATGCCACGCCGCTCAATCCTGTCCGCCACCGAGCGTGAAAGCCTGTTGGCACTGCCTGATACCAAAGATGATCTGATTCGGTACTACACGTTCAACGAAACCGATCTGTCGATCATCCGCCAGCACCGTGGCCCCGCGAATCGGCTGGGTTTTGCCGTCCAGCTTTGCTATTTGCGATTCCCCGGCATTTTTTTGGGCGTCGATGAGCCTCCGTTCCCACCCTTGTTGCGCATGGTGGCCGCGCAACTCAAAGTGCAGGTGGAAAGCTGGAGCGAGTACGGCCAGCGTGAGCAGACACGGCGGGAGCATCTGGTCGAGCTGCAAACGGTGTTTGGGTTCAAGCCATTCACTATGAGCCACTACCGGCATGCCGTGCATACATTGACCGAACTGGCCTTGCAAACCGACAAAGGCATTGTGCTGGCCAGCACCCTTGTTGAAAACCTGCGGCGACAGACCATCATCCTGCCCGCCATGAGTGCCATCGAGCGCGCGAGCGCCGAGGCCGTCACCCGCGCCAATCGGCGCATCCATGCGGCGTTGACCGATTCCTTGTTGCTTGTCCATCGCCAGCGCCTGGACGAACTGCTTAAGCGCAGAGAGGGCAGCAAAACGACCTGGCTGGCTTGGCTGCGGCAATCGCCCGTCAAACAAAATTCGCGGCACATGCTCGAACATATTGAGCGTCTCAAAGCCTGGCAGGCACTCGACCTACCCGCTGGCATCGAGCGGCAGGTTCACCAGAACCGCTTGCTCAAGATCGCCCGCGAGGGCGGCCAGATGACACCCGCCGACTTGGCCAAGTTCGAGCAACAACGGCGCTACGCCACCCTGGTGGCGCTGGCCATCGAGGGCATGGCCACCGTCACCGATGAAATCATCGACCTTCACGACCGCATCATCGGCAAGCTGTTCAACGTAGCCAAGCACAAGCATCAAAAACAATTCCAGGCTTCTGGCAAGGCGATCAACGACAAGGTGCGGATGTATGGGCGTATCGGTCAGGCGCTGATCGAGGCCAAACAAAACGGCGGCGATCCGTTCGCTGCCATTGAGACCGTCATGCCGTGGGACACCTTCGCCGCCAGCGTCACCGAGGCGCAAACACTGGCGCGGCCTGCGGACTTTGATTTCTTGCACCACATTGGCGAAAGCTACGCCACCTTGCGCCGCTACGCGCCGCAGTTCCTCGACGTGCTCAAGCTGCGAGCTGCGCCCGCCGCCAAGGGTGTGCTTGATGCCATCGACGTGCTGCGCGGCATGAATAGCGACAGCGCCCGCAAGGTGCCCGCTGATGCGCCGACCGCATTTATCAAGCCGCGTTGGGCCAAGCTGGTTCTAACCGACGAGGGGATTGACCGGCGGTACTACGAGCTTTGCGCCCTGTCGGAGCTGAAGAACGCGCTGCGCTCGGGCGACGTGTGGGTGCAAGGTTCGCGCCAGTTCAAAGACTTCGACGAATACCTGGTGCCGGTCGAGAAGTTCGTCACTCTGAAGCTGGCCAGCGAATTGCCGCTGGCCGTAGCCACCGACTGCGATCAGTACCTGCGTGAACGACTGGAATTGTTGGAGGAGCAGCTCGCTACAGTCAACCGCATGGCGGCGGCCAATGACCTGCCGGACGCCATCATCACCACCGCGTCGGGGTTGAAGATCACACCATTGGATGCGGCGGTGCCCGACACCGCGCAAACCCTGATCGACCAGACGGCCATGCTGCTGCCGCACCTCAAGATCACCGAGCTGCTGATGGAGGTCGATGAGTGGACAGGGTTCACCCGCCATTTCACACACCTGAAGACCGGCGACACCGCCAAGGACAAAACCTTGCTGATGACGACGATTCTGGCCGACGCGATCAATCTGGGCTTGACCAAAATGGCCGAGTCCTGCCCCGGCACAACGTATGCCAAGCTGTCCTGGCTGCAAGCCTGGCACGTCCGTGATGAAACCTATTCGACGGCGCTGGCCGAGCTGGTGAACGCGCAGTTTCGGCAACCCTTCGCCGGAAACTGGGGCGACGGCACCACGTCATCGTCGGATGGCCAGAACTTCAGAACCGGCAGCAAGGCAGAGAGCACCGGACATATCAACCCGAAGTATGGAAGTAGCCCTGGGCGGACGTTTTATACCCATATCTCCGACCAATACGCGCCCTTCAGCGCCAAGGTGGTCAACGTCGGTGTGCGCGATTCGACCTATGTCCTTGATGGCCTGCTGTACCACGAGTCCGACTTGCGCATCGAGGAGCACTACACCGACACAGCGGGCTTCACCGACCATGTGTTTGGCTTGATGCACTTGCTGGGCTTCCGCTTCGCGCCGCGCATTCGCGACTTGGGCGACACCAAGCTGTTCATCCCCAAGGGCGATACCGTCTATGACGCGCTCAAGCCCATGATTAGCAGTGACCGACTGAATATCAAGCAGATACGCGCTCATTGGGATGAAATTCTGCGGCTGGCCACCTCAATCAAACAGGGCTCGGTGACGGCCTCGCTGATGCTCAGGAAACTCGGCAGCTATCCGCGCCAAAACGGCTTGGCCATAGCGTTGCGCGAGTTGGGCCGCATCGAGCGCACGCTGTTCATCTTGGACTGGCTGCAAAGCGTGGAGCTGCGCCGCCGCGTGCAGGCCGGACTCAACAAGGGCGAGGCGCGCAACGCGCTGGCCAGGGCAGTGTTCTTCAACCGGCTGGGCGAAATCCGCGACCGCAGCTTTGAGCAACAGCGCTACCGGGCCAGCGGACTCAATCTGGTGACGGCAGCCATCGTGTTGTGGAACACCGTGTACTTGGAACGAGCCACCACCACCCTCCGCAGCAACGGCCAGCCAATGGACGACACGCTGCTGCAATACCTGTCGCCACTGGGCTGGGAGCACATCAACCTGACCGGCGATTACCTCTGGCGCAGCAGCGCCAAGATAGGCGCGGGCAAGTTCAGGCCGTTGCGACCTCTGCCACCGCCTTAGCGTGCTTTATTTTCCGTTTTCTGAGACGACCCCTAATTGCCTGCCACGAATCTCCTCCCCCGGATCAAGCACCATGGAATAAATAACGGCGCGGGCACCATAGGGTTCACGGGCAGCCTCTTTAATGACCGTAGACAGTCCTGCTATCAGCGCACGGGCGTGATGGATGGTTTCCGGTTTCGGGTTGCCGATTTGATCAATCGCATTCGCGACATCGCCCAGTGCGGCACCGACTGCCATTGTGGTGATTTTTTTGGCCAGCGCTTCGTGCGTCATGGATTCTTTCTTACCGGCCTCTTCTACATCTCCGAGAGAATCGAGTGTGTCGGAAACATCAAATTCACCATTCCAGTGAGGATCGATGCGCAGGATGCGCTTACTCAGCGGCGGATGTGTAGCGGACAACATTTGCATAAAACCTGAGACGCCCTGGGCAAAAAAGGCATGGCTGACTTCGGATGCGCCGGGGCTTTCTACTTTGGAGCCAAATTCGAGTCCGCCGATCCGTTTTAATGCACCCGCAATGCCATCCGGGTTGCGGGTAAATTGCACCGCCGAGGCATCCGCCAGATACTCCCGTTGACGGCTCACTGCGGCCTTGATCAGGCCGCCGAAAAAAGTGCCAGCAAAGCCGATGACCATTAGCCCGATTGCCAGCGCCAGCATACCCCCCGCGCTTTTATCGTTACCCCGCCCGCGCCGCGAAAAAGAACTGGAATATAACAAATAGTAACCCGCCAAACCGATAATCACGATGCCATTCAGCACGCCGATTAAGCGGATGTTAAGCCGCATATCACCATTGAAAATATGGCTGAATTCATGGGCAATGACGCCTTGTAACTGCTCGCGACTCAAATGGTCGATCAACCCCTGGGTTACCCCAATAACAGCATCGCGTGGCGTAAAGCCGGCCGCAAAAGCATTAATGCCCGGCTCGCCCACAAGAATATAAACCGGCGGCACTGGCGTGCCGGAGGCGATGGCCATTTCCTCCACCACGTTCAATAATTTACGTTGCTTCAGGTCATCGGTATTTTGCGGGACCAACTGTCCGCCCAGCCCCTCGGCAACGGCCTTACCGCCGGACGATAAGGCCATGATTTTGTACAGGCTGCCCGCCAGCACCACAATACAAACAGCCGCGCTGACAGCGGCAAATGTCTGCCAGTCCATTTGCCTGAGAAACGCGCCGCCGCTTTGCATTTGTGCGTTATTGATAAAGCCAAACACCACCATGAACAGAATGTTAGTCATGATGATTAAGGTGACCACAGCCAGTGCAAACAAGAACACAAGCTGGAACGTGTTTTTACGTACTCGATCTTGTGATTCGAAGAAATTCATTTTAAATATCCGGTTGCGTGTCCGCAGCTAGAATGAAACTTTGGGCGCAGCCTGAATGGCCGCCGTATCTTCAAATTCCAGCAAGGTCGCATCCTGCGCATGACCAAATCGTGCCGCAAAAAATAGCGGGGGAAACGTCTGCTTATAAATATTGTAGGCCATCACCTGATCGTTAAAAGCCTGCCGCGAAAATGAAACTTTATTTTCGGTGGAGATAAGCTCTTCGCTTAACTGCATCATGTTTTGATTGGCCTTGATATCCGGATAGGCCTCCATCACCATATTAAAATTCATCATGGCGCCAGCCAATTTTCCTTCGGCACCGCTCAAGCCCTTCATCGCCTCGGCATTGCCCGGATCGGTGGCTGCGGATGACAGCATTTTTTGCGCCGCATTGCGCGCCTGAACCACGGCCTCCAGAGTTTCACGCTCATGCTTGATATAACCCTTCGCGGTCTCGACAAGATTGGGTATCAGGTCGTAACGACGCTTTAACTGCACCTCAATTTGAGCAAAAGCGTTTTTGTAGCGATTCTTCAACGTAACCAGTTTATTGAATATCCCAACCACATAAAAAATGATCAGTGCAACAACAACCAGAATGACTATAAATGTGATGTCCATGTTTTTCGCTGCCTTTCAAATAGATGAAATAATGTGTTCCAACTTACCCCCAAAAAAATGTAAGGAAAAAACTGGCTCATACTGGGCTTGCAGAAATAATCTACCCGTCGTACTTGACTGCCTGCTGAGTTCACGCCATTGCCCCATGCGCGGAAAAAACATCGGCACCCATTGTTGATCGTCACGGTATGCCACGCCTAACTGTTCGATCACCCAATTTTCCTCACTGCGCACCAGCAAGCCGAATCCACTTGTGCAAAAAAATTCGCTTTAGGCTGACAGCTCATCAGTTCATCAGTTCATCAGTTCATCTTGGTAAAAATAGTGCGACGACCAATTATCCCCGTCGCCGCACTACCCAACCCTGTGTTAGTTTTAGTGCTTCTCTTTCATGTGGTCATGTTTCTTCTCTGATTTCATGCCTTCGTGCTTCATGCCTTCGGTTGAGTTCGACATCGGCATGCCGCTTTTTTCTTCCATATGATTGTGCTTCTTTGCCTTTTTCTTTTCTGATTTCATAGCATCGCCGGACTCTTTCTTAGCGTCCTGCATTTGCTCCGCCTTGGCATCGACATGATGTTTTGCTTCAGCAGATGCGTTCACAGCGGCCAAGGAAGACACCGAGAATACTGCCGTCAATAATGCGAGTTTTATGTTCATTTTGATTCTCCTGATCATTTGTTTCGTTAAATTTTGACTACACCGTTAATCATCACAGCCTGCATCTACTGCACCTCCTGTCATAACACCACATTCATTCTGTAGGCAAAATTTTCCTGACTGCTCAACTCAGAACCAAAAACGTAAACCGGCAACCACGCGGGTATTGTTCACTTTGGCACCTGCCACGCGTGCGTAGTTAGCTGTCCCACCAAATTTCCCGTTCCACTCTACACCTATATAGGGCGCGAATTCGCGGCGAATTTCGTAGCGCAGCCGCAGCCCTGCCACCATAGAGGACAGACCGCTACCCAGTTCTCTGGCGGCATCTTGCTGCCCGAAAAAGTTAGCTTCGGCGCGAGGTTGCAAAATCCACTTTTGCGTAAACAACACTTCGTATTCGGTGCTTAAGCGTACCGCCGTGCGACCCTGCTCACCCAAGTAAGCCGCCGCATCTACCGCAAACCAGTAAGGTGCGATGCCCTGCACACCAAATGCCAGCCAATTCCGGTTGGGCGCCACACCGCTATCATTGCGCACACCCAGCTGCGTGTCCCAATATGTCGCTAAAGCATGCCCCCACAGCAGTTCGGTACGGGCATCTTGCAGCTTTCCGCTTTTCACTTCGCCTTCAGATTTCACGACCAGTTTTTCGTAATCTTTGCCGATCCAGCCCTGCACGTCATACGTCACGGGCACGGCACCACGAATCTGTGTGGTTTCAAAGCGATTGAACAGCACTCCACCCATATATCCTACGTCAGCCATTTTGGGCGGTGGAATAGGGCCAAAATCATAACCATCCGAGTAAGCATGCGGATCACGCGCATCCGCCGGTGCATCTCCGCCCTGCATGGATTTCTGGCTTGTGCCCGCCACAGATTTCATATCCATAGGCTTGTTCTCTTCAGCCTGTTGACCATGCTTCATCTTGCTGTGATCCATCGCGCCCATATCACTCATGGGTGCAGCAGGTGTTGCACCATGCTGCTTGTGATCCATGCCCGCCATCCCTGCAGCCATAGCCTGTTGTCCAAAAACCGTCGCAGCACTCAAGGTGAATGCCGCAAGGTGAATTATTGTGTTTCGATTGATATGCATTATTGATTTCTCCGTCGTTTGATCTTAGGCCACCACTACTTCGCGGAACATGCCCGCATCCATATGAAACAGCAGGTGGCAATGCCATGCCCAGCGACCCAGCGCATCCGCCGTCACCAGAAAACTCACGCGTTGTGCGGGTTGTACAATGATGGTGTGCTTGCGCACCTGCACACCGCCGCCCGGGGTTTCCAGCTCGCTCCACATGCCATGCAAATGCATGGGGTGACTCATCATGGTGTCATTCACCAGCACAATACGAATACGTTTGTTATGCGGAAAATGTACTGGGGTGGATTTACCAAACTCCAGTCCGTCAAGTGACCAGGTGTAGCGTTCCATATTGCCCGTGAGATGCAACTCGATCTCATGCTCCGCTTCACGCGTGTCCATGATGCCCGACAGGCTGTGCAAATCCGCATAGGTTAATACCCTGCGGCCGTTATTGCGCAAGCCCACACCTGGGTCGTCCAGACTGGTGCGTGGCGTATCTACACGCATATCGACGCTGGGGCCATACTCGGTTTTTGCATGTCGCACTTGCACTGGCGGCGCACTGGCGGACATACCCGCCATCCCGGCCATACCATGCTTACTGTGATCCATACCAGACATACCTGCCATGTCGTGCTTGCTGTGATCCATCGCCATCGCGCCGTGATCCATGCCGCTCATGCCGTCCGCTTTCGGCATGTCGTGTCCGCCATGGTTCATACCACTCATGCCAGCCATGCTGCCCATCATGTCACCCATAGTCAGATGTTCCGGCTTATCCAGTGCTGGTACTGTCGCACTCAATCCCTCATGTTGCGCCAGCGTGCCGCGCGCATATCCAGTGCGATCCATAGATTGCGCAAAAATGGTGTAGGCCTCGTCACTCGGGGTGACCAGTACATCGTAGGTTTCGGCCACACCGATACGGATTTCATCTACGCTGACAGGCATGACAGCTTGACCATCTGCCTGCACCACGGTCATTTGCAAACCGGGAATACGCACATCAAAAAATGTCATCGCTGAGCTATTGATAATGCGCAGCCGCACCCGTTCTCCGGGTTTGAACACACCCGTCCAGTTACTCGCAGGCGCGCTGCCATTGAGCAAATAGGTATAGGTATAGGCCGACACATCAGCCAAATCGGCAGGACTCATGCGCATTTCATTCCACATGCGCCGTTTTTCCACCGCACCCGCCCAGCCTTGCTCGGAAACATCCTTGAAAAAATCCATGGCAGTAGGCTGGTTAAAATTGTAATAGCCACCCTGTGTCTTAAGATTTTTGAAGACGCGCATCGGATCCTCGTCCGTCCAGTCAGACAGGCTGATAACGTAATCCCGGTCAGCGGTAATCGTATCGCTCACAGCCGGCTCAATCACAATCGCGCCATACATCCCTTCCTGCTCTTGAAACCCCGTATGTGAGTGATACCAATAGGTGCCGGATTGCTGCACTTTAAACTGGTAAGTAAATGTCTCGCCGGGAGCGATACCCTTGTAGCTGAGACCAGGTACGCCGTCCATCTGATAGGGCAACAGAATGCCGTGCCAATGTATGGATGAATATTCATCCAGCTCGTTTTTGACCCGTATCGTAACGGTCTCGCCTTCACGCCAGCGCAAAATAGGCCCGGGTATCGTGCCATTGATGGTCGTCGCCATGCGCGGCTTACCGGTAAAGTTAGCCAGCGTTTTAGCAATGGTTAAATCAAACTCTGTACCGCTAAGTGTCTGTTGCGTGACCGGCAGCCCGGCAGCTGCCAGCAGCTTGGTCCAGGGTGCCATTCCCAATACCACGCCACCCGCTGCGATACCGTGTAAAAATTTACGTCGTGGCGGATTGGCCAAGGCGGGTGTAAGCGCTGTTGTTGTTTTTTCTTTCATGATGGTGTTCCTTTCCTAGATATTGAGTGCCTGAACAATGCTGCTGGTGTTAGATATGCAATCATTTATGTTAATGAGGGGGCGTACCCGGTACATGGCTGTGACCGGAGTGTTTGGATGCAGTGTCGACGTCAGGTTGCGGCGCCGCACCATGCGCATGTTCGCCATGCGCAGCCTCTGCAGGTGCCGCACCTGGCATACTGATTTCGTCATGTGCATGTGCATCGCCATCCATAGTTCCCATGTCGTCGTCCGGTGGTGCTTTAGCAACAATCTCCTTGTACTGTTCTGGTGTCATCCCTGGCAGTTGTTGCAAAAAAGCTACCATACTCCAAATCGTTTCATCGTCATGACTGCTACCCCAGGCGGGCATCGCACTCATCTTAAGTCCGTGTTTGATAACCCAAAACGCCTCGCGTGGCGCTACTCTGAGCTTACTCAGATTGGGTGGCAGTGGATAAAGTCCGGCACGTAACTCACTGTTTTTCTTTCCCGGGGCCAAGTGACAATTACTGCACATTTCTGCGTACTGACCCGCGCCTTTCAATATGAGTTGCGGGTCGTTGAGGTTGGTCGGCACTGTGATCTCAGCAGAATAATGATCGAGCGACCGATCACGCAGTATCTGTATCAACGCGGCAGTAATTTTCCAGTGTGGGCGGTCAGCGCCCATGTTGTACAGACCAGAGACTATGAACAGTCCGCCCCCCAGCATCAATACAAGCAGTAGCGCAATTGCATTTTTCAAAAATTTCATATTTTCTCCTGCACTGATATAACAACGGTAATCGACGAGATTGCAGCTTTCATTGTTTCTGTTCCAACACAGCGTTGGGCTTGGCTACGTCATGCGGTTCGGCTGCTGCCGATTTATCAGCAGCACCGCTGCCATGCCCCATCATGCCTATATGACCGTTCGTCAACCAGACGACGGCCAGCATCACGACCATCATCGCCAACATGACTTCTTCTGTTTGTGACTTTTTCATCATTACCCTCTTGGTGCGTTGCCATACATAGCGTCGTGTACTCATCCTACGCATACCTGATCAACGTTGTGTCACTTGCTGGGGTAACAGCGCACGTGTGCGTATTTGGTACACCTGGTTGACTGGGAGCACGGCCACTATCCCATCTCCAGCGACACCTGAGTGAGCCGCATCCATGATGGCCTGCACGATGATCTCGGCTTGTTGCGTGTCAGTGAAAATTTCGATTCGAGCATGTCTTACCATCCTGTCATGACTGTAAAAATTGCTGTACTCGCCATAACCCATGATGTGTGACACGGTGATGCCGGGGACACCCATGTCGTATAAACGTTTCTCAACTTTCTCCAATGCTGCGCAACTGACGATTGCATTCACCTTGCAATACTCAATATTTTTTTCCATCATCAACCTCTCTTCGGCATAAATGAATCATTATTTTCAAATACATGCGTCATGCCTTCGCATCCATGACAGGAACAGCTTCATCCTGAACCTTGCTGCGTTTCTCCTGCAACAACAGCACCCAGCCATATATGACCGGCAATACGAACAAGGACAACAGCGTCGAGGTCACCATGCCGCCTATCATCGGTGCGGCAATGCGCTGCATGACTTCCGAACCTGTGCCGCTGCCCCACATGATGGGAATCAGACCGGCGATCACGGCAGTCGCGGTCATTGCGATCGGACGCACGCGCTGAGTAGTGCCGCTGGCTACGGCCTGCATAATTTGCTCGCCAGTCAGGTGTCCGCCGCTTTCCGCACGGCGTCGGGCGATGGCCTGATCAATAAAGGTCATCACCAGCACACCGATCTCGGCCGACACCCCGGCCAGCGCGATAAAGCCGACCGCTACGGCTACTGACATGTTGTAGCCCAGCAGCCAGACCAGCCAGAAACCACCCACCAGCGCGAACGGGATGGACAACATCACCACAGCAGGTGCAGTCAGATTGCGGAAGTTAAAATAGAGCAGCAGGAAGATGGTCAGCAGGGTCAGGGGAATGACCACTTTCATGCGCGCGGCGGCACGTTCCATGTACTCGAATTGCCCAGACCAGACCAGCGAATAGCCGGGCGGAATCTTCACGGTAGAGGCAACCTGTTGCTTCGCCGCAGTCACATAGCCGCCGATGTCGCTGGTTTTTATATCGACATAGATCCAGGCATTCGGCGTGGCGTTTTCCGTCTTCACCACAGGCGGGCCGCGCCGCAAGTTCAGATCGGCCACCAGCGACAAGGGTATCTGTGCACCCGAGGGCGTCGGGATCAGCACACGTTTGAGCGACTCCATATTGTCGCGCAGCTCACGCGGATAGCGCAGGTTGACCGGATAGCGCTCCAGACCTTCGACAGTTTCGGTCACGTTCATGCCACCGATCGCCGCTTGCACCACGTCCTGCACATCACCCACGGTCAAGCCGTAACGTGCCGCTGCTTCGCGCTTGATGTCAAAATCCAAGTAATAACCACCCGCTGCCTTGTCAGCAAAAGCCGACAAGGTATCCGGCAAGGTTTTCAATGACTTCTCAATGTCGCCGGCGACCTTTTCCAGCACATACAGATCAGGCCCCGAGACCTTGATGCCGATGGGCGTCTTGATACCGGTGGACAGCATGTCGATACGTGTCTTGATCGGGAAGGTCCAGGCGTTGGCCACGCCGGGGAATTTGATCGCGCCATCCATCTCCTTCATCAACGCCTTGGTGGTCTTGTCAGGATTTGGCCATTGGTCTCTGGGTTTCAGGCGCACCGTCGTTTCCAGCATGGACAGGGGCGCCGGGTCGGTGGCGGTCTGGGCGCGACCGACCTTGCCGAACACCTGCTCCACTTCGGGGAAGGTCTTGAGTATCTTGTCGGTCTGCTGCAGCAACTCCTTCGCCTTGGTGATGGAAATGCCCGGATAGGTGGTCGGCATGTACAGCACGTCGCCTTCATCCAAAGGCGGCATGAATTCCGAACCGGTATTCATCACCGGAATGGCGGTTAAGGCTAGCAGCAGTAAGGCCAGCATAATGGTCACGCGGCGTTTGCGTATCGCGAGGCCGAGCAACGGGGCATGCAGGCGTTTCAGCCAGACGTTGAGCCAGTTGTGCTCTTCACTGGGTATCTTGCCGCGTATCAGCAAGCCCATCAGCACCGGCACCAGCGTGATGGCCAGTATTGCCGCCCCCGCCATCGCATAGGTCTTGGTGAACGCCAACGGCGAGAACAGCCGCCCCTCCTGCGCTTGCAGGGTGAATACCGGCAGGAAGGAGACCGTGATAATCACCAGTGAGAAAAACAGCGCAGGCCCGACCTCTTTGGAGGCGCGCGCGATGGCCTCCCATCTTGCCGCCAGGTTGTTGCTCTCGTCTTTGCTCAGATGTTCGAGATGCTTGTGGGCGTTTTCTATCATCACAATCGCCCCGTCTATCATCGCGCCGATGGCAATGGCGATGCCACCCAGCGACATGATATTGGCGGACAAGCCCTGCCAGCGCATGATCATGAAGGCGATCAAAATACCAATGGGCAGGCTGATGATGGCGACCAGCGCGCTTCTGGCATGCATCAAAAAAATCAAGCAGATCAGCGCCACCACGATGGACTCTTCGATCAGCTTGTGTTTGAGGTTATCCACGGCACGTTCGATCAGATGTCCACGGTCGTAGACCGGCACGATCTCTACGCCATCCGGCAGCCCTTTTTTGAGCGTTTCGAGTTTTGCGCGTACCCGTTCTATAGTTGCCTGAGCGTTTTCACCGTAGCGCATGATAACGATACCGCCCGCCACCTCGCCTTCACCGTTAAGCTCCGCCAGCCCGCGCCGCAATTCTGGGCCGAGATGGATGTTCGCCAGTTGTTTGAGATAGATCGGCGTGCCATTCATATCCACGCCGACCGGAATCACTTCCAGATCATGCAGACCCTTTAGGTAACCGGCGCTGCGCACCATATATTCAGTCTCGCCCATCTCCACCAGACGCCCGCCGACATCATTGTTGCTGCGCTGGATGGCATGTTTGACCTTGGCAAGCGGAATGTTGTAGGCAAGCAATGCTTCCGGTTTGACTTCGACCTGATACTGCTTGACGTAACCGCCGATGGAGGCGACCTCGGCCACGCCGTCCACCGTTTGCAGCGGATAGCGCAAATACCAGTCCTGGATCGAACGTAGTTGGGCCAGATCGTGGCGACCGGATTTGTCCACCAGAGCGTATTCATAAATCCAGCCCACCCCGGTGGCATCCGGCCCCAGCTTGGGCGAGACGCTGGCGGGCAGGCGGTCGGCGGCGTAGTTCAAATATTCCAGCACACGGGTGCGCGCCCAATACATGTCGGTGCCGTCCTCGAAGATCACATACACCATGGAAAATCCGAAGAAGGAATAGCCACGCACCACTTTCGTCTTCGGCACCGACAGCATCGCCGTGGTGAGCGGATAGGTCACCTGGTCTTCCACCACCTGCGGCGCCTGGCCGGGGAAGCTGCTGAAGATGATGACCTGCACGTCGGACAAATCGGGAATCGCATCCAGCGGCGTGGTCTTCATCGCCTGCCAGCCCGCGAACGAAATGAGCAGCGCCGCGATCAACACCATGAAGCGGTTCTTGATCGATACATCGATCAGGGCGCGGATCATTGCTTGCCTCCCGTGTCCATTTTGTCCATGTTGTGATGCTGGTGCGTGTCCGTTTTTTGCATATCCATATTGGGCATCTGCATGGGAGTCTCTTCAGGCTGCATAGCGGGTGCGGGTTTGACTTCGGTGGCTGCGCCCGAATTCGGCTTGGCTGCGTCCATCATCTTGGCGGTCGCTTCCTTCAGCTTCGATTCCGAGTCGATTAGGAATTGACTGGAAGTCACCACCACTTCGCCTGCTTCCAAGCCGCTCACAATCTGGGTTTGTCCGTTCGCCGACACGCCGACAGTGACCATGCGCGGTTCATACCGCCCCGGTGCGCGCTGCACGAACACCTGTTCCTGTGTGCCGGTGCGCACGATGCTCTCGACAGGAACCGTCACCGCATCCACCTGGCGGCTCGCCAGCACTTCCACATTGGCGAACATGTCCGGCTTCAGCGCGAAATCGGCATTATCAAACTCCAGACGAATCTTGATAGTGCGTGTTTTCGCCTCGAGGTAAGGGTAGATATACGCGACCTTGCCGCTGAAAACCCGCCCCGGAATGCCGGCAACCTGCATCTTTGCGGTATCGTCTTTGCGCACCCACGGAAGATCGTCCTCATAGATATCCACGATCACCCACACGCGGGACAGATCCGTGATCATGTAAAGCTCTGTTTCGGGCGTGATCCGCTCGCCTTCGCGCGCGCCGATGTTCATCACGATGCCATCGAAGGGAGAGTGGATATGTGTAGCCTTCATGACCTTGCGCTCGGCCTTGAGTTGATCGATCTGGTGTACCGGGACATCGAGCAGTTGCAAACGCTCCTTCGTGGAGTGCAAGAGGCTTTCCGCCCCATCGCGCACATCGGAAAACGGGCTGTCCTTCAACTTGGCCGCACTGTTTAACGCGAGCAAATACTCTTCCTGGGTGGCGACGAGTTGGGGCGAATAAATCGACATCAGCATGTCGCCTTTCCTGACCCAGTCGCCGGTTTTGTCGATAAACAGCTTCTCGACCCAGCCCTCATATTTTGGATGCAGACGCGCCACGCGCTGCTCGTCGTAGGTCACCCGGCCTATCGTGCGGATATTGCGCGACAGTGTCGCGCGCTGCGCGACCGTGGTGCGCACACCGATATTCTGCACGACCGTCGGATCGATCCTGACTGTTCCGGCTGGCGCATTCGCTCCGGTATTTTCTTCCGCATACACGGGAATATAGTCCATGCCCATCTCGTCTTTTGCCGGGACAGACGAAGTGATGGCCGGGTTCATCGGATTGCGGTAAAAAAGCGGCTTGCTCTCCTTCGGCTGGCTGTCTTCGGCATAGACCGGCACATAGTCCATGCCCATCTCGTCCTTGGCCGGTGCGGGCGAAGTAATGGCCGGATTCATCGGGTTGCGGTAAAAGAGCGGCTTGCGTTCACCTGCGGCAGTTTGCTTGCCGGCCGATTCATCGGACTTGTTGGACGAAACCCAATAACCAACGCCACTGCCAACCAGCAAGGCAATGACGGTGGTTGCGATGATGTTTTTATTCATTGCTGCTTCTCCTTGTCTGCGACGGGCTCGCTTGCCGGAATCGTCGCGCCGACAGCGGCTTCCAGCCTTGCCCAGGCTTGCCAGCCTGAACTCAGCGCTTTCCAGTATTGCGTTTCATAGTTGTAGAGCGTGACCTGGGCGCGAACCAGGTTCAGGAAATCAACCTTGTTCACCTGATAGGCAGCGAGCATGGAAGCTGTCATCTGCCGGGATTGTGGAATGATGCCGGTCTTGAATAATGATGCCTGCTGATGGCCTGCCTGATAATCGGCCAGCGCCTGCTCGATCTCCGTCAGCACCTGCACTCTCCTGTCCTCCATGCCGAATTCTTCCCGCATCACTTCCGCCTTGCGCTGCGACAGCGCCCTGTCCTGATTAGTGCCGGTGAAAATCGGCAGATTCATGCTGAACAAAATGCTGGACATGTCCGCTCTGTTGCTGCCGTTTGGGTTGTTGCCGCTGCGAAAACCATAAGCTGCGCCCAACTTGAAGTCCGGGTAATAATCTTTTTCGGCCAGTGCCACGCGTGTGCGTGCCGCCTCCAGCACATTGCGCTGCGAAAACAGTACAGGCCGTGCGTCCAGCGCCAACATGCGCAATGCTTCAATATCCGGAGCGGACGGCAGGGATTCATTGGCCTGACCCGGCAAAATCACCTGTTGTATTGCCTGACGGTCGAGCAAGGCTTTCAGCGCAGCCACCTGGGTGCGGCGCGATGCTTCCAGACTGATGCCGATGTCCAGCAATTTGGAAAGCTCTACCTGCGCCAGCAGCACATCGGACTGCATACCCTGTCCGGTTTTGTATTTCGTTTCGGCAATCTTGACCAGTTGGCGCAGCAACACCTGATTGCGCTGCACGGTGGATAGGGCGTGATCCAGGAAGAACAGATTCCACCAGGTCGAGCGCACATTCCTGACCAGAGCGAGGCGCATCTCCTGCACATCGAACTCCGCTGCCTTGGCTTCAAAACCGGCCGCCTGTTCGCGCAAGTTCAATTTGCCCGGAAAAGGTAGCGTAAAACCGATCCCGACCTGCATCTGCGTCATGGCTTCCTGCGACAGCGAAAAAGTATCCACCGGCAAATTGAGTGCATTCAGCGATAGCGTGGGATCGGGAAGCGTGCCAACTTGCGACGGCACTTCGGCCAGCGCCCGCGCCCGGGCGGTGATTTTTGCCAGACCGGGATTCCCTTCCAGCGCGATTTCAACCGCACGGTCGAGGGTGAGCGGCACGGCATCCTGCCCGCCCGCGTCCGGTGACCCAGCCAGCACCGTCAGCGAAAAAAATCCCGCCGCGATGCCGAGCCACACCTTGATGCTTGCAAATGATCTGAACATGGTCTGATTACTCCATTTCTGCAGGAGAAAGCGGAACCAATTAGGCTCCGGTAGCCACAAGGCAACTCCGTTTATTTCAGCGGCGTGATCCGGTTCACATAAAATTTCCCCGGCCCCTCTTTCACCACTTCAAATACCACCTTCTGTCCGGGATTGATACCCTTCAGGATGGCCTTGTCTTTCACCTTAAAATCCATGGTCATGCCCGGCCATCCCAGTGATTCGACCGGGCCGTGGGTCAAATTGATCTTGCCGTGCAGCACGTCAATACTATTCGCCACCCCCTCCGCCTTGTGCGCCTGCACAGCTGCGTGTTCCATGCCTTGCATCGCGGCATGATTCATACCGGTTTGGTGTTCAGCCGAGAGAACCGCGCCGGAACCGGCCAACAGAACCAACAACAAGCTGCTTGTAATTGCGTATTTCATGATTGATCTCCGAAATTTTATTTAGGGAAGGTCTGAACAAGTAACCAAAAATGAAAGCGACGAGTCCACAACTTGCTGCGAATGCTGAAATCGGCGTGAAACACCTCTTCTGCGGGGCATTTCGCTGGTCATTCCGACCCATTTCCCGTTCATCGGGCGCACCTCTCCTGCGGCAGCCGCATCAAATGGTGTCGCGCCATGAACAGATTCGCCAGCGCCGCCACCACGAACAAGCGGTTGCCGTTCTTCATCATGCCCCGATAGCTGACCTTGGCAAAGCCGAAGATGCGCTTGATGATGAGGAAGGCATGTTCGACCTTGGCGCGCACGCTGGATTTGCGGCGGTTCGTTTCCCGCTCCCGTTCCGTGAGTTCCTTGTTGCGGAATCCCTTCTTGTTGGTGAAGTCGCGCGCCTTGGGCGCAGCCTCGGCAATAAGGGCCTTCTGGCTGGAATAGGCCGAGTCGCCATACACCCTCCGCTCGTTGCCGTGCAGCAGATCGGGGATGCTGTGCTTGTCATGTTCGTTGGCCGGTGTGGCGACCACCGAGTGGATCAGCTTGTTCTTGCTGTCCACGCCGATGTGCGCCTTCATGCCGAAGTACCACTGGTTGCCCTTCTTCGTCTGGTGCATCTCGGGGTCGCGCGCCTTGTCCTGATTCTTGGTGGAGGACGGTGCATTGATGATTGTCGCGTCAACAATAGTGCCGGTCGAGACCTTCAGCCCCTTGGATTGCAGATGCCTGCCAACTTCCTCGAACAGGCGCTTGCCCAGTTCATGCTGCTCCAGCAGGTGGCGGAACTTGCAGGCCGTGGTTTCATCCGGAGCGCCTTCCCGTCCAAGATCGATACCCACGAATTCGCGCATGGACAGGGAGTCGTAGAGCGCCTCCTCCACCGCTGGATCGGAGAGGTTGAACCAGTTCTGGAGGAAGTAGATGCGCAGCATGCGCTCAAGCCCAACTGGTGGTCGCCCGTTGCCCGCCTTCGGATAAAACGGTTCGATCAGCGCACACAGTTCTTTCCAGGGCACCACGCGGTTCATCTCGGCAAGAAACGCCGCACGCCGGGTTTGTTTGGTGTAGCGGTCAAAACCGCCCGCAGAAAGTGTCGTTTGCTTCATCGTCGTCGTCCGTTTGTTCAACCCGAGCTTCTGACCGCTTGAGCGTGAAAAGTTCGGGGCTTAATCAGAGATTCCTTAGTGATGAGCAAAAACCTTCGCCGTACCGTTGGGGGCAATCAGCAAAGTGTCGTAAAGAACGGGAGCATCGCTTTCCATGCCGGGTGAGCCGGGCGGCATGGAAGGTACGGCTATGCCGATGGCCTTTGGATGTTCCTTCAGAAGTTTCTTGATGTCCGCCGCAGGCACGTGACCTTCAACCAGATACTCCCCAACCTTGGCGGTATGGCATGAACCATAACGATTGGGTATGCCCAGTTTCTTGCGCGCCGCTGGCACATCGTCCACATCATGCAGGATGACCGAGAAGCCATTTTTTTGCAAATGTTCTGCCCAAGCCTTGCAACAGCCGCACTCCGGACTCTTATACACATCCATGATCGGCAATGCATGCCCTGAGCCTGTCGAAGCGGCCTGACCTGCGATGGCGGAAGCGGAAAGGAAACCGATACCGCAAACGGCAAGGGTGATGATCATTTTCTTGATGGTTTGCTGTTTCATGGTTAACCCTACTTATTTTTAAAAAAAAAACCGAAAACTGACAGATGTCAGCCAGAAAGTAATGCATTTCTTGAAGCTTGCTTCCTTTTGACGGTTACCATTGTGCCTTTAGGCCATTTACCGATAGCTGACAGCAACATTACAAGTTTGTCATCTTCGTGAGCGGCTCCTTAACTACGCGCACAATACGCATGTGGGGAAAATATCTGAGGGGGAGCAATATGAAAATCCTGATAGTCGAAGACGAACAGAAAACCGGCGATTATCTGAAGCAAGGCCTGTCCGAAGCGGGCTTTATGGTGGACTTGGTGCGCGACGGTCTCGATGGCATGCATCTGGCGTTGACCGGCGACTACGATCTCGTCGTGCTTGATGTCATGTTGCCCGGGCTAAACGGCTGGCAGGTACTCCAGCGAATCCGACAGGGGGGCAAGCAGATGCCCGTGCTGTTCCTCACAGCTCGCGATCAGATCGAGGACAGGGTAAAAGGGCTGGAACTCGGTGCTGACGATTACCTCGTCAAGCCGTTCGCATTTTCAGAATTGCTGGCACGGGTACGTACATTATTGCGCCGCAGCAAGACCAATGAACCGCAACTGCTTCAGGCCGCCGATCTGGAATTGGATCTGCTGCGGCGTAGGGTGACACGTGCAGGGAAACGTATCGATCTTACGGCTAAGGAATTCGCTCTGCTCGAATTATTGCTGCGACGCCAGGGAGAGGTTCTGCCCCGTTCGCTGATCGCATCCCAGATATGGGACATGAACTTTGACAGCGACACCAACGTAATCGAAGTCGCCATACGTCGTTTGCGTGCAAAGATCGACGATGATTTCGAGCCTAAGCTCATCCGAACACTTAGGGGCATGGGATATGTCTTGGAAATTCCGGAGCCGCAATGAGACCCAAGTCGATCACTTCCCGTCTCACGCTGTTATTTTCAACAGCCTCGACCCTTGTACTTCTCGTGGTAGGTACGTTGATCGGGACTCTGGTGGAGTCTCACTTCGAGGAGCAAGACCTGATGGAGCTCAACGGCAAGCTGAAACTTGTCCGCCATGCATTAGCTAAAGTGCATACTCCATCCGATCTCGCGACTGTTCCACAGAGTTTTTCTGACGCATTGATCGGACATCCCGATTTATCGGTTGCGGTTCTTGGGCCGGATCGTCACATGTTGTTTATTTCGCCAAGTGCGAAATTTGCCACCCATCTGCTTGAACAGCCACCACATGTAGATTCATCTAAGAGCGCAAAGCTTATGACATGGAAACAAGGGGGAGAAATATACCGCGGCATCTCTGCGGAAGCCATCACTGAAATTGCTGACCAGCCGCCAGCCATCGTTGTGCTTGCGATCAACATCAAGCATCACCAAGCCTTCATGAATGTATTCCGCAATAACCTCTGGCTGGCAATCGCCGCAGGCATCATGCTAACCATAGTTCTAGGCTGGGCTGCTGCACGCCGAGGGTTGACTCCAGTCCGTGAGATGGCAGATGTAGCAAAGGGTATTTCGGTCAGACACTTGGGCAATCGCCTTTCGCCTGATGCTGTCCCACCAGAATTAGTTGATCTTGCGAATGCGTTCAACGAAATGCTGGCCCGCCTTGAAGATTCATTCCAGCGCTTGTCCGATTTCTCGTCCGACCTGGCTCATGAATTACGGACACCTATCAGTAACCTGATGACACAGACGCAGGTAGCTGTATCCAAGGAAAGATCGGCTGATGAATATCGTGAAGTGCTGTATTCGAACCTGGAGGAATATGAGCGACTGGCACGCATGACTGCCGACATGCTTTTCCTGGCAAAGGCCGACAACGGGTTGATCATACCGAGCAGAGAAACGGTGAATTTGCCCACGGAAGTGCGAGAGTTGTTCGGCTTCTATGAAGCGTTCGCAGAGGAGCAAGACGTCAGCCTGGCTCTCGTGGGAGAGGGCACAGTTCGGGGTGACAGACTAATGCTCCGACGTGCTTTAAGCAATTTGCTCTCAAATGCCATCAAACACACGCCACGTCACGCTACGGTCAAGGTAATCATCAAACCGGAGGTGGAATCCGGCAAAATCCGACTCACTTTCGAGAATCCGGGTGAAAACATCCCGCCGGAACATCTTCCTCGACTGTTTGACCGATTTTACCGAGTCGATTCTTCACGCCAGAAAGCCAGCGATGGCGCTGGTCTCGGGCTTGCAATCACGAAATCTATTGTCAAAGCGCACCAGGGAACGATCCAAGCGTTTTCTGCAAATAGGGTGATACGTATTGAGATTGTTTTCCCTATCATGGATCAGACTATTGACTCGGCACGATGAAGATTGAGCCTTTATCGTGCATCTCAGTCCGATGTATATGGATAAAGAAGATACAAGATTTCAAACATTGGAGCGGTTGCACGAGCGGCGAAAGCATGTCGTGCGATTGCATCGCAAAAGGATTGGCGTAATGCGTATAGTTGAGTGGGTTCTCCTATCTACTTCGCTCATCCCTACCGTTCCTGGGAGCGGGGCTGAATGAGAACAGTAATGGGCTATTGCGGCAGTATTTCCCCAAGGGCATGGAGTTGACAGACATCACTAAGGAGCAGGTACAGATGGCGATAGAGCAACTCAACCACCGGCCACGCAAAGTGCTTGGATTTAGAACCTCTCATGAGGTATTCTTCGGGGTAGAAGTTCTCTACACCAAGCAACCACTAGCTGTTGCACTTCGAACTTGAATCCGCGTAATTAAAAGTGGAAGCCCGAATAAAAAGAGGAAAACGACTGCTAATCGGCAAATAACAAATTTGCAACATGATTTAGGATACCAATCATATTAAGCGGCATTCTGCATCACTGCATCAGCATACAAACAGGAGAGTGTGATGATCAATAAACTAGACGACGCAATGCGCTTCCAGCAAACAGCATTAAATTTGCTCGGAGCGCGTCAGGAGTTACTGGCCTCCAACATCGCCAACGCCGACACACCAAACTATAAGGCGAGGGATATCGATTTTGCCAGCGCGTTGGAAAGCGCAATGGCCGGCACGTCTTCTCCGCTGCCGGCAGTAAAAACCTCGCCGATGCACTTGGAGGGTAATACGGGCGCTTCGATCCTTGGCTCTCCAGTAATGTACCGCAAGCCTGTTCAACCGAGCGCCGATGGCAATACGGTTGATATGGATGTAGAGCGCGCGCAATTCACCGTTAATGCTTTGCGTTATGAGGTCGCCGTGAACTTCGCTGGGATGAAAAGCATGATATTGGCGTTACAAGGTTAACCAACAACATGCTGCGCTTTGTACGCAGACTATTCGTGCCTGCATCAAGATGATCCGATCCACCAGAGGCGATCGGAAGCTCGCCGACTTGAAGACGAAGCTTCGATGCACCGACGAGCTTCGCCCACTCTACTTCCTCAAAACCCGTGGGAATACTTTTCGGAAGGCCATACATCCATGTAAGGACTTTTCTGTATCTTGATTGCTTTCATGCAGCAAGTTAAGTAACCGGCCAAGATATTGAAAGCAACTATGGTTTGATTGGGTTCGAGTCCTGCCAAAATGAATTCACTTAAGCTGCCTTAGGGGCTTGACTATCCTGGCCAATGACAGGTTTTGAATTGCATTGCTGACATTGGAGGGTGTCCTGAATTTTGTGTAAACGGAATTTCTCTACTGCTGCGGCATCCGATTCTCGAACTGGATAGTAAACCGGTTTAGCGCAGCCTTCCAATCCCTGATGGGCATTGTCCATTTCTTGCTGATGTTGTTCAGCGCCAAGTAAAACAATTTCAGCAATGCATCATCACTGGGGAATGAGCCACGGTTCTTGGTGATCTTGCGCAGGCTCATGTTCACCGACTCAATCGCATTGACGCATCGAAGTGCCACCGACTGCAAGGGCCGAATACCGGGAGAGCGTAGCGCCCCCTATGATGGTCAGTTGCACTGTGCCAGCGTGTTCAGGTTTGCCCGTCGACAGCCTGCTCACCAATTTACCTGCCTTTCCTCCCCTCAAGTGTCTCTTGAATATATCTACTCGGATTCGGCCCTGTCACTCCCTTGACCACGCGATCCGCCGCATCAGCCACATCTTCCGTAAGCTCCATTCCCTTCCCTGCAATAGATTCTGGTTTTAACTTGCGGAAGTTTGACGTTGTCGCATTCTCCTGATGGGTCTGCCCTGCCCTCACCCCACGATCATTAACCTCATTCGCGTTTCTGGAATAATCATGCATCGCTGTCTGCTTGGCCTGATCGCTTGGTCGGCCTTGCGGGGTGACGCCTGCACGTCCAGCCATCCCCTTAACCTGAGCCAGATCATCTCCTCCTGCCAATTCGACCGATTCACGGTTTGACATTCCAGCCCGGTTTGCTTCGTGCTGCGCTTGAACCGCCTCAGCGCCCTTAACCTGCCCAGCCATCTCACCCATCATCCGGTCATAGTTCTGCGCGGTATATTCCTCGATGTATGGCCGCAGCTTGTACGGATCGCCCATGACGCCCTGAAATTTTTCGTAGTTGTATTCGAGCTTGGGCAGCAGGAAATCCTTGATGAAGTAATCCTGAAGCTGGAGGTTTGCGCCAAGCTGGCCGCTATGAGACATTTCCCACATCTGCCGGTGCCCTTCCGTTTCCTGCATTGATGCACTGAAGGCGTCGCGCGATTGCCGTGCGTGATCCAGCGATGCACGCATGCCTTCGCTGCCGGCGGTCTTTCCTTCATCGCTGGTCCGGTAGTTTCGTTCCCAGCCGTTGTCGAGCACGGTGCCGACCTTCTTTCCGAAGCTCGACTCTTTAGCATACTGGGCCATCTCTTCCAAGGCTCGCGTTGAATCGGCAGAGTTGCGCATCTTGGCCGACACTTCCACACCACCACGTAGCCCGGCAATCTCAAGAAGTTTCGGCGTACTCATGCCCATCGAGGCACCGACCATCAGTTCCATCGCGACCTTCTCGCTGACACCGAGTTTTCTGGCCCACTGATCTACCTGGCGCATGGTTTCATTGGCCTCGGTACTCTGGCTCGACCCGGTGCCGTGGCGGTATCCTGTGGTGTCACTGCTGCCCCTGGCATGGCTTCTCTCAAATCCGGCTTCCTGCTTGATTGCCGCGAGAGCACTTTCAGCGTACTCGGCGGATTGCTGCTGCGTTGCCTGCTGGGAACGTTCGTAATTCTCTTTTGCAGCAACCCCCATAGAGTCGTTGAGTGCCATATCGGCGCGGACTTCGCTTTTCGCCTGCTTGACGATGAAGCCGCCACCGGAAAAATGGCTGTAATCGAATCCTCCTCGCGCCTGATAGTTGGTCATTCCCTGCCGCAGGCTGGGATTCATGTCGACCGCCAAGCCCTTCATGGTGTCGTGGCTGACATTGTTGAGGGAGGCGTTACCCATCTGCATGTTGCCCATGGCCAAGCCGCTGGCGATCTTCTCCGGGTCGCGCGGCGGCGCCACCAGGCCGGCGACTGACTGCAAGCCGACCTCGCCACCTTTTACGATGGCGGCAGCAATGGCCGGAATTGAAATGACCAGCATCCCCGCAATCGCCTGATCGCTGACGATGGCGGTGTTGAGGAAACTCATCTGCTCGATGGACAAGCCGCTTCCAGCGCTTCCATTCGTGTATTGGCTTCTCGAATACATCGTGATGATGAAGTTCATCACGGCGTAGAGCGGCGCCCAGAGCTGAATCCAAAACAGGCTGGTCGCGTAAGACTTGATGATGCCCCCGGCCTGATGCCCGCTGAGCACCACAAACAGCAGGAAGACCGGAAAAATCGCGTACTGGACCAGTTCGATGGCATTGCGCACCTTGGGCATCGTGGATTCGGCGACCCGCGCCATCAGCTTGTAGGAGTCGCTGGTTGATCGAAGTGACTGCGCCATCGCAAGGTTGGTCTGGGCGCTGGCGGCATCTCCAATCTGTGCTGGCAGCATGTACTGGGCATCGATCATGAAGTTGGCGACGATGGCCTGCTTAACCGCATCCTGCGCCGATGCGGAAACACCCAGAAGATAGTTGGTCGAGGTTGTCAGGGAGCCGATGATCGCCGTCCCGGCATCTGCCTGACTCATTTTCGGGTAGAGGCGAGAGCCCAGCAAAGTGATCTGGCGGCTCGATTCCGCATTGATCTGGGTAGTAAGACTCTGATATGCCACATCGCAGCCGACCGTACTCATGATGGTCGGATCCGTCGTGTCGCGCAAGGTCACCAGTCGCGCAGGGTTCGTCTTCCCGTTCAGGCTGACCCAGACGTTGTTGACCTCCAGGATGTCCTCTTTCATGCGGATGTAGCCGGTGGCCAGATCCGGCGCGACGCACTCCCGGTAAAAATCCAGCAGGTTGCTGGTCAGAACGGGATTGCCGCTCTTGACGGCAAGGCGCTCGGAGAGCACCCGGTGACCGAACAAGGTGCCGTTCTTGCGGAACTTCACGTCATCGGGAAGCGAGAACACGGTCTCGAAGGCTCCGGTCAGCCAGTCCCCTACCTTGCTCATGCTGTGCGCGAAGGCGCCCAAGCCGATGGGCACGTTTGCGACCGCACGCGGCGGCTCGTTCCCTGTGCGATCGACGATGGTCACCGTCACCTTGGGAATCAGCAACATGGATTGGAAGATGGCCAGGAAGAAGAGCCACTTCCACATTCCATCCAGCCGCTCCCGTCCGGTCAAGGTGGCAATGACGACGACGATGATTCCCACGATTGCCATGGTGCGCAGCAAACCGAGGTAGTCGCCGCTGCCCATGATCGACGCGACGGCATTGAACATCGCCTCCAGTTCCGCGACGTTCCAATAGGCATAGACCTCGTACATTCTGGTTCTGCCCGATCTACCGGTTGAAGACCATCATGGACTGGAAGATGTTGGTCGGCATCCCGGCATTGAGACTTTGATGCAGAAGCTGGAGCGAACGGCTCATTTCCGCGACCTGCATACCCTTCTGGTATTCGGCGCGCAACATGTCCCTGGCTTCCTGCTCGATCTCGTTGAGGCGGACGAGAATTTTTTCCGAAGCTGCGACGGCGTCAGAGCCGCCCTTCCCCGCCTCGTTCTGCAGAGCACCGCGAAGTGTCTTTGAGAGATTCGTGAAGTAGGCATAGGCCACATCCACAGCGATCAACTGGGCGTAGTCTTCGGTGATCCGGTCACCGCCAGGGATACTGCTGGATACCGCGAGCATCTTCCAGACCGGGAGGGAGGAGTTGTCGATCAGCACTGTATCAAGATTGGTTTGCCCCGTGGCGTCCCGGTTGATGATCTTGTCCCTCATCGCAGCGATCCGGGTTCTGACTTGCCGGGAGAACGGTGTCACGGTAAAGGCGCTATCCGAGTAGGCAGGCGTCATGCAATCCACCGTATCCACACCGCACTTTAGGCCAGGCAGACTGACAGATGTAGAGCCGCCGTCACCGACGAACTGACGGAAGGTCAGGTTGCCACCGGGCAGATATGTCCACTTCGCCTTGTCATCGGCGTTCTCGCCGGGCGGTGTCACGATGATGGTGCCGGTCAAGCTCATCAGCAACTCCTTCGTCTCGTCGGTGACACCGGCAACCCGAGACAGTGAACGCCACACCACGTTGCCGGGATCGAAAAGCTCCTTGTATCCCTGTGACGAGTTCTTGGCTGCCGTCCTGATGTTTTTGGCCGTAGTGCTGTTTTTCTTCCACTCGTCCCATGACTCGAACACATCCCCAAACATATTCAGGTTGGCACCGGCTGTCTTTCCTTCCTTCTCCTGTGTTTTGTCCGTCAGCATGCTGCCCGCCGCAGCGACGATCCCTTCCGCCGCTTGGCAGGAGTTGATATTGAGATTGTTCATTTTCGTTGACTGGTCTTGCAGGTACTTCAGAAGATCACAGAGGTCGGGCGACATCGAGCACAAGGCCATATTGAATGCTGCGCCGATGGCGTTGTTGCCGATGTTCCGCAACAGGGTGACGAACTGTTCCTTGTTGATGAAGGAGAACGAACCAGCAAACAAATCAATCCCGCCGCACCCCGCTCGAAATGATGGTGGCGAAATACTTGCCAACTGGTAGTTGCGCACCGGAGTACGCATGTAGAGACTGCCCCCAGTATAGAAATTCATCGTCTGCCCGCGATAAGCGTTTGGCCCCGTCACATTTCCGTAGGCACCGATCTGGTCGAACCAGTCCTGCATGGACTGTGAAACGTCGGCATTTGCCGGACTGGACAGCATCAAGAAGACGAGCATGACGGCAATGGTTCGACGGAGATAGGGACTATTCATGGTCAACCTCAATAAAGTTCGCCGGGGCGTGTTTGGGTCAGGATGTATATCCGCTCGACGATCTCCTGAGCCGAAAGCACACCCGACCCAATCGGGAGCAGCCGGTGATCCTTGACGTTCCCCAGCACCATGAGTGGAACGACACTGGCCCCGA
>JBMOQB010000036.1:0-51001 GCA_049320585.1 Pseudomonadota bacterium | reverse complement strand
CGCGCGCTCGCGGTGTCGCGCTCCTCGGCATCGTAGTCTCGGCTACGACCTTCGTCGCACTCCTTGCGATCATCGCGATTTTGTCGGCAACGCGGCTCATGGAGGACTTAATCAGAGGTTCCTTAAATGTAATCCGGGTGGCGGGACTGTATGTCTTGTCCCGGGACGAACAAGCCGGAAAGACGGAGCGGAGAAGTTGACCAGATTAGTCAGTTGGCAAAGCTGGCGGAGTTGTTTAGAATCTCGGTCGAAGGAAAACCTTCGCAAGTTAGAGTTAAGTTTTTTTTCAGGGCATATTAATCATAAATTGGAGAATTAAAGAATGAAATCTATTATCACAGGTATGGCAGTAGCAGGTTTGCTGGTTGCTGGTAGCGCAATGGCGGCAGAAATGCCAGCTCTGGCCAAGAAGATGAACTGCACCGCTTGCCACGCTATAGACAAGAAGATCGTTGGTCCGGCTTGGCAAGACGTGGCCAACAAGTACAAAGGCGACGCAGGCGCGGCAGCAGCACTTCAAGTCAAGGTATCCAAGGGCGGTTCCGGAAACTGGGGCACGATGCCTATGCCAGCCAACGACGCTGCCGGCACCAAGCAAGCCGAGATCAAGGAACTGGTTGAATTCATTATCGGTCTGGCAAAATAAGTTTGATTTAAGCTTGTAGCAGGAGTTATCCTGGAAAAGCCGGCGCAAGCCGGCTTTTTTATTGTGATGAGTCGGGATCGGCATGCCAACCACGCAAGCGGCAGCGGTTTTGAAATAGATTGCGAAGCATAACCCTGATGGCGATGCAGTGATTCTGCGTAACTTGGATACGCTTGGTCTGAGTAATGCTGTCAACCATAGCCGGGACAGCAGCGTTAGTTGATTGCGGTTAGAGAAATTGACCGGCAAAGTGAACGGGGCTGTTTATCAGCAGTAAAGAATATCCTTCGCGCCGTTTTTAACGTTCCAATCATAAAATTAGGAGACTTGAAGAATGAAATCTATTATCACAGGTATGGCAATAGCAGGTTTGCTGGTTGCTGGTAGCGCAATGGCGGCAGAAATGCCAGCTCTGGCCAAGAAGATGAACTGCACCGCTTGCCACGCTATAGACAAGAAGATCGTTGGTCCGGCTTGGCAAGACGTGGCCAACAAGTACAAGGGTGACGCATCCGCAGCAGAGAAGCTGCAAGTCAAGGTATCCAAGGGCGGTTCCGGAAACTGGGGCACGATGCCTATGCCAGCCAACGATGCTGCCGGCACCAAGCAAGCCGAGATCAAGGAACTGGTTGCATTCGTTCTGGGTCTGGCCAAATAAGGTCTGATTATCGAAGGATAGTGAGCAATCCTGAAAAAAGCCGGCTTACGCCGGCTTTTTTGTCTTCGTTATATTGACTTAAAATTGACAAGCTGCTCGCCCCCTCTGCATAATCGGCAGGCATTCTTCCGGGGGTTGATCATGTCATTTCGTTTCGCTGGTACGCTGTTGCTTGCCGTTTTCACATTGGCTCTGTTGGGCTGTCAGAAAGCATCGACCAATGATCAAAACTCAGCCGGCGATCTGATCGTTCGCATCGGTGCGTCAGCACCCCTGACCGGTCCGCAGGCACACTTGGGCAAGGACAATGAGAACGGCACGCGCATGGCGATCGATGATGCCAACGCCAAAGGCATCGTAATTGGCGGGCGCGAGGTGCATTTTGAGCTGATCAGTGAAGATGACCAGGCCGATCCCAAGACTGCGACCATCGTTGCGCAAAAGCTGGTGGACAACAAAGTCAACGGCGTGATCGGGCATCTTAATTCCGGTACCAGCATACCTGCGGCAAAAATCTACAGCGATAACGCTATTCCGCAGATTTCGCCTTCCGCCACTGCTGTCGCCTATACCGCGCAGGGATTCAGGACTGCGTTTCGCGTGATGGCGAACGATGCCCAGCAAGGCCGGGTGCTGGGCGAATACGCCGCAAAACAATTGGCGGCGAAGAAGATCGCGGTGATCGATGACCGCACAGCTTACGGACAGGGCCTGGCGGATGAGTTCATCAAAGCCGCTCAGGCCAACGGCGCGGATATCGTGGCGCACGAGTTCACCAGCGACAAGGCAATGGACTTTACCGCGGTGTTGACTGCGGTGAAAGCCAAACAACCGGATCTGCTGTTCTATGGCGGGATGGATGCGCAAGGCGGGCCGATGGCGAAGCAACTCAAAGCGCTCGCTTTGAAACTGAAATTCATGACGGGTGACGGCGGCTATACGCCGGAATTCATCAAGCTGGCGGGCAATGCAGCAGAGGGGGCATATGCCTCGTTGCCCGGCGTGCCGCTGGACAAGATGCCGGGTGGCAAGGAGTTCCAGGCGCGTTTCGTCGCCAAGTACCAGCCGATACAGCTGTACGCTCCATATTGTTATGATGCAGTGAACGTCATGATCGCCGCGATGCAGAAAGCCGGTTCTGTCGAACCGGCAAAATATCTGCCGGCACTGGCGAACATTTCTCATGATGGCGTGACGGCAAGAATCCAGTTCGACGAAAAAGGCGATTTAAAGGGCGGCGCCATCACTGTGTATCAGGTTCAGCATGGCAAATGGCGGCCGCTGGAAACGCTGGGTGCAATCGCTGCGGCGGTGCCTTGAACAAGCAGCGATAAAACGCCAAACGACACCATAGCGTGTCGTTTTTGTTTGCCAATTATGGAAATTTTCCTTCAGCAGGTTATCAATGGCCTCGTGCAGGGCAGCGTCTACGCGCTGGTCGCGCTTGGCTATACCATGGTGTACGGCATCCTTGGCCTGATCAACTTTGCGCATGGCGAAGTGGTGATGATAGGCGCGATGCTTGCCATGTCCGCACTCACTGCCATGCTGGGCTTGGGCGTGCCGCCGGCTTTGGCATTGCCTCTCAGCATAGGCTTGGCGATGCTGGGCTGCATGGCGCTGGGCTACAGTATCGAGCGCGTCGCCTACCGTCCGTTGCGCCATGCGCCGCGCCTTGCGCCGCTGATCACAGCGATCGGCCTCTCCATCGTGTTGCAGAATCTGGCCATGATGATCTGGGGACGCCAATATCATGCTTTCCCGCAATTGATTGCCAACACGCCGCATATTTTCGCGGGCGCGATCATCAACGATATCCAGATCATTATCTTCGTGCTGGCTGTAGCGATCATGGCCGGTTTGCTGCTGCTGGTGCATCGCACACGTCTCGGACGCGCGATGCGTGCCGTGTCCGAGAACCAGCATTCAGCGCAACTGATGGGCGTGGACGTGAATCGCGTGATCTCGATCACTTTCATGCTCGGCTCGGCGCTTGCTGCGGTGGCGGGGGTGATGGTCAGCGCCAACTACGGGCTGGCGCACTATTACATGGGATTTTTGCTTGGACTGAAGGCCTTCACGGCAGCAGTGCTGGGCGGTATCGGCAATCTGCGCGGTGCAATGCTGGGTGGGCTGCTGCTCGGGTTGATCGAGAGTTTGGGCGCGGGTTATATCGGCGAGTTGACCGGCGGATTCTTCGGCAGCAACTACCAGGACGTGTTTGCCTTCTTTGTGCTAATTGCCGTGCTGGTGTTCCGTCCTTCAGGATTATTGGGAGAGCGCATTGCTGAACGCGCCTAAAAAATTTGCATTCCCCTCTCCCGCAGGCGGGAGAGGGGTTAGGGGAGAGGGTCGTGGCAATAGGACATTGACCTCCGTGCTGCTGCTGGCCGCGCTGCTGCTGCCGTTCATCACCGATGCGCTGCTCGGGCGCGGCTGGGTGCGCATCATCGACTTTGCGATGCTCTACATCATGCTGGCACTCGGCCTGAACATCGTGGTCGGCTACGCGGGTCTGCTCGATCTGGGTTATATCGCGTTTTTTGCGGTGGGGGCATATTTCTATGCGCTGACCGGTTCTCCGCATCTGACGCTGGCCTTTCCGATGATGTTCCCGGATGGCGTGCATCTGTCGTTCTGGCTGGTCCTGCCGCTGGCGGCCTTGGTGGCGGGCGGGTTCGGCGTGCTGCTCGGCGCCCCCACGCTGCGCTTGCGCGGAGACTATCTCGCCATCGTGACGCTGGGTTTCGGCGAGATCATCCGCATCTTCCTGAACAATCTCAACTCGCCGATCAATCTGACCAACGGCCCGCAAGGCATCAGCCGCATCGATCCGGTCAGCGTCGCGAACGTCCCGCTGAATACCACTCAGCACGTTTTCGGCATCGCGCTGCCCTCGGTGCACCTGTACTTTTATTTGTTTCTGGCCTTTACTTCACTGGTGATATTCGTTTCGAGACGGCTTGAAAAATCCCGTATCGGACGCGCCTGGATGGCGATACGCGAGGACGAGATCGCGGCCTCCGCGATGGGCATCAACACGCGCAACCTCAAGCTGCTGGCGTTCGCGATGGGCGCGATGTTCGGCGGCGCGTCCGGTGCATTGTTCGCCGGTTTCCAGGGCTTCGTCAGCCCGGAAAGTTTCGGCCTGCTGGAATCCATCATGGTGCTGTGCATGGTGGTGCTGGGCGGCATGGGCAATATCGCCGGTGTGATCCTTGGCGGGGTGCTGCTGGCCGTGCTGCCGGAAGTGTTGCGCCACAGCGTCGTGCCATTGCAGCAGGCGCTGCTGGGAAAAACGCTCGTCGATCCCGAGAGCCTGCGCATGCTGCTGTTCGGCGGCGCATTGATCGTGATGATGCTGTACCGTCCGGCAGGGCTGTTGCCGTCGAGCGTGCGCCGCCGCGAGCTGCATACCGGTGAGGCCGCGGAAAAGATATGACAGATACGGCTCCGTTGCTGCAACTTTCCTCGATCGGCAAACAGTTCGGCGGATTGAGCGCGCTGAGCGGCGTTTCGCTGCATATCCGGGCGGGCGAGATCTACGGGCTGATCGGCCCGAACGGAGCAGGCAAGACCACCTTGTTCAATGTCATCACCGGTCTGTACCGGCCGAGTGCGGGTGAATTCAGCTTCAACGGCAATCGCTACCAGGCGTGCAAGCCGCATGTCCTGGCACGGGCCGGCATCGCGCGCACCTTTCAGAACATCCGGCTGTTCGCCAACCTCACCGCGCTGGAAAACGTGATGATAGGCCGTCATGTGCGCACCCGCGCCGGCGTGTTCGGCGCGTTGCTGCGCAACCGCGCCACCCGCAACGAAGAGCGCGCCATCACCGAACGCGCGCGCGAACTGTTGCGTTATGTCGGCATCGACAAACCCGCGCAGACACTGGCCAAGCATCTGTCCTATGGCGAACAACGCCGCTTGGAGATAGCACGAGCACTGGCCACCGATCCGCTGCTGCTGGCGCTCGATGAGCCCGCTGCCGGCATGAACGCCACCGAAACGGCAAGTCTTAAAGCACTGTTGCAGACCATACGCTCCGGCGGCATCACCGTGTTGCTGATCGAGCATGACGTCAAGCTGATCATGGGGCTGTGCGACCGCGTCGCGGTGCTTGATTACGGGAAAAAGATCGCCGAAGGTGTGCCGGAACAGGTGCGCAAGGATCCCGCCGTGATCGCCGCCTATCTTGGAGGCGGCGATGACTAGCCCGTTGCTTGAAGTCAGCGGCCTGCATGTCGCTTATGGCGGCATCCAGGCCGTCAAAGGAATCGACCTGCATATCGCTCCCGGTGAACTGGTTGCGCTGATCGGCAGCAACGGTGCGGGGAAAACCACCACGCTGAAGACGCTGGCGGGTTTGCTCCATCCGGCCGGCGGACAGATCCACTACGACGGCAAAAATCTGCACAACATCGTGGCGCACCAGCGCGTGTCTATGGGCATCGCCTTGGTGCCGGAAGGCCGCGGTGTATTTGCACGGCTCACCGTGCAGGAGAATCTGCTGATGGGCGCATACAGCCGCAGCGATCAACATGGGATCGCTGCAGACCTTGCGCGCATGCATGCGCTGTTCCCAAGGCTCGCCGAACGCAAAGACCAGCTGGCGGGAACACTTTCCGGCGGCGAACAGCAAATGGTCGCGATGGCGCGCGCGCTGATGAGCCGCCCGCGGATGCTGATGCTGGATGAACCGAGCATGGGACTCGCGCCATTGATGGTGAAAAAGATCTTCGACACCATCCGGGACATCGCGGCACTTGGTATGAGCATACTGCTGGTCGAGCAAAATGCCAGGCTCGCCCTGCAAGTCGCCAAGCGCGGCTACGTGATGGAAAGCGGTGCGATCACCTTGTCGGGAGCAGCTGGAGAGCTGCTGGACAGCGATGCGGTGCAGCGCGCGTATCTGGGGGGTTAAGCGGGGAACACAAGAATATGAAAAGATTATTTTTGGCGAAGATTGTTGCATGTGTGCTCCTGGCCAGCGGGTGCGCAATCGCATCCGATCTCAATGAATTTACCAGCGACGGATGCAGCCTTTTCCCGAACGGTACGTGGGAGGATCGGTACATTTGGTGTGACTGTTGTTTTAATCACGACATTGCGTATTGGCGAGGCGGCAGCGAGGACGAGCGCAAGGAAGCCGACAAGACGCTCCAGGCGTGCGCGCTTGACCGCACCGGAAGTAAAGCGCTCGCCGAGACGATGTATGACGGCGTCCGGTTTGGCGGCAGTTCCGTATTTCCGACATGGTATCGTTGGGGATACGGCTGGAAGTACGGCAGGGGAGACAAGCCGCTCACGGAAAAGGAACAGAAGCAGGTAGCTGTCAAGCTCGATAGCTACAAGAAGACCCATCCTGCCGGATATTGCCGCAGGCAGTGAAACAACCAGCCATAGCTGATGGTGCAAAAGAGCTTCGCAACAAACCGCGACATCGCCGCACTTGGTATGAGTATCCTGCTGGGCAGCAATGCGGTGCAGCGTGCTTATCTGGGAGGTTAACCGAGTGTCAGTTTTAAGTGATGTAGGGCGGATGCCTCTCGCGGGCGATCCGCCGCAATTTTCCAACCCATCCGGCGGAACCGCTATGCGTTCCGCCCTACGGCTGGTTCTGCCTTACGCGCGTTACCACCGGCGGTGTTGGTTTTGATTTTGATGTTGGGTAGCTTTGCATAGCCATCTGACTAGGCTGTCAAAATACGCCAGCCAAGTCATTGGTTAACGCGCTGCGCGCTAACCCAACCTACATGCTTCGCTACTCACCCCACTGCGCAGTCAGCTTGCGGTCGCGTCTGCTCTCCATCATGTGCAGCATGAACGCGCAGTCTTTGCGGTGTATCGTAATGCCTCTATCGCGCGTGACATAGCCGACAATCTCATCTCCCGGAACCGGGTTGCAGCATTTTGCGATGCGGGTCATCAGGTTGTTCACGCCGCCGACGGTGATGTCTGCTTTTTGGGTGCGTTCGGTCGCGGGCCTGAAAACCTTTGGTTTCGGTGTTTCTGTCACCTTGGCGGGCAACTCTTCCTGGATCGCGACTGCGATGCGATGTTGGGTGATCTCGTTGCGTCCGATGGCGGCCAGGAAATCCTCCAGTTTGTTGAAGTGCAATCGTTGCGCGAGCTTTTCCTGATTGATAGACGTGACGCCGAGGCGGTGCAGTTCGCGATCCAGTTGCGTCCTGCCTTGCGCGACGCTTTCGTCGTAGTTCTGATTCTTGAACCACGCGCGCACTTTGGCGCGGATACGCGAGCTTTGCAGGAAGCCAAGCGACGGGTTGATCCAGTCGCGGCTCGGTCCACCCTGTTTGACCGTCAGGATCTCCACGCGTTGCCCGTTGCGCAGTTTGTAATTGAGCGGGACGATGCCGCCGTCCACCTTGGCGCCACGGGTGCGGTGCCCCAGGTCGGTGTGCAGCGTGTAGGCGAATTCCACCGGGGTCGCGCCTTTGGGCAGGTCTATCACTTTGCCTTGCGGCGTGAGCACATAAACCTGGTCGTGGAACAACTCATTTTTGAATTGTTCCTGCAGGTCCCCCTTGTCGGCCAGGTCTTCTTTCCACTCCAATATCTGGCGCAGCCATGCGATCTTCTCGTCGAAGCGGGTATCGGATTTCACCCCTTCCTTGTAGCGCCAGTGCGCGGCGACGCCAAGTTCGGAATGCTGGTGCATCTCGTGGGTGCGGATCTGAACCTCGAGCGCAAGGCCGCGCGGGCCGACCACGGCGGTATGCAGCGAACGGTAGTTGTTGCTCTTGGGGTGCGCGATGTAATCGTCGAATTCGCCGTCTATCGGCGGCCACAAGTCGTGCACCAATCCCAGCGCGGTGTAGCAGCCCTTGATGTCATCGACCAGAACGCGCACTGCGCGCACATCGTAGAGCTCGCTGAAATCGAGCTGCTTGAGTTTCATCTTGTTGATGATGCTGTAGATGTGTTTGGGGCGGCCGGTCACTTCGGCGGGTATGCCGGCCTGGCTCAACGCCTGCTTGAGCTGTGATACCACTGTCGCGATGTATTGTTCGCGGTCGACCCTGCGCTCATCCAGCAGCTTCGCGACTTTTTTGTACAGTTCCGGTTCAAGATAGCGCACGGAAAGGTCTTCCAGCTCCCATTTCATTTGCCACACGCCGAGACGGTTGGCCAGCGGCGCAAAGATGCTGCGTGTCTGACTCGCGATCAGTTTCTGTTGATCCGCGCTGGCACCGGACAGGCAACGCAAGGTCTGGGTACGCTCGGCAAGTTTGATCAACACCACGCGGATGTCTTGCACCATCGCCAGCAGCATCTTGCGCAGGCTTTCGATCTGTTGCGCGGCTTCGTCTTTATTCTTATTGCCTTGGTTGGGCATCTCGCTGAATTGCTGGATCTGCTCCATGCGCGAAATACCTTCGACCAGCATCTTCACGTTGGCGCCGAAATCCTGCTCGAGTTGTTCTGCCCAGTCATACAGATACTCGGGTACCGCATGCAGGATGGTGGCCGCGATCGTTTCATGGTCCATGTGCATGCCGACCAGAATCTCTGCCGCGCCGAGTGCGTGTTGTATCAGCGGTGCGCCGGTCAGTTCGAGTTGTCCATCATAGAGCGGTTCGGCCAACTCACATGCGCGGCGTATCAGGTCAATTTCTGCGGGTGCAAAGGTCGATGCCAAAGCATCAAGCCAGATGCGGATGTTTTCAGATGATTGTTGTTGATTGGAAATCATGCGGCATTATTGCACCAACGCACAAAGTGTATAAGCGATTGCCAAATGACCGGATGTAGGAGCGGGCCCTGCCTGAATGGGGCAATGCGCTGAAGGAGTGTGAATCAACCCAGCACCTTGAGCAACAGCTTGGTCGCCAATGCGATCAACAGCACGGCGAACAGTTTGCGCAACAATCCCATTTTCATGTGATGCGTGGCTTTTGCGCCGAGCGGTGCGGTGCTGACGCTGGCGAGCGCGACCCAGAACAGGGCGGGCAGGTAGACGAAACCCAGTGTGTGTTGCGGCAACGCTTCCAGTGAAAGTCCGGTGGCGATATAACCGATGGTGCCGCCGACAGCGATCGGAAAGCCGATTGCGGCGGAAGTGCCGATGGCATTGCGCAACGGCACGTTGCACCAGACAAGGAAGGGAACGACCACGGTGCCTCCGCCGATGGAGACCAGGCTGCTGATCCAGCCGGTGAATGTTCCGACGGCGGTCATACCTGCGATTCCGGGCAATTGACGTGAAGCATGCGGACGCATGTCGAGCAGGAACTGCGCCGCGGCGAAATACACGAACAGTGTGAAGAATATTCCCAGCCCGCGTGTCGGGATAGATGCGGCGAGCAGCGCGCCGAATGCCGTGCCGAGCAGAATGCCGGGGGTGATATTGCGCACCACGCGCCAGTTCACCGCGCCGTGCTGATGATGTTTGCGCATGCTGGCCAGCGAGGTGAACAGGATTGCCGCCATCGAGGTGCCAAGGGCGAGATGCATCACATGCTCGGCTGGAAAATGTTGCGCGTCGAACAACAATAGCAGCACGGGCACCAACACCAGACCCCCGCCCACACCGAACATTCCGGCCAGAAATCCGGCGGCAGCGCCGAGCACCAAATAACCGATGTACCACTCCATGCTAGCTGCGCGCCAACTTGGCGGTTATGAATTTCCACTCGGCAGGATCAACCGGGGTGATCGACAGGCGATTGCCGCGTTGCAACGTGCGCATGCGTTCCAGTTCAGGGTGCTTGCGCAGTTCATCGATCGGGATGAGAGTGATTTTCTTCACCAGCTGCACATCCACATTGAACCAGCGCGGCTGTTCCGGCGTGGCTTTAGGGTCGAAATATTTGCCGGTTCGTTTGAATTGCGTGGCATCGGGGTAGGCGGTGCTGCTGACTCTGGCGATGCCGGCAATGCCCGGTTCCCTGCAATTGGAATGGTAAAACAGCACGCCATCGCCAACCGTCATCTGGTCGCGCATGAAGTTGCGCGCCTGATAATTGCGCACGCCGTACCAGGCCACGGTCTGGTCGGGAAGCGCGGCGAGGTCATCGATGCTGCAGTCGCCAGGTTCGGATTTCATCAGCCAATAGCGCATGGTTCATATTCACGAATAAAAAAGACTACATGTCCACGAAATCAACCAATTATTTTGCGAGAAAATAATTCACTCATTGAGTATCACTGCGCCCGCCATTTCGTGTTTTTGGCGTATTTCGTGGACAGGTATTTCTGTGATAAAAAAATGCGGCCTAAGCCGCATTTGTGAATAGAGTCCCCCGCCTGTGCCGGTGACCCACTATCTTGAACCTGGGTTCAAGAGGGCTGCTTCCCAGTTACATCAGGTACATCCGCAGGGGATGCGCACAACAGTAACATGAAGGGTCGCAACCTAAGCCTTAGCTTATGGGTTCAAAGAATTATGGGTCTGTCGAGCACCGCAGGGGACAAACTTATAACAAATGACTTGCCCAGCGTATTTTGCCGGGTCATTACCAGCTACTTGGTTGTTGTCTTTTGACAACCTGGCAGCATGGCTAGTGGTTTCATCAGTCAGATGGCTAGTTGTCCTATCAGATCAGAACAGCGTGTCTTGTTCGGCTAATGCCCCATCGATCGCAGCCTGCATGGCGTTCATTCTACGCGTAAAGTCGGCAAGGTCAACTCCGCGCCCGACTTTCATGCCGAGCAATTCGTGGGTTATGTTGAGCGCAGCCATCAGCGCGATGCGCTCGACACTGGCTATCTTGCCGGTCTCGTGGATCTCGCGCATTTTCTTGTCCAGATATGCGACCGCATCCAGCAATTCGGCACGCTCTTCTTCAGGACAGGCGATGCGTAATTCTCTGTCGAGAATCTTGACGTCCAGGGTTTTTATTGTGCTGCTCATGACTGGTCTTCAGGGAGGGTAAGCAGCAGCTTTTCCAGGCGATCTTTTGCGGTTACCAGTTTATCGCTGTATTGACGATTGTTACTGAGAGCGTGCGCTAACTCCTGGCGCAACTGGTTGTTTTCAGTACGCAGCTTGCCGCTGACCTGTATCAGTTGCGCGAGCTTATCCTCAAGTGCGGCCAATTCGTTCTCCATATGTTGACTATAATTTGAAAAGTGCTGATAAGTCAAACGTTAAGAAGGTCTTGTGCAAGCTATTTGTAGGGGGTGGGGAAAGTATTGGTTTTGCAGGGCTTCAATCAATTTGTGTTAAAGTGCCCGCCGCTTTGAGGTGCTCATCTGGATTGCAGATGAGTTAAACGGGAAGCAGGTGCGGGAACATGGTTCCCTATGCCTGAGCTGCCCCCGCAACGGTAAGCAAGTGCGGATTTGCCAGTATGCCACTGTGAGTACTCCCCCAAGGGGTCTTATGGGAAGGCGGTGGATCAAGACTTGTAAGCCCGGATACCGGCCTGAAGGTAAATGGGAGATGCTGCGGGTGGCCGCATCAGGATACACATGAACAGCAGCGCAGTTCGTATTCTGGTTGTTCTGCCCGTCGCATTTCCTGATTATTATTTTTCAAGCGGGGACGCTTGGAACTTACTCAGGAAACTAAAATGAAACAAATACTGATCGCTTTCGCACTGTCCGGTGCGATCGCATTCCCATTTACTGTTCATGCAGAAGCACCGATGGAATTGGTGATTGTGACCCCAACAAGGATGCCGCAATCGCTGGATAGAACCATCGCAGACACGACGGTGCTGGATGAACAGCATATTCGCGATTCCGGCGCGGTGGATGTCCCATCGCTGCTGAAGAATCTCGCGGGTGTCGAGTTCTACCAAACCGGAGGCACAGGCAAACAAAGCAGCTTGTTATTGCGCGGAACCAACTCCGGCCATGCGCTGGTTTTGCTGGACGGGGTGCGCATCAACTCTGCCACCACCGGCGCCACAGCCATAGACCAGCTGATGCTGGATCAGGTCGAGCGCATCGAGGTAGTGCGCGGCAACGTCAGCAGCTTGTACGGTTCGGAAGCTATCGGTGGGGTGATACAGATATTCACCAGGCGCGGCAGGGGCGAGCCGGCTTTCAATGTGAGCGGCGTCGTCGAGTCGCACAACACGCAGCGCCTGTCTGCAGGATTTGGCGGAGAGACGGGCGGCACGGCATTCAATGTTCAGGTATCCGGGTATAAGACGGATGGCGTGTCAGCGATCAAGCCCGAAATCGTGCCCGCGGTGAATCCTGACAACGACGGCTATGACAATTCCAGCCTGTCGGTCAATTTGCGTCATGCGTTTAACCCGGACAACAGCCTTACTGCATCGGTGTTTCAGAGCCGTGGCGATGTGCAGTATGACGATGCTTTTGCTTTGGCTGCCACCGATCTGAATGCCAGCAACTCCACGCTCAGCAAATTTTCTGTGATTTCTGATAACCGATTCAGCGACTCGTGGCAAAGCAAGCTGCAACTGGCGGAGGGGATGGATGATAGCAAGACCTACCTTAATGGTATGCAAAGCTCCGCAATCAAAACCAGTAACCGCCAAGTCGGTTGGCAGAATATCCTGGAGGCGGGTAATTTCGGCAGTGTGCTGCTGGGGTTGGAGAATCTGGATCAGAAAGTGATGAGTGATACGGTGTACACCCAAACCACGCGCAAGGTCAATTCCCTGTTTGCGGGTTATACCGGCAATCACAACGCGCATCAGGCCCAGGTCAATCTCCGTCAGGATCGCTATTCCGACTTCGGGACGGCCAATACCGGCTTGTTGGGCTACGGCTATGCGATCACTGATGCATGGCGTGCGACGGCCAGTATCAGCACGGCATTCAAGGCGCCGACATTCAATGATCTGTATGGACCGAGCTGGTGGGGGAGCAATCCAAACCTGCGCCCCGAGCGTTCTCGTAATTACGAAGTCGGCTTGCACTATGCTGTGGATGAACAGCGTGTCGATGCTGTGTATTTTGATAACCGTATCCGCGACCTGATTGCGGCAGACAATACATGGACGCTGCAGAATCTCAGTGCAGCCCGTAGCAATGGAATCGAGCTCAGCTATGCCGGGCGCTTTGGCGTTACCGGCGTGAAGGCCGTACTGACTGCGCAAAATCCGCGTGATGACAACACTGGGCAGGCATTGTTGCGCCGTGCCAGGTTATATTCCAATCTGGGCGTGCTGCAACAACTTGGCGCCTGGAAAGCTGGTGGAGAGTGGCAATACTCCGGTACCCGTGAAGATTATGACATCAACACTTTTACGCCCATAACATTGCATGGTTACAACGTGGTGAATCTCACCGCGAACTATGCGCTGGACAAGCATATGAAGCTGTCGGCGCGGGTGGACAACCTGTTCAACAAGGACTACATGCTGGCGCATGGCTATAACACACTGGGCCGCACGCTGTTTGTAGGCCTGAGCTACCAGCAATAAGATTCGCAAATGATCGCGAAGGCGGCAAGCCGCCTTTGCTTTTTATCTGGCTTCGTGTACTGTTGCTGACATGAAAACCAGCTAACATTCAGGAGATGTCATGAATAACATTCAAACCAAAATCATTGCAATGTTCGCAGCGCTGGCTGCGCTGATGGCGGCTACCCGCTTTGAGCATTTCGGTTCGGCAGTTTCATTGCCGGATGCTTCCTACGCAGTGTTCTTCCTGGGTGGTTTATATATGGCCCGATCAGCGCGCATATCTGCGGCTGCTTTCGCCGTACTGATTATCGAAGCCGGCTTGATTGATTGCTACGCGACCACCGTCCAGGGGATCAGCGATTGGTGCATGACCCCCGCTTACTGGTTCCTTGTTCCGACTTACGGCAGCTTGTGGCTGGCCGGAGGCTGGTTTGCGTTGCGGCACACGATGAAAGGGCAGGGGCTGGTCGGGTTGGCCCTGACTGCATGGGCGGCTTGCAGTTTTGCCTTCATGTTCTCCAACGCCACTTTCTATCTGTTTTCCGGGCGTTTTGCCGCCATGAGTGCGGTCGAATACGCGTCGCGTGTTGCCCAGTATTACGCTTCGTATGTTTCAGTCGCATTGCTTTATATCGCGTGTGCAGTCGCACTGCACATGGCATTCGATATAATAGCCAGGCAGCGGGCTCATTCACGATCCGAAGTTGTTTGAGCATGATTTCATCGCCACCCTGCAAAGATCAAACCCACACCCTGCAGAAGGTTGACGTGACGACGGCAAAAGTCTAAATTCCACAGTCGAACACTGACAAACTCTAGGAGATGGACATGGCAGTACTCGTCGGCAAAGCCGCACCGGATTTCAACGCTGTTGCCGTGATGGGCAACAACGATTTCAACGAAACATTCAATCTGAAAAAACACATCTCCGGCAAGTATGCCGTGGTGTTTTTCTGGCCGCTGGATTTCACTTTCGTATGTCCTTCCGAAATCATCGCTTTCGATCACAGGCTGGATGAGTTCAAGAAGCGCAATGTCGAAGTGGTCGGCGTTTCGATAGATTCGCATTTCACGCACTTCGCCTGGAAGAACACGCCGATAAACAATGGCGGCATCGGACAGGTGCGCTATCCGCTGGTGGCTGATATCAAGCACGAAATCTGCAAGGCCTATGACGTGGAAGCCGATGGCGGCGTGGCTTACCGCGGTTCATTCCTGATCGACCGCGCAGGTGTCGTGCGCCATCAGGTGGTGAACGATCTGCCGCTGGGGCGCAACATCGACGAAATGCTGCGCATGGTGGATGCCTTGCAATTTACCGAAGAGCACGGCGAAGTCTGTCCGGCAGGGTGGAGCAAGGGGAAGGCCGGGATGGGCGCCTCGCCGGAAGGTGTGGCCAAATACCTGGCGACCCACGCCAAAGAACTTTAAAAATCCAGATTTCATCCCAACTGCTGCGTTGCGGAAGAAATTTCTTGCTTACATATAACCTATATGCGGCGCTGCGAAATTTCTTCCACGCCTTGCATTTGGGCGAACTCTGAATTTTGAGAGGTGCCCGTTAATCCATCTGATCGTTATATTCTAAGAGCCACCCATATGGTGGCTTTTTGATTGCCCCGATTTTTTGAAGACTGCTAAAATCCGCCGCACCATGAAATTCAGGGAGTGTCCGTCATGCTGATCTGGTTCGTCGTTCTTTATTTGCTGTTTTCCGTCGGCGTCGGTATCTATGCCTCGACGCGCGTGCGCAATTCCAGGGACTTTGTCGTTGCCGGGCGCAATCTGCCCTTGCCTATCGTCACGGCAACGGTGTTTGCCACCTGGTTCGGCGCCGAAACGGTGCTGGGCATTTCCGCGACCTTCGTCAAGGAAGGGCTGGGTGGGGTGGTGGCCGACCCGTTCGGTGCCAGCATGTGCCTGGTCATCGCGGGTCTGTTCTTCGCGCCGCTGCTGTACCGCATGAACATCCTCACCATCGGCGACTATTACCGCATCCGCTATAACCGCGCGGTGGAATTGATCATGACCGTCTGTATCATGGTCTCCTATCTGGGCTGGGTGTCGGCGCAGGTGACGGCGCTCGGGCTGGTGTTCAACCTGGTCAGCGGCGGGGCGGTCGACCAGCAGACCGGCATGTATATCGGCACCGCCATCGTGCTGGGCTACACCATGTTCGGCGGGATGTGGTCGGTCGCGCTGCTCGATTTCGTGCAAATGACCGTGATCATGGCGGGCATGCTGTTGATCGCCGTGCTGATCAGTGGCGATGTCGGCGGTGTCGGGCGCGTGGTCGACCATGCGCAGGCGGCCGGCAAGCTGCAACTGTTCCCCAGCGGCGGCTATGAGGCATGGATACCTTTCATCGGGGCGGGCATCACGATGATGCTGGGCTCCATCCCGCAGCAGGACGTGTTCCAGCGCATGACCTCGGCCAAGACCGAGAAGATCGCGGTGCGTGGTTCGGTGCTGGGCGGGGTGCTGTATTTCGCTTTCGCCTTCGTGCCGATGTTCCTGGCCTATTCCGCGACACTGATCGACCCCAAGGTGTTCGGCGACATGATAGAGGCCGACTCACAGATGGTGCTGCCCAACCTGATCCTGAATCACACGCCGCTGGTTGCGCAGGTGTTCTTCTTCGGCGCGCTGCTGTCGGCGATCATGAGCACGGCATCCGCAACTTTACTGGCGCCGTCGGTGATGTTCACCGAGAACATCCTGAAGCACTTCGCGTTCAAGCATATGAGCGACCAGCAAATGCTGCGCACCATGCGCGTCATCGTGCTGACCTTCGGGGTGATCGTTCTGGCTTTCGCGCTGCAATCCAACCAGAGCATCTTCAAGATGGTGGAGAACGCCTACAAGGTCACGCTGGTCGGGGCGTTCGTGCCGCTGGCGTTCGGGCTGTACTGGAAGCGCGCCAGCAATCAGGGAGCTCTCTTTTCCATTGTGCTGGGACTGGGTTCCTGGCTGCTGATGGAGATACTCGAACCGGAAACTTATTGGCCTCCGCAACTGGTCGGCCTGCTGTTCAGCATCGCAGGGATGCTGATCGGTTCGATGCTGCCCAACATGATGCGTGACCAGCATCACGCCCATGCGAAAACCTGAGGGATGTCATCTTCCTGTCATAATTCCTTCATATTCTCCAAGTCCTTGAATAAGAGATAGGGACAAATGATGAGCGCGAGGATATTGATCGTGGAAGATGAGCCGGCGATCCAGGAATTGCTGGCGTTCAATGTGATGCAGGCAGGTTTTCAGGCGTTGCGCGCCGGGGATGCGGAAAGCGCGTGGCAACAGATTCGTGGCAGCGTGCCCCACCTGATTTTGCTGGATTGGATGCTGCCCGGTACCAGCGGCGTGGTGCTGGCGAAGCAGTTGCGCTCCGATGCGCGCACCAGGGACATTCCGATTATCATGCTGACCGCGCGGGGCGAGGAGCGCGACAAGATATTGGGGCTGGAGTCAGGAGCCGACGACTACATCACCAAGCCGTTTTCACCGCGTGAACTGATGGCACGGATACGCGCGGTGCTGCGCCGCCATGTTCCGCAAATGCCGGATGAAACGGTGAAAGCAGACGGCCTGGAGTTGTCGCCTGCGTCACATCGCGTGACGGCCAAGGGCTCCAGTATAGAAATCGGGCCGACGGAGTTTCGTCTGCTGCATTTTTTCATGACTCATGCGGAGCGGGTGCATAGCCGTACGCAGTTGCTCGATCAGGTATGGGGCACACAAGTGTTCGTCGAAGAACGCACCGTTGATGTGCATATTCGCCGGTTGCGAGCCGCACTGGAACCGGTTGGAATGGATGGCCTGATTCAGACAGTGCGCGGCAGCGGATATCGTTTTTCAGCCGGTTATGGCCAGAGGCATGAGGGATCACTCGGCCGGTAACCAGCCGCTTTATCAGGGAGCTTTGATTTGCCGGATTTCTGGTTCAGGTTGAGTTTGCCCATCATATTCAGCGCGCTGTTCGCGCTGCTGTTGTGGGGATTGTTTTCGGCCGTCTATGCGCTGTGGTTCATGCTTCTGGTGCTGCTGATAGTGATGGCGCGCCACGCAAGACAACTGCACAAGCTGGGGGTATGGCTGAACGATGCGCGGCCCGAAACCATACCGGAAGCAGGCGGCATCTGGGATGACGTGTTCTCCCAGCTGTACCGGATGGTCAAAAAGCATATCCAGACCAAGCAAAAACTGGCAAACGAATTGCAGCACATGGAACAGGCCACGGCCGCTTTGCCGGAAGGCGTGGCGATCCTTAATGAATTGAATCGCCTGGAGTGGTTCAACCCGATCGCCCAGCAGCACTTCGACCTCGATGCAGAACATGACATCATGCAGGACATCACCTATTTGGTGCGGCAGCCGGAATTCGTCGAATATATCCAGGAATCACCTCGCGGCGAAACCCGGTTCAGCAAGCCGTTGTTCATGCGTCCGTTGCGTCACGACGACATGGTGCTGTCCATCAGGCTTATTCCATACGGTGGCGACAAACGTTTATTGATAAGCCGGGATATTACGCAATTCGAGCGCGTCGAAGCGATGCGCCGCGACTTCGTTGCCAATGTCTCGCACGAATTGCGCACGCCGCTCACCGTGGTGAACGGGTTTGTGGAAAACCTGCAGGACATGCCGGATCTCAACCAGGATAGCGCTCGCCGTGCACTTCATCTGATGGCGGAACAGACCCAGCGCATGGAAAATTTGGTAGCCGACCTGCTGGTCCTGTCTCGCCTGGAAAATGCACAGAATCCGTTGCATGAAGAGACGGTAGATGCCGGCATCCTGCTCAACGAGGTCTATCAGGGAGGGCTGCTGCTCAGCGGCGGAAAACATGTGCTGAATCTGGAAATGACCGGCGGAACGAAAATCGTTGGCAACCGCGAAGAATTGCGCAGCGCTTTCGATAACCTGCTCGGCAATGCGATCCGCTACACGCCGGAAGGAGGGGCCATCACGCTAAGTTGGTGCGAACGGGACGGCCAGCCGGTATTCTCGGTGCAGGACAGCGGCATCGGCATCGCGCCCGAGCATATCCCAAGATTGACCGAGCGCTTCTACCGGGTGGATCGCAGCCGCTCGCGCGAAACCGGCGGAACAGGTCTGGGCCTGGCGATCGTGAAACATATCGCGATGCGCCACCAGGCCAAGCTTGAAATATTCAGCGAGGAGGGCAAGGGCAGTACTTTTTCGCTGGTATTTCCGGCCGGAAGACAGGTGGCGGAAGACAGATGACAGAGGTCAGATTTTTGTGTGCCGCTACGCGGCACGTTTTTATAAAGCCGCGACAACGCCTCTGTCAACTGTCTTCGGTCTTCTGATGTGGCGTAAAACTGACGCGCTCGAAATCGGCCCCGCGCTCCACACAGAAACCCAGTCTAACTTGCTTGATTTGAGCGTTCATATGCTCGATCTTCACCTGGCGGTCCGGTTGAAAACAGCCGCGCTGGAGGATCAGGCTGGGCGGGGTTTTGAGTGCCGGAACCTCATGCAATAACAATGCAGCGAGACTTTTGTCGATGTCGGCGCCGTGCATCACGGTGATGCGGACAGCTTCGGCGGCGCCCGGCAGATATTGCACGCCGATACGCAGGTGTCCGGTGCGCGCCACGTTCACCCATTTGGATATGCCCAATACCCACGCGGTCACGCCAAGTATGCCGGCGGTTGCTTCAACGGGCTGGAATGCGACAAGTTGATTGCAGCTCAGCCGTCCTCCGGCCATTTCTTCGCGGGTTAGTTTCGCGCCCAGGATGCTTGCATTCTCCACTTGCCAGGCTTCCAGCGGAAACTCCTGTTCGATCAGAGCGCGGTCACGGGAATCGTTTGACGCTTTGCCGAAGGATTCGGTTTGTTTGCGTGCGGGGATTTCTTTGGCAGCATAGTTGCCGGGTTGCTTGAACGGTTTTCCGGAAAGATGCGCGTAAATATTTTCCAGTTTGTGGCAAAGCCGGGTTCGATGCGCGACCGGATACCGGTCTCCGGAACGTGTGTTGCGGTTTTCGCACCAGCACTGGTGCAAAAAAGTCAGAAACTCGATGCAGTCATTGGCGGTGCACTTGTCACCCAGTTTCTGATGCTGCGGAGTATGTCCCTGTTGCATCAGGATCGTCTTGACGCGCAGCAACTTGCTCAATGGAACCATCGCTATATAGCGTGTGGTATCGCTGTGGGTGACACTCTTGACCGGGAGCAATCCATGCATGCTGGCCAGATCTGTTGCCAGCGGCTGCGCGTCCCCCCTGCTGCTGGTATAGCTGCGCTCGACGACGACGGTGGTGCTCCATTCGGACAACCATCCATCCAGCAGTTGCAGCTGTGCAGGGTTCAGTTCAGCCGGTCGCGCATAACAGGCAAGCAGGGTTTTGACATAGGTGCTCTCGCAACTGCTGCGCGACAGGACGGTATTCAATGGATCAGGCACTTCAACGTGTTGCAGCCCGTTGTTTTCGGCGAACGAATACAACTCATGCATTTGATGCCATAGTTTGGGATCGAATTCGTAGCCGCAGCGCAAGTGCTCGAAAATCGCCAGCCCGCTGTATTGCAGGCAGCGCTGGCACAACAGGGCGCCCTGATCGGCGAGCAGCCTATCGCCGGCAATATAGGCCTGCAGGCAGCGCTGATAGCCCAAAACCAGTGCTTGCCAGAGCTGCACGATACCGACGAATACCGTCATTTCGCTCTCATTCAGCGGCAATGGCTTGGCGATCAGTTTTCTGGCGTAATTGTCCTGCACATAGCCGACTGTCTCGCGCAACAGTTCAAGGGTGCCAAGCCGGTCCGGGCTGCGCATCGGGTAGCGGTTGAATTCGCGGATCTGAAACAGCAACTTGCTGTGCGCCGGTTGCAGATTGGTCAATTGCAGCTGTGCCAGCCATTCAGAGCAGCTGCCCGGATCTTTGAATGCCGGATCGGCCAGGTCGTCGGTCGGTTCAATGGGAAGGGTCAGCATGATTCGGGATTGAGGATTGAGGATTGAGGATTGAGGATTGAGGATTGAGGATTGAGGATTGAGGATTGAGGATTGAGGATTGAGGATTGAGGATTGAGGATTGAGGATTGAGGATTGAGGATAAACCATGGTGCCGTTTTTGACTTTTTCCTCAATCCTCAATCCTCGATCCTCGATCCTAGAGCAGCACTCGTTCTATTCCGCCATCATTTGCCTTGGCGACATAGTCAGGAAGCCAATCGTTGCCCAACAAGTGTTTGGCCATTTCCACCACGATGTAGTCCGCCGTGGTGGCGCTGTCGTCGTTGTAACGCGACAATCCCTGCTGGCAGGACGGGCAGGAAGTCAGTATCTTTATTTCGCCGTTGAAGCCGTCGGCGCGCAAATCCTCCGCACCCTTGCGCATTTCCTGTTCCTTGCGGAAGCGCACTTGCGTGGCGATGTGCGGCAGGGCCACGCCGAAGGTGCCCGCTTCGCCGCAGCAGCGTTCGTTGAGCGGCACGTCCGTGCCCATCAACTTGTTCACCACTTGTTGCGGCTGATAGGTCTTCATCGGCGAGTGGCACGGGTCATGATACATGTACCGGGTTCCGGTCACACCGTCCAGCTTCACGTTCTTCTCCAGCAGGTACTCGTGGATGTCGAGCAGGCGGCAGCCGGGGAATATCTTGTCGAACTGGTATTTCTGCAACTGGTCCATGCAGGTTCCGCACGACACGATCACGGTCTTGATGTCGAGATAGTTCAGCGTGTTCGCGACGCGATGGAACAGCACGCGATTGTCGGTGGTGATCTGGTTGGCCTTGTCGCCTTGCCCGGAAGCATTCTGCGGATAGCCGCAGCACAGATAGCCCGGCGGCAGCACGGTGATCGCGCCGGTCTCGTACAGCATCGCCTGCGTCGCCAGGCCGACCTGGCCGAACAAACGCTCCGAGCCGCAGCCGGGGAAGTAGAACACCGCTTCGCTGTCCTCGTTCAATTTGCGCGGATTGCGTATCACGGGCACGACGTTGCTGTCTTCGATGTCGAGCAGCGCGCGCGAGGTCTTCTTCGGAAGATTGCCCGGCATCGGCTTGTTGATGAAATGGATCACCTGCGATCTCAGCGGCGCGCTGCCGACAGTGGCGGGAGGTCGCTTGGTGTAGGAGCTCAGCAAGCCGAGACGCTTGGCGACTTGATAAGCGAAGCGCTGTGCCTTGTAGCCCCACTCTATGGTCACCTTGCGCACCAGTTTGATCGTGGCCGGGTCGGTGGCATTGAGGAACAGCATCGAAATGGCGGTGACCGGGTTGAATTTCTTCTTGTCCTGCTTGCGCAAAAAGTTGCGCATGGCGATCGACACATCGCCGAAGTCGATGTCAACCGGGCACGGATTCAGGCACTTGTGGCATATCGTGCAGTGATCGGCGACATCCGAAAATTCGTCGAAGTGCTCGATGGAGACGCCGCGCCGGGTCTGCTCCTCGTAAAGGAAAGCCTCGATCAGCAACGAGGTGGCGAGGATCTTGTTGCGCGGCGAATACAGCAAGTTGGCGCGCGGCACGTGGGTATTGCACACCGGCTTGCACTTGCCGCAGCGCAGGCAGTCCTTGATCGAATCGGAAATCTCGCCCAGTTCGCTTTTTTCCAGGATCAGGCTTTCCAGTTCCATCAGGTTGAAGCTGGGTGTATAGGCGCGCTCCAGATTGCCGCCGCTGAGCAGCTTGCCTTTGTTGAAACGTCCCTCGGGATCGACGCGTTTCTTGTAAGCGGTAAATGCGGCGATCTCGCCGTCTTCGAGAAAATCGAATTTGGTGATGCCGATGCCGTGCTCGCCCGAGATAACGCCGCCCAGGTCTTTTGCCAAGCGCATGATGCGCGCCACCGCGGCATTGGCCTGCTGCAGCATCTGGTAGTCGTCGGAGTTGACCGGGATGTTGGTATGCACATTGCCGTCGCCGGCGTGCATGTGCAGCGCGACAAACACACGGCTTTTCAGCACCTGCTGGTGGATGGCGTTGCACTGTTCAAGTATCGGCTGATAAGTGCTGCCGGAAAATATCCGGCGCAGCTCATCGCGTATTTCACGTTTCCAGGAGGCGCGGAGGGTGTGGTCCTGCACCGCATCGAAGACGGTTGCTTCAACCCCTCCCGGCCTCCCCTTGTCATAACCAGCGACTTGGCTATCGTCTTTTGATAGCCTAGTCGAATGGCTAGTTGTTATATCAGGGGAGGAGCTAGGCATCCCCCCTGATAAGGGGGGATTGAGGGGGGTTGGTGCGAAAGGACAGTTCGTCAGCAACTCATCCAGGTTGTCCCTCAGCCACTCCCATCTCTTGCGCACCTGCGCCAGCAACTGCTTTGCTTCCAGTGCGCGGTTGCCGAGCAGTTCGGCATCGCCGAGTTGCTGGTCGTCCTGGTAATGCAGCGGCAGCTCACCGGCGAAAAATTCATCCAGCGCATCGAGCAATTTGAGTTTGTTGTGCAACGACAGCTCGATGTTGATGCGTTCCACGCCGTCGCAATAATCCCCCATGCGCGGCAGCGGGATCACCACGTCCTCGTTGATCTTGAACGCGTTGGTGTGCTTGGCGATCGCGGCGGTGCGTGCGCGATCCAGCCAGAATATCTTGCGGGCCTCGGCAGAAACCGCGATGAAACCTTCGCCGCTGCGCAGGTTGGCCAGGCGCACGATCTCGGAAGCGGCGGATGCGGCCGCATCCGCATCGTCGCTCACCACATCGGCGACCAGCACCATTTTGGGTCTTGTGCCGCGCCTGGATTTGGTTGCGTAGCCTACCGCCTTGAGGTAGCGCTCATCGAGGTGCTCCAGCCCTGCCAGCAGCGCGGCCGGGTGCGCATCCAGGTAATCCTTGATTTCGACGATGGCCGGCACTGCTACACTTACCTGCCCGAAGAATTCCAGGCACACGGTGCGCGTGTGAGCGTGCGCGCGGTGCAGAATGAAGCGCGCCGAGGTGATGATGCCGTCGCAGCCTTCCTTCTGGATGCCGGGCAGGCCGGACAGGAACTTGTCGGTGACATCCTTGCCCAGCCCGGTCTTGCGGAACGCGTTGCCGGGTATCGTGAGTATTTCCGGAACGCCATGCGCGGTTTTGCCATCCGTCTCGAAACGGCTGATGCGAAAGCGGGCCGTTGCGGCATCGTGGATCTTGCCGAGGTTGTGGTCCAGCCGTTCTATATTCATCCACAGACCTTCCGGCGTGACCATGCGCCACGAGGCGAGGTTATCCAGCGCCGTGCCCCACAGCACGGCCTTCTTGCCTCCGGCATTCATCGCCACATTGCCGCCTATGCACGAGGCGTCCGCCGAGGTCGGGTCCACCGCGAACACCAGATTGCCAGCTTCCGCTGCATCCATCACCCGTCTGGTCACCACGCCTGCACCGCAATGGATGGTGGCATATGGCTTGCTCAATCCGGGCAGTACCAGATGCTCCACTGCCGAAAGGCTCTCGAGTTTTTCGGTGTTGATCACCGCCGAGGATTTGTCCAGCGGGACTGCGCCGCCGGTGTAGCCGGTGCCGCCGCCGCGCGGGATGATGGTGAGTTTGAGTTCTATGCAGGCACGCACCAGCGCGGCGATCTCTTCCTCGGTATCGGGATGCAGCACCACGAACGGATATTCGACGCGCCAGTCGGTGGCGTCGGTCACATGCGAGACGCGCGCCAAACCATCGAACTGGATGTTGTCGCGGCGCGTGATGCGGCCCAGTACGCGCATTACGCGTTTGCGCAATCGCAGTGTTTGCTCGAATTCGGCAGCGAATTGATCGACAGCGGTCCGGGCAAGGGCTAACAGACGCTCGACGGCTGCATTCGCCTGGCGGCGCTGATCGATCGCGTTCAACCGGTGGTGCAGTGCGCCAATCAACGCGTCGCGGCGTTTGCGATTGCCCAGCAGGTCATCCTGCAGATAAGGGTTGCGCGACACCACCCAGATATCGCCCAGCACCTCGTATAGCATCTGTGCGGAACGGCCGGTGCGGCGTTCCTCGCGCAGTGTGTTGATGATATCCCATGCCTCGCTGCCGAGTATGCGCAACACGATCTCGCGGTCGGAAAACGAAGTGTAGTTATAGGGGATTTCGCGTAAACGTGCGGTCATGCTGAACTTTGGGAACTGCCTCAATAAATATCGTTGGATGCGTTCCTGCCGGAAAGTCCGGCAGCGAGGCGCGCATTTTACCCGAATGCGGCTCAGTGCTCGACCTTGTTGAAGATGAGGATAAAATACCAAATCTATGAGCCACCGTTCTGCCCAGCCGACGGCAAAAGTATTCTTCGCCCTGTGGCCATCCGCTGCGGAGCGCTTTCATCTTGCTGCATGGCAGAAGCCTCTGGTGTTATTGTGCGGCGGACGCGCCATGCGCGCAGAGAACCTGCATAACACCCTGGTGTTCATCGGCAATATCGCGCAGTCCAGACTTGAGCCGCTGCAGTTGGCGGCTCAAGAGGTGAACGGGGAGGGGTTCGAATTGTGTTTCGATGCCGCTCGCTACTGGGGCCATAATCACATCGTGTATGCCGCACCTGCTCATCAACCGCAGCCATTGACGCAACTGGTCCTGGCGCTGGAACAAAGCCTGATCCGGCATGGCTTCAAATTCGATGTCCGGGAATACCGGGCGCATGTCACTTTGATTCGCCACGCGAGCTGGACCGATGCCGCGCTGCCTGAAATGCCACCGGTGTGCTGGCAGGTGAATGACTTCGCCCTGATGCAAACCGTGAACCATGAAGGGCTTGCCGCTTATCGTGTGCTGGCCCGGTTCCCTTTGCGACCGGCGGCTGGAGGCAACCGTCCGGAATGCTGATGCAGGCTGGCTCAGTTCCATATATTTACTGCATTCCGTGGTGTTAAGTTGCAGATTTATGGATAATGCCGCCCACCGAGCATCAGGAGCAATAAATGCTATATATTTTTACCCTGGAACGCAGTCGATTGGTCAGCATCCGGCCGGATGAGATTGCGACCCGGAAACCGATCTGGGTGGATATCGTCGAGCCCAGCGAAGAAGAGCGCGCCTGGGTGACCGAGACCTTTGCCATCACTCTGCCATTCCCGGAACATTTGCGCGACATAGAGGAGAGCGCGCGATTTTACGAAGAGAACGAGGAGCTTCACGTGCGCTCCGATTTCCTGCAAGGCAAGGAGATCGGCACGCTTAGCGTGATCGTCGCCTTTGTGATTTCGCGGAATGTGCTGTTCAGTCTGCATGACCAGGATTTACCGTTGTTCAGGCTGTTCCGCCTGCGCACCCAGCGGCAGCCCAATCTGGTCGAAGACAGTCTGGACGTGCTGATCGACTTGTATGACTCCGATGTGGAGATTTCAGCCGATACATTGGAAGAGGTCTATGTGGAGCTTGGCAGCATCGGCAACCAGGTGCTCAATACCACTTTGGGTGACAAGGAGGCGGGCACGGTGCTGGCAAAAATCGCGCACAGCGAATACCTGAACGGGCGCATACGCCGCAATCTGATGGATACGCGCCGCGCGATCTCGTTCCTGATGCGCAGCAAATTGCTCAAGCCATACCAGCTTGATGAAACGCGCCAGATCATCCATGACATAGATTCGCTGGATGGCCATACCGCGTTTCTGTTCGACAAGATAAATTTCCTGATGAACACCACCGTCGGTTTCATCAACGTCAACCAGAACAAAATCGTGCGCATGTTCTCGGTTGCCTCGGTGGCATTGCTGCCGCCCACGCTGATCGCGTCGATCTACGGGATGAACTTCAAGTTCATGCCGGAGCTGGAATGGGCGAACGGTTACCTGTTCTCCCTGGCATTGATGGCCATTTCCGTGGTGCTGCCGTTCTGGATGTTTCACCACAAAGGATGGCTGAAGTAGTTCTCCGCACTATGGAAGTTACAGACACCGGCTATCAGAGGCGCTCTTGAAAGTTTCTTTAAGGAAATATCGCAATACTTTTGTGTTGTGCAGTACCGGGTTCTCGATGTTGTTGTGTGCCGCACCTGTCCGGCCGGCATATGCAGGCAGCGAATTATTTTTGCAGTGCGCGCAGAAATATCCCGGCGATGCCGCCGAACGCCTGAAGTGCTACGATCAACTTGCAGTTCCTGCTGCCCCGCCCGGCCCGGGGCCGGGGGACAACGTGATTCCGGATGAGGATGGCGAGGCATCTGCCAGCCCGGAAGCACCAACTCCCGGCGCCGGGCGTTCCTACCTGACCAGGGCGTGGAACCTGGATGACCTGTCCAGCCGGGACCCGAGCAAACTGGGCCGGCTCCAGCCTTACCGTCAAAATTATCTGCTGATAAAGAAGACCCGCAGTCCCAACCGCCAGCCCAGTTCGCCGCTGCCAGACCATAATGTGACCGTGCCCATCGATATCGATACGGTGGAGACCAAATTCCAGTTGAGCGTCAAGGCCGACATAGGCGACCAGCGCAATATTGATTTTATGGGCATCAAGACTTTCCGCGTGTGGGGCGCATACACGCAGCAATCCGATTGGCAGATGTTCAATACGCGCAGTTCCTCGCCATTCCGCGAAACCGTGTATGAGCCGGAATTGATCGCCACGCTGGGCACAGGCCAGTCTTCCGGCCTGAAACTCATCAATCTCGGCATGTTGCACCAATCGAACGGCCGCCCCCTGCCCGAATCGCGCAGCTGGAACCGGATTTATTTGCTCGGCGGCATGGAATGGAACGACATGACGTCCATCCTGCTGCGCGGCTGGTGGCGCATCCCGGAGGATCCCGCGAAAGACGACAACCCCGACATCAGTGATTACCTCGGGCGGGCAGACCTGGTGATCCGCTGGGAACCCCGGGACAAATCGCAAGCCATCGCGATTCTCCTTCGCAACAACCTCAGCATCAAGAATAATCGGGGCTATGCGCAGATCGACTGGGCCACGCCGGTCAGGTTCGGCAGCGCGGCGCGCATGCACATACAGATCACTTCCGGTTTTGGCGAAAGTCTGATCGACTATAATCATCGCCAGAATACTTTCGGGCTGGGATTTTCGTTCCGGGAGTGGTAGGTGGTATTCCTGCAATTACACCCACCGTTGGCAGCGATCAGAAAATCAAAATATGCAGATCAGTAAAGCAACACTGACCCACTATCAACGCATCGGCGGCGAAGAAAAGGTCAGAGCGCTGGTGCGACGGTTCTACCAGTTGATGGACGAATTGCCGGAGGCCTATGGCATCCGCAAGCTGCACGCCGCAGACCTGCAGGGCGCGAATGACAAGCTGTTCAAATTCCTGACCGGCTGGATGGGCGGGCCGCAGCTGTATGTTGAGCAATACGGCCACCCGATGCTGCGCCGCCGCCATATGCCGTTCGCCATCGGTGATGCCGAACGCGACCAGTGGTTGCTGTGCATGAATCAGGCGTTAAACGAAGTGGTCGAAGATGCCGCCCTGCGGGAAGAGTTGGCCGCCGCGTTTGCCAAGGTGGCGGACCATATGCGCAATAAGGAGGAATAAACCCCTTCCAACCTCCCCTTATCAGGGGAGGAGCAGGGGGTGAGCATCTTCCCCCTGACAAGGGGGACTGAGGGGGTTTACTCCATCATCAAGATGACTTTCCCCAGCACGCTGCCTTTCTCGATGATGCGATGCGCTTCGGCGGCTTCCTGAAGCGGCAGCGCATAGGAGACCAGCACGCCGATCTTGCCGGCTTCGACCAGCTTGGCGCCTGCCTCGAGTATCTTGCGCTGGCGGATGCGTTCTTCGTGCAGCTTCATCAATTGCGGCGTAAGCATCAGTTCGTAACACAGCGACAGATTGCGCAACCGCGCCCGCTGCGCGTCTTCGGCAGAAACCGGGTTGGCGAGCAGCGTGACAATTTTGCCGCCGATGCGCGCTACGTCGAATGAACGCGAAAATACCTCACCGCCTATCGTATCCAGGACAACGTCCACTCCCTTATCCTTGGTCCAGTCCACCACGTCCACCACGAAATCCATTTCCTTGTAGCGGACGATCTTTTCCGCTTCGAGGCCTTGGGCCAACCCTTCCTTCTTGTCGTCGCTGACCGTGACAGCAGTCCTCGCACCGAGATGGTTGGCAAGCTGCAATGCGATGTGTCCGACACCGCCGGTGCCGCCATGGATCAGGATGGTCTGCCCGGCTTGCAGATTGGCGCGTTCGATCAGTGCTTCCCACGCCGTGATCAATACCAGCGGCAATCCGGCGCAGTCCTGCAAACTGATATTGGACGGGCATGCAGCGCAGTACTCTTCATGCACCGTGGTGTATTCGGCGTAGCAGCCCGGCTCGTCACCGATGCCGCCATTGTAGAAAAATACTGCATCACCCTCCTTGAAGCGTGTCACCGCGCTGCCGGCTTTCTCCACGATACCCGCGCCATCGCAACCGAGTATCGTGGGCAGCCTGTCGGGATAATAGACCGGCTTGGCGCGCAGTTTGGCATCGAGCGGATTCACCCCGGCGGCGGCCAGTTTGACGCGCACATGGTGCGGCGAGAGCAGTTCGGGTTTTTCGACATCGTACATTGCCAGCACTTCGGGACTGCCTGCGCTGGTCATCAGTATGGCTTTCATTGTGTAGACTCTGAGATATTGGGCAATGTGGGAACCGTTCGGTATCTTAACCCCTCCCGGCCTCCCCAACCCCTCCCAGCCCTCCCTTATCAGGGGAGGAGCAGGGGAGGTGCTGGCTCCCCCCTCCCTGACAAGGGAGGGCTGGGGTGGGTTAGGGTGGCTATGTTAAACTTGTGCCACAAATTTAGCGAGGTTTAGTCTATGTCTGGAAACACACTCGGCACCTTGTTCACGGTGACCTCCTTCGGCGAATCGCACGGTCCGGCGCTCGGCTGCGTGGTCGATGGCTGCCCGCCGGGCTTGGCGCTGTGCGAAGCCGACATCCAGCATGACCTGGACCGGCGCAAGCCCGGCACTTCGCGCCACGTCACGCAACGGCGCGAATCGGACACCGTGGAGATACTCTCCGGCGTGTTCGAAGGCAGGACCACCGGCACGCCGATCGCGCTGCTGATCCGCAACGAAGACCAGCGCAGCAAGGATTACGGCAACATCGCAGAGACTTTCCGCCCCGGCCATGCCGACTATACCTATTTGCAGAAATACGGCATACGCGACCATCGCGGCGCCGGGCGTGCTTCGGCACGCGAAACCGCGGTGCGCGTGGCGGCCGGCGCGATCGCGAAGAAATGGCTGAACGAAAAGTACGGCGTGGTGGTACGTGGTCACATCTCCCAGATCGGCGAGATCGGGATCCCGTTCAAGAGCTGGGACGCAGTCAACGGCAACCCGTTCTTTGCGCCTGATGCCGGCGTGGTGCCAGCGCTGGAAGATTACATGGACGCGCTGCGCAAATCTGGCGATTCCGTGGGCGCGAAGCTCACCGTGGTGGCGGAGAACGTGCCGGTGGGCCTGGGCGAGCCGGTGTACGACCGGCTGGATGCCGAGATCGCCTACGCGCTGATGAGCATCAACGCGGTGAAAGGCGTCGAGATCGGCGCGGGCTTCGCCAGCGTGATGCAGAAGGGCAGCGAACACGGCGACGAAATGACCCCGCAGGGCTTTCTGTCCAACAACGCCGGAGGCATACTCGGCGGCATCTCGACCGGACAGGACATTGTCGCGCATCTGGCGGTCAAGCCCACCTCCAGCATCCGTATCCCGCGCCGCTCGATCAATCTGCAAGGCGAACCGGTGATGGTCGAAACGCACGGCCGCCATGACCCCTGCGTCGGCATCCGCGCTACGCCGATCGCCGAGGCGATGCTGGCGTTGGTGTTGATGGATCATGCGTTAAGGCATCGGGGGCAGAATGCGGATGTGGTGTGCGGGACGCCGAAGATACGTTAATGCTTCGCATTCCGAAAGATAGCATGGGCTACTACTCACTCGAACCACCGACAAGCACTACGCTTGCAAAATACTCAAGCCCATTGTTAGTGGTGCCGGATTCACCCCGTCAAATTCGTGAATTCGTTGAAGCCTTTGGAAAGCATTTCCGAAGAGAGCTCCAGTTTGATTTTGTACCTTTTGAGGCTGCCGAAAGGGTGGACAGCCCAGGTTATGTACCTTACGAGGTTTATCTATTTCACGAAGTTGCAAGTGATCTTCTTGAGTTTGATAAGCCGGTTAAACATCGTTGTATTGGTGCATGTGGTTTTCGCTGGTACGGGACAGATGCACCGGCAGGTTGGTCACTTCAATGGGCATGGTTCCATCCTTACTTTCGAGGACGCGGACATCTTTCTAAGGCGTGGCCTCATTTTATTTCCAAGTATGGGAAGTTTCATGTTCAATATCCTGTATCTGCCGCGATGGAGAAATTTCTTAAGAAATACCAAGCATAGGTTGGGCTATGCGTTATTGTAAAGAATGGTGTGATTAGTGAGGACAAGATGAATGAAAAGCAGAGAAAGGTTTTAATTGTCGTCGCAGTCATTGTGTTTGGGTTGCTGCTTTATCCGCCCCGACTTCATCACATGTTACATCCCCATACAATGTATGACTGGATATGGAATGTTGATATGTACTCGAACATTGATGCCGGCCTGCTCATTACCCAATGGATTGGGGTGCTTATTGTGGGTGGGATTGCATACTTATTGTTGAAGGACACAACTAATTAAAACCAGCTTATGCTGAATGCAAAAACCGCCGGGGGTTGCGCCCGTAAAGGGTACGCCGTGGTTGTAAGGGGCTGAAGCCCCGACAACCACGCTGCCCGGCAGCTCGTAGGGCGGAACGCATCGCGGTTCCGCCGCATGGATGGCAACATCCGGTGGAACGCCCTCCGGGCTTCCACCCTACATCTTTCGCGGTTAACACGAATTTATTCAACTGCTATAAGCTGAGCCATCCAATTCTGAGGAGCAAGGTAGCCCGGATGGAATGCAATGAAATCCGGGATGGGGTTGTAACTCTGCCCCCGGATTTCGCTACGCTGCATCCGGGCTACCCCCGGCGGTGTTGGTTCTGGTTGTTGGGTTAAAAACCCAACCTACACATTTGATAGAGGAGAACCATCATGCAACTCGACGACCGCAGCCTGGATATCCTGTTCCGCGAAGCGCATACGCACAGAAAATGGCTGGACCAGCCGGTCGGCGACGCGCTGCTGCACCAGATCTACGACTTGATGAAATGGGCGCCGACCAGCGCCAATTGCTGTCCGGCGCGCTTCGTGTTCGTGCGCAGCGCGGCGGCAAAGCAGCGCCTGCTGCCGGCGATGGCGCCCGGCAACGTGGAACAGACCCGCACCGCACCGGTCACCGCGATCATCGCCTACGATCTGGAATTCTACGAGCAACTGCCGGTGCTGTACCCGCCTGCCGATGCGCGTTCATGGTTCGCCGGCAACCAGCCGCTGATCGAAACCACCGCGTTTCGCAACGGCTCGCTGCAAGGCGCCTATCTGCTGCTCGCCGCGCGCTCGCTCGGGCTAGATGCGGGCCCGATGTCCGGTTTCGACAACGAAAAAGTGGATAGGGAATTCTTCCCGGATGGCAAAATCAAATCCAACTTCCTGATCAACCTCGGCTACGGTGACAGCAGCAAACTGTACCCGCGCAGTCCGCGTCTGAGATTCGAAGATGCAGCGCAGATTTTATAAGGGTATAGTGGCGTGAGATTCTTGCCAACACTCGATTGTGGAGGAGATTGATGATGACCAGACTGCAACTGTTATTTCCCGCACTGATTTCATTCATGCTGCTTGCTGCAGCCGGCAGCAGTTTTGCGCAAAATATCGATTGCCGTTCCTGCCATGTTCCCGGCTCGAAATCTGGTGCGGCCGATTTCAGTAAAGTCTACGCCAATGTTGCTTCCCATCACCCGGTAGACATCAATTATCCGCTCGGTTTGGGCGCCGAACAGTATTTCAATCAGCCGGACATGCAGCACGACGATGTGACGTTCTTCGACAAGAATGATAACGGTCAGCCCGACAGCGACGAGATCCAACTATTCAGCATGAACGGCGCGGCGCAGATAACATGTTCTACCTGTCACAGGAATCATGGGGCTTCGCGGTTACCTGCCAATGCTCCGCGAGATGCATACTTGCGCGTGACGATTGTCGGCAGCAAGTTGTGCTCGACCTGCCATTCCCAATAGTCATTGCGTAGGGTGCGCTTTGCGCACCATGGTGCGTGGAACGCACCCTACCCCATCCTATAAACTGACTTTGGGTCATTGACCTGTCGTACTACTGGGCGGATTTCTTGCGCCGTGCGCCGATGTGGCGTTCGCCGCGTTCAGCAGACAGCCTGCGTAGGGCGAAACGCATCGCGGTTCCGCCGCATGGCTTGGCGGAACGCCCCTACGGGGCTTCCGCCCTACAAAATCCGCCGATACAGCCGGTAGTGCTCGTTCTTGTCTCCCTTGCGGCTGCCTTCCCAGATCTTTTGCCAGCGTGTTTCATCCAGCAGCGGCCTGGATAGTTTGTCGCCCTGGATCAGGCGCAGGTCGCAGCGCTGTTTCGAATCGCGCCGTGTGATGATGTTGCCGAAATAGTGCAGCATCGCGCGCTGCGCCTCGCCGAGATGCTCTCCAGCGACACACTGGTATTGCTTCGGCATCGCCTGTTTCAGCGCGACGACCATGCCACGGTAACTCTTGCCGCTGTCCAGCCAGGGCAGCCACAGAGTCATCGCCAGTATCCAGATCAGCGTGACACCGGAAGCCCAGTTCACCACCGCGCGGCGCATCGAACGCCCCACGCGCCAAACCAGTATCACCCACAGCACGGTGGCGATGATGGCGATGACGAACGGGGCAGTCTGCAACTCCGGATCGAAGCCCGGCTGGTAATCTTTCAGCCAGTGGGTGATCTTGGCCTGATTGTCGAGCAGCAGGCCCGCCCATCCCCACCACATCAGTATCGCGAGCAGCGCGAAGGTCATTATCCCGAACCAGTCCAGCGCGTTGGCGGCACCGCGCTTCAGTATCGACAGCGAGGCGGCCGCCAGCAGGGCAATCGGCAGCAGCATCGGCAACGCAAACACCTCCTTGATGTCCGGAACCAGGCTGAGCGTCACCAGCATCACCGCAAAACTGACCAGCGGCAGTTGCAGATCGTCGCGCTGCTTCAGGCGTTTGCGCGATTTCCACACCACCCAGAATGCAAGCGGCAGTGCGGGCCATGCCAGCCAGGGCAGGCTTTCCACATAATAAAATGCCTCCATGCTCGGTCCGGCTTTCGCGTAATCCAGCCAATTGCCGATGTTGCGTGTCCAGGCCCATTCTGCAAACAATTTCGGGGAGTGCAGATACAGCAGCAGCGGCCATACGGTCAGCCAAGGCAAGGCAAACAGTACGGCGATGGACAGACTGTGAAAATATTTCAGTGTGCGCCAGTTCTTGAACAATGCCGGCAGCAAGGTTGCGATCAGCAGGAACAGCACCGGGGAGATGAAACCCTTGGACATGAACCCGATCCCCATGCCTGTTCCAATCAATGCGCCGGCGCGCATGAAACGTTCCCTGCCCAGCGCAAACCCGTACAGCATCATTGCGCAGCCGGCGAGCAGTGCAACGTCGGTGATCATTTCATGGGCGCGCACCAGCATTCCGAGGCAGCCGACCAGTATGATTGCCGCAGCCCAGCCGCGATTCTCGCCATACAGCTTGCGGCTTGCGAGGCCGGTGAACAGCAGGGTCAGCGCAGTGTAAAAACCGCTGGCAAGGCGCGCGCCGTCGTGCAGCGGCAGCAACGGCGAAAACAGTTTGGCGAACAGCGCCGCGGTCCAATAGAACAGAGGCGGCTTGTCCATATAGGGTTCGCCAGCCAGTGTGGGGACTAACCAATCGCCGCTTTGCAGCGGGGACCAATCGCCGCCTTGCAGCATCGAATAGATCAGCCCGAAACTGTACGCCTCATCCGGCTTCCACGGGTCGTGCCCGACCAGTCCGGTGCCCAGCCAGACCAGGCACAGCAGTCCGAGCAGCACCGCCTTGGCGGGTGTGATGGGATTCGGATCGGTGGGTTTTATAAAGTACATGCTCAGGCTACCCTAAGTTTTGGAGTGCAGCGACGTGCCGCTGTTTCTTTTTATAGCGCAAGGGTGCGTGGAACGCACCCTACGAGATTAACCCAAATTGTTCATTAAGCTCAAACCCCCTCCATGCCCCCTCGCTACGCTCTCCCCCTTGTGCGAGCATCCGCTGCGCGGATTGCCTGCTTGACCCGCTTCAGGGGGAGAGCGAAACCTGCTCCTCCCCTGATAAGGGGAAGTTGGGAGGGGTTGGGTTCTAATGAATTATCCGAGCATTGTCGCCGCAAATAAAAAAGGCAGCAAACGCTGCCTTTTGAAGCTGCTACAGCGCAAAATGATTACGCAGCAGTCTTGGTGCCGTATTTCTGGCGGAACTTGTCGATGCGTCCGGCGGTGTCGACGATCTTCTGGGTGCCGGTATAGAACGGGTGGCATTCGGAACAGACTTCGACGTGCAGGGCTTGCTTGCCCATCGCGGACTTGGTCTTGAAGCTGTTGCCGCAACTGCAGGTCACGGTGATTTCCTGGTAATTCGGGTGGATGTCTGCTTTCATTTTCTTTCCTTGCTGGTAGTTTGGCGCGGCGGGTGTACGCACTCCCCCTGCACACATTCACAGGGGGGCGCATTATCCATAAAAAGAGGGCGTTACGCAAATTTTTATGCGCAACTGCCGCGCCCGCCACGTTGTGAAGTGCCATTGCGGTATGGCGGGTGCTAGTCCTGGCGGCTCGCTTCACTTACACTCTTGCCGCGTCTGAACAATGAGCAACGAGATATATTGGGAGATTTATGCCTACACTGAGTCGCAGCGATTACCGGACGCTGGTGCTGGCTGCCTTGGGCGGCGCACTGGAGTTCTACGATTTCATCATCTTCGTGTTTTTTGCGGTGGTGATCGGGCAGTTGTTCTTTCCGCCCGACATGCCGGACTGGCTGCGCCAGTTGCAGACCTTCGGCATTTTCGCGGCGGGCTATCTGGCGCGTCCGCTGGGCGGCATCGTGATGGCGCATTTCGGCGATCTGCTGGGGCGCAAGCGGATGTTCATGCTGAGCATCTTTCTGATGGCCGTGCCGACGCTGGCGATCGGCTTGCTGCCGACCTATGCCGCCATCGGCATCTGGGCGCCGCTGCTGTTGCTCGCCTTGCGCGTGCTGCAGGGGGCGGCGATCGGCGGGGAGATCCCGGGCGCCTGGGTGTTCGTGTCCGAACATGTGCCGCAGCGCCATGTCGGTTTCGCCTGCGGCACGCTGACTGCCGGACTGACCGGCGGTATCCTGCTCGGCTCGCTGGTGGCGACCGCGATCAACAAGGCATATTCCCCGGCTGATCTGCTCACCGAAGGCTGGCGCGTGCCGTTCATCATCGGCGGAGCTTTTGGCCTGGTATCGGTGTGGCTGCGCCAATGGCTGCATGAAACCCCGGTGTTCAGGGAGATGCAGGCGCGGCAGGAACTGGCTGCCGAGTTGCCGTTGAAGACGGTGATACGCGAGCACCGGCCGGCGGTGATCCTGACCATGCTGATGACCTGGCTGCTGTCCGCTGCGGTCGTGGTGATGATATTGATGACGCCGCCGCTGGTGCAAAAGCTCTACGCCATCCCCGCCGCTGTCGCCTTGCAGGCCAACAGCATCGCGACGCTGTTCCTGAGTCTGGGCTGCGTGGTGTTCGGCGCGCTGGCCGATCGCTATGGCGCGGGGCGGGTGATGATGGCCGGCTGCTTGATGCTGGGCATCACCTCGGCGCTGTTCTATCAGCAGCTGCCGGCCGCACCGCAAAACATCAATCAGTTGTATGCCTTGTGCGGGTTCTTTGTCGGCGTGATCGGCGTCGTGCCGGGTGTCGCCGTCCAGGCGTTCCCGCCGGTGGTGCGTTTTTCCGGATTGTCGTTTTCCTACAATGTGGCTTACGCGGTTTTTGGCGGACTGACCCCGGTGCTGGTCAGCATGCTGCTGCCGCTCGATCGCATGGCGCCGGCTTATTATGTAGTGGCGCTGAGCGCGGTAGGCATGCTGACAGGATTTTATTTATGGCGGCGCGGGTAGGGACAGGGTGCTGCCTGGCCATGCGTTTTTTTGTGCGACAATGCAGCGCAACCAAGCGCGCAATTGCCAAGCAGTTCAGCTTGTTCATTTACATTGATGGTTGTGCGGCCGCCCGGTGCGGCTGAATTATAATTTTCAGGACGCAAAGTGTTTTTAGAGAACCTCAAGCAGCTGCTCGCGGCTGACATGGCCGCGGTGGATCAGGTTATACATACGCGGCTGCATTCGGAAGTGGTGCTGATCAACCAAGTCGGCGCCTATATCGTCAACAGCGGCGGCAAGCGGCTGCGTCCCGCGTTGGTGGTGCTGTCTGCCGAAGCTTTCGCCTATCGCGGCAAGCGGCATCACGACCTGGCGGCGGTGGTGGAGTTCATCCATACCGCCACGCTGTTGCACGACGATGTGGTGGATGAATCGGATCTGCGCCGCGGCCGGGCCAGCGCCAGCGCGTTGTTCGGCAATTCCGCCAGCGTGCTGGTCGGCGATTTCCTGTACTCGCGAGCGTTCCAGATGATGGTCGAAGTCGGCGAGATGCGCGTGATGCACACCTTGGCCGAGGCCACCAACACCATCGCCGAAGGCGAGGTGCTGCAACTGCTCAACTGTCACGACGCGGATGTGGACATAGCCAATTACATGCGCGTGATCCATTGCAAGACCGCCAAACTATTCGAGGCGGCGATGCGCCTCGGCGCGATCCTGGGCGGGGCCTCGGCAGCGGACGAAGCAGCGGCAGCCAGCTACGGCATGCATCTCGGCACGGCGTTCCAGCTGGTCGACGATGTGCTGGATTATTCCGCCGACGAGCAGCAGACCGGCAAGCATCTCGGCGACGACCTTGCCGAAGGCAAGCCCACGCTGCCGCTGATCTACGCGATGCAGCACGGCACGCCCGGGCAGGCCGCGGTGGTGCGCAACGCGATCGAGCAGGGCGACGTGGCAAGATTCGCCGAGGTGCTGGAGATCATCCAGGCCACCGGCGCGCTGGAATTCACCCGCCAGCAGGCGCTGCGCGAAGCCGGTTCGGCCAGTGCCGCGATCGCCGGGCTGGCCGATTCTAAATACAAGCGATGTTTGCTAGAATTGGCAGAGTTTGCCGCGACACGGCAATTCTAAACCCCTCCCGGCCTCCCCTTGTCAGGGGAGGAGTTGTCGGCTCCCTCCTCTGCTCCTCCCCTGACAAGGGGAGGTTGGGAGGGGTTGGGGAGGTCAAGAGGTGTTGAAAGCGGGGTGTAGCTCAGCCTGGTAGAGTACTGCGTTCGGGACGCAGGAGTCGGAGGTTCGAATCCTCTCACCCCGACCAGGTTATGTCTTGTGAAACAAAGCAAGCTTTTATCCGGGATAGCCCGGTAGCCCGGATGCAGCGCAGCGGAATCCGGGGTTTGATTGGCGTTGACTAAGTTGTTCCCGGATTCCATTATATTCCATCCGGGCTACGCATCTGGGCACCTGCTTCGTTGCAGTTAGTGGAGGTCAACCGTGGTGCATTACCGCCGTAACCAACTGCCCGGTGGGACATATTTCTTTACCGTGACTCTGGCTGACCGTCGATCACACGCACTTACCGAAAACATCAAATATCTACACGCGTCTTTTCGGCGGGTGATGATTGCTCAACCCTTTGAAATCGTGGCGATGGTGGTACTACCGGAACACCTGCACACCATCTGGACGCTCCCTCCCGACGATGCCGGCTACGCCGGACGCTGGCGCGCAATCAAGGCGGGGTTTACCCGTGACTTAATCCGCGCCGGAGTAAATTTGACGCACAATGCCAAGGGCGAATACGACCTGTGGCAGCGGCGATTCTGGGAGCACACCATACGCGATGGCAACGATCTTGACCGGCATGTGGATTACATCCATTTCAACCCGGTCAAGCACGGCTGGGCTTCGCGCGTGGCGGCATGGCCGCATTCATCGTTTCACCGTTATGTGCGACAAGGTATATTGCCCGAGGATTGGGCGGGTGAAGCGAGCGATGCCGTAAATGAAAAGTACGGCGAACCGTTATAGACCTGTAGCCCGGATGCAGCACAGCGAAATCCGGGGTTTGATTGGCGTTGACTAAGTTGTTCCCGGATTCCATTGCATTCCATCCGGGCTACGCGCTGTCTCAAAAAAGATGTGTTGCAAAAAAACAACACATTTGAGGCGATAACCACGGTTTACCTTGCCCTCCATTTCCGGTTATGGATAATCGCCACTTGAATTCCCTGCACGCTGGGGATTTTCAATGGTTCGGCAGAGGGTTCTGCCGATACATCCATAAAACTTAATGAGGAGTTTTACATGCAAAAGAAACTTATCGCTCTGGCGATCGCTGCTGCGATGACCGTGCCGGCTCTGGCTTACGCCGAAGTCAGCATCTCCGGCCAGGCCAATATGTCGATCGACAATGTCAATGATGGCGTTGCTGTTGGAGCCTCGGCCTCCGCCTGGCAACTGAACAGCAACCAGTCGCGCGTGGTCCTGAAGGGTTCCGAAGATCTGGGCAACGGCCTGTCCGCAATGTGGCAAGCGGATGCCAGGATCAGCTTTGATACCGGCACCAACACTGCCGGCCAGTTCTTCAACGGCAACACCTATGTCGGCGTGAAGAGCAACGACTTCGGCACCGTGATGCTGGGTAATCTGGACACCCCGTACAAGACTTCCACCCGCAAGCTGGACCTGTTCTTTGACACCGCCGGCGATAACCGCGGTTCCTTGGGCGGCCTGATGAGCGGGCACGATGCGCGCGTGGGCAACGTGATCGCTTACGCCAGCCCGGACCTGAGCGGCTTCTCGGTATCGGCTGCTACCGTGTTCGGCGGCGAAAACCCGGTTGCCAGCTCCACCAAGGGTACAGTGCTGTCGCTGGCCGGTACCTACACCATGGACAACATCTACGCGGCACTGGCTTATCAGTCGATCAAGGCAGGTACTGCTGGTACCGGTGATCTGGGTGCTGGTACTGGTGTCGCTGGCGCGTTCGGTTTGAACACACTTGACGACGAAGCCACGGCGTTCAAAGTGGGCGGCGGCTACACGATGGACCAGTTCACCGTGAATGCAGTGATTGAAATGCCTAATGAGAAGGTTGGCGCTGTTACCAAGGTCGAAACCAAAAACACCAATTGGCAGATCGGCGGCAAGTTCGCGGTCAACAGCAGCGATGACGTGAAGCTGGCTTACACCCATGCTGGCGCGTCCGATGTGGGTGGTGTTAAGCAGAATGACGACGCAACGCAGTTCGCGGTTGGCTACGACCACAGCATGAGCAAAGCCACCTCGGTGTATGCTCACTACGTCAAGACCTCGGCGAACGGCACTTTGCCCGATCCTTCGGTTCTGTCGTTCGGTTTGAAGCACGCGTTCTAATACCTCCGCGGCCATCAGGCCGCAGCAGCGTATGCAACATCTAACGGGCATCTTCGGATGCCCGTTTTTTATTGGTGTTGCCGCCAGTTAAAATTGTAGTTATAACGAGCTGTAAATATAACTGCATAATGAGGTGCCAATATGACTACGGTTTCATTGCGATTGCCCGATGATCTGCTGAAAGAGGCCGAGAGCAGGGCCAAGGCCTTGCATATTCCGCGTGCCGAATATATCCGGCGTGCGATTGCCGTCATGAACGACGAGGTGCTCGCGCACAAGCGGCGTGAGCGTTTAATGACTCTCTCAAAGCGTGTGCGTGCCGAAAGCATGAAGGTCAATGCGGAATTCGATGCAGTAGAGGGTAATTTCCTTGCTTAAACATGGGGAAATCCGGCTTGCCCCTGAACCCCGGTAAAGGCAGCGAGCCGGGCAAGACCCGTCCGGTGTTGGTGGTGCAAAGCCAGGCATTGCTCGATGCAGGGCATCCTTCAACTCTGGTCGTGCCGCTGACAACAAGGATCATCGAAGATGCGGAACCGCTGCGGATACGTGTTGCGGCGCATGGTTTGTTAAAGCACGATTCAGACTTATTGATAGACCAATTGCGTGCGATCGACAATCGGCGTCTGACCGAGGGACCGCTTACACGCTGCGACGATAAATTGATGGCGCGAGTATATAACGCGATTTGTGAGGCGCTGGAAATGTAGCGAGCTCTCCGTGGCTGGGTTGACGCAGCAATCAACGGGCATCTTCGGATGCCCGTTTTTTATTGCCTGCTGTTTGGCGTCGAGCATAATGCGCCGTGCTCACGACAACGTGATACGGCTGACGAGTGCAGTTTTTGTTGCGCTGTGTTTGTCGTTGTGGATAATGAAGCCCGGATATGAAAAAAGATATTGAGGAGTATTGCATGCAAATGAATATCATCAGGGTGGCCTGCCAGCATCTCTTGATCGCGCTGGCGATCACGGCTGCGCTGGCGATGCCCGGCCAGTCCCTGGCCGCCGTGAGCGGGAATGTCACCTTGTACGGCGAGGCCAATGTGTCTTACGACACGATCAACACCGGCACGGCCAGCGGGATCAGCTCATCGCAAGGGATAACCTCCAGCCGGCTTGCCAGCAATTCTTCGTTCGTGGGATTGAAAGGTTCGAGCGAGCTTGGCAGCGGCTGGGAAGCGCTGGTGCAAGCGGAAGTCACTCTGGGCACCGATACCGGCGCTTCCGGCTGCCAGGTGCCGGATGCGGCAACGCCGACCAAGTCATCGCGGTGGAAGTGCTTTTTCGACCGCAACACCTATCTCGGCGTGTCCAGCACCGGCTATGGCACGCTGCTGGCGGGCCGCCACGACACCCCGTACAAGATGGCCACGCGCAGGCTGGATATATTTGCCGGCGGCATCGCGGACAACCGCTCGCTGATGGGCACCACGATACCCGGCGGCGCCAATCGTGTTTTGTCAGCGGGGCCGCCGGTTGTTGTTTACTCTAATCACCCGGTCACGGAAACGTTCGATGCCCGTTTGTCCGATCTGCTTCTTTACACGAGTCCCGGCTTTGGCGGTTTCAGCCTGGCGATCGGGTATTCCAACCTTGCCGAAAGCAACGCGTATGCCGGTCAGCCCGGTATCAACGCCTTGTCGCTGGCCGCGATGTACGAGGAAGGCCCGGTCTACGCCACTATCGCATATGAAGATCACACCACCAGCCAAAAGGACAGCCAGAATAACGACCTGTACTTGACAGTAAAAGCGACCAAACTCGGTCTGGGCTACAAGCTGGGTATCCTTGACCTTGGTTTTGCTTATGAAAAGAGCCGGGATGATTTCGGCAATCTGGATCCTTATGACGGAGATCCTAACAGTGTTACTTACAATCCCTGTGGCGGCCTGGTGCCGGGCGCAAATTGCTCCGGCCACGGCACTCTGTACCTGTCGGCAAAAATCGGTTTCACGGATAACGATGCTTTAAAGATTGCATATACCAAAGCGGGCCAAGTGGGCGCGGCCAGCACCGACACCGGCGCGCTGCAGTTCGCCATGGGGCTGGACCATGATTTCAATGAACGTACGACGGCGTATTTTCTGTACGCTTCGCTGAAAAATGACCAGTTGGTGCGCTATGGCCTGTCGACCGCTGCCAGCAGCGGCGACAACTCGGTGAATCCAACCGGCATAGGCGGCGCTTCACCTTCGGTGTTGTCGTTCGGCATGAAACATTCGTTCTAAAAAGACAGGACTGAGGACAAAAGCGGATACGAAAAACTTTTGCCCGGGCACCCGACAGGGGTTTTTACTCAGTCCACAGTCCTCAGCCCTATACTTTTAGGGGGATACTGCATAAGTCGTCATTCCCGCGAAAGCGGGAACCCAGTTTATTGAATTGACTGGGTTCCCGCTGCAGCCTGCCCTCGAAGGCTTGAATCGGGGGCGGGAACGACAAAACCATACTTGTTCAGCGTTTCCTTAGGTATAGTTGCCGTTAATCATGTTGTGACGCGGAGATTGTTGGTATGGGTCGTCTGTTGTTTGTGCTCGCCATCGTGGCGGTGGTTTATCTGCTGTTCAGGTCTTATCGCAAGAATCTCTCCAGCAAGGACAGAAGCGTTACCGAGGATATGGTGCGTTGCGCGCATTGCGGGGTGCATTTGCCCAGGGGCGAAAGTGTCCGGGCCGACGGTAGGGATTTTTGCAGCCAGGAACATCGTGATTCTTACCGGAAATAATTTTTCCTTGGGTCTGCATTGAGCGTGCCGATCAACAAGCCTGCCGCGGATTTCCCACCCGTCGATTTCTGGCGGCCGCTGTTTTATTTCAATCTGTACCGGTTGGCTCTGGCCGGTTTTCTGGTATTGCTCTCGGCAATCTTCGGTTCTTCGCTATCGCTGGGTGCTTATCACTTGATGCTGTTCTTTGGCACAAGTGTGGCTTATTTGATGGCGGTGGTCGTGTCATTCGTGACGCTGCGCCTGCGCTGGCCGCGTTTCAACCTGCAACTGGCCGGTCAGATAGGCGGGGACATCGTCGTGCTGACGGTTCTTTCCTACGCCAGCGGCGGGATACAGAGCAACGTAGGACTGTTGCTGCTGGTTTCGCTGGCGGCGGCAGGGATGATCAGCCGCGGCAGGATCACGCTGTTCTTTGCCGCGCTGGCAAGCATCGCCGCTCTGCTGGAGCATTCATATGCGGTGCTGTATGGCAATGCCGATGTGGCGCAGTATGTCCAGGTCGGGTTGCTGTGCATCTCCTATTTTGCTGTTGCCTGGCTGGCGCATACGCTGGCCAAATATGCAGTGGAAAGCCAGAAGCTGGCGCAGCGGCGCGGCCGCGATCTGGTCAGCCTGGCCGAGGCGAATCGCCTGGTGATGCGCGACATGCAGGACGGTGTGTTGGTGGTGGACGGGCGGGGCATGATCATGCAGATGAATCTCAGCGCCGAGCGATTGCTGCGCAAGAGCATAAGCCAAGAAAGCCCGCTTTCGGAAACCTTTCCGATCCTGTTCGGTGAATATGCGCTGTGGAAGCAGAACGGAAACGCCAGCCGGGATATCCTGCAGCTGGATGAGGGTCTGCAAGCCAGGCTGCGCTTCGTGCAGATCGAGCGCGATGCCGAGCAGGGTGCGGTGATATTTCTGGAAGACATGCGCCGCGTCAGGGCCGAGGCGCAACAGATCAAGCTGGCGGCGCTGGGGCGGTTGACCGCGAATATCGCCCACGAAGTACGCAATCCGTTGTCGGCGATCAGCTATGCGACAGAGCTGATGCAGGAAGAGCGCGGCGATGCCAAGCAGCAGCGCTTGCTGAATATCGTGCTGGATAACACCATACGCATCAATCAGATCGTGCAGGACGTTATGCAGTTGAACCGGCGCGACCGTGCGCTGCCGGAAGTGTTCGGGCTGGACGTGATGCTGGGCGTTTTTATCGAGGAATTCTGCCTGGCGGAACGGCTCGAGCAGGGTGTGTTGCTGTTGCAGGGAGGGCAGGGTTTCGAGGTCACATTTGATCGCGGTCACCTGCGCCAGGTGTTGTGGAATCTGTGCCGCAACGCGCTGCGCTATTGCCGCAGATTGCCCGGCAGCCTGAGCTTGACCATGGGTATGTCGGGCCAGCGGGTGGTGCTGGACGTGCAGGACGATGGTCCCGGAATCCCGGTGGAACAGCAGGTAAAATTGTTCGAGCCGTTCTTTACCACCGCGACCGATGGCACTGGTCTGGGTTTGTATATCGCCAAGGAGTTATGCGAAGCAAATGGCGCTGTGCTGGAATATCGCGACAACGGGAAGCCGGGCGCCTGCTTCCGTATCATGTTTTGGGAACCGGAAAAAAATCTCGGGAGGGGGCAACATGGCGGATAAATATCAGTCGAAAAGTCCTGTGGTACTGCTGGTGGATGATGAGCCTGATATCCTGGAATTGCTGGAACTGACGCTGCGCAAGATGGGGCTGGAGGTGGATACTGCCGGCAGCGTGGCTGCAGCACTGGCGAAACTGGCATCGCGCCGCCATGACCTGTGTCTGACCGATATGCGTTTGCCTGACGGCGATGGCCTGCAGGTGGTGCAGCATATCGCGCAGCATAATCTGGATGTGCCGGTGGCGGTGATCACTGCCCATGGCAACATGGAGAATGCCATTACCGCGCTCAAGGCCGGCGCGTTCGACTATCTGGCGAAACCGGTTTCGCTGGAGCAGTTGCGTTCACTGGTGAAATCCGCGCTGAGTCTGCCGCCACAGGCGGTTTCTTCCGGCGACAGGAGGCTGCTCGGCCAGGGAGCTGCCATGCGCAAGGCGCGCGATCTGATTGCGCGCGTGGCACGCAGCCAGGCGCCGGTGCATATCAGCGGAGAATCGGGCAGCGGCAAGGAATTGGCCGCGAGGCTGATCGTGCAAAGCGGTGCGCGGCACGACCAGCCCTTTGTCGCGGTCAACTGCGGAGCGATCCCGGCTAATCTGATGGAAAACGAATTCTTCGGCTACCGCAAGGGCGCATTCACAGGTGCCGACAAGGACCGGGAGGGGTTTTTCCAGGCGGCGCATGGCGGGACGTTATTCCTGGATGAGGTCGCGGATCTGCCGCTGGAGATGCAGGTCAAGTTGTTGCGTGCGATACAGGAAAAAATGGTGCGCAAGATCGGCGCAACCGGCGAGGATCCGGTGGATGTGCGTATCATCAGCGCAACCCATCGGGATCTGGCCGATCTGGTGCGGCAGGGTGCATTTCGCCAGGATCTCTATTACCGGCTGAATGTGATCCCGATCCAGATGCCGGCGCTGCGCGAACTGCGCGAGGATATTCCGGAAATCGCCCAGCAGATACTGGAGCGCATACAGGGGGATGCGAGCAAGCGTTTTTCCGAGGCGGCATTGCATGCCCTGCAGAATTACAGTTTCCCGGGCAATGTGCGCGAACTGGAGAACATCATAGAAAGGGCGGTGGCAATGTGTACGGGCAGCATGATCGAGGTTCAGGATTTGCTGCTGGTGCCGGTGGAACACAGCCAGCCTGACAATGCGTCCCTCGGCAGCAAATATCCGCTGACGAAATATCTGGATGAGGTGGAGAGGCAGGCGCTGCTGGAGGCATTGCAACAGACCGGGTTCAATCGCACCGCCGCCGCCAGGATGTTGGGGCTGACATTCCGCACCATGCGCTACCGTATGGAGCGGCTGGGTATCAAGGCGCCGCAAGGGGCCAGCGATGAGGATTGACTCGCAAGGCTTGCTGGCCGGGGGTGACTATATACCCACACCGAACTGCGACGACCGCCCTGCCGGCCCCATCGAACTGCTGGTGATACACAACATCAGCCTGCCGCCCGGCGAGTTTGGCGGCGATGGAGTGCTGCGGTTGTTCACCAACACACTGGACGCGGCGGCACATCCCTATTATGCAACCATCGCCGGGTTGAAAGTCTCGGCGCATTTCCTGGTGCGCCGTGATGGGCACATCATCCAGTTTGTTCCCTGTACCAAGCGGGCCTGGCACGCGGGTGAGTCGCGCTGGCAGGGCAGGACGTGCTGCAACGATTTTTCTTTGGGCATCGAGCTGGAGGGCAGCGATTACATACCGTATACCGAGGCGCAATATGCAGCGCTTGACCGGCTGACCAAGGCGTTGCGGACAGCCTACCCGATATGCGGCATAGCCGGCCACAGTGATATTTCCCCGCTGCGCAAGACCGATCCCGGCCCCTGTTTCGACTGGACGCGATACCTCGCGGGTTTGTGCCGGGAATGAGCATGGCAAAGGTTTGCGCCTTGGAACCCCGCGCAGAAAGATGCTGGCGAATTTGATGCCGTGCCGGATGGCAAGGCTGTAAAAACCCGGTTGCGCGGTTTCTTGTTGCGTTTGCGGGGTGATTTTGAATGACGCTTCCAAGATTTTTGTCCGCTGCGGCACCCGATAAAAAAATCTCATTTATTGCTTGCAATATTTTTGTTAACTACTACAATTAGGTCAACCACCAAGAAAAAATACTAGATGTAGTGGTTTCGGATTTTTCGGATTAACAGTATTTTCAGGGAGTTTGTACATGCTGCATACCGCTACCGATAGCATTCCAACTTCTCCAATGCATGCCAGCGATGTTCCCGATCCAGTTCCTTCAGTTTCTTCCAGCCAGTTCGATCAATACAAAGTAATCCGCCGCAACGGTTCGGTGGTGGTTTTTGAGCCCGCCAAGATATCGATCGCCTTGACCAAGGCGTTCATCGCGGTGAATGGCGGCCAAGGTGCGGCGTCTGCGCGCGTGCGCGAGATGGTCGAGCAGTTGACCAATGGCGTCGTCGCGGCGCTATTGCGCCGCCAGCCGCATGGCGGGACGATGCACATCGAAGACATTCAGGATCAGGTCGAGCTGGGCCTGATGCGGTCCGGCGAGCATGACGTTGCACGCACCTATGTGCTGTACCGCGAAGAGAGGTCGAGATCCCGCGCCAAGGCGAAAACCAGGATCAAGGAGCCGATCCAGGTCATCAATGTTATCGACGGGGACGGGGTGGCGCGCCCGCTCGACCTGGACCGCCTTTCCGCATTGGTGCAGGATGCCTGCGCGGGGCTGGGCGACGTGGTTGCCGCAGATGCGGTCATCAAGCTGACCCTCAAGGATCTGTACGACGGTGTGGCGCGGCATGAGGTGCGCAAGTGCCTGGTGCTTTCCGCGCGATCGTTGATCGAAAAAGAACCGGCCTACAACTATGTCACTGCGCGCCTGCTGCTGAATACGATTTGCAGCGAGGCGATCGGCGAAGAGATCGCGCCTGGCGACATGGCCACGCGCTATGCGGAATATTTCCCGAAGTTCATCAAGCAGGGCGTGGCAGCAGAATTGCTCGATGCGCGCCTGGGCCAGTTCGACCTGAAACGTCTGGCCGGGGAGCTGGATGCGCAGCGCGACTTGCAGTTCGGCTACCTCGGTCTGCAGACCCTGTATGACCGCTACTTCCTGCATATAGAAGGCAGGCGCATCGAGTTGCCGCAAGCCTTTTTCATGCGCGTCGCGATGGGACTGGCCCTGAACGAGATAAACCGTGAAGCGCGCGCGGTGGAGTTTTACCGCCTGTTGTCCAGTTTCGATTTCATGAGCTCAACGCCAACCCTGTTCAATTCCGGCACGCAGCGTTCGCAGTTGTCCTCCTGTTATCTGACCACGGTAGCGGACGATCTGGACGGAATCTACGAGGCCATCAAGGAAAACGCGCTGCTCGCCAAATATGCCGGCGGTCTGGGCAACGACTGGACGCCGGTGCGCGCACTGGGCGCGCACATCAAGGGGACCAATGGACAGTCGCAAGGCGTGGTGCCGTTCCTGAAAGTGGTGAACGATACCGCCGTGGCGGTCAATCAGGGCGGCAAACGCAAGGGCGCGGTGTGCGCCTATCTGGAAACCTGGCATCTGGATGTCGAGGAATTCCTGGATCTGCGCAAGAACACCGGCGATGACCGGCGCCGTACCCACGACATGAACACCGCCAACTGGATCCCCGATCTGTTCATGAAGCGTGTGATGGAAGGAGGCGACTGGACGTTGTTCTCGCCGTCGGATGTGCCGGACCTTCATGATAAATATGGCGCCGATTTCGAGCGCGCCTATAGCGCTTATGAGGCGAAAACCGCAACTGGCGAGCTCAAGCTGTTCAAGAAGATCCCCGCGGCCAGCCTGTGGCGCAAGATGCTGACCATGCTGTTCGAGACCGGCCATCCGTGGATCACCTTCAAGGATCCCTGCAACATCCGTTCGCCGCAACAGCACGCCGGCGTGGTGCACAGTTCCAATCTGTGCACCGAGATAACCCTGAATACCGGAGACAGCGAGATCGCCGTGTGCAATCTCGGTTCGGTCAATCTCGCCGCGCACCTCTATCCGAGGGGGCACGAGAAGGCCGGGCAGATCGATCATGACAAGCTGCGCCGCACCATCACCACCGCGATGCGCATGCTGGATAATGTGATCGACATCAATTACTACGCGGTCGACAAGGCGCGCAGTTCCAATCTCAGGCATCGCCCGGTGGGTTTGGGCATCATGGGTTTTCAGGACTGTCTGCACGATCTGCGCATCGCCTACTCATCCGAAGCTGCAGTCGAGTTCGCGGATCGTTCGATGGAAGCGGTTTGCTACTACGCCTACTGGGCGTCCACCGAACTGGCCGAAGAGCGCGGCAGATATGCGACGTATCGCGGCAGCCTGTGGGACCGCGGCATCCTGCCGCAGGATACGCTGGAAATGTTGCGCCAGCAGCGCGGCGGATATGTAGAGGTCGATATGTCGGCCAGCATGGATTGGGATGCATTGCGCGCGCGCATCAGCCAGCATGGCATGCGCAATTCCAATTGCATCGCGATCGCGCCGACCGCGACCATTTCCAACATCATCGGCGTGTCGGCCTGCATCGAGCCGACCTACCAGAACATCTTCGTGAAATCGAACCTGTCCGGCGAGTTCACCGTGATCAACGAGCACCTGGTGGCTGATCTGAAGCAACTTGGCCTGTGGGACGAGGTAATGGTCGCCGACCTGAAATATTTCGACGGCAGCCTTGCCAAGATCGATCGTGTGCCGGCTGAGTTGCGCAGCTTGTATGCAACCGCTTTTGAAGTTGAGCCGGGCTGGCTGATCGAGGCGGCGTCGCGCCGCCAGAAATGGATAGATCAGGCGCAATCGCTGAACATCTACATGGCCGGCGTGTCGGGCCGCAAACTGGACGAAACTTACAAGCTTGCCTGGCTGCGCGGATTGAAGACTACTTATTATTTGCGCACCATGGGGGCGACTTCGGCAGAAAAATCCACCGGCCGTGCCGGTGCGCTGAATGCGGTGCCGACTCACGGCAGTGCACCCGAAGAAACCCAGTTTTGTTCGATTGACAACCCTGGGTGCGAGGCATGTCAATGACATTTCCCTCAATCCGGAACTTAACAGGCATGCCGCTGGCATGCTTCGCGCTACAGCCGGAATATCTGGAATCTGCCGGCAGCCGGACTTGCAGCAAGAAAGGGTAAATTGGGTATGCTGACATTCGAAGACAACATCAAGCCGGCATCTTTGCCGCCGGGCATGCTGCGCACAGCCATGTTTGATGAAACTGCCGATATGGTTGCCGGCCGTCAGGCCGGCATGGCAAAAACTGATTTACCGGGCGTGACCGCGCCTGCCAGGGCCGGACGCATCCGCGTCGAGGACAAGCGCATCATCAATTGCAATGCCGACGTGAACCAGCTGGTGCCGTTCAAATACAAATGGGCCTGGGAAAAATATCTGGCTGCCTGCGCCAACCACTGGATGCCGCAGGAGGTGAACATGACCGCTGATATCGCGTTGTGGAAAAGCGACAAGTTGAGCAGCGATGAACGTCTGCTGGTCAAGCGCAACCTCGGTTTCTTCACCACGGCGGACAGTCTGGCGGCGAACAACATCGTGCTCGGCACCTATCGCCACATCAGCAACCCGGAGTGCCGCCAATACCTGCTTCGTCAGGCTTTTGAAGAAGCGATCCACACTCACGCCTACCAGTACATCGTGGAAAGCCTGGGTCTGGACGAGGGCGAAATCTTCAATATGTACCACGAAGTGCCCAGCATACGCGCCAAGGATGAATTTCTGCTGCCGTTCATCGATACCCTGACCAATCCTGCGTTCAACACCGGCACACCCGAGGCGGACCGCCAGTTGCTGCGCAGCCTTATCGTTTTTGCCTGCATCATGGAAGGTTTGTTCTTCTATGTGGGCTTCGTGCAGATACTGGCTCTGGGCCGCCAGAACAAGATGACCGGCGCGGCCGAGCAATACCAATACATACTGCGTGATGAGTCGATGCACCTGAATTTTGGTGTAGACGTGATCAATCAGATCAAGATGGAAAATCCTCGCCTGTGGACCGCGGAATTCCGTGAGGAAGTTCGCGGCTTGATCCAAAAGGGCGTGGAACTGGAATATGCCTATGCGGAGGACACCATGCCGCGCGGCGTGCTGGGTCTGAATGCCACGATGTTTAAAGAATACCTGCGTTTTATTGCAAACCGCCGTTGCCAGCAAATCGGTGTTGATGCATTGTATCCGGGGGCAACCAATCCGTTCCCCTGGATGGCGGAAATGATCGATCTCAAAAAGGAAAAGAACTTTTTTGAAACCCGTGTCACTGAATATCAGACCGGTGGCGCGTTGTCCTGGGATTAGCCTTTAGCCATAACACCGATGGAGGGTGTATATGGCCGCTGGCCAGGGCTTAAGGTATTGGCTTTGGGTCATGCTTGATGTTGAGCATGACCTGGAGGTGTAGTAATCGTAGGTGTTGTTTTTTTAACATTCATCTTTGAAGGAGAAACAAAATGGTAGCAAAAAAGAAAGCTAAACCAGCAGCTAAAAAGGTGGCAGCCAAGAAGAAGCCGGCAGCCAAGAAAGCCGTAGCCAAGAAGAAGCCGGCAGCCAAGAAAGCGGCAGCTAAAAAGCCAGCAGCTAAAAAGGCAGCAGCCAAGAAGAAGC
>JBMOQB010000035.1:0-58217 GCA_049320585.1 Pseudomonadota bacterium | reverse complement strand
GGAACCCGTGCGCGAATGTCATCAGGGCCAGAGCTGACAAGCTCAACAGTAGGCCGGATATATTGCTGCAATCAGATTCTCAAACCAGAAAACCATCTTTCTTGCAAAACGGGGGAGTCCATATATAACGTTATGTCTCTTCAGGAGAAGTTATGAGAACCATAGTCGCGATTCTTTGTGGGCTGCTAATGTCAGGTTGCGCGATGGTCAAATCCAACATCGCAGTCTTTCACGAGCTACCCGTCCGAGCAGAATCCATCAAGTACGCTGCACTTCCACTGAAAGAACAAGAAAGCAGCCTCGAGTACAAGGCCTATGCGCAGCAAATCAAGGCTGAACTGAATAAGAAAGGGTTTGCTGAGGTTCCCATCAACGAGGCAGAAGTCGTTCTGTTCTTCGAATACGGCATAGACAGTGGAAAGGAAGTCATTTCGTCATATCCCATCATTGGTCAAACTGGGACATCCTCAAGCTATACATCGGGGACGCTGAATACTTACGGAAGTTACGCAACCTACAGCGGCACTACATATAACACCCCCACGTATGGCGTTGTTGGTACTGGCGCCCGATCCGGTACCGTGTTTTCCAGATACTTGCGAGTCGACCTCCTTGATAGAACCACACTCTCTGATGGAAAAATCAAGAAAATCTACGAGGCCAAAGTCACAAGCTCCGGTTCTAAAGGCCAAATCGCCGCCGTAATGCCAACCATGATTAAAGCCCTCTTTGAAGATTTTCCTGGAAAGAGTGGCTCTACTCGTCGGACAACTCTCCCCGCCGAACGATGAGTTCTAAACTAACCATTTCCAAGCTTGATGCAGCGGTCCGGCAACTGGACGCCGCCATTCGTTTATTTTTCTCGGGCGCTGACCCAATTGTTGTACACACCTTGGCAGCCTCCGCCGGAAATATATTTGCCGACGTAGCAGAACATAGATATCGTGGTGTGTCATGGCGCACCCGAATGCGCGATGACGCAGGTTTATCGACGCAACGATTTAAGAACATCCTCCACGACGCATGGAACTTCTTCAAACATGCCAACCACGATCCGGACGGTGTACTTCAATTCGAAGAAGTAGACAGTGAACACCTGATGTTTGTCGCTGTGCTCGACTGCGGAGATATTCAAGCAACGTCTTGCAATATGCAGGCGTTCCAGCTCTGGTATATCGCGACGCACCCGGAGCATTTCCCCGAAACTGATCCGGTCTTTGCCAACGCTATAAACGCATTCTCAGACCTGGCTGCGCTTCCATTGAGCAGCCGAATTCAGCATGGCAATGCGTTTCTCGTGCAGCATTGTGGTAATGGTGGCGCCGAGACATAACATTGCGGTCGAGAGGGACGCTCCGCAAGCGGGCATCGCCCGCTCGCTCCGCGCCCCTCACCTTGAATGTTGACGCTGTAGAAAAACTCAAAATGCCAAAATCACCACGCTATAAATCAATAAGTTACGAAGCAATTTTTTTGAAAATTGGCTTTTTCTACAGCCTCGTTGATATGGCGAGTAAGCAATGACGAGTGTCATTACTTGTTACATGTGCGATGCGGTTGGAACGTCGCGAGAGCATGTACCACCGTCGTGCTTTTTTCCTGAGGCCAAAGAGATCGGTCGAGACCTACGGCGCAATCTCATCACGGTGCCCTCCTGTGATCGCCATAATTCCTATAAGTCAAAAGACGATGAGTTTCTACGGGCTGTCATTCTGATGACAACAGAGAATAGTGAGGTGGGGAAACACCAATTTTTTCGGAAATTGCTTCGCGCCTCGGCTCGAATGCCCCATGTATATAAATCATTCTTTTCAGACAAGGGAACTGTTGTCCGAGGAGAAAGCAGGGTTCTGAAGATTGATCGAAAACGTTTCGATAGCTGCATAGACCATTTGGCGAGAGCAATATTTTTTGATGCCTTCAAGCACAAATGGCAACTGCCGATATCAATTGTTTCTCCCAACTTCTTCAGCGGGATTGACTCTGACCAGATTGTTTCACATCAGACAACAGGAAATATTGTCAAAATATCTAGGCAGTTCCTTAGTGGTGAGCCAATCAGAGGTGAGAATCCTGAAGTATTCAAGTATCGACTTCGTTATGATGCGGTGAATGAAGGATATGCCTTCGCTGCTATCTTCTATGATCTTTTTGAAGTCTATTCATTTTCTTCGAGGGAGCTGGCGAAGGCAGCCGTATAACATGGTAGCTCGCGAAGGGTGCAATAAACGTAGTGCATTGCACCGGATGTTTTACGGTAAATGGTGCAATGCACGTTGGTTATCGCACCTTTGTATTATCCCATACGCGGACTGCGGTGATTGCGAGATGAGTACACCATGCACATTGTCGTCACACAGAGAGCGCCACTGGTTAAGCTCCCATGCGGAGCGTGGGAACGATAAGAGCCGTGCTTGTCCGATCCGGTGAATTCAAACTGATGGTACCACCCCCCATACTATCGACAACGCCTGTAGCGGCCCATCTGCCACCGCTGATCTGCTCGTTGCTGACTGACCGGACCTGCTACGACCATGCAGTAGGCCGGGTGCAGTTGGTTGAAACGCATATCTCGTGGGTGCTGCTCACCGGCTTGCATGCCTACAAGATCAAAAAACCGCTGGATCTGGGTTTCCTGGATTTCAGCACACTGGCTTTGCGGCAGCAAGCATGTGCCGATGAAGTGCGCTTGAACCAGCGGTTGGCAGCGGAGTATTATCTGGGCGTGGTTGCGATCACCGGCAGGCCGGATGCGCCGCGCATCAATGGACCAGGCAGCGCCATCGAATACGCAGTCAAGATGCGCCAGTTTTCGCCGGAGGACACGCTGGATCATTTGTCTGAGCGCGGCGAACTGGGCAATGCGCAGATAGACCAACTCGCCGCGCGGCTGGCCAGATTCCATCTCGAAGAATGCGAAACAGCGCCCGTAGATAGTGCATGGGGCGAGCCTAGGACGATAGCGAAGCCGGTCGCGGAAAATTTTCAACTGCTGGCTAAACGATTAAAAGCCCCGGAAGAAAGAAAGTGTCTGGCCGCACTGCAAAACTGGAGTGCTGCCGAACACGTCCGGCTCACGCCGCTGATGCACGAGCGCAAACGCAAGGGCATGATCCGCGAATGCCACGGCGATCTGCATCTGGGCAACCTGGCATGGGTGGACGGGCAGATCGTTATTTTCGACTGTATCGAATTCAATCCGGCGCTGCGCTGGATCGATATCATCTCCGAAGTTGCCTTCTGTTTCATGGATCTGCTGCATCGCCGTCACAGTGGTTTGGCGATGCGTTTTCTGAATGCCTGGCTGGAGATCAGCGGAGACTATGAAGGTGTGGGATTGCTGCGCTATTACGCGGTATACCGCGCCCTGGTGCGCGCCAAGGTGGCTGCATTGCGCGCCGATCAGCCGGGTGGCGGCGATGCCAGCCGTACCGAGCTCAATTCCTGTCTGCTGCTGGCAGAACAACTGACACAGAACATGCCGACCCAATTGTGGATTACGCACGGCCTGTCCGGTTCCGGCAAGACCACGGTCAGCCAGACACTGCTGCAAGACTACGGAATGATACGGCTGCGCTCCGATGTCGAGCGCAAACGGCTGGCCGGTCTGGATGCGTTGGCACGCAGCGGTGCCGGCATCGGGCAGGGGCTGTACACACAACAAGCAGGGCGGCACACTTATCAGCACCTGTTACGATTGGCCGGGGGGTTGTTGTTGACAGGCTGGCCGGTGATCGTCGATGCGGCTTTTCTGGAACGGTGGCAACGAGACATGTCTCGTGAAGTTGCTCAACAACGAGGGGTGCGCTTTCAAATCCTGGACGTTCAGGCAGATCACGTGACGTTGTGGGAACGTGTCAGTCTGCGTGCTAGCCGGGGCAAGGATGCATCGGAGGCGGATATCCGTGTCCTGGAACACCAGATCGAAACCGCGCAGCCGTTTGGCGCCGACGAGCTGAACGAGGTGATACGAACGTCAGGCTCAGCTGCACCGAACGCGAAGATTTGAAGCCAGAAAAACCATTAGGCGAGATCAGTCATAAAAGACCGTTCGTGGTGAGGTATCGAACCACTTGAGCAAGCCCTGCGATACCTTAGGGAGGAACGGATTTTGAGCTAATGAAATATCCGGGTCGAAATTCAAAGAAGCTCCCGAGCTTTACATTCAAACAAGTGTTTGATACGCTCGATTCACAATTTGTACTACATTGCTTTCCAAATCTTGGTTATCTGCTCATGGTTAAGGTCACAGTGTTATCTCACAGTGATTTTGGGCACGCCTACACGCAGGCTGAAACAGCGCGCGTGGCGCAAGCGGCTTTTTCTTTTACGGGATTCCAACATGACAACGCTAAACAAACCGATATTGCTGATGCTGCTGACCGCCGGCCTGGCTGGATGTGGAGGGGGTGATAAACCGGGGTCTGGCCCCGGCGGACCCGGTGCCGGGATGCCGCCACCCGAGGTGGAAGTGATAACTGCAGGCGTGGGCAGTGCCACTATCACCCAGGACTTGCCCGGCCGTTTGCAGGCTTACCGCACCGCCCAGGTGCGTGCTCGCGTAGAAGGCGTGATTGAAAAACGCTCGTTTCAGGAAGGCAGCGAAGTGAAGGCCGGGACTTCGCTGTTCCAGATTGATGCGCGCAGTTATAAGGCGGCGGCAGAATCTGCGCGGGCCGACCTGGCCATCGCCAACCAGACTGTGGCACGCTACAAACCCCTGCTGGAGATCAAGGCAGTCAGCCAGCAGGAATTCGATCTGGCCAGCGCAAAAGCCAAACAGGCAGAAGCTGCGTCGATACTGGCAGACCAGGCTCTGGAATACGCCAGTGTCCCCGCAGCGATATCCGGTCGCATCGGACGCGCGATGGTGACGGAAGGTGCTTTCGTCGGCAAGGGTGAAGCCACTCTGCTGTCCACCATCGAGCAGATCGATCCCATCTATGCCAACTTTACCCAATCCGGTGCCGACCTGTTGCGCCTGACACAGGCTGTCAAGGCAGGCAAGCTCAAGCGCGCCGATACTATCAAGGCGCAGCTGATTCTCGAAGATGGCAGCATCTATCCCAAGACAGGCAGGATATTTTTTACCGACATGGCAGTCGATCCGGGTACCGGTGCAGTGTCGATGCGGGCAACATTCCCCAATCCCAATCGTGAATTGTTGCCGGGCATGTTCGTGCGTGTCCGCTTTCCAGAAGCGGTGGCGAACAACGTGATACGCATTCCGCAACGTGCCGTGCAAGCCGGGCCGCAGGGACAGTTCGTAATGGCGGTCGGCACGGAAAACAAGGTGGCACCGATGCCGGTGAAGACAGGCAGCATGGCGGGGAGCGATTTCATCATTGCCGAGGGACTCAAGGGCGGTGAGCAGATCATCGTGAACGGATTGCAGAAAGCCCGGCCGGGTTCAGTCGTGAGCCCCGTGCCGCTGGCAGGCGTGAGCAAATCCGCGGTTGCGAATTCCACATCCGCAAGCAAGCCGTAGGGCCGCGCCATGATCGCTAAATTCTTCATCGACCGTCCGATCTTCGCCTGGGTCATCGCCCTGATCATCCTGCTGAGCGGCGGGCTGGCGTTGCGCAACCTGCCGGTGGCATCCTACCCGGCGGTGGCTCCGCCCGCTTTGGCTGTCACGCTCATCTATCCGGGCGCATCGGCACAGGTGGTGGAAGAGACCGCCGTCGCCCTGGTCGAACAGGAATTGAACGGCATCGAGCATTTGATCAACATGGACTCGGCCTCAGAACAGGGCCGCGGCAGCATTACGCTGACTTTCGAGGCGGGCACCAATCTGGATGTTGCTTCAGTCGAAGCACAAAACCGCGTCAAGCGCGCTGAGCCGCGCCTGCCGGAAGACGTGCGCCGTGCCGGCGTAACCGTGACGAAGTCGGCGCGGAATTACCTGATGTTCGTCGCGCTCATCTCACCGGACCAGAGCCGTGACAATGTGGCCTTGGGCAGTTATGCGGCATCAAACGTGCTGGAGAACATCCGCCGCGTGCCGGGCGTGGGCGAGGCGATACTGTTCGGCACCGAGTATTCGATGCGGCTGTGGCTGAAACCCGAGAAACTCCATGCCTATAATCTGTCGCCCGGTGATATCAGCAAGGCCGTGCGCGCCCAGAATACCCAGCTCGCAACCGGCGAGCTCGGCCAATTACCGGCGGCGCCCGGCCAGCAGTTGAATGCGGTGATCGTCACCAGGAGCAAGCTGTCCTCGCCGGAAGAATTCGGCAACATCATCGTGCGCGCCAATCCGGATGGTTCCACTGTACGGGTCAAGGACGTGGCGCGGGTGGAGTTGGGGGCACAGGACTATTCCATTTCAGCGCGCATCGATGGTCAACCGGCCTCGGCCATCGCGATCCGCTTGTCACCATCGGCCAATGCGCTGGATACCGCCAAAGCGGTCAAGGCCAGGATGACGGAACTGGCAAAATTCTTCCCCACAGGAATCGACTGGCTGGTGCCTTATGATACTTCCAAATTCGTCGAGATTTCGATAAGCGAAGTGGTAAAGACGCTGGCGGAAGCAATGCTGCTGGTGTTCATCGTCATTTATCTGTTTCTGGGAAACCTGCGCGCCACTTTCATTCCCGCCATCGTCGTGCCGGTTGCGCTGGTCGGCGGCATGGTGGGTTTGTATGCCGTCGGCTACTCGATCAACACGCTGACCCTGTTTGCGATGGTGCTGGCCGTCGGCATCGTGGTGGATGATGCCATCGTGGTGGTGGAAAACGTGGAACGCATCATGACCGAAGAAGGTCTGGCGCCGCGCGAGGCGACACGCAAAGCCATGGAGCAGATCTTCGGCGCCATCATCGCGATCACGCTGGTGCTGAGCGCCGTGTTCATACCGATGACTTTTTTCGGCGGTTCCGTGGGTGCGATCTATCGCCAGTTCGCGGTGACTTTGATATTGACCATCCTGTTCTCGGTGCTGATGGCGCTGACGCTGACCCCGGCGTTATGCGCGACGTTGCTGCAAAACTCCCCTGGCCATGAAATGGTGCCGACGACAGGCATACTCGGCTGGTTCAATCGTTTCTTCAGCAAAACAACAATAAGGTACAAGTCCGGGGTGGCTGGCGTATTAAAGCGCACCGGGCGTTATCTATTGCTGTATGCGGGTCTCATTGGGGTCATGGGCTGGCTGTTCATACAACTGCCGACCAGTTTTTTGCCGGATGAGGATCAGGGTTATTTCATCAGCGTGATCCAGTTGCCGCCGGGCGCCACGCGCGAGCGCACCAGGGAAGTGCTGACCGAAGTCGAGCAGTTCTATCTCAAGCAACCCGAAGTAGCTCATGTCATCGGCGTGCTCGGGTTTTCTTTCTTTGGCCGCGGACAGAATGCCGCGATCACTTTTGTCCGGCTCAAGGAATGGGATGAAAGACCTGGTCCGGACAACTCGGCTTCTGCGCTGGTGAAACGCGCCAACATGATGTTGTTCCGTATCAAGCAGGCGATGATTTTTTCAGTCAACGTCCCGCCGATTCCGGAACTGGCAGCGGTCGGCGGTTTTGATTTCCGTTTGCAAGACCGTGCCGGACTGGGACGGGAAAAACTGCTCGAAGCGCGCAACATCGCGCTGGGCATGGCAAGCCAGCATCCCGCGCTGATGGGCGTGCGGCCGGAAGGGCAGGAGCCGGGGCCGCAATTGCTGATAGACATAGACCGCCTGAAAGCGCAGGCATTGGACATAGACATCGCCGATCTGAACGAAACCTTGCAGTCTGCGCTGGGTGTGGCCTACATCAACGACTTCGTGCGTAACGGCCGCATCCTGCAGGTGCAGATGCAGGCGGAGGCTGAAAACCGCACGACGCCGGAGCAGATTTTGCGTATACCTGTGAGGAACAGACAGGGCGGGATGGTGCCGCTGTCCGAGATCGCCGAGTCGCGCTGGATCGTGGATCTGCCGAAACTGGATCGTTATAACGGCCTGCCATCGATGAAAATTGCAGGCAGTCCGGCGCCAGGCCGCAGCAGCGGCGACGCATTGGCGGCGATGGAAGAGGTAGCGGCTAAATTGCCTATTGGTTTTGGCTTCGAATGGTCAGGGACATCAAGCGAAGAGCGGCTTTCCGGCAGCCAGGCACCCTTCCTGTTTGGGCTTTCGGTGGTGGCGGTGTTCCTGTGCCTGGCCGCGCTGTATGAAAGCTGGTCCATTCCGGTCGCTGTGATTCTCGTGGTGCCCATCGGTTTATTGGGGGCGCTGGCCGCTGTCACGCTACGGGGTTTGCCCAACGATGTCTATTTCAAGGTAGGCTTGATCGTCATCATCGGACTCGCGGCCAAGAATGCGATCCTGATCATCCAGTTCGCCCGCGATTTGCAGGACAAGGGGCACGAGCTGATCGAGGCCACGATCGAGGCCTGCCGACTGAGGTTCCGCCCGATCCTGATGACCTCGATCGCTTTTGTGCTGGGCGTCCTGCCACTAGCCGTTTCCACTGGCGCCGGGGCGAACGGGCGCCATGCCATCGGCACCGGAGTCATGGGCGGCATGATCACGGCGACCGTGTTGGCAGTGTTTTTTGTGCCGGTGTTCTATGTGGTCGTCCGGCGCATCTTTCCCGGCCGTGCGCGAAAATCCGGTCAGGAGAGCGGCCATGATTAGAAAATCCGCGTTGCTTGCAGCGCTCGCGTTGTTGGGCGGCTGCTCGCTGGCGCCCGATTATCAGCGCCCTGCCGCAGCCATCCCGGCAACCTGGCCGGGCAGCGTGCAATCCGGCGGTGTGCGCAATGTTGCCAATGTAAGCTGGCAGCAGTATTTTCCCGACCCAAGATTACAGGGATTGATCGCAGTGGCATTGGAAAACAATCGCGATCTGCGCATCGCCACCGCGCGCATCGCTGAAGTCCGCGCGCAATACGGCATCCAGCAGGCCGATCGCTTGCCCAATATCAATCTGGCGGCGACCCGCAATGCCTCGCTGACCCCTGCCGGGGCGTCCGTTAACGGCAGTGCGCTGAATACTCAGCGCTATGATGTCGCAGTGAGCCTGGTATCGTTCGAACTGGATTTCTGGGGACGGGTCAGCAACCTGAACGCAGCGGCCAGAAACAACTTCCTCGCTAACGAGGCCGCGCAACGCGCGTTCCGTTTGTCGCTGATTGCCGATGTGGCGAATGCCTATCTGTCGCTGCTGGAGTTGCGCGAACGGACCCAACTCACTGCCGCCACCGTCAAGGCGCGCGGTGAAACCAGGGACATGTTGATGCGCCGCCGTGAGGTGGGAGTAGCCAGCGAACTGGATTACCTTCAGGCGGAAGGCGCATATCAAGCGGTGCTGGCTGAACGTGCGAATCTGGAACAACAGCAGACTGCTGCGGGAAACCTGCTCGATGTGCTGCTCGGGCAGTCGCTGTCACAGATCAATGATCTGCCGGCAGGGCGCGACCTTGCCGGGCAGGACATAAGCCCCGATTTGATTGCCGGATTGCCTGCCGAGGTGTTGCTGCAGCGTCCTGATGTGCTGGCTGCCGAACACAAATTGATGGCCGCAAATGCCAATATCGGCGCGGCACGCGCCGCGTTCCTGCCGCGCATCACACTGACCGGTAGCGCCGGTACTGCCAGCAGCACATTGGCAGGCCTTTTCGATGCCGGCAGCAGGGCGTGGAACTTTCAGCCTGCGCTGATCCAGCCATTGTTCGATGCCGGCCGTACTTCTGCCAACGTGGACATTGCTGCGGCGCGAAAAGTGATCGCTGTTGCCGAGTACGAAAAAACCATACAGCAGGCGTTTCGCGAAGTGGCGGATCTGCTGAGTGCGCGCGCTAAGGTCGCGGAACAACTTGCCGCCCAGACAGCCAACGCACACGTGCAGAATCAGCGGCTGCAACTGGTCGAGGCGCGCTATCAAGCGGGTATCGCCAGCCATCTCGAAGTGCTTGATGCGCAGCGAGAGGCTTTTGCCGCTGAACAGGGAGCGGCGCAGGTAAGACGATTATCACTCAGTGTTGCCACACAACTTTACAAGGCATTGGCGGGCGGGTTCAATGAACCTGTTCAAACAGCGAATCACGAGGTATCCAGCAAATGATGACGGAAGCACAGATCAGAAACACCAGTGAACAAACCCGGATGCGTTTGCTGGAAGCGGCGCGCGAGGTATTTTCGCAACATGGGTTCCAGGGGGCGACTGTGCGCGAGATTTGTCGTCGTGCCGAGGCGAATGGCGCAGCAGTGAATTATCATTTCGGCAGCAAGGATGGCCTGCTTGCCGAAGCCTTGAATTTCGCGCCGCTCAAAGCCATGCAGAAGGCCAATGTAAAAGCCGGGGAGTGTCCGAAGTTGCGTCTGAGGCTGTTTATCCGTGATCTGATGCTGATGCTGCTGGATGAAAAGAATCCTTCCTCGCAGTGCCAGATCATGGCGCGCGAACTGGCCGATCCGACTCCAGCGCTGGACAAGATCGTGCGGGAAGCGATACAGCCGATGCATGATTATTTGGGCCGGCTGGTGCGCGAGATCGCCGGTGACAAAACCAGCGATGTCGAATTGCGCCGCTGTGTGCACAGCATTCTGGGCCAGTGCCTGTTCTACCGGCATTCGCAGCCGGTGTTGCAACGCCTGCATCCCAAGTTGCGCTACAACTACAAAGAGATCGAAGCGATCGCGGAGCACATTGCGGAGTTCTCATTGGCCGGAATCAAGCACCTTGCAACAAATTGCGCTTGAAAAGCAAAGCGTTTGCATTGCTTACGAGATACTGCCCCGCTCTTCAGTATAGTCCCGGGTGTGTCAGAGATTGGGAAAAGATTTGATGCGCAGATTTTGCAGCCCCCGGTTTTTGCCAGGTTCACTTGCCTGTCCGCTCGAGCGCGGATAGGCATGGCGCCGCTTATGAATATACCGCTTGCAGCATCCGGACGAGGTCAATCCAGTGGTGAAGAACTCGCGAACAGTATCAGTCACGGTATAGGGCTGATCGCGGTAATCGTCGGTATCCCGTTCCTTGTCATGCATGCAATCCGGTACGGAGAAGCGCGATCCATTGTCGGTGTATCTATCTTTGCCGCGACCATGGTGCTGCTTTATCTCGGTTCCACGATTTATCATGCGCTCCCGGCAGGCAAGGCCAAGAGCGTGTTCCAGATTATCGAGCACTCCGCGATCTATCTGCTTATCGCGGGTACCTACACGCCATTCACGCTGGGGGTGCTTCATGGGGTATGGGGTTGGGTGCTGCTGGGTCTGATCTGGAGTTTTGCACTGGTAGGGGTGCTATTGAAAGTATTCGGCAGGATGTCCCACCCGGTCATTTCCACAGGCCTATATCTGCTGATGGGTTGGCTGATTGTGATTGCTGCCGACCCGATGTATGCGCGCCTGCCGGTGCCGGGCATCGCGTTGCTGGTTGCGGGAGGTGCGGCTTACACGGCAGGTGTGGCGTTCTTCGTGACCGATGCGCGCCTGCGCTATGGCCACTTCGTCTGGCATCTGTTTGTCATGGCGGGAACTGCATGCCATTATTTTGCCGTGCTATGGTATTCGGCTTGAGTCCCTGCCGGCCTGCCACATCCCCCACAGTGCATTCTCGAAATTTCTGGCAAAGCGCCGGGCATCGAACAGCGGAGAGGTTCTGACCTGTTCGCGCAAGCCGGCGCGCAGCACTCCCAGCGTGGCGATGTCACCGGCAAGCGCAAGGGCTTTGTCGACATAATCCGCTTTGCTCGTGGCGATCCAATTATCCAGGCCGGCCGCTGTCAGCAGGCTTGCGCCCTGCCTGGACAGCAGCGTATCGCCCGCCAATGTCAGGGTCGGCACACCCATCCACAACGCTTCGCAGGTAGTGGTGCCGCCCGGGTACGGAAACGTATCCAATATCAGGTCCACTTCGGAATGAGCGGCCAGATAAGCCTCGCGGGCAACAGAACTCTGCAGGGTGACCTTTGCGGGGTCGATACCGTGTTGCTGCAAGCGTGGGATCAACTGCTTTACCACTGCCGGATCACCCAGTTGATAGCATTGCCAGCGCAGACGCGCGTCTGGTAGTGCAGCGAGGATACTCGCCCACGTAGTCAATACCACATCATCAACTTTAGCCATGTTCTGGAAACAACCGAAGGTGATACGACCAGATTGCTGCGCAGGCAAAGGAGCAACTGGAAGGTCTGTTTCAGGCGGACTAAAACAAAGTCGGGTATCAGGCAGGTACCATATTTTTTCGGTAAAGTGTTCCCGGTGAGCTTCGGGCACACCCACTGGATCAGCCAGCAGGTAATCGATCTCGGTCACCCCGGTAGTGGCAAAATAGCCCAGCCATGCGGCCTGTACCGGCGCGGGCTTCCATGCAAACACTGGCAGGCGGCCATGCCGGGAATGGCCAGACAGGTCCATCAGAACATGTATGCCGTCGGCATGAATCAGGCGAGCAGCATCTTCATCGCCCAACCCAACCAGCGGTTTCCATGATGAAAAAAAAGGCTGGATGCGAGCGGTAAGTGCGTCAGTTTTGGAGTCGGTCGGGTAAGCTATCAGCTCGATGCGGGCAGGATCCAGCTCAGCCAGCAGACTTTCAAGAAAATACCCGACAGGATGGTTACGCAAGTCTCCAGACACCATCCCGACCCTCAAGCGCCCGGGCGCATCAGCACATTGCCAAGTGTTAAATCGCGCAGCCACTTTTTCGGACACGGCACGGCCATATTGCCGAGCCTCGTCCAGACAAGCCAAGGGTGAGTGGTTGGCCGAGTAGTTCAGGGTGAACAATAGCCGGCTATAGATCCCGGCATAATCATCACCCATCCCTAACGCGCGTCGATAACTCACCACGGCATCGTTCGGCTGGCCGAGAGCCTTAAGGGCATTGCCGAGATTAGTGTGAGCCTCGGCGTAATCGGGTTTGATTTCCAATGCGCGGCGGTAACTGGCCATCGCTTCATCAAGGCGACCGAGGTCTTTAAGGGTGCTGCCAAGATTGCTGAGAGCCTCGGCGTAATCAGGCTTGATTTCCAATGCGCGGCGGTAACTGGCCATCGCCTCATCAAGATTGGCGATATCTCTCAGGGCGTTGCCCAAGTTGAAATGGGCAGGGGCAGAATCGGGTTTGAGTTGCACTGCTCGGCGAAGGCTGGCCAGCGCATCATCGAGCCTTCCAAGCTCTTTCAAGGCATTACCCAGATTACTGTGTGCTTCGGCATAGCCAGGGTTGAGTAGTAAAGCTCGCTGGTAGCAGATCAGCGCATCGTCGAACTGTCCCAGATCCTTTAGCGCCGTTCCCAAATTGTTAAGCGTGGTGGCGGAACCCGGCTTGATCTGCAACGACCGGCGGTAGCTTGCCACTGCCTCGTCGAGTTGGCCGAGGTCTTTCAGGACATTGCCCAGATTGCCGTGCGCCTCGGCATAAGCGGGGTTGAGCGTCAGTGCGCGGCGGTAACTGGCCGCGGCATCCTCGAGCAGTCCGAGACTTTTCTGGGCCACCCCCAGATTGAAATGCGCCTCGGCATCACCGGGCATCAGTGCTGCTGTCTTCTGAAAGGCCGTCAGCGCATTCTTGCCCTGCATCTGCAGCGCAGCCCCGAGCAGCTTCCAGGCGAACCCGGCATCCGGAAAGCGCCCGATCAGCGCGTGCGCACGGCTTTCCAGTTCCGCGTAGCGCCTGGCGTTGTACAACGCGACCAGCTGGTTGAATTCATCGGACGACGGCGCAGCTGAACGCGGTGCGGCCTTGCCCTCGCAGCAATGCTTGTACTTTTTCCCGCTGCCGCAACTGCACGGGTCGTTTCTTCCTGGCTTCATGAATGCTCTTCCTGATCGATCACTCGACGGACATTATCATATTGCCGATAAAATCATCCAACCGGTGCCAGGAGTTCTTCCTGTTTTCTCAGGATGATGGCCGACCACGCATTTTCCACATACTCCACAGAGCTGCCTCAAAATTCCGCGCAAACCGTTCGGAATCGAACAGCGGGGATGCCAGCACCTGTTCGCGCAAACCGGCGCGCAGCGCGGCCAGGCGCTCAAGATCGGAGGTGAATGTCACGGCCTTGGCCACATAGTCGTCCTTGTCGGCCGCGACCCAGTCCGGCAAACCGGCATGATGAGCTACGCTCTTTGCGGTAAGAGAAAGGAACCTGTCGCCAAGCAAAGTTAACACCGGCACACCCATCCACAACGCTTCGACACTGGTGGTTACGCCAGGATAAGGGAAAGTATCCAGCGCAACATCGATTTTGTTGTACTCGGACAAATGATCGGCGATGGAGCCGAGTTTTCCGGCCAGAACAAGACGTTCCGGCGCAATACTGCATGCGGCAAAACGCCGGCGCGTCCGCGCGCGGATATCCTCGTCGCCCAGTTGGCCGGTCTTGAGATAAAGACGCGAGTTCGGTACTGACTGAAGTATCCGGGACCACAACTCCACCACCTCATCATTCATTTTGGTCAGGTTGTTGAAACTGCCGAAAGTCACGTACCCCGATGAACGTGCGGGGAGCGGAGCAACAATCAGGGGATATGCTAGTGCGGAGAAGCACAGGTAGCTGTCGGGCAGTCTCCACACGGTTTCCGAAAAATGCTTTTCATGTTCCGGGGGGACCGCCTGGATATCGCCGATGACGTAATCCATTTCGCTCATCCCGGTCGTGAACGGCAATCCCAGCCACGTCACCTGCAGCGGCGCGGGTCTCCAGGCGAAAACCGGCAGCCGGTTGAGGGCGGTATGTCCGGAAATATCGATCAGGACATGCACACCGTCGGCATGGATCAGGCGGGCAGCATCCTCGTCGTTCATTCCATATAGCGGTCTCCACAAGGAAAAAGCCGGCCGGATGCGCGCAGTGAGATCATCTTCTTTGGACTGTGTCGGATAGGCGACCAGCTCGATGCGGGTCGGATCAATATGAGATAACAGCCCTTCCAGAAAATGCCCCACCGAATGTACCCGCAAATCACCGGAAACCAGGCCGACACGAAGGCGCTCAGGGTATGCCGCGCATTGCCAGTCGTAAAAGCGCCTTACTGCCTTGTCTGTGGCTATCCGGCCAAAGCGGTGTGCCTGCCCGAGACAATATTCCGGCGAATTGATTGATGAGTAGTTAAGCGCAAACAGCAGATTGCTATAGGCCTCAGTCAAATCGGGTTTGATTTCCAGTGCCGAACGATAACTTGCCATCGCCTCATCAAGCTGTCCCATATCCAGCAGCAGGTTGCCCAGATTTCCGTGGACCTTGAAATTATCCGGCTTGAGCTTTATCGCCTGTCGATAGCTGGCCTCGGCTTCCTCGAACCGGTTTAAATGTTTGAGATAATTACCCAAGTTGTTATACGCTTCGGCAAAATCGGGATTGAGTTCCAGGGCACGGCGGCAACAATTCATCGCCTCATCCACCTGGCCAAGTCTAAACAATGCGGCGCCCAGGTTGTTGCGGGCTTCGGCAGAGCCTGGCTTGAGCTCGACTACCCGGCGGCAGCAAGCTGCCGCCTCATCCAGCCTGCCGAGTTCAAACAGTGCGGCACCGAGGTTGTTGTGCGCTTCGGCATAAGCGGGGTTGATTTTCAGCGCGCGGCGGTAGCTTGCCACCGCCTCGTCAATACGCCCGAGATTTTTTTGGGCCATACCCAGATTGAATTGCGCTTCGGCATCACCGGCCATGAGTTCCGCTGTCTTCTGAAACGCCATCAATGCATTCTTGCCCAGCTTCTGCAAGGAAGCAGCCAGCAGTTTCCAGGTAAAACCAGAACCCGGATAGCGCCCGATTAGGGCGCTGGCCCGGCTTTCCACTTCCGCGTAGCGGCCGATGTTGTACAGCGCGATAAGCTGGTTGAGTTCACCGGGAGACGGCGCAGCAGAACGCGATGCGGCCTTGCCCTCGCAACACTGCTTGTATTTTTTACCGCTGCCGCAGCTGCACGGGTCGTTTCTACCTGGTTTCAAATTCTGCTTTCACGGTTTAATCTGTTGCGGCGCCAGGTCGCCCAGCGCGTCCAGCAAAGGACCCAGATATTTTTCATATGAGCGCCAGCGTTCTACCGAGGATTGGTAAATCGGCCTGCGCACCTGCGTCACGCTGGCGGTATTGACCGAACGCTTATGCTTGTGGAAATTGATGCAGGCGTCGCTCCATTCCAGACCGCAGAAGTCGATCATGCGCCGCGCCTGCGACTCCTGGTCGGCGACGATATCCTCATACTGTACTTCCAGAAAAGCACCGGCAGGCAAAATCTCGCGCCAATGATCCATCAGGCGGGCATACCCGGCATAATAGCGGCCCAGTTCGACCAGATCGTAGGATTGTTCAAGCCCCCTGCTGGACAATTTCGTAAAACAGGAAAGACAGGTATCCACCGGATTGCGCATGACGTGGATGATTTTCGCATTCGGCAACATCACATGTATCAAACCGAGGAACCAGAAATTATCCGGCAGCTTGTCGGTGATATACCGCGCATCAGGCGCGCGCTTGCGCAAGCCGGCAACATAATCTTCGCCCCACCTGGCAAGATTCTCCCTGTCCAGCGCCAGTATGTTGCCGGGGAAACTTGCTGCTCCCGCTATTTCGCGCTGAGCGATCCTCGGTATGTCGGGCAACTCTCCTGCACCACATACCTCGGGATGACTGGCCAGGATCTGTTCGGTCAGCGTGGTTCCGGAACGCGGCATGCCCAGCACAAAAATCGGCACATCCGAAGTGCTGCCGCCGCCGCGCAATCGTGCAATGGTCTTCCGGTCGAAAATCCGCATCACATCATCAAAGTTTTGCGCCACCTGTGCGGCGTCATACTTGGAATTGGCGCGTCTAAGTTTGCACCCTGCGCTGAAATGCGGAAAAGCGCGATCGTATTCGCCAAGGTCATCAAGGCATTTGCCGAGCGCGAAATGCAGAGGGATCATCGTTTTATCCGGTAGCGGCGCTGTGCCGCTGCGCGCATTCTGTTCCACTGCAAGCAATGCCGCCAGATTCTCGTCACCTGCTTGAGCTTTTCTAATGTGGGCGAGCAGGAAACGAGCCTCCAGATGGTCCGGCTTGATCGCCAGGGCTTTTTTGACCATCGCTTCGGCTTCTTCCATTTCGCCGTTGATCATGCATACATGACTTACTCCGAGCATAGCTTCATCGCACCCGGCATCAATTTGCAGTGCCCCGCGAAAATGCTGCAAAGCTTCGTCGAACAGCCCGATATCCTTCTGGACATTGCCCAGATTACTGTGTGCTTCGGCATAATCGGGCCTGAGGGCGATCGCCCGGCGATAACATTCGATCGCCTCGTCAAGCTTGCCGAGATCTTTCAGGGCAGTGCCCAAATTGTTAAGCGTAGCGGCGGAATCCGGCTTGATCTGCAACGACCGGCGGTAGCTTGCCACCGCCTCGTCGAGCCGGCCCAGATCCTTGAGGACATTGCCCAGATTGCCGTGCGCCTCGGCATAAGCGGGGTTGATCTTCAGCGCAGTGCGGTAACTGGCCGCCGCCTCGGCCAGTTGTCCGAGACTCTTCTGGACCACCCCCAGATTGAAATGCGCCTCGGCATCCCCAGGCATCAACGCCGCTGTCTTCTGGAAAGCGGACAGCGCATTCTTGCCCTGCATCTGCAGCGCAGCGCCGAGCAGCTTCCAGGCGAAGCCGGAATCCGGAAAGCGCCCGACCAGGGCGCTGGCCCGGCTTTCCGTTTCCGCGTAGCGCCGGGCGTTGTACAACCCGACCAGCTGGTTGAATTCATCGGGCGACGGCGCGCCGACATTAGCTTTATTGATGGTCATATTGAAGAATAATAACAGGCTCAGATTTGTTTTCGAAGTGCAAAGTTCTAAGCTTTATCGGCATGGCGGCTGGCTTCCGGAATAATGCAATAGACTTGCCAGACAGATTGGTTAACGGCATGAAGAAGTCGAGGGGCTTGTACTCGATGGTTTGCTGGCTGATGGCAGGAGTAGGAGCAACCCAGGTTCTGTTGATTTTGAGCTTTTTCACTTTCAGGTACATCGAAAGTCCGGCCATGCACAGCTTGGTTACGCTCACGCTTAAGTATACCCAGGATTCAAGGATAGCCGGGTAGAATACTTTGTCAGGTCGCCGGACATTGGTTTGGTAATCATCTTGTCGAATGAGTAACCATGAAAGCCGGCTTTCATTCATTCCAGTCGGGAGAAAGAAATGTTCTTGGGTCATTTCGGGGTAGGGTTTGGCGCCAAAGCCGTGTCAGGGAAAGTTTCTCTGGGCACGCTGTTCCTTGCAGCGCAGTTCATCGATCTGTTGTGGCCCACATTGCTGCTAGTGGGAGTAGAACAAGTGCGCATCGTTCCCGGCGCGACCACCGTCACGCCCTTGTTGTTCGAGCATTACCCGGTTTCGCACAGCTTGCTGGCCGTGCTGGCCTGGGCATGCGCATTGGGCACGGTTCATTTTTTGTTGCGGCGCGACCGTAAGGCCGCACTCGTGCTCGGCTTGCTGGTGCTCAGTCATTGGTTGCTCGATCTGATCGTTCATCAGCCGGATCTGCCGCTATACCCCGGCAGCCCGGACAAGCTGGGCTTGAACCTGTGGTCATCGCTTCCGGCCACGCTCGCGGTCGAAGTCCCGCTGTTTGCGCTCGGCGTTTGGCTTTATGCCAGAACCACAACGCCGGCAGACAATTCCGGCAAATGGGGGTTGTGGACATTGGTCGCTTTTCTGTCGGTTGTCTACGCGGGCAATCTGTTTGGTCCGCCGCCGCCAAATGTCGTGGCGATTGCCTGGGCCGGCCAACTGCAATGGCTGCTGGTGATTTGGGGTTATTGGCTGGACCGGCACCGTGTTGTGTCAGCCCGCGCCTGATCATGCATGCTGGCATTGCTTTGCGATGAGGAGGGTTTATGGCATACGATGAAAGATTGGCCAAACGGTTGAGGGACTTGCTCAGGCAACACGATAAAGTCTCGGAAAAGAAAATGTTCGGCGGGCTGGCTTTCATGCTGGATGGCCATATGTTCGCCGGGATTCTGGGGGACAGGCTGATGGCGCGCGTCGGACCGGCTGGCTATGCAGATGCGCTGCGCCAGCCTCATGTCAGTGAGATGGACTTCACCGGCAAGCCGATGAAGGGTTATGTGTATATAAAACCGGAAGGTTTCGAGTCGGACCAGGACCTGGAAAAATGGGTGGCACTCTGTGCAAAATTCGTCTCGTTACTTCCTGCCAAGTAAAACCGGCGTCACTGCCCGTCAATGGATTTTTCTATAGCAGCGATAGTCTTGCACATCGCTTGAGCGCTGTCGTTTGAATTACAATCGCATACATTCTTCCAGACGGGAATTCAAAATGCAGCAATTGACCCTGACACGTCCCGACGATTGGCATCTGCATCTGCGCGACGAAGCATTGATGCGATCAGTATTGCCGGATACCGCGCGCCAGTTTGCCCGTGCCATCGTGATGCCCAATCTGCGCCCGCCGGTGACCAGCACCGAACAGGCAATGGCCTATCGCAAGCGCATCCTGGCCGCGCTGCCTGCGGGCATGGCATTTGAACCGCTGATGACGCTGTATCTCACCGATAACACCGGCGCGGAAGAAATACGCAAGGCCAAACAGAGCGGCATGATACACGCGGTGAAGTTCTATCCGGCGGGTGCGACCACCAATTCCGACGCGGGCGTCACCAGCCTGCGCAAGGCCTATGCCGCGCTGGAAGAGATGCAGCGCTGCGGCATGCCGCTGCTGGTGCACGGCGAAATAACCGATCCTGCAGTGGACGTGTTCGATCGCGAGAGCGTATTCATCGCCCGCATACTGCAGCCACTGCTGAGTGACCTGCCCGGCCTGCGCGTGGTGTTCGAGCACATCACCACGTCGGATGCCGCACAATTCGTCGCTGAAGCCAGTGATAACATCGCCGCGACGATCACCGCGCATCACCTGCTCTATAACCGCAATGCGATGCTGGCCGGGGGCATCCGCCCGCACTACTACTGCCTGCCGTTGCTCAAGCGCGAGACGCACCGCGAAGCACTGGTGATAGCCGCCACCAGCGGCAGCAAGAAATTCTTTCTCGGCACCGACAGCGCCCCGCACGCGCAGCACACCAAGGAAAACGCCTGCGGCTGCGCCGGTTGCTATACCGCCCACGCCGCCCTCGAACTCTACGCCGAAGTGTTTGAACAAGCGGGTTCGCTGGACAAGCTGGAAGGCTACGCCAGTTTCTTTGGCGCGGATTTCTACGGCTTGCCGCGCAACACGCGGAAGATCACTTTGCGCAAACAGCAGTGGCAGGTGCCTGCGACGGTGGGGTTCGGTGAGCACCGCCTGGTGCCGCTGCGGGCGGGGGAGATGATGAAGTGGAAGCTGGTGGAGTAAGGAGTCAACATGCCCTTGATACCTTATCTTGATACCTCGCCCATCATCGGTGAGCGCATTTTTCTCCACCCCTCATGTCAGGTCATCGGCGATGTACGCATAGGCGACGACAGTTCCGTCTGGTGCAATACAGTGTTGCGCGGCGACGTGAACCGTATCGTGATCGGGCGCGGCACGAACGTGCAGGATTTGACGATAGGGCATGTATCGCACAAGGTGCCGGAGAAACCCGAGGGGTCGCCATTGCTGATCGGTGATCATGTGACGGTAGGACACTCGGTCATTCTGCACGGCTGCACCATAGGCAACGAGTGCCTGATCGGCATGGGTTCCATCATCATGGACGATGTCGTGATTCCAGACCGCGTGATGATAGGCGCGGGCAGCCTGATCTCGCCGGGCAAGGTGCTGCAAAGCGGGATGTTATATGTCGGCCGCCCGGCCAAAGCTTTGCGTGCCTTGACGGAGGAGGAACTCGCTTACCTGAAAAACTCCGCGGAACATTACATGGAACTGAAGAATAATCATTTGAAGATGGCGCAGACATAGCGCGGAACAGCGATGCGTTTTAATGTAACGAAATACTGAGCAAATGTAATCCAAAGAAGATTGTTGATGACAACTTCCAGCCAGCAGGAAATCTACCGTGCCAAGGTCAATCTGGAAACCGCGCAGATCGCGTGGAAGGAATTGCAGCGTTTTTTCGCCAGCGGCGCGGCTATTCATGTGAGCGGCGATCTCGATCTGGTTGAGGTGGCGTTCCAGATGTCCCGCGATAATGCCGCGCAGGTCCGGCAATGGATGGTGGCGGGCAAGCTGGGCAAAGTCACCGACGAACAGGCAGCCGCATGGCTCAAAACGGATGCGCTGGTCTGGGCAGTTGTGGTCAGTCCGTGGGTACTGGTGCAACCGTCCGGCAGTCTGCAATAGAAGTTTATTTCCTCTTCATCGCTGCTTTGGCGGATTCGTGCATGAAATTCATCCCGGCTAGGGAGGCTTACAAAAATTCCGGCGAGATGACCAGGCGCAAACTGATCTGCGCCTTGCCTTCGCGTTCGCGGCGGCTGAACCACCACACCCCGCCTTTCTTGATGCTTAATGAACAGCCGTTGCACCCGAGCAATTGTGCCGCGACTTCACCCAGTGCCGGCTGATGGCCGACCACCAATACCGTGCCGCCTCCGTCGGGCCAGCGCGCTGCCTGCAATACAGCTTGCGCCGAAGCGCCTGGTGCAATGGCGGGAGCGAGCGTGAAATGATCGGTGAATGCAGTGGCTGTCTGCCGGGTGCGCACGGAAGGGCTGACCAGAACGCGGAAATCATCTGACAAATGCGGCTCCAGAAAAGCCGCGACCTTTTCCGCTTGTTTGATGCCTTTTGGAGTAAGTCCGCGGGAGTGATCGGGAACTCCATCGATCGCTTCCGCGTGCCGCCAGAGTATCAGATCCATCCTGAGCTCCTGATTATTACATTTTGCATGCAGGCGTATACCGTATACACTATTTGCGCCACTTTAATCCCAAGGAAATGCAATGACAACCAAAAAGACTGCGGCGGCAACAGTAAAAATCGCTGCCAAGAAGCTGACGGCGAAGAAGCCATCGGTTCGGGAAAAACCGCGGGCAAAGCCTGCGGACAAGCGCAGCCTGGATCCGGCAGCGAAAAAAGCCGCCAAGAAAGCAAAAAAAGAAAGCAGGAAAAAAGTGGTGCGTGACAGTTTCACGATGCCGCAAAGCGAATATCTGAAGATAGCCGAGATCAAGGCTATTTGTCTGAAGGCGAGAATGCATGTAAAGAAAAGTGAAGTATTGCGCGCCGGGCTCAAGGCTTTGGCAAAACTCAATGCCGCGCAGTTGAAGCGGGCCTTGAGCGAGCTGGAAAAGATCAAAACCGGACGGCCGAAAAAACACTAATACCGGATTGCCATGATTATTGCCGCCATACCGGCAGGGAGTATGCCTGCACAGCAATCCTGTCAGGCACGGGAAACAGGCGGATTGTCGGTTTGGGTGTTGTGTTGCTGGCGGATCGGGATGCGGTAACACAGGAACAATATCCCGATGACTGCCAGTTGGGTCAGCAACGTCTCAGTCGTCGGAAGCACACCCAGCATCGGCAGCGAAACGAAATTGACAGGGCTGGTTTCAACAATTCCTGCATCCTGCAGTGAAGCGACACCCTGACCGGCGAATATCACTGCCATGATCGCCAATAGTATCGAAGTGGCAGAAAAAAAGGCATTAAGCGGTAATCTGATGCCGAAACGGAACAAACCCCAGCCGATAGCCAGCAGCGTCATCCCGGCCGTTAACATGCCGCTCCACAAAGCGGGTCTTGTGTCTACGGTGGTTTGTGCCCAAAGCGCCTGGTAGAACAATACCGTCTCGAATATCTCGCGATATACGGCAAAGAATGAGATCAGCGCGAGCGCCCAAACGGTCTTTTTTTCCAGCGCAGCACCCACCTTGTCTTTCAGAAACTTTTGCCAGGCACGCGCATGAGTTTTGTCGTGCAGCCAGAAACCCACATAGATCAACATGGCCGAAGCGATCAGCGCAGTGACTCCCGAGGTGATTTCGCGTCCTGCGCCCGATATGTCCACCAGCATGGTTGCCGCCATCCAGGTCAGTATGCCCAGTATGAGTGCGCCTCCCCAGCCGGCATGGATGTAGATCAGCGCGTTGCGCTGCCCGCTCTTCACCACAAATGCGATGACTGCCGCCAGCACCAGGATCGACTCCAAACCTTCACGCAACAGGACGAATAGTGAGCTGATGAAGGCGCCAGAGATCGAGAGCTTTCCTTCTCTCAGCAACTCGTCGGCTTGCCTGAGCAGTTGCTTTGCACTTTCGATTTTTACAGACAACGCCGCTACGGGAGCGCCGTCATAGATAAGTTTGCGTATTGCCATCATTTCGCGTTCTATGTCGAGACGAAGCTGGGTATTGAGATTGACGAGGCTTATCTCCATCGGCTCGAATCCTTCCAGATATGCAGCGATGGCATATCGTTGTGCTTCGGACCTGTCCCCGGCCTGGTAGCGTGCCATTGCGTTATCGAGTTGATTGGTGGCGAATATCAGGGTGGCATGCCGGTTAGTTATGAGTGCGCTCGGCTTGGCGCGCAGGTATTCGAAAACCGCCCTGGTATTGTCGCCATAGTTGATGCTGACCTCGTTTGCCGTAAGTGTGGTAAGCGTGACCATGTTAGGGATTGCACCATGAAAATCGCGTTTCTCCCAAAGTCTGCGTCCCAGATCCAGGCGCTCAGGGAGATTGTGGAAATTGGCCGCAAGGAATGCAAGACCCCAGCGTTCATCATCGGTCAGTTGCGGAAATCCTGCCATGGCTGTGCCGGGAACGCCCAGCGAAATAGTGCTGTAAAGCCCATAGACGCTGCGTTTGCCCATGCGGGTGGCATCGCGGAAGTTTGCCGGCTTGGGATTGAGCGTTTTGCTTTCGGCCCCATCACCATACCCTTTGCTGCCATGGCATCTGACACATAACTGTTGATACAAAACGGCCGCCCTCTGGGAATCAGGAACTCGTTTGGGTGAAACAGGGATGTTGTAGGCAGAGATGATTTTTTTGCGCAGTTGCTGCGCTTCGGCACTGACCTCCTCGGCAGGAGCTTTTTCGCCGACATCGGCGGACAGCTTCTGTGCATCCTTGATGATATTCGGCAGAAGCGGATGTTCAGGCAGACTGCTGATCAATTTTAGCGATTGTGCCGCGAATTCAGCCTGTTCCTGGTACTCCACCTCATTGAGTATCTTGCCGAACAATACCGATCCGCCATAATCCACACCCAGGTAATCGAGCATGTGCAGGATTGATTGCGCTTCCCGATCGGACACCTCATCGGCTTGTGCGGTAGGCACCAGCAGAATCAGTAAAGATATACTGATTGCTGCTGAAATCATGCGGGCCGATGTGAATGACATACTGAAACTCCTTACGCGAAGCGGTAACCAGGCATTAATTTGTATCGCAAAAGCATCAATAAATCTAAGACTCAAAGTTTTATTATTGAGAACAGTTCTCATCTTATATGATAACTATTCTCAAATGCAAGGGGTTTGTGTATGATGGATGCAAATGCCTGAGTCACGTTGCTTCCGGGCATTATGAGTAGGGTTGCGGCTTTAGTCAAAGGCGCAGAACAACTCCGGGGGGCAGCAGGAAATTTTGGTCGAGCAACAATATTGCCGGACACGGTGCGAGCAAGTTGCAGCCCCCGATATCAACCGGATCCGGCATTGCCGCCAGTTCACCAAAACCAACATTGGAGTAACCAGCATGGAAAGCCAGGATCTGCGCAATGCCGGACTTAAAGTCACCGCACCACGCCTCAAGATGCTTGAGCTTCTCGAAAAAACCGAGGACCGGCACCTTACTGCCGAGGCCATTTACCGTTTGTTGCTTGACGCGGGAGAAGAGATCGGGCTGGCCACCGTGTATCGCGCGTTAACCCAGTTCGAGGCTGCGGGACTTGTCACCCGGCACCACTTCGAGGGCGGCCAGGCTGTGTTCGAGTTGGAGCGCGGCCCCCATCATGACCATATTGTCTGCATCCACTGCGGGCGGGTCGAGGAATTCTATGACGAGGTGATCGAAAAGCGGCAGCGTTCAATTGCCGAGAAGCTGGGCTTCAATCTGCGCGACCACACCCTTACTCTCTACGGGGAATGCAACGCACCGGCCTGCAAGAGCAAAAGAGTCAAAAGCTAGCCATACAATTGCGGCCGGCCGATAAATCATCGCTACGTCCATGCAAAATCGCTGGATATGCATATCCGGGACTTCAGTCGATCCAATACCAATAAAATATCGGAAGTGATTCAAGAATATGCGTCCTTTGATTGTCTTTTCGTTCCTGTTCATATGTATAAACAGCAACGCACAAACGGTTCCGCAGCATCAGCTGCGCATCGTGCTTCATCCGGAACTGCATAAAATTGCAGCGGAGGATCAAGTCAGATTGCCATCCGGCTCACCCCGCACGATAAATTTTTCCCTGCATCGCGATCTGCATCCGGTATCTCCGGATGCAATTATTGATGCCGTGGGCGGAAACACAGAAGAAATTCTGCAGCGTTACCGCATAACGCTGCCGGCAAACACCGACAGCTTCACGCTGATTTACGGCGGTGAAATATTTCATCCTCCGCAGCAGGATGCGCGAGAAGCGCGCACCTTCGAAAATTCGCCGGGGATCATTGCCGCCGAGGGGGCAGTGTTAAGCGGTGCAAGCGGCTGGTATCCGATCCTTGAGGAGACGCAGGGGGCAGGCATGATGGCCTTCTCGCTCGATATTGCGATGCCGCAAGACTGGCGGGCGGTCAGCCAGGGCAAACGCATATTAAAAACCGGACAGCAGGAAGGACCGGGGTCTCAAGTGAGTTGGGAAGAATCGCAGCCGCAAGATGAGATATTTCTGATTGCCGCTCCGTTCACCGTATACCAGCGCAGCGATAAAGGTATCGAGGAACTGGTGTATTTGCGCAATGACGACGCGGCGCTCGCGCAGCGCTATCTGGACGCGACTGCCCGTTATCTGGAAATGTACCGGCGCTTGATCGGAGATTATCCATACGCCAAATTCGCGCTGGTCGAGAATTTCTGGGAAACCGGTTATGGCATGCCGTCGTTCACCTTGCTGGGCAGCCAGGTGATACGCCTGCCGTTCATCGTCGATACTTCCTATCCGCACGAAATCCTGCATAACTGGTGGGGCAACGGTGTGTATGTGGATTACCAAAGTGGCAACTGGTCCGAAGGGCTGACAGCCTATCTGGCCGATCACCTTGTTCAGGAACAAAATGGCAACGGCGCAGAATACCGGCGCGGCACACTGCAAAAGTACGCGGACTTCGTTACAGCCGGAAGAGATTTTCCGCTTGCCGGATTCACTTCGCGCCACAGCGCGCAAAGCGAAGCAGTGGGCTACGGCAAGGCCATGATGATGTTCCACATGCTGCGCAGAAACATGGGCGATGACAGCTTTTTGCGCGCACTGCAAAACCTTTACCGCGAATTCAAATTCAGGCGTGCAAGCTACGCAGACCTCGAGAAAATTTTTTCGCGGGTGTCCGGACCGAGCTTCGGACGATTCTTCGCACAATGGGTGCAGCAAGCAGGCGCGCCGCAATTGCGGCTCGTTTCCGCCGATGCACACCGCACTGAAAAAGGCTACGAGCTGACCATCAGCATCGAGCAAACCCAACCCGGCCCGGCTTACTTTCTTGAACTGCCGCTGGCGATAACGCTGGCAGGCAAAGAACAAGCATATTCAACGGTGATGAAGATGGCTGACAAACGCGCAGAATTGCGTTTGCCGCTCGGCGGGCAACCGCTGCGCGTCGATGTGGATCCAGAATTCGATGTATTCCGCCGTCTGGATGGCAGCGAAATACCGCCGGCACTGTCGCAGGTGTTCGGCGCGGAACAATTGCTGATCGTTCTTCCGCGAAAAGCCGGTGTAGGCTTGCGCGAGCAATATCTCGCCGTAGCCAAAAGATGGCAGCAGCAACCCGGGCGCAGCGCGCGCATCGTGTGGGATGACGAAATAAAAAAAATCCCGCCATCCGGTGCCGTATGGCTGTTCGGCTGGGAAAACCGCTGGCGCGGCGAATTTCAGGCCGCGCTTGGCGGCGCCACGCTGTCCGATCAGGGTGCAAACTTCGGCAGCACAGAATATTCGCGCAGCCGGCACTCGCTTGCGCTGACCGCGCATATCGGGCAGACACCCGCAGCCTGGCTTGCCGTTCCCGAAGCGGAAATGATGGCGACACTCGCCAGGAAACTGCCGCACTATTCAAAATACAGTTATGCCGTATTCGAAGGCGCGGAACTGAACAATCTGGCGAAGGGCATCTGGCCGTTAACAAGCTCGTTGCTGGCCATGCCGGTGCGCCAGGCAGATGGCAGTTTTCCTGATGTGCCGCGCGGCAAACTCGCGCCGCGCAGCAGCCTGGTGCGCTAGCGGCAATATCGCGATCAGCGCAAGGTCACATCGAACTGCAGTTCCTCGTCCTTGTCCAGCAGGTGCTCGCGGCGCACCGTGACACGCACCACATCACCGGGGCGCTTGTCGAACATGATGGACTTGATCTCGGGAAAATTTGCAACCTTGATGCCATCAAGAGCAAGCAGGCGATCACCGGCATTGATACCGGAATCCCTGGCAGCGCCTTTGGAACCGAGCTGCGTGATGACCACGTCCCTGCTTGAGTCATCGACGGATATCCCCAGTTTGCCTGCATCCGGCAGCGCCGTGCCGCCGGACGAGGCAAGGATGAAATCGGCGATCCCGTGGTATTCGCCAAGCTGCTTGCCGTTGATGGCCACTGCGCTGTATTTGCCGCCAAGGCGGCGATCGAGAGCTTTCGGAATCCCGTCGCCGTACATCATATGTCCCAAGCCCGCCAGCACCACCAGCATGGTCTGCGGATGCTGGTTCAGGTATTTCGCCGCGGCATCCGCCATGGTCTCGTCCCACAACTGTTGTCCTTCAACGAACATTTCGAAGGTGTTGCCCTCCGGGTGCGCATTGAAAATCGCTTTAAGACGTTCTTTGTAATCCCTGCCGATCGGCTGGATGTCATCGGGAATATGTTCACGATCCTGGGGGGTCAGGCTTTTGATCCCCCCGTGAAACACCTTGTGATGTATCTCATCGGAGATATTGAGTGCCAGCAGCGGAATATGTTTCTCCCGGGCAAATCTGAGGATGGGTTGCAGCATCCGGTAGTCGATATTCCAGCGCTTGAAGTACTCGGTTCTTACCAGCATCTCCCTTTCGTCGATGTAACCGGCAATGTAATCGTTGAGGTGAGACTGAAAGGGCTGCTGGAAATACTCGACACCGATGGCGATATAGGGATAGCGCTCATAAAGGTTTTGTATCAGAAGCAGCTGGTTTTGATGATGCTCCTGCCGGTCGTGGATCTCGCCGATGAACAAGGCACGCTTCTCGGTGAGCTTGCCGGTCAATTCATCGACCTGCCGGGGATCGCTCAGATCGAAAGTTGCGGGCTTGCCGCCGCTTGCGGATTTTGGAACAGGCAAATGAAGCCCCAGGCCATTGTCATCCGACGAAGCGCATGAAGCGCAGAATGATGCCAGTGCCAGAAATAAAACAAGGGGTAATCTCATGGTCATATCCAAACGGAGCTCACGGCATGCAATTGTGGCAGCATTTGTGCAAACACGGAATTCGATTTCGTATCGGGCAAGCAATTGCGGTCTGCGATTTGCGGCCCGTTTGCGGCAACAAAGCTACGGCGTCGCCGGTGCGGACGAGCTGGCGAGCTGTGAGAGCAACTCGGCTTGGGCGCACACCGGCGCGGCGCGGCGGGATTTCCCCAGCCGGTAATACCCTGCTCCATCCATCTCCCATGCCTGGCAGTTATCGCGCAGATAAATCTTCAGTCCCTCGGCGATCACGCGCTTCTTGAGTTTTTTGTCGAGTACAGGAAAACAGATTTCGATGCGGCGGAAAAAGTTCCTGTCCATCCAGTCTGCGCTGGCAAGATAAACGTCATGCCGCAGATCGTTGCGGAAATAGAAGATGCGGGTGTGCTCAAGGAACCTCCCGATCACCGAGCGAACCCGGATGTTCTCCGACAATCCCGGCACACCTGGACGCAGCGCGCACACACCGCGCACGATCAGATTCACCTTCACGCCGGCCTTGGAAGCCTCATAGAGCGCGCTGATGGTTTCCGGTTCCAGCAAGGCATTCATCTTGGCGATGATGTGGCTGCGCTTGCCCGACCTGGCGAGGCTGGTTTCATTCCGGATGGCGCGCAGCACCTCGCTGTGCAGCGAAAAGGGAGACTGCCAGAGATAGTTGAGTACGCGCGCCTTGCCAAGGCTGGTGAGCTGGTTGAACACCTCGTTCGCATCCGCGCAAATCTTCTCGTTGCAGGTGAACAGTCCGAAGTCGGTGTACAGCCGCGCGGTGCGAGGATGATAGTTGCCGGTGCCGAGATGCACATAGCGGTGCAACTTGCCGTCCTCGCGGCGCACCACCATCAGCATTTTGGCATGAGTCTTGTGGCCGACCACGCCATACACAACATGTGCCCCCACCTCCTCCAGGCGGGTTGCCCAATTGATATTGGCCTCCTCGTCGAAACGCGCCAGCAATTCGACCACCACCGTCACCTCCTTGCCGCGCTCAGCTGCAGCGATCAATGCCTCCATCAGCGCGGAATCGGTGCCGGTGCGATATACGGTCTGCTTGATCGCGACCACATCGGCATCGCTGGCCGCCTGCTGGATGAAATCGATGACCGGCTTGAACGACTGGTAGGGGTGATGCAGCAACACGTCGCCCTTGCGGATCACCTTGAACATGTTCGCGTCCTTTTTTCGCAGCACTCCGGGCACGCTGGGGACAAAGGCAGAAAACTTCAGATCGTCACGCGCCACCAGATCGGGAATGCCCATCAGGCGCACCAGATTGACGGGGCCGTCCACGCGATACAGATCCTCCGCTGCAAGATTGAATTCCTTGAGCAACAATTCGATGATCTGCGGCGGACAATTGACGGCGACTTCGAGACGCACCGCATCCCCGAAATGACGTTGCGGCAATTCGCCCTGCAGACTGAGGCGCAGGTTTTTGACTTCTTCCTCGTCCACGAACAGGTTGCTGTTGCGCGTCACGCGGAACTGATAACAGCCGAGCACCTCCATCCCGGTGAACAGCTCGCCGACATGCGCGTGCAGGATGGAAGACAGAAACACGAAGCCATGCTCGCAGCCGCTGATTTCGGGCGGCATCGCGATGGTGCGCGGCACGACGCGCGGGGCCTGCACGATGGCGCGAGCCGAATTCCGTCCGAAGGCGTCCTTGCCCTGCAGCTCCACGGCAAAGTTCAGGCTCTTGTTGAGCACGCGCGGGAAAGGATGCGCCGGGTCGAGGCCGATCGGCGTAAGTACCGGCATCACCTCGCGGAAGAAAAAATCCCTGACCCAGGCGCGCTGCGCTTCATTCCAGTCGGGACGGCGCAGAAACTGGATATCCTGATCGGCAAGAGCGGGGATGACGGCGGTGTTGAATATCTGATACTGCCGCTCGATCAATTGGTGCGCTTGTTCGCGCACCAGCTTGAGGGTTTGCTGCGCAGTCAATCCATCAGCGCCGGTGGAGATGCCGCCGAGCCTGATCTGTTCCTTCAGTCCGGCAACGCGTATCTCGAAAAATTCGTCCAGATTGCTGCTGACGATGCACAGGTATTTCAGGCGCTCCAGCAACGGGATCGAGGGGTCTTCGGCTTGTGCCAGCACGCGGCGATTGAACTCAAGCTGGCCGAGTTCGCGATTCAGGAATTGTTGCGCTGCGAATTTTTTAGGCAAGTCGCAACCTGTCAGTTTTTGGGTGGCACATATCCTTCGGGCATCGAGACTCCCTCGCCAAAGAAATATTTCTCCATCATCGTCGCGAGAAATTTGCGCGCTGCCGCATCGGCGAGATTGAGACGGTTCTCGTTCACCTGCATGGTCTGGAATTTGAGCCAGCCTTGCCATGCTTCCTTGGAAACATTTTCAAAAATCCGCTGGCCCAGCGCGCCCGGGTAGGGCGGGCGATCCAGCCCTTCGGCCTCGCGGCCCAGTTTTACGCAATGCACCATTCTTGCCATGCTTATCTCCGGCTGATTCATTATGATTTGGAATTATGACATTTTGAGGTAAATCATGCGCAGACTCCGAAATTTTTGGAGTGCGCAGGCATGACTGCGCTTTTTGAAAAAGGCAGCGACACGTCGCCGCACTCCATATAAAGTATTGTAGGGGGATAAAGGCACATCGTGCCTTATCCACCGCTCCGCATGGTGGATACGCGCTTCGCCCTTTATCCACCCTACCGCATTTAGGTGGCGACGGACCAGTTCACGATTCCGCTGTATGCAGTGCCCAGCACCACCAAGCCGAACACGATGCGATACCAGGCGAACACACTGAAGTCGTGGCGGCTAATATAGCGCAGCAGCCAGCGCACACACAGGAACGCGCTGACAAACGACGCCGCACCGCCCACCGCAAACAGCCTCCAGTCATGGGCATGGAACAGGGAGTGATATTTCACTGCTTCATACAGCGTCGCTGCAGTCAGCGTGGGTATCGCCAGGAAGAACGAAAACTCGGTGGCCGCCTTGCGCGACAGGCCGAACAACAGCCCGCCGATGATGGTCGCACCCGAGCGCGAAGTGCCGGGTATCAGCGCCAGAGTTTGCGCGCAGCCTACCTTCAAAGCATCCTTCCAGTGCATATCATCGACCGTTTCGATGCTGATCCTGTGATTGCGCTTTTCTGCCCACAGTATCACCAGGCCGCCGGCGATGAAGGCCAGCGCCACCGGAACCGGCGCGAACAGATGCTGCTTGATCTTGCTGGCGAACAGCAATCCCAGCATCGCGGCGGGCATGAATGCGATCAACAGATTGACCGTGAAGCGTTGCGCAGCTGCCTGTTTGTGCACCAGGCCATTGACGACTGCGCCCAGCTTGGCGCGATATTCCCAGCACACCGCGAGGATCGCGGCGAACTGGATCACGATCTCGAACACCTTGCCGCGCTCGTCGTTGAAGTCGAGCAGGTCGCCGACCAGGATCAGATGCCCGGTGGAAGAGATCGGCAGAAATTCGGTCAGCCCTTCGACGATGCCCAGTATCAGGGCTTTCCAGTAAATCATATCCATAAATTACCCTAGAAATTTCTTCAAAGCGGCCGGATCGCCGGCGGATGTGAGCCAGTTTCCTGACGCACATGGCGCAGAGATCCTTGTGTATAAAATTTGCCGGTCGCGCATGGCAATGCGCAGCCGGTAAGCCGGATTGATTATTTTTTGGGATCGTACTTGAAAGACAAGGCTACTCTCGCCCGGTAAGCGGCCACTTTGCCGTCTTCGACCACCATGTCCAGTTTGATCACTTCGGCGACCCTCAGATCACGCAGGGTATGCGAGGCGGTGTTGACCACGTTCGCGGCCGCATCCTCCCAGGATTTATTGCTGGTTCCGACCAGTTCGGTGATGCGATAGACGCTGCCTGCTTCCATGATTTTCTCCTTTTTCTATGTTGAGCCAATGGTTGATATGGTGATGCAGTTTTGCTGTTACGCCTTGCTGTAGATCTCAGCGCCCTTCTTGACGAACTCGATGGATTTTTCTTCCATACCCTTTTCCAGCGCTTCCTGCTCGGAAACACCCACCTTCGCCGCGAATTCGCGCACGTCCTGGGAGATCTTCATCGAGCAGAAATGCGGGCCGCACATCGAGCAGAAATGTGCGACCTTGGCGGATTCCTTGGGCAGCGTCTCGTCGTGGAATTCGCGCGCCTTGTCCGGATCCAGGCCGAGATTGAACTGGTCTTCCCAGCGGAACTCGAAGCGCGCCTTGGACAATGCGTTGTCGCGGACCTGCGCGCCGGGATGACCCTTGGCCAGGTCGGCGGCGTGCGCGGCGATCTTGTAGGTGATGATGCCTTCCTTGACGTCGTCCTTGTCGGGCAAACCGAGATGCTCCTTGGGCGTGACATAGCACAGCATCGCCGTGCCGAACCAGCCTATCATCGCCGCGCCGATCGCCGAGGTGATGTGGTCGTAGCCGGGCGCAATGTCCATCGTCAGCGGACCCAGCGTGTAGAACGGCGCTTCGTGGCACCACTTCAGTTGCAGGTCCATGTTCTCCTTGATCAGGTGCATCGGCACGTGGCCGGGGCCTTCGATCATCACCTGCACGTCGTGCTTCCACGCGACCTGCGTCAGTTCGCCCAGCGTCTTCAGTTCACCGAGCTGTGCTTCGTCGTTGGCGTCGTAGATCGAGCCGGGACGCAACCCATCACCAAGGCTGAAGCTCACGTCATAGGCCTTCATGATCTCGCAGATATCTTCGAAGTGGGTGTAGAGGAAACTCTCCTTGTGGTGCGCCAGACACCACTTCGCCATGATGGAGCCGCCGCGCGACACGATGCCGGTCATGCGTTTCGCGGTCAGCGGCACGTAGCGCAGCAGCACGCCGGCATGGATCGTGAAATAGTCCACGCCCTGCTCGGCCTGCTCGATCAAGGTATCCTTGAATATCTCCCAGGTCAGGTCCTCGGCCTTGCCGTTGACCTTTTCCAGCGCCTGGTAGATCGGCACCGTGCCGATCGGCACCGGCGAATTGCGGATGATCCATTCGCGCGTTTCGTGGATGTTCTTGCCGGTGCTCAAGTCCATCACCGTGTCGCCGCCCCAGCGGATTGCCCAGGTCATCTTCTCCACTTCTTCCTGGATGCTCGATCCGAGCGCGGAGTTGCCGATGTTGGCGTTGATCTTCACCAGGAAGTTGCGGCCGATGATCATCGGCTCGGCTTCGGGATGGTTGATGTTCGCCGGGATGATCGCCCTGCCCGCAGCCACTTCGCTGCGCACGAATTCCGGCGTGATCTGGTTAAACAGAGACTCGCGCAGCGAGACTGCGTCCCTCTCGCCCGCTTGCGGGAGAGAGCTAGGAGAGAGGGAACGGGCTTGCCCGTTGGGCATGTGCGCGCCGAAATTTTCGCCGGGATGCTGTTTGAGCAGCATCTCGGGAAGCCCCTCGCGTTTCTGGTTCTCGCGGATCGCGATGAATTCCATCTCCGGCGTGATGATGCCGGCACGCGCGTAGTGCATCTGCGTGACGTTTTTTCCAGCTTTTGCGCGGCGCGGCGCGCGCCTCAGGTTAAAACGCATCTCGGCCAATTCCGGATCGCTCAGGCGTTGCTGCCCGTATGCGGAACTGTGATGATCCAGCACTTCGGTGTCGCCGCGTTCCGTGATCCAGCCTTCGCGCAGTGCGGCCAGGCCGGAACGGATATCGATCTTCACCGCCGGATCGGTGTAGGGGCCGGAGCAGTCATACACATGGATGGGCGGGTTCTTTTCCGCGCCCATGCTGTCCGGTGTGTCGGCCTGCGAGATCTCGCGCATCGGCACGCGGATATCGGGGCGCGAACCCTCGACATAGATCTTGCGCGAATTCGGCAACGGCTTGATCGCCGCTGCATCGACGTGCGCAGACTCGGCGACAAATTTCGGGGCGAGGAATTTGGGATTGGCGTTCATGGTGATGCTCCTAAAAGTCAGGAAGCATCGGTTGGATGCTTCCCTACGACGGCATTATCCGTACAGGTTCAAAGGGTGTGTCTCGCTCCGTGCGCAGCGCGCGCGAAGACCCCCAGCAGATTTGCGCAAGGTAATGGAAAGGCAGATGAAAAGCAAATTTAGGCATGCCGGCCACGGGGTCGCATCCTCAGCCGATGCAACCGCGCCATCGCGGGCGACCAGCGCGGCCGGTTCAGCAGACCCGGCGCAACCGGAGTATGCTGCATCATATCACCGTGTTGTTGAGCGTACTGGGGTGTGTTGCTATACTGCCGTCAATAACCATATATACGAATGCAGCGATTCAGGAGGAGAAGATGCAGAACGTGGAACAAGCGCGCTTCAACATGATAGAACAACAGATACGCCCGTGCGAAGTACTGGAAGGCCGTATCCTGGAATTGCTCAAGCAAGTGCGCCGCGAACTGTTCGTGCCGAAGGACATGAGGGGCTTGGCTTTTGCGGATATGGAGATCCCGCTGGGCTACGGGGCATACATGTGGCAGCCCAAGCTGGAAGCACGCACCGTCCAGGAACTGCATCTCACCCGCAACGACCAGGTGCTGGAAGTGGGCACCGGCAGCGGGTACCTGACCGCGCTGATGTCCGCGCTGGCCGGGCACGTCACCTCGGTGGAGATCGTGCCGCAGTTGAGCGCCATGGCCAGACAAAATCTGGCTGCCATGCAGCGCGATAACATCACCCTGGAGATAGGCGATGCATCGCACGGCTGGGTCAACAGCGAGAACTATGATGTCATCGTACTGACCGGCTCAACGCCGGTGCTGCCGGAAGAGTTCCAGAACAGCCTGAAAATCGGCGGCCGCCTGTTCGCGGTCGTCGGCGATGCGCCGGTGATGGAGGCAAAGCTGATCACCCGCGTCGCGCCGGATACCTATCACACCGTCAACATCATGGAAACCTGCGTCGCGTCGCTGCAAAATGCGCAACAGCCCAAGCGGTTCGTGTTCTGAACCAGCAGGCCGGGGTTGCGCAACCGGACGGTAATCTGTAGTATTAGGAATCTCTAATATAACGCTTGCGCAAAACCGATGAAAATCTATCCGTCAAAGTTTCTCCTGGTGACTCTGCTGACAGCAAGCAACTGCGCGCAGGCGGCTGATCTGCTGCAAACTTTCCATGCCGCACAGGCCAACGACCCGACCTTCGCCGCCACGCGAGCCGCGCGAAATGCCGGCCTGGAAAAACTGCCGCAGGGCCGTTCCACATTGATGCCCTCGATCAATCTTTCCGCGAACAGCACATTCAACAATCAAAACGTGCAATATCAGGGCGGGCCCTTTGCGGCATCTAACGGCGATTATCGCTACAACAGTCACGGCTATGGCGTGAACCTGGTGCAGCCGCTGTTCCGCCAGCAGAACTGGCTGGCGTACACCGAGGGCGAATTGCAGGCAGTGCAAGCCGAGGCGCAATTCAGGATCGCCGAACAGGATCTGGTGCTGCGCGTCGCGCAAGCTTATTTCGATGTGCTGATCGCGCAGGACAGCGTGCAGCTTGCCGAGGCGCAAAAGACCGCCATCTCCGAACAACTGGAACAAGCCAAGCGCAACTTCGACGTGGGCAGCGCGACCATCACCGACACGCTCGAGGCGCAGGCGCGCTTCGACCTGACCAGCGCACAACAGCTCGCGGTGCAGAACGACCTCGAGATCAAGCGCCGCGCCCTGCAGCAATTGATCAATGCGATGCCGCAGGATCTCCAGCCGTTGGGCAAGGATTTCAAGCTGGAAGCACCGCAACCCGCCGACATGGAAAAATGGGTCGACGAAGCGCAATTGAACAGCCCGCAACTCGCGGTTGCCAAGGCGGCCGCCGAGCTGGCGGAAAAAGAAGTGGCGCGCAATCGCGGCGGACATTATCCGACGCTGGATCTGGTGGCGAACTACTCGAAGAACAACACCGGTGGCGGCAGTTTCGGGGCAAACGAAAATACCAATAAGAGCGTCGGCGTGCAATTCAACATGCCGTTGTTTCAGGGCGGCGCAGTGAATTCCAGATGGCGCGAGGCCGAAGCCAATCGCGAGCGCGGCAAGCAGGAACTGGAAAATGCCCGGCGCACTGTCGCGACCCAGACCCGCCAGGCCTATCTCGGCGTGGTCAGCGGCATGGCCCAGGTGCAGGCATTGCAACAGGCGCTCGCCTCCAGCGAGAACGTGCTGCAAGCGAGCAAGCTGGGGCAGGAAGTCGGCGTGCGCACCAACCTCGACGTGCTGAACGCCCAGCAACAACTCTACGCGACCCGTCGCGACCTGTACCAGTCTCAATACAACTTCCTGATGAGCCGGTTGCGCCTGAAAGCTGCGGTAGGCGTGCTGGGTGAAGAGGAACTGGGCAAGGTCAATCAGACGCTGCGTTAGAAATAATCTCACGACAGATTCGCTGCAAAACAAGCGCTGGAATAATTATGCTGATTTGCATCGCCATCATGTTTGGCTCTGCAGAATTTGGCTTGGGACAGTGCTGATTCGATTTGAATTGCGGCTATAGCAACTCGGCCGCTGATTGCCATCAAGTATCAACGCATTACCCAACATGATTTCCCTGCCCGGTATTTATCAGCTGGCCGGCAAACCGCTTATTCCTGCCAAATTCACTTCGTCCGTTATTGCCTTGTCCTGGCTGCGCTCGCCGGCTTGTTCAACACACTGTTCGTGGTATATTCTGGTCCATATGCGAGGAACCAAATGAAACGCTGGCCATTGATTACAAGTTTTATTTTATTCCTTGTGCTGTGCGCGTCGGTTGCGTATTGGTCGCTGCGAATATTCAAACCCCCGCAGCGTGCGATTGCACCACTGCCACTGACTTCGCAGCCCGCACCGAATCTGGAAGCCGCGGCGGGGCTGTTTGGCGGACGTTCGTCTTTTGCTGTTACCAGCAACTTTCAGTTAACCGGGGTCATAGTCGGCAGCGATCCGTCAGAAAGTGTGGCCATTCTGGCGGTTAACGGCAAACCCGCACAAGCCATCAGAACCAATGCAGAAGTGGCGCCCGGCGTCACAGTCAAAGAAATTCACAAGGGTTATGTGTTCCTGTCGGAAGGCGGCGTAATCAAGCGGGTCGAATTGCCCGAAAAAGCGACGGCGCAAATGAAAGTGGCTATACCTGCCAATCCGGCAGGCGCAGCCGCGCTATTGCAGATGAAAGCGGGGATATCTGTCAATCCGATAGGTGCAGTCGCGCCACCGGCGCCGTTGCAGATGAAAACTGAAATATCTACCAAAGCGGCAGGCACAGTCCCGCCGCCGGCAGCACTTCCAGATCCTTCCTATGGGTCCTCGCTCCTGGGCAAGTACTATAAAGATCGCAATGCCAAATTGCGCAAGACCACCCCGCCGGATCGCTGACGCTATATCATCAAGCAGCAACTCTCCCGGAAACCGCTCCTGCGGTGTGGCCGCGTTCCCCGCTTGACACCACCCCTCCAAGCCTGTTGTAATGCGCGTTCATCAATTGAACGCACCCCCAATGCACGACGAAAACACCAATTACGGCTTGCTCAAGACACTGGAGGACAACCCCGGTCTGTCGCAAAGGGATATGGCGAAACGCCTCGGCGTCAGCCTGGGCAAGGTCAATTTCTGTTTGAACGCGCTGGTCGCAAAAGGCCTGCTGAAAGTCAACAATTTCCGCAACAGCGACAACAAGCTGGCCTACGCCTACCTGCTCACGCCGCGCGGCGTGGAAGAAAAGGCGCGCATGACGGTACACTTCCTCAAATACAAGATGCAGGAATACGAGCAGTTGCGCGCGGAGATCGAAGCACTCAAACGCGAAGCGGAACAAAAGGGTCTGCTGGAGAACGCCAATGAGTGATCGCCGAACCCAGGCAGTCATGCATGCAGATAACAGCAGTCATGCAGCGCGGCTTCTGACTGCCGGCCAGCGCGCAGCGCTGTTGCCCCAGGTCGTGGCGCTGGCACACGCTGCGGGTGATGCGATCATGGCGGTGTATCGCAGCGGCGAAGCGGGCACGACCAGCAAGGCTGACGATTCCCCGCTCACGCTGGCGGACCTGGCATCGCACCGGATCATCGTAGCAGGCCTGAAAAAACTCACGCCGGAGTTGCCGATTCTTTCCGAAGAGGCCGCCGACATACCGTACGCCGAGCGCAAACAATGGACCTGCTACTGGCTGGTGGACCCGCTCGACGGCACCAAGGAGTTCATCAAGCGCAACGGCGAATTCACCGTCAACATCGCGCTGATAGAAAACGGCGTCCCGGTCATCGGCGTGGTGCATGCGCCGGTGCTGGAGGTTTGTTATTACGCTGCAAGCGGCGAGGGCGCCTTCGTGCAGCGCGGCAACACCGCCCCGCGAAAAATAAGGGCGGCAGCGCACGTGCCGGGCAAAACCATCAAGGTCGTCGCCAGCCGCTCGCACAGCGATGCGCGCACCGCAGCGCTGCTCGAACAGATTGGCGCTCACGAGTCTGTCAGCATGGGCAGCTCGCTGAAGTTCTGCCTGGTGGCAGCAGGCGAGGCGCACTTCTATCCGCGCCTGGGTCCGACGATGGAATGGGATACCGCCGCCGCGCATGCGGTAGTGAACGAGGCGGGCGGCACCGTGTGCGACATCGCCGGGCAAGAACTGCACTACAACAAGGCAGACCTGCACAACCCGGAATTCTTCGTGCTGCCCACCGAAGATGGCAATTTGCGCAAGCTGCTGAAAATTCATCATGCCGGAAGCCCCCTGAATCATGAAACCATCCCCTGACAAGAATGTAGTCTGGCATCACGCCACCGTTACCCGCGCCAGGCGTGAAATGCAAAACGGACATCGCGGCGCGATCGTCTGGTTCACCGGGCTATCCGGTTCCGGCAAATCCACGCTCGCTCACGCCGTTGAAGAAACCCTGCACCAGCAGGGCTGCCGCACCTTCGTGCTGGATGGCGACAATGTCCGGCATGGCTTGTGCAGCGACCTGGGCTTCTCCAGCAAGGATCGCGTCGAGAACATTCGCCGCATCGGCGAAATGGCCAAGCTGTTCATGGAAGCGGGCGTGATCGTGCTGACCGCGTTCATCTCGCCGTATCGCGCCGATCGCGAGCGCGTGCGCGGCATGGTCGAGCACGGCGACTTCATCGAGATCTATTGCAACGCGCCGATCGAAGTCTGCGAGGCGCGCGATGTAAAGGGCATGTACAAAAAAGCCCGCGCCGGACAGATCGCCGAATTCACCGGCATCTCGTCGCCGTACGAGGCGCCGCAGAATCCCGAGCTCTCCGTCGATACCGGCAATGCTGATATCGATGCCTGCGTGCAACAAGTCATCGGCGAAATGGTGCAGCGCGGGCTGATCAAAGGCAGCAAAACCGGAATCTGATATTTAACTGATTACCTCAGCCACGATGAAGCCCATCCTGAAACCGCAAGACCTCGCCATCAACGGTGCGCCGCCGGCTTTTGAACATCCGCTGCACGTGGGCCGTCCCAACATCGGCAGCCGCGAGGCATTCATGCAACATGTTGGCGAAATTTTTGGGCAACGCTGGCTGAGCAACAACGGGCCGATGGTGCAACAGCTCGAGCAGCGCGTTGCCGAGCTGCACGGCGTAAAACACTGTGTGGCGATGTGCAACGGCACAGTGGCGCTGGAGATCGCGATACGCGCACTCAGGCTGGAAGGCGAAGTGATCGTCCCGTCCTACACCTTCATCGCCACCGCCCACGCGCTGAACTGGCAGGCCATCACACCGGTGTTTGCGGATATCGATCCGGTCACCCACAATCTCGATCCTGCCGCCGTGCGCAGCATGATCACACCGCGCACCACCGGCATCATCGGCGTCCATCTGTGGGGTCGCGGTGCGCCGGTCGATGAGTTGCAGGCGATCGCCGACGAGTATGGCTTCAAGCTGATGTTCGATGCGGCCCATGCGTTCGGCTGCTCATACCAGGGCAAGATGATCGGCAACTTCGGCGCCTGCGAAGTGCTGAGCTTCCACGCCACCAAGTTCTTCAACACCTTCGAGGGCGGCGCGGTCCTCACCAACGATGACGAGTTGGCCGAGACGATGCGGCTGATGCGCAACTTTGGCTTCTCCGGCTTTGATAACGTCATCCATCCGGGCACCAACGGCAAGATGATCGAAGTCGCCGCGGCGATGGGGCTGGTCAACCTGGATGCGATAGACGGCGTGATCGCGGCGAACCGCCGCAATCATCAGGCCTATCGCGAAGCATTGTCCGGCCTGCCCGGCATCAGCCTGCTGAGCTATGACGAAACCGAGCGCAACAACTACCAGTATGTGGTGATGGAAGTGGGTGAAAAGTGCCCGGTATCGCGCGACCGGATCATTGAGACACTGCACGCCGAGAACATCCGGGCGCGCAAATATTTCTGGCCGGGTTGCCACAACATGCAACCCTATCGCGAGTTGTATCCCCATGCGGGTTTGATGTTGCCCAACACCCAGCGCGTTGCCGACAGGGTGGTGGTGTTGCCTACCGGGACCACGATGGACAGTGAAATGATCGGTGACGTGTCTGCTGTGATACGGGTATTGGTGAACGGCTAGCACGGTATAACGTTTCCAGACAATGATATGAACAACATAGAGCTTGATAATAAAGGATGGGGATCTTTGAGATCGAAATTTTCGACTTCAATGAAAAAGGCTGAAACAATATTCCCTGACGCATTTAAGGAAACAGTAATCCGCTCGGTAGACAGGAGAACAGCGTGAGTAAGCAGCCTCTTTATATTCACATAGGTGCTCCCAAAACCGGCACCACCTTTTTACAAAAGGTGTTGACGGAGAACCGTAATTTGCTGCTTGAACGCGGTATCCTCTATCCTGGCGCACATTTGCGCGGCTATGGGCATCACGATATCGCATTCTTGCTCACCGGTGGCTACCCTGACTGGGCGATCCCGCAGCCACGTTTGCTGGAAGAGTTGATCGCTGCGCTCAAAGTTGAGGCAGCAGCCCATGCTGGGCCGGTTCTGCTCAGTTCGGAAAATTTCTATCTTTACCCTGAACCTGAAAAACTATTCGCGCTTTTGAGCGATGCAGGATTATTCCAGAATCGTCGTCCGGTAATCATCGTTTATCTCCGTCGGCAGGATGATGCTCATGAGTCCTGGTACAACCAAACCGTCAAGGCGCAGGGATACACGCATACGGCACAAGAAAGCGTCGAAACATTCTTTGGTCTGTGGGACTATCGCGCAGAACTTGAACGCTGGGCTAATGTTTTTGGGCAGCAAAATTTGCTGGTCCGCCCTTACGAAAAGTCGCAATTCGTCGGCGGTAGCCTGCTAAGTGATTTTGCCAAGCAAATCAATCTGTCGCTGGACGGGTTTGTCGTATCGAATGCACAAGTGAATACCGGTTTGAACCGCGATGTACTCGAATTTCAGCGCCTCATAAATGCACTACCGCTTGACCACCCCGAGCGCCGCCGATTTCACCGCGAGCTGATTGATCTGACGGCCCGTACAGATGGCAGTGGATTGTTCGACGAAGCGCCGGTGCTTAACCTCGCGATGCGGCAAGCCATTCTTGAACGCTACGCCGAAGGTAATGCGCAAGTGGCCGAACGCTACCTTGACAACTCGCAGCTTTTTACCGAAAAGCCCCAAGAATATACCGGTGCAACCGCACCTGCCGGACTCACAACCGAAAAGTTGGTTCGCATCATCGGCTGGCTGATACTCAAGAACCCACCTCCGTCACCCACATCGAAATAACATGAGCTCTCAAGACCCGCATCACTTCCACAAGGAATATCCAAAGTCCCGCCCGGAAACCGATTTCTGGGGGCAGGTCAAAAGAACTGTCAATGGGAAATCGGTCAGCGAAGAGCAGATCGCCCAGATTGTCGCCACTATACAAAACAATCTTCATCTCGCCCCAACTGACATACTGCTCGATCTGGGGTGTGCCAACGGCGCACTCACGGATCGACTTTTTGCGCAATGCATGGGTGGTGTCGGGGTGGATTTCTCCGAATATCTGATCAGCATTGCACACAAGTACTTTCAGCAACTACCGGACCGTGCATACATCCTGGGCGATGCGGTAGATTTCGTCAGCACCACGATGGACACTCAGCGCTTTACCAAAGCTTTGTGCTACGGGGTTTTTCAATATCTGCCTGCCGATAACGCGCGCAAGCTGCTCACCTCACTGCGCCAACGATTCCCGCAGGTCAGCAGTTTTTTCGTCGGCAATCTTCCCAACAAGGCAAAGATGCACGATTTTTTTCGTGAGCGCGATTATCGGCCCGGGATTGAGAATGACCCATATTCGGCAATTGGTATCTGGCGCACAGAGGAAGAATTCAAGAAGCTTGCCGCCGATTGCGGCTGGGAGGCGACCTGCAGTCATATGCCCAAGGACTTTTTTGCCGCACACTATCGTTTCGACGCGTTACTGAAACCGTTGCCATAACAATAATATGACCGGCAGCAAAAAAAACGGCATTCATGACCTGGCGCTTTTTGGCGGAGCACGTCTATTTGATACACCCCGCCCGATTGGCCAACTGGCAGCACCCCACGTTGAGGAATATCTTGCTCTTGTTCGTCAGGCGTTTGAAGCAGGTCAACTGTCCGCCCATGGCCAGCTCGAACAGCAGCTTGAGGCGGAATTGGCAGCTTATCATGGTGTGCGCCACTGCATTGCATTAGCCAATGCAGCACTCGGCTTGATGATGCTGGCAAAACACTTCGCACAAGATCGGCATGGCGAAGTCATCATGCCGGCATTTTCTTTTCGCGGGCTGCCGCATTTTGTGCAATGGGCGGGACAGATGCCAAGATTCTGTGATGTTGACCGGCACAGCCACACACTTGATTTAGGTTCGGTGGAACGTGCGATCAACAAACGCACCACAAGCATCATGTCCGTTTGCAACTTCAACAGTCCCGGCAACATCGACGGTTTGTGCCAACTGGCAGATGAGCATGACTTGCCACTCTACTTCGACTCCGTTTACGCTGTGGGCTGCACTTATCGAGGCAAGAAACTCGGTGGGTTCGGCGCTGCTGAAGTCTATAGCCTGCACGCCACCAAGCTGCTCAATGGTTTTGAGGGCGGTTACGTTACCACCGATGACGACGGTCTGGCTGACAAGCTGCGCCGCCTGCGCGATGGTGCAATTAACGACGAGGATTTTCCGGGTCTTGCGCTGAATGCTCGTCTGAATGAGCTCCATGCCGCTATGGGTCTGTTGAGCCTGCAGCAGATCGACACCATTATTGCCGGGAACAGAAGGCGCTTTGATTCTTACCTGCGTGCGGTTGAACATGTGCCCGGCCTTTCGCTTATTTCCTACCCTGATGCTTCACAAGAAGAAAGCAACTACGAAATGGCGGTACTTGAAATCGACAGCGCCTTTCCATTGTCGCGCAACCAGCTAATGAATCTGGTTCGAGCCGAAGGCTTGGCCATCAGCGCTTACTACAGCCCCGCGTTGCACTTATCAGAACATTGTCCAAAGGGTCTCAAGATTGATTCATTGCCAACAACAGAGTGGTTGGCTGGACGATATTTGCAGTTACCGGTCGGCGAATTGGTGTCGCTTGCCGATATTGGCTTCATTGGCGAATTGCTCGGCTTTGTATACGAGCATGGTACAGCCATTGCCGATCGCTTGCGCGAACAAGGTGTTGAATGAAAACGTCGATAAACGATTTTGCCGTATTCGGAGGCACTCCGACTTTTGCAGCGCCATTGCGTGTATTGCCACCCGCCCGCCCTGACTGGGGAAAAACCGAGACTCAACTGCGCGGTATTTTCGAGCGCCGCTATTTTGCTAACCACGGCCCATTGGTGAACAAACTCGATGCTCAATTTGCCGGTCATGCGGGCAGGAAATACGCGATCAGCGTTGTCAATGACGGTCTTGCGCTGATGATCCTGGCTCAAGGGCTTGATCTGCAAGGCGAGGTGATCGTGCCAGCATTGTGCCGTCCGGGTACATTCGAAGCCTTGCGCTGGGCCGGGCTGGTGCCAGTGCCGTGCGATGTCGAACCTGACACAGGGTTGGTGTCTATTGGCGCAATCCGTAAGCTGATCACGCCACGCACCTCGGCAATTCTGGGAGTGCATCTCTGGGGCAGGCCATGCGCGACGGAAGAGCTGTCGGCACTGAATGAAGAAACTGGCCTGCCGATTTTCTTTGACGCCACGCACGGCGTTGCCGTCCAACACGAGGGCAAATCACTGGGAACTTTTGGGCAAGCGGCTTATTTCTCGTTTCAGGAAGGGGAAATGATCAATTGTGCAGAGGGTGCTTGCATCGTCACCGATGACGAGAAACTTGCCAACAAGCTTCGCACCATCAAAAACTTCCATCCAACCCATACTTATGCCCAAGTTCCGCTCCGCATCAATGGCAAGATGAGCGAAGCCCAGGCAGCACTGGCTTTGGTTGGACTCGATGAACTGCACCGCAACAACCAAGCAAACATGGGGATGGCCCGGGCATACGCCAAAGGTTTATCGGTTATACCGGGATTAAGGATGTTGTCTGCCATGGTAAGTCCCAAGGTAATTATTGATATCGACCAGACAAGATTCGGACTAGAACGAAATGCACTTTTCAGCTTGATGGAAAAGGAAAATCTGTATGCGCATAACATCCCTAGCCACCTGATCAATAACATTGCTGACGTTGAGAATGCTTTTGGGCTGGCTCAGCGTATCGTGCAACTTCCCTGCCATCCTGGTTTGACCAAGGAAAGCATTGATAAAGTATGTCTGCTGTTGCGCGCAATAGCAGACAACAGCGCAGCAATCTGCCAACGCATGGAGACCAAGCCATGAGACTTGGCATCATGCAGCCCTATTTCTTCCCCTATCTGGGCTACTACGACCTCATTAACCGCACCGGCCGCTGGATCGTTTTCGATGTCGTCAAATATGCGCCCAAAAGCTGGATGAACCGCAATCGCATCCTGCATCCTGCGGAAGGCTGGCAGTACATCAGCGTGCCGGTGGACAAACATACCGGAGATGGTCTCATCAAGGACATGCAAATTCTGGATGCGGGTGCTGCCTACGACAAGATTCGCGGCCAGATCGAGCACTATCGCAAGGGCCGCGCACCTTATTTCTCCGCCGTTGTGAAGCTGGTAGATGATTGCTTTGCAGGATTGCACAGCAATCTGCTGCGTGATCTCAACATATGTTCATTGTCTGTCGTATGCAAGTATCTTGGAATCAACTTCGAGCACGCAAACCTGTCCGAAATGGCCCTTACCTTGCCGGAAATAAAACACCCCGGCCAATGGGCTCTCGAAATAACCAGCGCCCTTGGCGCCGATGCCTATCTCAATCCGCCGGGTGGGCGCGATATCTTTGTGCCGCATGAATGGGAAGAACGCGGTATTAAGCTTGGTTTCACAGACATGGTTTCGTATAACTACCCAACCGGACACTACCAGTTCATTGAGCATCTTTCGATCATTGATGTGTTGATGTGGAATTCTCCTGAAACGGTGAAGGCCTATCTGGATAGTCGTCTGGATACATAAGTATTAAATTACATAAGAGTTCAACGCACAAAAAATAGCATTTTCAACCAAAATTACACCTACCTTTCAATGACGACATTGCATCAAAAAACCACCAGCGCGACAAAGTGGAGCGCGCTCGATGTGTTCATGCGCCAAGGGGTGCAGTTCGTCGTCACGATCGTATTGGCACGCATTCTGGCTCCGGAAGATTTCGGGGTGATCGCAATGCTCGCCTTGTTCATAGGCGTGGCCAGTATCTTTATCGACAGCGGCTTCAGTTCCGCACTGATCCAGCGGCAGAACATCACCCGCACGGATGAATCCACGGTGTTCTTCTTCAATCTGGGGATGGGCGCGATAACTGCACTACTGCTGTGTGCAGCCGCACCCTGGATCGCGGCATTCTTCAAGCAGCCGGTGCTGCAAAATCTGACCTATGCGATGGCATTCAGTCTTTTTGTGGGAGCATTCGGATCAATCCACGGAATCTTGCTTGCCAAAGAGCTGAACTTTAAAACTACGGCAAAAGTCGGTATCGTCAGCTCGGTTGTGGCCGGGGCATTGGCAATTTACATGGCCAGTCAAGGATACGGCGTTTGGAGCCTGGCTGGAAATTCTGTCATGTCGAGCATCATCACGGTGTTGCTGCTCTGGAAATGGCATCCATGGAGGCCAACATGGACATTCAGCCTCGCCTCGCTGCGCTCGTTTTTTCGCTTCGGTGGCTATTCGATGGCGGCAACACTGCTCGATGTTTTCTCTACCAATCTTTATTTGATATTGATCGGCAAGATGTACTCGGCACGGGATGTGGGATTTTATGATCGTGCGCAGCGAACCCAGCAACTCCCAATCACACTGATGATGAACATCATCAATCGGGTTGCTTATTCGACTTTTGCATCGGTCGCTGATGATAAAGCACGATTAGTCAGAGGTTTGCGCCAAGCGCAAGCTATCTCAATGTTTGTAAACATACCTATATTGGTGGGCATCATCATTCTCGCTGAGCCGCTTGTGCTGACCTTGTTCGGTGCGCAATGGTTACCCAGTGTGCCGATTCTGCAAGTGCTGGGATTGGGAGGGTTGATATGGCCGCTGCATGTGCTGAACCTGAATATATTGAAAGCGCAAGGTCACTCAGACTTGAACTTCCGTCTTGCAATATTCAAGAAGGTGTTTTCTATCAGCCTGACAGTTGCAGCCAGTTTCTACGGGATCATGGCTATTGCCTGGATGCAGGTCGTAATTTCTATCCTTGGATACTTTGCAAACACTCATTACACCAAAGTGTTGCTGAGTTACAGTGGTTGGAAGCAATTGAGCGATCTAGCGATGAATTTTGTGGCTGTCATACCGATGGCAGTTGTAGTGTATCTCGTAAATGACATGATAAATGCATCACCGCCTATAAAACTTATCTCGGCGAGTATTCTGGGTTGCGGTATTTATTTTTTGACGTGCCGCTTGCTGTGTACGGAACTATTAAATGAGGTTTTAATGTTATCGGGCTTACGAGCACGTTTTTTCCAGCCTAAATAGGTAGAAGAAGCAAGAAAGATATTTTCAGGCAGTGACTACAGCTTGTTTTTAGAATTTTGGCCTGATTATTAGTGACTGGTATGCCCACCTGGTCAAAAATGCAAAACATGAATGACCAATGATAGAAAAAATAAATGCGATACTTAAATGCAAATTAATTTAGCGCCAATAGGCATATCAACTTATGTTCGCCTGCAACATTTGCAGCGAACCATTGCGGCATTGCAACAAAATGCATTGGCTGACCAGAGCAAGCTTTTTATATTTTCTGACGCACCCAGATATGGTGACGAGGAACGTGTGGCAGCAGTGCGAAGCTATTTGCAGAAAATAGAGGGCTTTAAAGAAGTTCACATTATCAAACGCAGAAGAAACAACCGAACAGCAAACAATCGTGGTGGCATGAGGTTGTTGCTCAACCGATTCGAAAAAGTGATCTTTCTAGAGGAGGACGTTGTTACCGCACCGGGATTTTTGACATTCATGAATCATGCGCTCGACAAGTACGAGAAGAATGACCGGGTTTTCAGTGTAGTTGGATTCTGCCCTCCTATCGGTATACCTGAAGATTATCCGTATGACGCATTTTTTCTAAGAAGATGTCACGGATCTGGACTCGGGATATGGAAGAATCGTTATGACAGCATTAGATATATAACTTCCGATGAATATGAACAGTTCGCGGCCAATAAAAAGCTGGTAAAAGAGTTCATGAAAGGTGGAGGGGAGGACATGATGGTGATGTTGAAGGCTGAAGCTTATGGAAAAATTGATGCTGGTGATGTGAAGGCAATGTATGCCCAATTTTTGAAAGAACAATACACGGTATATCCCTCCCAGTCTCTTGTTCAGAACATCGGGTATGACGGGACAGGAATACACTGCGGCAAGACAAACAGGTTTAATGTGTCGCTGAGCGACAAGACCACATTCCGGCTACCTGAAGAAGTGTTTGTTGACCAACGAATAGTTAAGGCAAACCAGAAATTCAGGGCGACACCCAGCTATTTAAGAATCCAGATGATTAGAGCGCGTGCAATCGTATGGAAATTGCTCGGTGCAATTAAGCGCTTCTTAAGATCAAACTCGAACCGATCCGTACAAAAATAGAAAAATTGAAGCCACTTTATATATTTTCATTGCCGCGGGCTGGTTCAACTTTGTTGCAACGTGTGCTGGCTGCGGACAGCCGGATTTCATCCGTAGCAGAACCTTGGGTCTTGTTGCCGTTTGTATATGCGCTAAAGGAGCAGGGTGTCCATGCAGAATATTCTCATCATTGGGCCAATGTTGCATTGAATGATTTTATTCGCGAACTTCCAAACGGCAAGCAGGATTATCTGTCTGCGATCGGGTCAGCAATTCTTGAGCTATACCAAAAGGCTGCAAAAAACAAAGATGCGCGATACTTTCTGGATAAGACTCCGCGCTATGCGCTGATCGCTGATGAAATTATCGACATATTCCCGGAGGGAAAATTTATTTTTCTTTGGCGCAATCCTTTGGCTGTCATCGCCTCGATAGTCGAAACTTGGGGCGGCGGGCAGTGGGATGTCTCGATGTGCAAGGTGGATCTGTTTGATGGGATGGCGAGCTTGATTGACGGCTATCTGGCGCATCCTGAAAAAATGCTGGCGATTCAATATGAGCATTTTTTGCAATCGCCAGAACAGGAATTGGCCAGAATCGCCGAGTATCTGGAATTGGAATTTGATTCCGCTGTATTGAAGAATTTCTCGCAAGTCAGTTTTAGCGGAAAGCTTGGCGATCCGACTGGGGTCGAGAATTACGCGGCGGTCGATACTGCTCCGCTTGAGAAATGGAAAGTAGTCATCAACAATCCGCTGCGGAAAATGTGGTGTCGGCGCTATTTGCGTTGGCTTGGCGAAGAGCGGTTGAAAGTGATGGGATACGATTTAAATGAGTTGATGCGAGAGCTTGATTCAACTGGAACGTCGTTGACCAATCTGATCCCGGATATTTTCAGGATGATTAATCCGAGGGTCAAGCCGGAACTACCCAGCAAGTTCCACATGTAATTGATGAAACTTTTGATAATTCAACCCTGGTTTTGCGCCATTGGTCATCCGGCGCAGTCACTAATCAATATGGCATGCGCGATCGGGAAAGATATACGCGTGGAATATTTGGTGTCCAATGATAATGTGCCTGGGTTTTGCCAGGACTCTATGGATAGGTTGAGAGCGTGGGGGCAGGTTGATAGTTATCATGTAAAGACCCCTGTGGGTGATTCGAACACGTTCAGGGCTTTATTGGCGTTGGGCCGCATGCGGCTGAAGGGCCGCCAATACCAGCGCATTTTATTTTTTGACGAATCGCTTTTTATTCTTGCGTTGTTTTGGCCATTTTTTTCATTGTGGCTCCCAGTGGACAGGCTGGGCGTGCTGCATCTCTTTGGGCCGAAGTTGGGCAGGCGGAATTTGCTTGAGCGTTTGATTATTGGAAGATTTCTTAAACGCCGCGAGGTGAAGCTCTATTTGCGGACCGAGGAAATGGCGCAGGCTTGGCGCGCAGCATTTAGAACAGTCGCAAAAGACCAAATTAGCTATTTGCCATCGCTAGAGATACCTGACGAGGAGCCGCGGCAGTACAAACGAAATCAATCAAATAATCTGGCATTTGGCATTATTGGACAAATTCGCGTCGGCAAGGGGATCGAATGGCTGGTCCCGGCTTTCCTGAGCAATGTGGCTTTAGGAAGACTTACGGTTGCCGGAGAATTCAACAAGCCCCAAACACGTGATCAATTATCTTTCCTCAGCGAGTTTGAAGGGTTCATAAATTGTTATATGTCGGAATACGACATGCTGGAACGCGCAGCTGATCAGGATTATTTGTTGATGCTATACGACATTTGGGACAGGCGCATGGAAAGCGCAGTGCTGTACCTTGCTGCGCGGGTTAACCGGCCGGTCGTTGTGTATGGTGACAGTTGGTGCGGCAGAATTGTCAGGGAATTTGGTTGTGGAGTAGAGGCGCCCGTTGACCGGGATGCGACTATAGATTTGCTATCGAAGTTGCCACTGCCAGGCAGTGCTGAGTATGCCAGGTTTCTCAAAGGAATGGATGCTTTCCGTCAGGCGTACTCAGTCAAATCGTTGCGCAGTAAGGTCATTCAGGAATTGCTCGGATAAATTTGTCAAGAAAGGTGATGTTTCATGGGCTTCATCAAGAAAATCATTAAGTCCATTCTGCGAAACATTTTCCGGATGGAGGTGTTTTGGGCCAAGAATCTCCCCCCGTCTGCCGTGCAGCAGGATGCGATGAGGTTAGTATCATCGCTGAAAAAATTCGGAATCGATCTGGTTCTGGACGTTGGAGCGAATACCGGCCAGTTTGCATCAGAAATCCGCCACTGCGGATATACGGGCAGGATTGTGTCATTCGAGCCGCTTTCTCAGGCGCATGTCAAATTGGAGCAATCCTGCGCGGGCGATCCGTTGTGGGAAGTCTACCCGCGTTGTGCGCTGGGTGATCGTGCAGGTGAAGTGGAAATCAATATTGCGGGTAACTCTGAAAGCAGTTCCATTCTGCCGATGCTGGAATCGCATCGAAGCGCCGCGCCCCAATCTGCCTACCAAGGAAAAGAGATGGTTCCGATCGAAACTCTGGATACCGTCGCCGGGCAATATCTGAAAGATGCGCGCTCAACTTTCTTGAAGATCGATACGCAGGGTTTTGAATGGCAGGTACTGGATGGCGGGCGGGATACATTGCCGCACATCAAAGGGATATTGGTGGAGCTATCCTTGGTGCCGCTTTATGAAGGTCAACATTTGTGGCGCGATGTGATCGATCGCCTTGAAGCAGCCGGGTTTACTTTGTGGTCATTCAAACCGGTATTTTTCGATCAGGTTTCGGGCCGGACTCTTCAGCTTGATGGCGTCTTTTACCGCAATACCTGAGTGCAGAAAAAGCTGGAAACATTACTGCATGAGAGATTGCGCAGTTGACTGAGCAAGTATTTTCAGGTTGGTGAAGGTGTCAGCGATACATGGCTTGTAAAGTAAAATGAAAAACAGAAATCCAAAAATATCCATAGGGCTGGTCGTCTATAACGGGGCCGAGCATATAAAAGGTGCTTTGGACAGTATCGTCAAGCAATCTTACAAGAACATCGAACTGATCATTGTGGACGGCGGTTCTACCGATGGCACTCTGAATAGCTTGGACGAGTTCTCGAGACATATATCTGTGATGGTCAGCGAACCTGACAAGGGCATTTACGATGCGATGAACAAGGTCTGTTCGTTGGCGACGGGTGACTGGCTGATCTTTCTGGGATGCGATGATGTTCTGCAGGATGCACTTGGAAATATAGCCGGGCAAATGACCAATCCTGATGCCGTCTATTACGGGGATGTTGTTTTTCGCTCGAGCGGGAGGCTGTACGGTGGCGAGTTCTCGAAATACAGGCTGGCGATGGTGAATTTCTGCCATCAATCGATCTTTTATCCCAGATCGGTGTACAAGAAATACGCTTACAGTCTGGACTATAAGTGGCTGGCAGATTACGCCTATAACCTCAAGTTGGTCGGCATGGGGATTCCTTTCGTACACATTGCGGAAGTGGTCGCCATATATAACGAAAAGGGCGGGTCATCTTCCGGGGATGTCGCTTTTGAAAAACGAAAGATCGGGTTGATACGGTCTACTTTGGGCTTGAGGTATGCCATGGTTGAAGTGTCCCGAAGGTTCAAAGTCAGGGTGGAACAAAGAATCCTGATCACGATAAAGTCCATAAAAAGATCAATGCGTCCATATGTGTGGAAAATCCGTCGCGCCACACCTCTCAGGCAGATCTTCTTCAAGCTGAGTGCCTGGGGTGATGGGAACAAGTACGATGCTGACATTGATACGATTTCCCAATCGGGGTTGATCAAGCTGGACTATTACTGCCCGCCCTTATTTCAGGGCATGAACGAGGAAGAAGCCTTGCGCAGGTACGTGCGCTCATGGGCAATAAGGGGCGTGTGGCGGCGTAAACTGTTCCCTGGATTTCATCCAGGCATTTATCTTGAACAGCATGGTGTTGAGTGTGCTGATGCCGATCCGCTGGCTGATTATCTGCGTGCAGGCCAACCGCAAGGACCATGGAACTGGGGACTGATTACGTCGTATGAAACGCCGAAACCCCTTCCTATGGCGCTTCGCGTAGGGCTACATATCCATGTATATTATCCGGATATATTTCCAAATATTCTTCGGCGGCTCGAGCGAAATCGTGCCCGTCCGGATTTGCTGATCAGCGTTACAAGTGAATCTGCGCGACGTGAAATTGCTGCAAACCTTGATAATTACTACGGGGGGGAGATTGATATCCGTGTCGTGCCAAATCGCGGCCGGGATATCGGCCCTTTTCTGACGGAATTTGGAGAGACGATACGTCAAAAATACGATTTGGTAGGACATCTGCATACCAAAAAGACTGTAGATTTGGATGATGATGCGCTTGGCAGAATCTGGTTTGAGTTTCTGCTGGATAACCTGCTTGGCGAGCACGCTCCCATGGCCGATATAATTCTCGGCAGAATGGCAGCCGATCAAGATGTCATGATGGTATTTCCTGACGACCCTAACATTGTGGGTTGGGGCGAGAATTACCGGGTGGGTGAAGGGATTTTGTCTGGGCTCGGAATAAAATATTCATACCAAGAGCTGTGCTTCCCGATTGGTACGATGTTTTGGGCAAGAGCCACAGGTCTGCAAGCACTATTAGATTTGAATCTGGATTGGGAGGACTATCCGGAAGAACCATTGGCTTATGACGGAACATTGTTGCATGCCTTGGAGCGATTGTTTGGCATACTCGCTTCTTATAATGGAGGTGCAATATTGCAGACATATGTGCCAGGCAGCAACAGATAGCATGAAATATTCAAGAAATATTTTTGCACCTGAGAAGTGGGGAAACATCATTCTGGCGTCCAAGGCATTTCCGCTAATCTGCAAATCAATAAACTGATAATGGCTCCAAATAAGCATTTTTTGTTGGTGCGCCACCTTGTCACGCAAAGTGCGAGCCGGGCTTGGCTAGATCTGCCACTTTCACTGCGCAGCCGGCATCAGATCAAGAATTTTCTGTTCCGAAACCTCCCTTTCATTTTTCGCCGATTCAAGTCCTATCAGAATTGGCAAGAGGACAGTGCGCCGTTTGATAGTACTTCACCGAATAACCCGCATTATGTATTTATCGATCATGATGGAGATAGCAAAATACCCTTGGGTGATCCAGCGCATCGCATCGTGGTCGTGTCACATGATGCTCGGGCGCACGGGGCTGAATTTTTGGCGCTGGGCATGGTCAAGACACTGAAACAGGAGCTGAATTTGAATGTGGAGGCGGTACTTCTTGGCGGCGGGAGATTAACAAGCGAATTCGCATCGCTGGCACCGGTTCATGTGTTCAATGAATTCGAGGCCAGGATGGCGGACTTCAAAAAGCTGGCGCAGTCGCTTGCACAACGAGGTTTCACCAAGGCCATCGTCAACACAACAGCTTCCGGAAGGATAGTCCCGGTGTTTCGCGATGCCGGGATTGAAAGCGTCTGTCTCGTGCATGAATTACCGGGCATCATCCGGAGCTATAGGCTGGAAACCCAAGCCAGACAAATCGCTTCTTCAGCAAGCGCGGTTGTTTTTCCCGCTCGGATCGTTGCTGACGGTTTCGCCCAGTTCGCACAAGTCGATACTGCCAAACAAGTCATTCGTCCTCAGGGTTTGTACCGCAAAAACAAATGGCGCATGGCGAAGGATGCTGCCAGGGCAGAGTTGCGCAAACAGTTGGGGATGCCGCCAGATACCAAAATAGTGCTGGCAGTCGGTTTTGCAGATTTCAGGAAGGGTGCCGATCTCTTCGTTGATTGCGCTACGAAGATATTGATGGACCGATCTGATATCGACTTCGTATGGGTGGGACATAGTGATCCAAAGATGCAAAATATCATCGAGGGAAAGCTTATGAACAGCCCATTCAGGGATCGAATCCACTTTGTCGGATATGTACCTGATACCGCGCTTTTCCATGCCGGCTCGGATGTATATGCATTGACCTCCCGGGAAGACCCTTTCCCGAATGTCGTGCTTGAATCCTTTGATGTAGGAGTGCCGGTCGTGGCATTTGCTTCAACGGGAGGTGCTGCGAATCTCGTGGAAGAAGTTGGCGGTATAGTGGTGCCATCGCTGGATGCTGAGGAGCTCTCGTCGGCGATCTGCCGGTTGTTCGATACACCCGATCTGCACGCTGCTTTAAGCAAGGCTGTTCAAGATAAAGTAGACCAGAACTTTTCCTTCCGTGAATATTTGACTGCCTTGTGTGACATGCTGGGGGCAAAAATTCCAAAGGTTGCCTGATTGTCCTTCACTGGCTTATGTGCGCTACCGTTTTTGCGGACACTTTTCCAAAGTGCCTCAAAGGTTAAGATATACTCCCCCGCGCGCACTAATTGATTTGAAAATGCCATGAAAGAAGAGCGACTTAAATATGATTATCACCTCGGTACTGATTCTGCCGGTGAACGGGTCGTGCGGATAATCGGTGAAAACAAGCGTGTGCTGGAGTTGGGCCCCGGTCCCGGAACGATCACCAAGCTGTTAACAAAAAAGTCGGGCTGCCGTGTGACTGCACTGGAAATCGACGCCGAAGCAGTCAAAAAGCTGGCCCCCTATTGTGAGCACGTTTACCAGGCTGATCTGAATGCGCCCAACTGGCCTGATGCCGTTAAGAATAATGGGAAATTCGATGTGGTTACGGCAACAGATGTGCTGGAGCATTTGTATGAACCCTTGATTGTATTGAAAGCAATGAAAGGGCTGCTGGATGAAAGCGGTTGCATCGTGGTTTCGATACCTCATGCTGCCCATTCAGTAATACATGCATGCTTGCTGGATGAGGACTTTGAATATAGTGATATCGGCCTGCTCGATCGGACCCATATCCGGTTCTTCGGTATCAAAAATATCCAGAGATTGTTTGAAGATGCCGGCCTCAAGATTGTTCATGCAGAGTTTGTGGTGCGCGAACCGGAACATACCGAGTTTGCCAAGCGCTGGGCAAGCACATCGCAAGAAGTCCGGGATGTGCTGGCGAAGAATCCGTTTGGTTCGGTTTATCAGGTGGTCGTAAAAGCTGTCCCTATAAATGCTGATGGTGAGGCGATTATGTTGATGGACGCTCTTGTTCCGCCGCAACGTACTTCCTTCATGGATCATGTAAAAACATTCCTGCGCATATATGGCAGTGCAAAGATGTATGCGAGGTTACAAGGGATATATGCATCGGGGCGTAAATTCTTTATTAAGGATTAGGACTGAACCTTCCATCGTACTGTAGGAACGGGCCATGCCCGCGACCTTGGATGCTGATGATCGCGGGCATGGCCCGTTCCTACGGATATTTTCAGGAAAACAAAGGGGCTGGAGTTGGGTAATGAATAGTGAGAGTCAGACTTCAGCAGAACATCTGACTGCTACATCGGTTCCATCGCGTCCGCATGACGTGAAGCTGATCGCAATGTATTTCCCGCAATTGCATGCGATCCCGGAAAACGACGAGTGGTGGGGCAAGGGCTTTACCGACTGGAACAATGTCAGGTCGGCGGTACCCATGTACGAAGGCCATTATCAGCCGCGCGTGCCGCTCGACGAGAATTACTATGATCAGTCGCGGTTGGAAACGCTGCGCCGGCAGATCGATCTGGCCAAGCGCTACGGAGTCCATGGATTTTGCCACTACCATTACTGGTTTGATGGCAAGCAGTTGCTTGAAACACCGACCAATCTGGTCATGGCAAACAAGGACATCGATTTTCCGTTCTGTCTGTCGTGGGCCAATGAGACATGGACCAAAAGATGGGATGCACGTGACCATCACATCCTGATCCAGCAGACCCATCCTCCGGCCAGAGAAAGCTGGAAGAAGCACTATGATTATCTGATCAAGGCCTGGACCGATCCCCGGGCCATCAAGGTGGATGGCAAGCCGGTGTTCGTGATTTACCGGCCGCAGCGAATCGAGAAGATAGACGAGATGCTGGCGTATTGGCGCGAGCTTGCGCAACAGGACGGGCTGCCCGGGTTGTATTTCATATTTCAGAAACAGTATGAATTGGCCAACAGGAATTGCCTGAACTCTTTTGATGCGCTATTCCAGTTCCAGCCGTTCGAAGCGATCAATTCCCCGGCCTTCGATAAAAAATCAATCAAACATACTCTGTTGTTCAAGCTGGTGCGCAGTCTGCCGGAGCGCTATCAGAACATGCTGCGCGGGGTAAGGGAAGCGTTCATCAAGGAACTCACCTTTCATGATTACAATGCGATCTGGCAGAAGATTACCGAGATTCACCCGGACCAGAACCTGACCACATACCCGGGCGCATTTGTCGATTGGGACAACACGGCACGCTACAAGAAAAGGGCAACCATCTTCCGCGGTGCATCGCCCGAAGCCTTTGGCAGGGGGCTCGCCAGGCTGGTAGATACCATGCCGCAAAGAAATCTTCCGGAAAATTTCATTTTCCTCAATGCCTGGAACGAGTGGAGCGAATGCGCTTATCTCGAGCCGGACGAGCGATACGGTCATCAGTATCTTGAGGTAGTCAAGAGGGTGCTGGAAAGATGAACCACATCCCTGCTGTTCCTTACGCCTTCTGCAGACGAGCTGATCCATGTTGATAGAGCTGTCTGAATCCGGCAAGGTCACGGTATTGCTTTCCACATACAACGGGAGCAAGTTCCTGCAACAGCAGCTCGATTCGTTGTACCAGCAAACCTACCCGAACATCCGGATATTGGTGCGGGATGATGGCTCGACCGATACAACCAGAGAATTGTTGGAAGGCGAACAGGCAAAAGGACGTATAACTTTACTCGAAGGGCACAACAACCTGGGTCCGGCCCGCAGCTTTTTTGAGTTGTTGAAAAGCGCTGCGGCTACAGATACCGGATATGTGGCATTTTGCGACCAGGATGATGTCTGGCTTCCCGGCAAGATCGCGCGCGCAGTCACTCAATTAAGCGGGGTAACAGATGACAGGCCCGCAATGTATTGCTCCGGAGTGGAGCTGGTCGATGCTGCATTGCAGCATATCGGCTATACCGATCTGCCGAAAAAGATCGGTTTTGGCAACGCTCTGGTAGAAAGTGTCGTCACAGGTTGTACTATTGTTCTCAACGGGGAAGCTGTACGGCTGGTAGCCGGGAATTTGCCAATGAGGGTGGTGATACATGATTGGTGGTGTTATCTGGTGATGTCGTGTTTTGGTCAGGTTATCTTTGATGAAACAGCCACGCTGAAATACCGGCAACATGGCGCCAATGCGATAGGCGTGGCTGCAAACGCGTATAGCCGGTTTGCGAGAAAGTACCGGAGGTTTTTTGGGGGAGGAGAAGGCCACCGGTGGATGAGCGAGCAGGCTGCAACCCTGTTTGATATATTTAAAGACAGTATTCCCATGCCAAACCGGGAAATCCTGGAAAACTTCGTTGCGGCAAGACCATCTCCGTATAAACGCGTACAACTGGCTTGTTCCCGAAATATCTGGCGGCAGAAATGGACGGATGACTTGTTGCTCCGATTGCTGATATTGCTTGGCCGTTATTGATCAAGATAATTCGGTTAGGTAAACCCCCGGCTATGCCGGGGGACTCACAAGGGTTTGACCTATGCGGCGGTCACATAAAGAAAAGTCAAAATTCAGTGACATTATTCGGCCCCCTCGCTTCGCTCTCCCCC
>JBMOQB010000034.1:0-60329 GCA_049320585.1 Pseudomonadota bacterium | reverse complement strand
CGCTTCGCTCTCCCCCTTGCAGGGGGAGGGGTAGGGTGGGGGTAGAAATTAAAGTATGGATGCTGTCAGCAATTTGTACCCCCATCCCAACCTTCCCCCTGATATGGGGAAGGAGTGCAATCCAGCCACCTTGAGGCGGCTCATGGTTTTATTGGCGCCTTTGAGGCGCTCACCCAATAAGCCTCCGGCTTTGCCGGAGGTCATTTAACTGTGCAGAATGCCGCAAAGGGGGAGGGCAATGGCTGACAAGAAGTTGATTGCATCTGTTGAAAAGATCGAATCGCGGATATTTGTTATCCGTGGTCAGAAGGTCATGTTGGATGCCGACTTGGCAGAGCTCTATGGGGTTGAAACCAAACGCCTCAACGAACAGGTGCGTCGCAACAGCGAGCGTTTTCCTGAAGATTTTATGTTACAGCTAACTGCAGAAGAATTCGAAAACTTGAAGTCGCAATTTGCGACATCAAGTTGGGGTGGTCGGCGCAAACTACCATTCGCCTTTACTGAACACGGTGCCATCATGGCGGCCAGCGTGCTCAACTCGACTCGCGCCATAGAAATCAGTGTCCATGTCGTGCGCGCCTTCGTTCATTTGCGCGAACTGGTTTCTACCCACAAAGAGCTTTCGCAAAAGCTCAACCAGCTGGAGCGCAAGGTCGGGGCACATGACCGCGCGATTGCAGAATTGATTGACGCCATCCGCCAACTCATGACCCCGCTGGATCCCAAGAAGAAACGCCCCATCGGCTTTGCGCCGTGGAAAGAAAAGTGAAGCTGTTTTATAAAGATAAAGTGACTTTGCTTGGTGTTTCAACCAAACATTTTTACGCCAGCTTTCTTTGCGGCCTTTTGCAAATCTTCATCCAGCGTGGCAAGCGGTATACCTTGTCGTAAAGCCAGTTCGAGGTAGGATGCGTCGTAAGCGGAAAGTTTGTATCGCCGCGCCAGTTGAAGCGTATCGGACAGCGCGTGCTGGAATGTCGCCGTGTCTGCTTCAATATCTACGCCTTCCAACATTTCAAGAAACGCCCCGCCCCGCGCTTCTGTTACCAGGCCTTTTGCTTCCGCCCTGGCAATGACGTTTGCCACCTCCAGTGCCCATGTCACGGGCACGAGGGCGCTGGCCTTTTTCATCGCATCAAGCACTTTGCCTGCATAGGCAAGTTCTCGTGGTTTGCCGTCACCAAAGAACCAACGCATGGTCACCGAGTTATCGAGGACGAAGTTCACTCACGCCCCTCTTCGATGAGAGCCTTGATGTTTACACCACGCACCGGCTCGGCCAGCATGAACGCCTTGAGTTTTTCTGCTGCCGCAACCTTGTCCTTTGACCTCGCGCCCACACTGGGTACCAAATCCGCAATCGCTTCACCACGATTGGTAATGGTAAAGCTCTTGCCAGTTTTTACCTGTCTCAGCAATTCAGGAAGCTTTGTTTTCGCTTCATACGAACCAATTTCGATTTTCATGATTTTCCCTTGCACTGCAAACTTGATGTAGACCAGTATATAGACTAGTCCACTTAAAATCAATGGATTTCAGGAAAGGGGCAAAGGATTGACATGTTTGGCCGATTCGCCCTGAATGAAAATCCCCGCAAGCTTGTAGTGTCGGGCTGCGGGATGATGGAAGGAACGGGTGGGTTGAACCACCGAATTTCTTCAACATGGGTGTAGGAGCGGGCCATGCCCGCGATCAACTCTTTCGCGGGCATGGCCCGCTCCTACAAAATCAAATAATTACAAAACGATTCGGGGCGTTCGTCTAATCGCTGTAGATTTTGCCGCAAGAAGGCGTACGATATGCATCCCATAAAATAATAAGTTTCAGCATTATCCCCAGTAACATCCGTTTCAAATCCTTGGGAGAATAACCGCCGGCACAAGGAGTCACGTTATGGATAGCGTCGATCTTTCTGTACTCAAGACCCTGCGGGAGTGGCAAGCGGGGGACCAGCCGCTGTGGCTGGTGACGGTGGTGGAAACCTTCGGCTCCAGCCCGCGTCCGCCGGGTGCGATGCTCGCCCTGCGCGGTGACGGTCTGGCAGTGGGCTCGGTGTCGGGCGGCTGCATCGAGGACGACCTGGTGCTGCGCGCGAAGCGCGGCCAGTTGGCTATTGATCGCTGCGATGTGCTGACGTTTGGTGTCACGAGCGAAGAAGCCAGGCGTTTCCGGTTGCCGTGCGGCGGTGTGATACGCCTGGTCGTGGAACCGATACAAAAATCGGATTGGGTGGAGCAGGTGTTGCAACTGGTCCGGGCACATCGGCTGGTCAGGCGCACCTTGCACCTCGATACATTGCAGGTCGTGCTGGACGACGCCAGCCGCACCGACAGCTTCGTGTTCGACGGTACTACGCTGACCACGGTGCACGGCCCGCGCTGGCGCATGCTGATCATCGGCGCCGGCCAGACTTCCGCTTATCTCGCACGCATGGCGCAGGCGCTCGACTACCAGGTGTTCGTCTGCGATCCGCGCGCAGAGATGCGCCACACCTGGGACGTACCGGACACGGTGGTGGTGAGCGAGATGCCCGACGACGCGGTGCTGGCACTGCAAGCGGATGCGTCAACCGTGATCATCGCGCTGACCCATGATCCCAAGCTGGATGACATGGCGCTGCTAGAGGCGCTGAAATCTCCTGCGTTCTATGTCGGTGCGCTGGGCTCCCACGCCAACAATGCCAAGCGCCGCGAGCGGCTGGCATTGTTCGATCTCTCTCCCGGGGAGATCGCACGGCTGCACGGGCCGGTGGGCTTGAGCATCGGCAGCCGCACTCCGCCGGAGATCGCGGTGTCCATCCTCGCTCACTTGATTTCGATCCGCAACCAGTCGGTTTCCGCAACTGGTCTTAAGTCTGTGAATAAGGAAGCGGCACTTTTTGTTCCTGTGCAACGCGTGGCAATGGAATCAACTTTGGAGTGCGGCGACGCGTCGCCGCTTTAAACAGCGCAGACACGTCTGCGCACTCCAGATGAAATCCAAACTCAACCAGTCTCAACCCAACAATCAGGAGGTGTGCTCATGATCACTTTAACTATCAACGGAACCAGGACCAAAGTCGATGCCGACCCCGGCACGCCCTTGCTGTGGGTGCTGCGCGACCATTTGCAACTGACCGGCACCAAATACGGTTGCGGCATCGCGCAGTGCGGCGCGTGCACCGTGCACCTGGATGGCCGCGCTGTGCGTTCCTGCGTGACGCCGGTGTCGATGGCCAGCGGCAAGCAGGTCACCACCATCGAAGGACTGGCCGAAACCGCGCTGGGCAAATCGGTGCAGGCGGCCTGGCAGGAAGTGGATGTGCCGCAATGCGGCTACTGCCAGTCCGGCCAGATCATGGCGGCCACGGCGCTGCTCAAGGAGACTCCGCATCCCAGCGAAGCAGAGATCACTGCCGCGATGGATGGCATCCTGTGCCGTTGCGGCACCTACAACCGCATCCGCGCGGCGATCCAGAAGGTGGCCAAACATCCGCTGTTGGCGGAACAAAGCGGAGGCGCCAAATGAAAACCGAACTGAAAAACGTCACCGCGCAAGATCCTGCGCGCCGCAAGTTCCTGAAGGACTCCACCGCATTGATGGGCGGATTGGTGATCGGCTTTTACCTGCCGATCAAAGGCGGCCGCGCTTATGCGGCCGATGCGCAACCGCAACCGAAACCGGTATACCCGCCCAACGCTTTCATCCGCATCGCGCCGGACGACAGCATCACCATCGTCATCAACAAATCCGAGATGGGGCAGGGTGTCTACACTTCGCTGACTATGCTGATCGCGGAGGAACTGGAAGCCGACTGGAGCCGGATCAGCGTCGAGTCTGCGCCGGTGGCCGCGGTGTATAACCACACGGCTTTCGGCATGCAAATGACCGGAGGCAGCACCAGCGTCACGTCGTCGTGGGAGCAGCTGCGGCGCGTCGGCGCCAGCGGCAGGATCATGCTGATCCGCGCCGCGGCCCAGCAATGGGGCGTGCCGGAAAGCGAATGCCATGCCGGGAACAGCCAGGTGATCCATGCCAACAGCGGCAAGAGATTGAGTTACGGCAAACTGGCCGATGCTGCGAACAAACTGCCGTTGCCGGACAACGTCGCACTCAAGTCGCCCAAGGATTTCAAGATCATCGGCAAGCCGACCAAACGTCTCGACACACCGGCCAAGATCAACGGCAGCGCGCAGTTCGGCCTGGACGTTTACCTGCCCGGTATGCTGACGGTGGTGATCGCGCGCAGCCCGGTGTTCGGCGGCAAGGTGAAGAGTTTCGACGCGACCGAGGCGCGCAAAGTATCGGGCGTGCAGGGTGTGTATCAGGTGCCGACCGGGATCGCGGTCGCCGCAACCGGTTTCTGGCCCGCCAAGACTGCGCGCGACCTGCTGGAGATCGAATGGGATGAAGGGCCGGGTGCGGCACTTTCCACACCGAAGATGCGCGCGGAATTTCTCAAGCTGGCAAAAACACCGGGTGCCGTGGCGCGCAAGGATGGCGATACGGTGCAGGGTTTCAAGAAGGCACACAAGTCCATTCGTGCCGAGTATGAGATACCGTATCTGGCACACGCCATGATGGAGCCGCTCAACGTGGTGGTGGACCTCAGGCCCGACCATTGCAGCATCTGGACCGGTACCCAGATGCAGACCGTGGACGCGATGATGGCGGCAAAGACCGCGGGGCTCAAACCGGAGCAGGTGGAGATCCACACGACGTTCCTCGGCGGCGGTTTTGGCCGGCGTGCCAATCCGCGCTCCGATTTCGTCACCGAGGCAGTACAGGTGGCGATGGCGGTCGGCCAACCGGTCAAGGTGGTGTGGACGCGCGAGGACGACATGCGCGGCGGCAACTACCGGCCGATGTGGGCCGACCACATCGAGGCGGGCATCGCAAGGAACGGCAAGCCGCTGGCCTGGAAACACACCCTGGTCGGCCAGTCCATCATTGCCGATACTGCTTTCGCAGGATTTCTGATCCAGAACGGCATCGATGTCACTTCGGTGGAGGGCGCGGCGACACTGCCCTACATGATTCCCAACCTGCAGGTCGAACTGCACAGCCCGAAGAATGAAGTGCCGGTGCAATGGTGGCGCTCGGTCGGCCACTCGCACACCGCTTTCGTGGTCGAAACCATGATCGACGAACTGGCGCATCTGTCCGGCAAAGATCCGGTTGCCTATCGGCTTGGCATCCTGCCTGCCGATTCGCGTTATCGGGGCGTGCTGAAACTGGCTGCGGATAAAGCCGGCTGGGGAAAGAAGAAGTTGGCTGCAGGCCATGCTTACGGTGTGGCGGTACACAAGTCGTTCGACAGCTACGTGGCGGAGGTCGCCGAAGTGTCGCTGGAAAACGGCAAGATCCGCGTGCATCGCGTGGTCGCTGCAGTCGATTGCGGCATGGTCATCAACCCGGATGGAATTAATCAGCAGATTGAAAGCGCCATCGTCTACGGACTCTCCGCTGCCTTGCACGGCGCGATCACGCTGGAGAACGGCCGCGTGATGCAATCCAATTTCCACGACTACGCGCCGCTGCGCTTTTCCGAAATGCCGCGGGTCGAGGCGCATATCGTGGCAAGCAGTGAAGCACCCACCGGCATCGGCGAACCGGGCGTGCCCCCGATCGCACCGGCGGTTGCCAACGCGGTGTTCAAGCTGACCGGCAAGCGCCTGCGCCGCATGCCGTTCGACCGGGAAAGCTTTGCCTGATTCTGGTTCTGAGCCAGCCGACCTCGCTGCCATTGTGCTGGCGGCGGGGGCCTCGCGCCGCTTCGGTTCGGACAAGCTGCTGCATCCGGTGACGCTGCGTGGCGTGACCTTGCCGCTCGCCGCGCACAGTCTGATGCCATGGCTGGAGACGTTAGGGCAGATCACCGTAGTCGTCAGACCGGGGGCAGAAACATTTTGCAGTACGATCGAAACTGCACTCGGCAAGATCAAGTCAGCGCCGATACGCTGGATCGAATGTGAGGATGCCGCGCAGGGCATGGCAGCCAGCCTGGTCTGCGGTGTGCGCGCAAACCTTGGTGCCGCCGGTTGGCTGATCGGGCTGGCCGATATGCCTGCTGTACCAGCGGCAGCGATCGCGGGCGTGAGAGATGCGCTGCTGGCCGGGGCGGCCCTGGCAGCTCCCTCCCGCGATGACAGGCGCGGCCATCCGGTCGGGTTCGTCTCTGATTACCGCGATGAACTGCTGGCGCTGCGGGGAAATACCGGCGCGCGGCGTTTGCTGGAACGCGATATATCCAGACTCGTGGAGATAAACATCGACGATGCCGGGATCTTTGCCGACATCGATATCCCGGGCGACCTGCAACATCTGTGAAAGATTCTCTGCATTTGGTCATAGCGTTGTCCATACACCATGAAACTCATCGACCCAAGAACAACCTACATGCTGACCAACCCGGTCGCGTTCACGCTCCAGGTACTGAAAGCATTCCAGGCCAACCAGGGCCTGCTGCTCGCAGGCGCGGTCGCCTATTACGCGCTGCTCTCGATCGTGCCGCTGCTGGTCATGATGGTGATCGCGCTGTCGCAGGTGATCGACCAAGCGGTGTTGCTGTCGACACTGGGCCGCGCGCTGGAGTATGTGGCGCCGGGTCAGGGCAGGGCGCTGGTGGTTGAGTTGCAGGCGCTCGTAGATCACCGCGAAGTGATCGGCTGGGTGCTTGTTCATCACGATGCTGTTCTTCAGCTCGCTCGGCTTCAAGGTGCTGGAGAATGCGATCTCGGTGATCTTCCTGCACCGCATTCAGGAGCGCAGGTGGCACTTGCTCGTTTCGCTGCTGCTGCCGTTCGGCTACATCGTGTATATCGGCGCGGCGCTGTTGGCGGGCACGATCGTGATCGCCAACCTGAAGGCGATAGGCGGCGAGCATCTGCTTTTCCTGGGGCACAACTGGTCGCTGAGCGGCTTCTCGCGCTGGCTGATCTATTTTGCCGGCTTGCTCGGGGAGATCCTGTTCATTTCATCGATCTATTACTTCATGCCGGTAGGCAGGCTGTCGGCGCGGCACGCATTGATCGGCGGCACTTCTGCAGCCTTGTTGTGGGAATTGGTCCGCCATGCACTGGGCTGGTATTTCGACACGCTGTCGCAGGTGAGCGTGGTGTACGGCTCGCTCACCACGGCCATCGTCGTGCTGCTCAGCATGGAAGTCGCCGCCGCGCTGTTGTTGCTGGGCGCGCAGGTGATTGCGGAATACGAGCGCATCGAGATCGGCGTTGCGCCGCAGCAACCGGAGGCGATGCATATCGATGCCGGCTGAATCTGCCGCGTTGCGGCTTTTTTGCGATGATTTCAGACCAAGCCATAAAAGTCCGTTAAAGCGGATGATGACTGCTAAAATAAGCCATAAAGTCCAATATAATGGATTATATGGAAATAATATTGACAATATTACATTAAGTCCTTTATAGTGGCCTCTGTGATGTTTATGGAGGTATTATGTCCACTATAACGGATTATATGACAAATGATGAAATCATGCGCTTGCTGGGTGAGCGCATCCGCAGCCGGCGGCTAGCCCGCAACATCCCGGTCGACCAGCTTGCGGACAAGACCGGCCTCAATCGCAAGACGATCATGGACATGGAGGCAGGCAAAGACGTGCGCCTGTCTTCTCTGGTCAAGCTGCTGCGCGGGCTGAACACGCTCGCTGCTTTGGAGGCCGCTTTCCCCGATGTGCTGCCGGGCGGTGAAAGTATTTCGTCCCGTGGCCAGCCGCGTGTCAAGGCCTCCGGCGGGAAACGCAAACATGGCGACGCAGCGGCCGCGCGCTGAAAGCCCCGCAGTTACCGCCACCGCCAATGTCCATCTGTGGGGACATCTGGCCGGGCAGGTGCTGGAATTCGCCAATGGCCGGGTAGGGTTCAGCTACGACCAACATTATTTGACGACAGGCCGGGCGTTGTCTCCGAAACACCTTCCGCTGGAAGCCGGCATCTTCGAGTTTCCCGAGCTGCGCAATTCGCCGATGTTCCTTGGTTTGCCGGGTGTGCTGGCGGACTCGCTCCCGGACGCCTTTGGCAACAAGATCATCCAGAGTTACTTCGAGTCCAGGGGGGAGAAAGACAGTGCACTGAGTCCGGTGCAGCGCCTGCTTTATGTCGGCAGGCGCGCAATGGGCGCGCTCGAATATACCCCTGCATTGCAACGCAAGACCAGGGATGAGGAACGCGCGCTGGAAGTGCAGAGCCTGGTCGAAGCCGCACGCAAACTGATCGAGGGCGATGCCAGCGATGCCGTTAACGAGATCATGCGGGTCGGCGGTTCTGCCGGCGGCGCGCGCGCGAAGGCGCTGATCCTGTGGGACAGGGAACGCCGGCGGGTGAGGTCGGGTTTTGCATCCCCTCAGGCAGGAGAGGAAGCGTGGATCATCAAGTTCGACGGCGTGGGTTCCGCCAATGTGCTGGACATGAAAGCCAAGCCGTTCAACCGCATCGAGTACACCTATGCGTTGCTTGCCAGGCAGCTCGGCATCGAGATGTCCGAGGTTGCTTTCCTGGAAGACCACGGCCTGTTTCACTTCATGACCAAACGCTTCGACCGCAACGGCAGCGAGAAACTGCACATGCACAGCCTGGGCGGGATAACGCACGTTGACTACAATCTTCCGCAGGCATTCAGTTACGAGGCGTGGTTCAGGCTGATGCTCGAACTGCAGCTCGGACATCAGGCGCTGGAACAGGCCTACAAGCGCATGGTGTTCAACATCGTCGGGCGCAATCAAGACGACCACGTCAAGAACATCTCGTTCCTGCTCGATTCCATGACCGGCGAGTGGCGCCTGGCCCCGGCTTACGATCTGAACTTCGCCGCGGGCGCGGGCTATACCGCGCGGCACCAGATGACGCTGGGCGGCAAGACCGGCGATTTTACGCGCGCGCTGCTGCTCGAGACCGGCGCGAAATTCAGCATCAGGCATCCGGGGACAGTGATCGACGAGACGGTACAGGCGTTTGCGGGGTGGGGGGTGTTGGCGGCACAGTACGGTGTTCCGCCCGGGCAGATCAGCGAAGTGGAAAAAAGATTGCGCCTTGAACTTAAATCTTGATTCGGGTCTGATTTGTATTCGGTCACTTATCTGGGAAGCTATCAAGTGACGGGAATCGACCGCAATTTTTTCAAGACCGACACATTTGATATCAAGCGCAGCGATAAGCCGGGCAAGCGCACCATCCTTAAACACCTGATAGAGGCGGCCAAGGGATCGGGCTGGGAGGCGCGCTTTTCGGGATTTGGGAGTGTTTCAGGACAATATTTGATAGGGCTCCATCGTCAGCGACTCGACCTTGTCGCCCAGCATGATCAGCCGGCCTTCCAGCCTGCTGTTGCCGGTTTCGCTGAATTCGAAACGATAGGTGCGGCGCAATACCCTGCGTCCGGACCGGTCTCGCGCCAGCGCCAGCGAGATGTTGGCGACCGTGTCGTCGAGAAATTGCACATTCAATTCGTTGCAGGCCTGCCTTCCTGCCTTTCGGGCGACTTCGAGGACGCGCAGCGTGTCGTACCAGAACCACCCCAGCGCGCCCAGCAACAGCAGGAATAGCAAACTTGTGATATCCATAGCCGGAACGATCCTGTATGACCAGTTGTGAAATTCTATTTGATTCCAGCGGGTGCGATATAAAAATCAATCATGGCCAGCGGCGTACCGGGCGAAAAAGGCCAGCCTCCGTCTGTACTATCATGCGTATCCGGGCAGACAAAGGCCCGGTCCATTTATAGTTTGGAAAAGGTATCCACATGAAATCCGGGTTGATTGCAGGGTTCATTGCCGTCACGCTCGCTGCAACGCAGTTCGCGCCGGCATACGCCAGCGATACTGCCGGAAAGAGCGTGTCGTTCACTTTTGCGCCGGCCAGCCAGGGCAGGGAGATACTGACTGCGCGCGACGATTTTGTGCGGCGCTTGAGCCGCTTTGACCGCTCGGCGCGGTTGAAGACCGGCAGGGTTATTTCCGAACGGGCCTATCTGCGCTTCGTTGGCGAGAACGTCCGGGACTGGAGCGGCAACGAGAAGGCTCTGGTCGAATCTGCGTTGTCGGCCGTGCGGCCGCGAATAAATGAACTTGCGCTGCCCTGGCCGGAAACCATCCATCTGGTCAAGACGACCGGAAACGAAGAGGGCCGCGCAGCGTATACGCGCGGGAATGCGATCGTCCTGCCGGCCCACATGCTTGTGCCGGGAGCAGAGGAGTTGATCAAGAAAATAATCTCGCACGAACTGTTTCACATTCTTTCGCGCAACAATCCCGGTTTGAAAGACCGGTTGTATGCCGCTATCGGTTTCTATGGCTGCGGCGAGATTGCCTACCCATCGCGTTTGAAACAGGTCAAGCTCACCAATCCGGATGCCCCCGGCAATGACTATTGCATCCGCCTGCGCGTGGCCGGCGTACCGACCTGGGCGATACCGGTGTTGTATTCCCGTACCCCGGAATACGACGAGAAACGGGGCGGGGAGTTTTTCGATTATCTGCAGTTCGAGTTTCTGCTGGTCGAAGCCGGCGATGCTGCAGACCCCTTGACTGCGACATACGATGATGAGCACATACAACTGGTCGGGTCGGAAGACGTCTCCGGTTTCTACGAGCAGGTCGGGCGAAACACCGGCTACATAATTCACCCAGAGGAGATCCTGGCGGACAACTTCGCGCTGCTGGTGCTGGGAACGGACAAGGTTCCGTCGCCCAAGATTCTCGGCGACATCAGGAAAATACTCGATCAGGCGCGAACTGGCGGGCAATGATCATATTTCAGGCATCACACGACAAAAACAACCCCCGGCGCTTTGTACTATCATGCATTTGCATGGGTTTGAACGAAGGCGTATATCGATGCAACAACAAGATATGGAATGTGCCGGTTTCTGGATGCGCGTGGCCGCCGCCAGCCAACAGGAACCCCGGCAGCGGCCGTCTCATTTATTTCGGCACGCATGGCCAAGCCCGGCGTGAAAGTTCACTTTGATTTCCATTGCCTGCTTATTGCAGGCCGCTTCACTTGAGCGTCCGGTAACGCGGGAGAATGAATATGACTTATATCGATTTGGTGATACCGGGAGTTGCCGGCCTGCTATTGCTGGTGTGGCCGCAATCCATGTTCATGGGCTCCCGGGTAAAACCCGACCCGAGCAAGATCAGGCTGTTGCGCGGCCTGGGCATCGTGCTGCTGCTGGCGGCGGCGATTTATCTTGTCATCAAGCTTGGCGGCGCGTGACATGTGCGCCTAACTGCGGCGTGCATAAGGCGGCAGGGGTGCTGCCTGGAACGAACAGTGCTTGTTATGATTACAGGCCTATTCTGGTCGCCACTGGATCGATTTTGCGCACCATATTCAGTATCTGCATGCCTTGAACCGTGTCGGGATCATACTTCACGATCAATGCATGGGAATGCTTGTGGTGGTCAAATTCTGCACAATCAACTCCGATACACCCCCCTATCCATTTTTCCAAATGGGTTCTTGCTTTCGCATCCAGCTCCGGATGCACATGAATTATCATGTCTGCAGTGTTCATGATGTTCTCCTTTCACAGCAAAAAGATAAAGGCAGGGCAATGCATCACCGCGCGCTTTATAATACGTCCAGATTTCTGAATTCTGGAATGCAGCAATTATTTTGTGTTCACCGCATGCTGCCATGGGACGCCGCGACCACTACCACGTTTATGTGATCGAACTGTCGAAAGACGTTCTCCACACAGGCCGATTCAAAAAAGCCAACCCCGATTATGTCCCGGGCAAGCCGTGCGTCTATGTCGGCATGACGGGTCTGGATCCCGATGTGCGCTTCGACAAGCACAAGGCGGGTATCCAGTCCAACCGCTATGTGCAGAAATTCGGCTTGCGGCTGTTGCCCGAACTCTACGAAGTCTATAATCCGATGCCTTATGACGGCGCGCGCGACATGGAAGTGGAGCTGGCGATCGGCCTGCGTGAAGAAGGGTATGGTGTCTGGCAGGCTTGAACAGGGTGCCCCGCAGCATTATCTGGTGAGCATCCGGCATTAGCCGCTGTTCATTGCCGCGCAACGCCAGCGTCAACAATATGCCACCGGAAAAAATCACGCCGCATCATTGCGGCGTATTAATTGTCGGCATATGGGATGCCGATAATGCCAGTCGTCGAATACCGGCTTGGGTTGCATCTAAAAGTAATCAATCGTTGAAGTGTCGATAGGCATCTCCCGCGAACAAACAAACCTTGCTCGAGAACTGCAGTTATTTTATACGCTCTTTTTCCGGCAAATTCAATATCAATACGGGAATAATCCCTGATCAGCAGGCCCGGCTTCCAGATATTCCGGCTGTTTTTTCCAATAGCAGGTATGCCTGTCTGGCGCGGTTTTCCATCTCATGATGCGGCGTTCAGGAAAAAGCGCGGCACATGCCGGATGGAACCGGCATGTGTTCGCTTCGGCAGTCACTGACGCCCGTACAGACAGTTGCGCATGGCAGGCATATCAGCGAACAGCTCCTTATGCATGGCTAGCGGTCAGTCCTGATGACCCGGATGCCATTGATGCTGTCCCGGCCGCCGGCATCATCGAATTTGCGATGCGAGGCACGCAGGACATCCTCGTTGTTGTTCCATGCGCCGCCGCGACCCACGCGCATCTTGCAGTTTCCGGTTTCCCAAGCGCTGCCATCAGCAGGCGCCCCCTTGTAGTTGTTGTTGATACAGTCTTGCGTCCATTCCCACACGTTGCCGCTCATGTCGTACAGACCCCAGTCGTTGGCGGCCAATTGACCGACCGGATGGGTGGTCATGCCGCTGTTGTTGCGAAACCAGCCCAGCTTTTCCGGCGTGCCTTTGCCGCAATAGAGCTCGTGCGCACTGCCTGCACGACAGGCATATTCCCATTCCGCCTCGGAAGGCAGCCTTACCTTGGTGCCGGTGCTGGCGCTCATTTTTCCGGCAAAATCCAGTGCATCATGCCAATTCACCCGCTCTGCCGGGTTGTTGGACCCTTTGAACAGGCTGTCGTCTTGCCCCATGATTTGCCGGTATTGCTTCTGGGTGACTTCATGGCGTCCAATCCAGAAGCCTTTGACGCAGACTTTGTGCACAGGTTGTTCGAATGCTTCGCCATCTCCGCCCATCCGGAAACATCCGGATGGCGCCCACACAAATTCCATTCCGGTCTTGGGTTCGGTCCAAACCGTTCCTGCGCCTGGTTCCGTAACAGATCCATTGTTGTTCTCTGCCGCCAGCGCGTTGCTCGCCATGATTTGCAAACCCAGCAGCGCAACGATCAATTGATGATTTTTCATAGTTAGTTCCTCTTTCGTAGATTGATTGCTTTTGGCTATGCGGGTAATTGCCTCACATAACCCTTCCGGTATTCCCGGCCAACGAGAGAACCGCCAATGCCGATTCATATATCCCTCAAGATGGCCAAACAGCTACAAGCCAGCTTCAACTGCACTGCCTAAGATCTGCTCATCATTGGTTTTGTCTCCTTGATTGCTTTACGAGGTCCGCACATTAATCGGCGAATCTTAAGGATTGCTTAATTGCGAATATCATTTTTGTGATTTGAAAACAATTGACGCGTGACGGCATCGCGAACCTTGAGCGAGGCGGGGTCTGCAGGCGATAGCGCCGCTGATGCGTGGGGATATTTTTCTGTTCAGGATTCAAATACTGATGCGCACGCACCAATATCATTGCTTGTGAATCCTTAAGGAACCTCTGATTAAGTCCTCCATGAGCCGCGTTGCCGACAAAATCGCGATGATCGCAAGGAGTGCGACGAAGGTCGTAGCCGAGACTACGATGCCGAGGAGCGCGACACCGCGAGCGCGCGATTTTGTCGCAACCCGCATGGGCTCTGGCTTTCCGGGCGGCCTGCGGCGTTGTGCTCGTTGCGAAGGGGATCGACCATTCGCTGCCTCGCACGTCTTGCATCCCATCCCGGAAAAACCCGAGCGCGGCCATGTGGGACTTAATCAGAGGTTCCTTAATCTGTAGCGGGAAAAAAGCAGGTGCCGGTTACGCGGCTTACTCCCGGTCGGCCTTGCTGCTCTTCCCGATCGATAGCAGCAGCCAGACACCGCCGGCAGCGGCGCCGAGGAATCCGATCAGGCCGAACAACGGCAGTCCCAGCAATGTGGGTCCTCCGGACACGGTCATGACGATCGAGGAACCGATGATCAGCGCTGCGACGACAATGCCTATCACCAGCCGGTTCGCGGCGCCGTCGAGCTGATTGCCAACGTGCTTCAAGTGCGTGACATCGATGTGGATCTCGAGCCTTCCGCGCCGTGCAGCGCGCAACAGCCGGGAGATGTCATGGGGCAGACCTGCGGCGAGCGACAGGGCCTCGCTGGCCGCGCGCCAGCCGCGCCTGATAAGTGTGGCTGGCCGGTAACGCGCACGCAGCGTCTTCTCCAGCATCGGCATCGCCTCATCGGCCATATTGAAGTCGGGATCAAGCTCGCGGCCCATGCCTTCAAGCGAGATGAAGGCCTTTACCAGCAGCGTCAGGTCGGCCGGCATCTTGAGATGGTGCCGGCGCAGGATGGAAACCAGGTCGGCGAGCATGCCGCCAAGACTGAGCTGCTTCAATGACATCCCATAGTATTGTTCGACGAAGGATTGGATTTCCTGTACCAGGCCGGCCTCATCCACCGCGCCGTCACCGGTCCAGTCGAGCATCACGTCGGCGACGCGCTCAGGCTCGTGCCGCACTAGGCCGAGCATCAGCCGGACCAACTGGTCGCGGCGTTCCTCGGTAAGCCGTCCGACCATGCCGAAGTCGATGAAGGCGATGCGGTTGCCGGGCAAATAGAACACGTTGCCGGGATGCGGGTCGGCATGGAACAGACCATCCTCGACGATCATCTTCAACACTGCATGTGCGCCACGGGTTGCGAGTGTCTTGCGGTCGAGGCCGGCCCGGTCGACGGCGTCGAGGCGGCGCCCCGGTATGCCGTCGATGAATTCCTGCACACATACCCGTTCTCCGGTCCACTGCCAATAGATGCGCGGAAAGACGATGATCCTGGAAATGTGTTGCAGCCCGTTTGCCGTTTTGGCGGGCGCCTTGTTCGCAGCGACAGAGGGTGAAACGAACTGATCTACATAGCCGGCGAAATTGTTCGCGATGGCTTCGCTGCTGCGGCATTCGGCTGAGAAATCGAGCTCGCGCCGCAATGATTGCGCAAACTGCCGGACGATTTCCTGCGGATTGAAACCGCGCAACTCCGGGCTTTCCGCTTCGGCAAGTTCGGCAAGGCGCATCAGCCAGCGCAGGTCTGCTTCGATGACCGGTTTTATGCCGGGCCGGCGCACCTTGACCGCAACTTCACTGCCGTCGTGCAGGCGGGCGCGGTGCACTTGGGCAATCGAGGCGGCAGCCAGGGGCTCGGGGTCGAAGGCGGCGAATATCTGCTCGGGCGGTCCGCCCAGGTCTGCGCTGAGCTGCGGTTGCACGTCGGCGTAGGGTGCCGCAGGCGCGCTGTCCTGAAGCTTGCTGAATTCGGCGATCCATTCCGGCTCGAACAGATCCACGCGCGTGGCGAGCACCTGGCCGAGCTTGACGAAGGCCGGTCCCAGATCCTCAAGCGCCCGCCGCACCCGCGCGGGCGGTTCCAGGTGCGCCAGTTCATCCGCATGTTTCCACAGCAGCGCCCGGCCCGCCCGTTCTAGGGCATTGGCCATGCCCATCCTCCGCACCATGTCGGCAAAGCCGTAGCGGATCAGGATCGAGGCTATCTCGTGCAATCGCCCGAGGTCGTGGGTTGCAAACAGCGCCTGCCAGGGCATCAATAGCCTTCAGTCTTTGGGTTGGCCGGGCTTGACGTGATCGGCCAGGCCGCTGAGCACCCCGGCCGCGATCTTGCGCAGCAGATCGGCAGTGTTCCTGGCGAGATGCAGTCCGGCGCCGGCCTGGACGCGTCCTGCCGCGCCGATCTGGTGTGCAATGACATCCAGCGTTTCCTTCAACTGCGCGCCGACGGCGGTGCCATGCGTGCGGGTATGCGATGCCAGGTCGCGCAATATATCTCCTGCCGCATCCCTGGCATCCGCGGCCGAGCTCTGCAGGGTTTCGATGAACATCGATTCCAGCATTTTCAGGTCCGAGCGCGCCAGTTCAAGGTCCTCGCTGGCATATCTTTGCGCGCGGCCGGTCGCTTCCTGCACAGCGAGCTTGGCGGCCTCGGCGAGTTGCGCCAAGGCTACGTCCAGTCCGGTGACTGCCTGCTTGAGGCGGATCTGTGCGGCCTGGGTTTGCGCGGAGGTCTGCTGCAATTCCTTCTGCACGCCTGCCCGTGCACCGCGCAACACGGCACCTGCGGTTTGCCGCAGCGATTTGATATCGAAAGAACGTGCATTGATCATGCGCAAGGTGAGTTGCCGCACCTTTTCCTGCACATCGCGCCCCTGCTCGACGGCATTGCGCACTTCTGCTTCGAGCTTGCCGGTATCGGTACTGGTTTCGTTCTGCATGATTGATCTCCTGTAGTGATGAGTCGATTGCATCCGCGCTATCACTCCCGTGGATTCCGGTAGCCCGGTATGCGCGGCAGGAAGCGTTGTAGCCCCGGGGATTCAGCGGTGAAGATTACCATGGCCGGTGCCGTGGCTGCCAGCCGCAAATTATGCCGTTGGCGCGGTTCGTTGCCTGCTGCTCAGGCAATGAACTCGCGGTAGCTTCTCGGCGTGCGCCCGAGCAGCCTGGAAAATCCGGATGCGTCGGTGGTACTTCCGGCGTTGAGCATGGTCAGCGTGTCGCTGCACAGCGGGCTGGCGGGTATATGGTCGCCGATGAGCGCAGCCGTTCTCACCAGCAGCGACGGTAACGTTATGTGCAATGCGGACCCGTGACCCAGTTGCTGGCGATAACTGTCAAGCATGCCGCGCATGTCGGTTGCATCGGCGCCCGCTGCCGCGACGATCTGGCTGACCGCATCCGGGTCGGCCAGCCAATGTGTAACCGCCCGGCAAATATCGTCGATATGTACCGGCTGCATTCGCTGCCGGCCGGCCATGGGCAGCCCGTGCACCGGCAGCTTGGCCAGCGTCCTGAACATTTTCGCGCTTGCGCCATCTTCGCCGTAAATAATCGTAGGGCGCAGGCACAGCCAGCGCACCCGCGCCGGCAATGCCTTGAGCGCATGCTCGGCCGGCAATTTCGTGGAAAAATACGCGGTGGCAATGCCACTATCCACACCCTGCGCGGAGATATGAACCACCCGCTCGACGTTGGACTCGGCAACGGCGGCAAAAAGCACGGTCGGTGTTTCTGCGTGCAATTTCTGCATCGGATTGGCGGGAGTATCGCGCAGCACACCCACCGCGTTGACGACAACCGCGATCCCGTTGAGGCGTGGCAGCCAGATCGCTTTGCCGGTGTCATTGCGGAAGTCGACGGCAATGTCGCCGGATTCACTTGGCCGGCGTACCGCGCGTATTACCGTATGGCCGGCATCACGCAGCGCGCGGGTCAGATGCCTGCCGACAAATCCTGTTGCACCACAAACCAGTATTTTCATGATGGCTCTCCGCTTGCAGGGCTAGCCCGGAATTGTTTTGCCGGGCCTGGCGCCGCTAGGCCAGATATCCTTCGGCGATATGCCGGTAGACCAGCCCCTTCAGCCAGAGCGCGTCCGCGGGTGAAACGTTGCTGAAAGCGACGCCATATTCAAGCATGGAGGCCGCGGAATCGGGAGCGGCTCTTGGCGCATACACATGTTTGATCTTTGCGTCGATTTCCAGCGTCGTCGCCAGTTCTTCCAGGTTGGCAGGAAATGAAAGCTGCAAAGTCTTGCCCGGTTCGCCCAGTGACCGCGGTGCGCGGAGATGCGCGCCATCCGGACTGAGATTTACGATAGTGGCGATTTCATGGGCGCCCAGTGCATCGGTGATCATGACGCCGATATTCGTTCTTGCCCAGGGAGACTTGCGCAGCTTTTGCACGCGCACTTCGGCCGGGTGTTCCAGATGCATGTAATGGGTGGGGCTGGTGCACATGCTTTGAATGGCGGTCTGGAACACATAGATGTTGTTTCCGGTGACCATGCGTACCTCCACCGGTTCGCCATCCGCCATGATCAGCGGGGTGCCGACCACCATCGGCGTCGTCACCAGTATGCTCAGGTTCTTGATGTAACCGACCAGGCGGGTGGAATAATAGGTTTGCTGGTTGCGGTTCACCAGGCGGATTTGCACGGACTCTCCCGGCTGCGGCTTGATGCCGTTGGGCGGGAATATCCCGACATTCGCGCTCTGGATGAATTCGGCCCAGTCCCCGGTCTCATGGGTTTGCGGCGGCGCATCCACGTCCCGCAACAACCCCTCGCCAAGCAGGCTTTCCAGTTGTTCCAGGCTCTTCACTTTTTCTCCGCGAGCAAACAAAATATAGCCGTTGCGGTCATACAGCCGCCATGGCAGAGGCCTGCCGAGGGGGATTGCTTCTATGCTAACGGGCTGGAGATTCATGATGGGTGCTTCCACCGGCTAAACAAGTACAAGGAATATACTACCACTCTTGCTGCAAGAGGGGACTCTGGCGTTGCAGAAACATATTTTGCTGGCGTTCAAGTCCGGGAACTTATAGCATCGCAAATCTACAAACCAAACGATCAGGGTCTGACCGGTATTTACAATACAATATGAGGCAAAGTAATCATTCATGAGAATCATGGCGCGAATCAAAGGTTGCCTCACAATCGTTTTGCTGACATTCGCGAGCCTGGTGCATGCCCAGAACATGCTTTACACCGACCATCCGCTGGCCGGCAAGATATGGGACATGCACAGCAATAGCTTCATAGACGAAGCAACGCTGATCGCACGGATCAATCTGTCCAATGTGCTGCTGCTCGGCGAGGTGCACGATAATTCGCAGCATCACGAGCTCCAGCAGAAACTGCTGCAGGCCCGTATCGATTCGGGCGCCAAGCCGGCGTTGATGATGGAACAGCTCGATGCCGCAAGCCAGCCGATACTGGATCAGGCATTGGCCGGCGTTAAAAGCGACGAAGTGCTGAACAATGTAACCGCGCTGATCAAGTTTTCCGACTGGCAGTTCTATAGTCCGCTGCTGGCCGTCGCCGTCAACAACAGATTGCCTATCATCGCAGCCAACGTCCCCAACCAGTTTCTGCAGCCGGTCATCTGGAAAGGCTACGCAGCTTATGACGCGGCCGAGCTGAAGCGCCTGGATGTCGAAGCGGTGTGGAACGAGCGCCGCCAGAAATATCTGGCCAGCAGCATGGGTGGGGCGCACTGCGGCCAGCTCAGGGACGAATTGCGCCTGGGCCTGACCCGCAGCCAGCGGCTGCGCGATGCTTTGATGGCGGATAGCGCGATATCCAGCATATCGCGTGGCGTCGTCGGTATCGTCGGCAGCAGCCATGCCCGCCGCGACATCGGTCTGCCGCTTTACTTTGCCGCGCGCGATCCGTCGGCACGCGTTTTTTCGATCGGCTTTGTCGAGGTCACGGATAGTACCGACCCCAGGGCCTACAACGCAGATAGTGCCACCGGCGAAGCACCCTTTGATGTGATGTGGTTCACGCCGCGCATGGAACGAGAAGATCCCTGCACCAATTTCGTCAAGCCTAAAGAACCACGCCCATCGCCCCGTGAGTCAGACCCCTACCTGACTGGTGTTCCTGATAATCGATAATATCTTTACATCGCCCGGCTAAGCCATACGCATGACACAAGCTCTGACCCTTGCCTTTCGCGACTTGTTCCAGTTCAAGGTATTGTGGATCGTGATCTGGCCGATACTGGCGGCTGTGCTGCTATGGCTGGTTCTGGGTGTGGCCTTCTGGGACACCTTCTCGGGATGGATCGCCAACGGCCTCGGCTACATCGGCATCCGGGAATGGCTGGAAGGTGTGGAGCCGCGCTGGGTTGCGAACGCTATCCAGGCTGTCGCGCACATGATCCTGTTCGTGCCGCTGGTGTTCATCACCGCGCTGCTGATCACTGCATTCTTTGCGATGCCCGCGCTGATACGGCTGGTAGCCGATCGTGACTATCCGCAACTCAAGCGTGAAAACGGCGGCAGCATCGCCGGCAACCTGCTTAACGCCGTGCTTGCGCTCGGCATCTTCATCGCCATCTGGGTGTTCACGCTGCCGTTGTGGTTCATCGGCGCAGGCATGGCGGTTCCATTCATTGCCGCAACGTATCTGAACCAGCGCTTGTTTCGCTACGATGCGCTGGCGGAACACGCCAGCAGCGAGGAAATGAAAGTCATGTTCGACATGCACCAGCCGGCATGGTGGGGACTGGGACTTTTTACCGGTTTGCTTCAATTCGTGCCGCTGCTGAATCTGTTTGCCCCGGTGCTCACTGCACTGGCCTTCATCCATTTCGGCCTTGCGCGCCTGGCTGACCTGCGCCGGATGTCGTAGCACACCGATCAGCGCCAATGGTGAACGGTGATTTGCGAACTTCAATACCCGTCCGCAACCTCGCAGCTTTTATCCTTGCTCATTAAACCACTCAGGCAACGCGGTCGCGGGGTTCGCGGCCTGCGGCTATAGCATCGAGATTATCCAGGGCGCGGAAGCCCATGGCGTCGCGGGTTTCGGATGTGGCGCTGCCGATATGCGGCAGCAGAAAGGTATTTTCCAGTTCCCGATAACCGGGGTGGATATTCGCGGGCTCGTTGTTAAAGACGTCGAGTCCGGCCGCTGCCAGCTTTTCCGCCTGCAGCGCGGAGACCAGCGCATCGTCATCGATCACGCTGCCGCGCGCGGTATTCACAACGATCGCGCCTTTCGGGAGCAGGGCGATGCGCTCTGCATTGAGCAGGTGACGAGTCTCGGGCGTGGCCGGGCAATGCAAAGCCAGAAAATCGCAGTGCGGCAGCATCGCCTCTACGGTTGCGTAATAGGCCGCGCCTTTTTCAACTTCGGGGGCCAGACGGCTGCGATTGGAATAAAGGATGGTCATGTCAAAGCCGCGGGCGCGCTGCGCCGTGACCTGGCCGACGCGTCCCATACCGACGATGCCGAGCCGTTTGCCGGTGACTTGCCGTCCGACCATGAAGGCGGGGCTCCAGGATTTCCATTTCCCGGCGCGTATCAGGCGATCGCCTTCGCTGGCACGCCTGGCCGCGCCGAGCATCAGCAGCATGGCGATCTCGGCTGTGGCATCAGCCAGGACATCGGGTGTGTTGGTGACGATGATGTTACGGGCCTTGGCTGCAGCCAGGTCGACGTGGTCGACGCCGACCGAGAAACAGACTATGGCTTTGACGGATGCCGGCAAGCGCGCGATGACGTCGGCGGGAAGCTTTTCGGTATGGCAGGGGATGATGATGCCGGCGCCTTGCGCCAATGCCATCAGTTCATCAGTTGAGTATTGCCGGTCGTCTTGATTAAAACGTGGCTGGTAATCCCGGCGCAATCGGTCTTCCACGGCTTGCGGCAGTTTGCGGGTGACCAAAACCACTAACCTCTCAATCATCATTGGGCCTTCGCGCGACTATCCGGACAGCCGCGATGTTAACAATATTCACGGCGGCGCGACTCAGTTTTTACGGCCACCAGGACGTTTATATCCTTGGGAACCTCTGATTAAGTCCTCCATGAGCCACGTTGCTGGCAAAATCGCGGTACTCGCCGCGACACGTTACTGCGCAGCAGCCGATTGCGGGAGCGGCGAGGTAGCATCGTCTCCGCACCGGCGCTTCGCGTACCGTGAGCCGATGCCTACCGCAAGGAGTGCGACGAAGGTCGTAGCTTGGACTACGATGCCAAGGAGCGCGACACTGCGAGCGCGCGATTTTGCCACAACCCGCATGGGCACGGGTCTTCCGGGCGGTCTGCAGCGTTGTGCTCGTTGCGAAGGGGGTTGACCATTCGCTGCCTCGCACGTCTTGCATCCCATCCCGGAAAACCGCGTGCGCGGCCATGCGGGACTTAATCAGAGGTTCCCTTGTTCACATAAGCGATCGGGCAATCTTTTTGGCCGGGGTCTACCAATTTTCACTGGAAAGTCTAAGATGATTGTCCCAGCTGTGAGCAAAATTGTTGTCCGTTCAATTCACATAAGGAGGTATGCCATGAAAAGCAGAATATTTTTCAGTATCGTTTCGATGGTGGGTTTGATGTTGGGCGCGCAGTCCGCGCTGGCGGCGAGCGAGGCGGTGCGCACGATGGCGGGGATCATGGTTCATCTGGAGCATTACCCCAGCAGCGATGAAAAAGGCAAGCTGAAGAGCATTGCAGACAACATGGCCGCCACCGAGCAGGAACGGGTGTTGGCACGGGCGATCATGAATCTGAAGCACAAGGCGGCCGACGAGGACAAGGCCAAACTCAAGAAGGTGATGGATGATAGTTCCGCGCCTGCCGAAGTGCGCGATCTGGCTGGCATCATCCTCAATCTGAATCATATGCCGAGCGCCGACAACAAGAGCAAACTTGAACAGATGATGAAATAAGCAAAGGCGCCGCCGGGTGAGTTCAGCCAAGAATCACGAATATCGCAAGGCGGCGACCCGCGCCGGTCTGCGCTACGTCACCGATGGATTTGCCGGCATCAGCCGTACCCGTTCCGGCAAGGGGTGGAGCTATCACCAGCCTGACGGAACGCTGATCAAGGATGCTGCTGAACGCAAGCGCCTCAATGCGCTGGCGATCCCGCCGGCGTGGACCAATGTGTGGATATGTCCCGATCCAGCCGGGCACATCCAGGTGACGGCTCGCGATGCGCGAGGCCGCAAGCAGTATCGCTATCATCCTTCCTACCGCGAGGCGCGCGACCAATCCAAGTTTCGGCGCATGCTCGAATTCAGCGAGACCCTCCCGGTGTTGCGGCAGCGCGTGGAACGCGATTTGCGCGCAAGCGAGTTTAGCCGGCGCCAGATACTCGCCACGGTGGTGCGGCTGCTGGACAGGACCTTGATCCGCGTCGGCAACGACGAATACGCCAAAGAAAACCGCTCCTACGGTTTGACGACATTGCGCAGGAAACACGTGGAAGTGGAGGGGGCGCAGTTGCGTTTCAGCTTTCGCGGCAAGAGCGGGGTGGATCACTCGGTGACTTTGAACGACCTGAAGCTTGCCCGCATCGTGCAGCGCTGCCAGGATCTGCCGGGGCAGGAGATATTCCAGTATCTCGATGCATTCGGCAAGCGCAAGCCGATCACATCGGATGATGTGAACGATTATCTGCGCGAAGTCAGCGGCAGCGACATCACCGCCAAGGATTTTCGCACCTGGGGCGGCACGATGGTGGCCGCCGTTGCGTTGCGGACGATGGGGCCGGCAACCAGCCGCCGCGAGGCGGACCGCAACATCGTGCGCGCACTGGACGCAGTGGCGGAGCGGCTGGGCAACACGCGCACAGTGTGCCGCAAGTATTATGTGCATCCCGCGCTACTGGAGGCTTATCACCTCGGCCTTACCGCGCCGCATTCTGCGGCGGAACAGGACAGCAACTCGCGGCGCACAATGTCCCAGGCAGCGCTAAGGCGCGACGAGCTGGCAGTGCTGCAATTCCTGCTGGAGTCGGTGTAATCCGTGCAGGGTAATCTCATTTGCAAACCGCATACATCACTCATCCGCTCTGCCTGAAACATGACATGGGCGCATATCACCCCGAAAGTCCCGCGCGCATCCGCGCGATCGAGGACCAGTTGGTCGCGTCCGGGCTGATGGGTTGCCTGCAGCATTTCGAGGCGCCTGAGGCTACACGAGAGCAACTGGAGCGGGTGCACGATGCGGATTACATCGATTCCATCTTTGCTGCATCACCAAGTCAAGGCCTGGTGATGCTGGATGGCGACACGTCGATGAATCCATATACGCTGCAGGCTGCGCTGCGCGCTGCCGGTGCAGGAGTGATGGCGGTGGACAAGGTCATGGCGGGCGAGGTGGAGAATGCCTTCTGCAACATCCGCCCGCCCGGACACCATGCCGAACATGCAAGGGCGATGGGTTTCTGCATCTTCAACAATGTCGCGGTCGCCGCGGCTCACGCGCTGGCGCATCACGGTCTGCGGCGCGTGGCGATCGCTGATTTCGACGTGCACCACGGCAACGGCACAGAAGATATCTTTCACGATGATCCGCGCGTGCTGATGTGTTCGATCTTCCAGCATCCGTTCTACCCTTATTGCGGTGCGGATAGCGGTAATGAGCACATGATCAACGTGCCATTAGCTGCAGGCAGCGGCGGCGAGGAATTCCGCACGGTCGTAACGAGCCAATGGGTTCCTGCATTGGAGGCATTCCAGCCAGAACTGCTGCTGATCTCGGCCGGGTTCGATGCGCATCGCGATGACGATATGGCCATGCTGCAGTTTGCGGATGAGGACTATTCATGGGTTACGGAAATCCTGAAGGAGGTTGCGGAAAAATATTCCGGGAAACGCATCGTCTCGCTGCTGGAAGGCGGTTATGAGTTGCATGCTCTGGGGCGCAGTGCCGCAAGTCACATCAAGGTGCTGAGCGGGCTCTGACCAGACGCTCATTCATTTTGCAGTGCCACGCTTGCGCGCTTCGATGCGCTTGAGGAACACGCCCATCACTTCACGGTAGAGCGCGTCCTTGAGCACGCTGTCCTCGTTGCCGGCATCGATATTGGGATTGTCGTTGATCTCGATGACGTAATAGTGCTTGCCGACCTGTTTGATGTCCACGCCGTACAAGCCGTCGCCGATCAGCCTCGCCGTCCTGAGCGCCATCTTCACCACCCGGTCCGGCGCCTCGCCGACCGACAATGCTTCGGTTACCCCCTCGACAAAATCATGCTTGTCGTCGCCGTGCTTGATGATCTGCCAGTGGCCCGGCGCCATGTAGTATTTCGCAACGAACAGCGGCCTGCGGTCGAGGATGCCGACGCGCCAGTCGAATTCGGTGGGCAGGTATTCCTGCGCGACGATCAGCTCCGATTTGTCCAGCAGGCCGTTCACTTTGGCCGGCAATGCTTCGGCGTCGTCCACTTTCACCACACCCAGCGAGAACGAGCTGTCCGGTCGTTTAAGAACACAGGGCAGCCCGAGCGTGGCGATGATCTGCTTCGCGTTGTCGCGATGCACCAGCAGGGTCTTCGGTGCAGGGATGCGGTAGCGCGCCAGTATCTCGGCGAGGTAGACCTTGTTGTTGCATTTCAGGATTGAATCGGGATCATCGATCACCACCAGTCCCTCGGCTGCGGCGCGCCGCGAGAAGCGGTAAGTGTAGTGATTGACGAAAGTGGTATCGCGGATGAACAGCGCGTCGAACTCGGTGAGCCGTCCGTAGTCGGCCTTGGTGATCAGTTCCGCATGCATTCCAAGCGACTGCGCAGCCTTCTCGAACTTTTGCAGCGCCCCGGAATTGGATGCGGGTTCGGGATTGTCGGGATCATGCAGGATGGCGATGTTGTAGCGCGGCGCGGCAAGCTTGTGCGTGCGCCGCCTGCGGCCGATGAAATATTCCCTGGCGGCCTTGACCGCGAACTCGTGTTGCTGGGTCGGGATGTCGCTGGCTGCGATCGGACGCACGCTGCGCAGATGCCATTGCTGGCCGCGGCGCCTGAATTCCGCGCGCAGCAAAGGCGCCTGCAGCAGGTTGAACAATTGGCGGCTCAGCATATCGTGGCGCTTCGCTTCGCAGCGGCCGAAGAAGATACTGAGTTCGAAGGTATCCGATTTGATCGGCGCCAGCGATTTCGCGATCAGGTCGTCCAGTCCTTCGGTCAGCAGCCGCACCATGTTGCGCGATTCCAGGTCCTCGATCGTGTTCACGCGCGGCAGCGGCTTGTGGCCGCGCGCCTCGGCGAGCAGCGAGACATAGTAGCCCAGTGTCTGGTAGCGGTAACTCCTGCACAGATTGAACACCCTGACGTTGCGGTCGCTGCCATAGGAAGGATCGGACAGATAGGCACGCGCCGGGACGATGGTCACATCCGGGATGTCCAGCGGCCAGTCGCGCGGATTGTTGACCACTATGAGATTGCTCATGCAACATCCTTTCCCGCCACGCGGCGATGGTGCGATTCGGCACGGCGCAGGCGCAATCCCTCTCTCACCAGTGCCGCTTCGAAATCGGCAAAGCTCCCCTGCGTTTGTCCGTCGCCGGACCATAGCTGTTGCAAATTTTCAAGCGCCAATCCGGCAGCGCTGCGGCCGCGCCGGAGGTAGCCGAGTTTCTGTGCGGCGGCCAGCGCCAAAGGCGACAATGGCGGCACAGCCTTGCTCCAGATGCCGCGCAGTTCGCGCAGGAATATCGCGACAGTCGTTTCCCCGATGCCCTTGCCCAGCGCCTTGATCCGTGCTTCCAGATCGCGCGGATCATTCGCGGCTTCGTGCAGCTTGTCGAGATCGCCGGCATATTCGCGCAACAGTGTAGCGCACACGGCGAGCAACTTGGTGGCGGTCTTGAAATCGTAGCGCACGTATCCCCCGGCATCGAGGACTTTCACTAGTCCGTCCCAGCCGGTATCGGTGATGCGCTGCGGGGTGAGCATGCCGCGTTCTGCAAACTCGCGCCAGGTGCGTGTGGCGAGCACTTCGGAGATGCGTGTCCCGTACAGTATCGCGGCGATGCACCACTTGAAGCGCTCGCCGCCGTCGGCCGCGGCGAGATCGATACCGAGCGCGGTCGCATAACGCCCGCCGTGGCTGCGCACCAGTTCTGCGGGGGAGATCACCTGATGTCCTCCGCAAAGACGCGCGGATTGTCAATAAACATGGTTATGTTCATCTCGCTCCTGTCTTTGCTGCGATTGCCGCGCTCAAAATAACGTCAGTTGGATCTTGCGAGCTATACGAACGGATTAATGGTTACAATTGAAACATCTTTCGTGTCCTGACGGTAAGAAAATGACTGTCCGAAATCTTTCTCCTGCCGAACTTCGACTTACCATCGCTGCCGACGATCTGGGCTATGCCGACACATCCGAACTGCTGGAATATCCGCTGCCATGGATCGGGCAGGAACGCGCGGAACAGGCAGCCCGTTTCGGTCTGGGGATGGACCAGCGCGACTACAATCTGTTCGTGCTGGGCGAGGTCGGCAGCGGCCGTTCGTCGCTGCTGCGTCAGGCGATGCAGGTAGCTGCGGCGACACGGCAAGCACCGCCAGACTTGTGTTATCTGTATAACTTCGATGCGCCGGAACGCCCGCGCGCGCTGCGCCTGCCTGCCGGGCAGGGACGCTTGCTGCGTCAACTGATGGCACAGATGACAAAATCCCTTCAGGCGGAAATACCGCAACGTCTGGACAGCCAGGATTTCAGGACCGAAAGCGAACGCATCGTAAAGGCATACAAATCCGAAGAGGACAAGGCTTTTGCAGAACTCGAGGCGTTTGCCGAAGAGCGCAGTTTTACGATGCATCGCGAGACTGGCCACATACTTTTCACCCTGCTGGGAAAAAAGGGGCGCGCCTATACCGAGGACGAAGTGCTTGCCTTGCCAAAGAAGCGCCGCGCCGAGATCGAAAAGTCCGAGCAGGAACTGCGCGCGGAGATCAGCCGTTATCTTGAAAAGACCCGGCCGATGCAGAGGGCCATGAACGAGTCTCTGGCGGCGCTGAGGCGCCAGGTGGTGAAGCCGTTGCTCGATCACGAACTGCAGGAGATCCGCATCGGTTTGAAGAAGCAGATCAAGGATTCGGTGAAACTCGGCGCCTATCTGGAGCGTGTGGTGCAGGACGTGCTCGATAATCTGGAACTGTTCCAGGTTTCCGATACCGAGGAAGAAATCCGGCGCGAGGCATTGAGCACGGTGCTGTCCCGATACCGGGTCAACCTGGTGGTGGACAATGATGGCCTGAACGGCGCGCCGGTGATCATCGAGGACAATCCATTGTTCCGCTCGCTGTTCGGCAGCATCGAATACCAGTCGGAGAACGATGTGCTGGTGACCGATTTCTCGCGGATACGCGCCGGGAGTCTGCACCGGGCGCACGGCGGTTTCCTGATGCTGCATCTGCGCGACCTGCTCGCCGATCCGCTGGTTTGGGAAAAGCTGCGGCGTTTTCTGCGCAGCGGCAGGCTGCAAATCGAGGAACCGGGCACCGCATTTGCCCCGATCGCGGCGGTCTCCCTCGAACCTGAAGCGGTGGATGTCGATGCCAAGATCGTCATGATCGGTTCGCGCGAACAGTATTATGATTTGCAGGAACAGGACCCGGAGTTCGCGCGGCGCTTCCGGGTCAAGGTGGATTTTGCCGAAAGCTTCACCTCCACCGACGAAACGCGCCGCACTTATGCCATCTTTGTCGCCCACGCTTGCCGCGATCTGGGACTGCCGCAATTTGCCGCCGCCGCCGTTGCGCGCCTGCTTGAGGAAGGACATCGCGAGGTGGACGACCAAGCCCGCCAGAGCGCGATCTTTGCCCATACCGAGGCGTTGGTGATGGAGAGCGCCGCGCTGTGCCGCGCACGCGGCGGCCGACTGGTCGAGGCGCGGGATGTGGAATCTGCGATCGCCGCGCGCATCCGTCGTCATGATTATCCCGATCAGCGCCTGCAGGAGTCGGTCGCCGAAGGCGATGTGCTGATCACATTGCAAGGCGAGAAGACCGGTCAGCTCAATGCATTGACCCAGATGGACCTGGGAGATCACCGGTTCGGTTTTCCGGTGCGGGTCTCGGCGCGCACCTTTGCCGGAGATGACGGCTTGCTCAGCATCGAGCGCGAGGTGGAGATGTCCGGGCCGATCCACGACAAAGGGGTGCTGATCCTGCAAAACTACCTGTCAGCGCTGTTCGTTCATAACTCGCCGTTCGCACTGAATGCATCGATCGTGTTCGAGCAGGAATATCACGGCGTCGAGGGTGACTCGGCTTCGTGCGCAGAACTGTTTGTGCTGCTATCGGCGCTGTCGGGACTCCCGCTGAAACAGGGCATCGCAGTCACAGGCGCGCTCAACCAGCATGGCGAGGTGTTGCCGGTAGGCGGGATCAACGAAAAGATCGAGGGATATTTCCGCATCTGTGCAAGGGCCGGGCTGGACGGCAACCAGGGCGTTCTGATTCCCGCTCGCAATCGCCGCCACCTGATGCTGGCGCGCAAGGTCGTGGATGCGGTTGCCAAAGGTTTGTTCCACATCTACACCGCGGATCATGTCGGCACCGGGATGGAATTGCTGACCGGGTTGCCGTTCGGCAGTGCAGACGAGAAGGGCGATTACCCGCCGGGCAGCGTGCTGGGCCATGCCCAGAAAACCTTGCTGGCATATCGCCGTGCCTCGCACATGACCGAGCATCCGAAGTCAGCGCGCAAAAGTTTGAGCTGATATCCGCGAAGGAACTCCCCGGCGTTATTTTTCCTGGCCGCTCGCATAAAGAGTTCGGGGTAAGGTTAATGTCCGGTATTGTGTGAGAAGCAGACTTTGAAATGGCGGGTACAATGAAGACTTAAACGTTAACTTCGCCCCAGGTGCGTACGTTATCGAGCGGCTGCTATGCGGCGGTGAGTGTTGGAGAGAAGACTTCTGCTTGATGCAAAATCTGCCATACACCAACATCGACACGAACTCTCATTTTGCGAGATAGCTGAAAGAGTTGGATTTATTAACTTTCACTATGACTTATGCCCAAGTTTTAAGTTTGATGATCAATTTTGGAAGGCGCTATTTATTGTTGTAGATTTTCATCTAATATGGAGTATCCAATGACATATGCTAGCATTCCCAACACTCACAAGTTGAATAAGCCATAACAAAAGGCACGTAGGAAAGTGAACATTGCCATAAAAAATATCATTTTCATAATTCTGGTATTCGTCGTGTATTCAGCGAATGTGAATTCCGCGCCGCTAATTATTGCAGGCAATAGTCACCATATTCTGATACTGAAGACAGACGGCAGCTTGATCACTTGGGGTGACAATACATCAGGGCAAATGGGCGACGGAACTCTTGTTACCCGAACTGAGCCAATTACTGTCCAAGGGCTGAGCGACGTGATTTCTATAGCTGCTGCTACATTGCATAGCCTTGCAGTGAGGTCAGACGGGACCGTTTGGCAGTGGGGTAACCCACTATCTCAATTGGCCATATTATGTTTCCTGAGCAAGTGGCCGGACTAAGCGATGTGGTTTCAGTTGCCGCTGGTGACACATTTTCGTTGGCACTCAAGGCCGATGGAACGGTCTGGGCTTGGGGGCTGAATGAAAGCGGACAATTGGGTGATGGCAGTGGTATCAAGCGTTTCCAGCCAGTGCAAATTTTTGGTCTGAATAACATTGTCGCAATCGCAGCGGCAAGTCAACATTCCGCCGCATTGGCTGCCGACGGAACAGTCTGGTCATGGGGAAGAAACTTTGCTGAACCTTTGCCAGAAAATACTGAACGACTTGTTCCAGCTCAAGTTCCGGGCATGTCCAATGTAGTAAAAATATCCGTTGGATTCGACACTTCTTTATTAATGTTAAAGGATGATGGAACGGTATGGGCTTGGGAACGTGATTTGACGCCAAACCCAGGTTACGTTGCTATTCCTGACCCGTATCAAGTTGCCGGATTAAGCAATGTTGTAGCAATCTCAAACGCTGGAGTTTATAAAGTAGTGCTAAAAAACAATGGCACACTTTGGGCATGGGGCCATAATTTTCAGGGACAACTAGGTAATGGCACTTCATTAGATAATATGACGCCTTCACAAGTATTAGGAATCAATAGTGTCGTTGCGTTGAATGCATCTGCTGGAAGAGGGGTTGCAGCAATTAAGTCAGACGGGACTCTTTGGACTTGGGGTGGGGATCATTTGGGTAATTTAGGCGCTGGTTATGTAACTGGACTTAATAATGTGATCTCATTGTCCGGTGGTTTGGCTCATGGGATAGCCTTGAAGAGTGACGGCAGTGTTTGGACCTGGGGATGGAATGGATATGGTCAATTAGGAGATGGCACTCTGACAAAAAGACGTTCCCCAGTACCCGTATCAGGTTTAGCGAACGTTACTGCGGTAAGTGCAGGAATAGCTTATTCCATGGCTTTGAAAACAGATAATACAGTCTGGGCATGGGGTGCAAACAATAAAGGTCAACTTGGTGATGGAAGTACTACCGATAGTTTGTTGCCAGTTCAAGTTATGGGTCTACCCAGCATACGTTCAATTGCTTCAGGAGAAGCCCATTCCATGGCGTTGGGCAATGACGGCACTATATGGACCTGGGGTACTAATACCTGGGGTGAACTGGGTGATGGGACTACTACCGACCATTCGACTCCAGTACAAGTTGGCGGACTATCAAATTTCATTGCAATCTCCGCAGCTGGACATCACTGCCTTGCGATCAGGAATGACGGTACAGTTTGGGCATGGGGAGGAAATGGTAACGGTCAATTAGGTATTGGTACAACTATCGATAGTAATGTCCCTGTGCAAATTCCTGGATTGTTGGCTATCAAGATTGCAGCCGGTTTCAATCACTCCATAGCGCTGATCGCTGATGGAAATGTATGGGGTTGGGGTTGGAATTACTATGCACAAATGGGTGATAATTCGTCATATCAGTACACCTCACCCAAGTGGATTAGTGGCTTGTCAGGTGTAACTGATATAGCGGCAGGCTTTAACCATTCGCTTGCACTTATGGCAGATGGAACTGTATGGGGTTGGGGAGACAGCAGGTGGGGACAGACGGGCACGCAACATCTTGGTGTTATTTCAGGAATATCAAATGCACAAGCTTTGGCTGGGGGCGGTGATTTCTCACTAGCATTGTTGGGAGATGGATCAGTAATCGCCTGGGGAAGCAATGACAACGGACAACTTGGGACAAGCTGGAGAAACACGGACTGGTTGCCTGAACAAGTGCCTGCGAGTTTCGGCTTCGGGGTGCTTGATGCATTTAGAAATTCTCCATTGGTAGGACTCTCAATTATCGGAACTGATTTAATCTCATCTGTTGGAAGTGTTCGATATAAAGCCATAGCGACTTATAGCGATGGAACAACTTCGTTTGTCACTCCCGAATGGAGTGTCTCCGGCGCAGGTGCAACGATTAACACTTTTGGAATGCTGATTCTGCCTGCCTCGGCATCAGATCGAACAATCAACGTAGGTGCTTCTTACACAGAAGACTTATCAACTAAATCAGATGTACTACAAGTATCTGTCATTGCTGGAGGTGGGTCGCTCATCAGCCAGACCCTACTCTTCAGTGCTGTGCCAAACCTGGTCTATGGTGGCGGCTCGGGTACGGTTAGTGCCACATCTAGTTCAGGGCTTGCGGTAAACTTCAGTTCCACAACACCAACGGTCTGCACCGTGTCCGGTAATACCATTACACCGGTTTCCAGTGGAACATGCACTATAGCTGCAAGTCAGGCGGGTAATGACAGTTTCGCACCGACCCAGATAACTCAGAACATTATTGTCACTAAGTCAAATCAGAATATCAGCTTTGGTCCAGTACCAAGTCTAACTGTTGGTGAGACTGGCACCATCACGGCCACAGCAAGTTCCGGATTGGTTGTGAGCCTCAGTTCAACCACAACATCTGTGTGTACCTTGAATGGAAGCACCCTGACGGCGGAAGCCTTAGGTATCTGCACTATCGCTGCCAATCAGGCTGGGAACAACAATTACGATGCCGCGCCTCAGGTTACACAGAGTTTTATAGTTGGAAGTTCAGTTGCGTTAGTATCCGACGGTGACGTTGATGGCAACGGTGTGGTGAACTTAGCCGATGCACAGTTAGTACTCCGCATAGCTGCAGGCATTGACAATGTTACTGCAACGGATCTGATGCATGGTGACGTTGCTCCTTTAGTAAATGGCAAACCACAGCCTGACGGAAAAATAGATATCGGTGACGCTGTGGTACTCCTGAGAAAAGCTTCAGGACTGGTGAGTTGGTAATGATTATTCAGATGAAAAAAATTACAGTCGCATTGTTGCTGCTAGTTGCTACTATGATGCTTTTCGCCTGTAGTGGTGGCGGGGGAGGAGGTACTTCTTCCCCGCCAGGTCAGTCATCCACGGCCACAATTAAGATATCGACCCAAGGTACCTACCCATCAGGTGCTCTGATTGGCGGAATAAATGTCACGCTTACGTTACCCACCGGGGTGATTGTCAAGTCCAAGCCTGATACGTACGCCACGTCTGTTTTGGTCACGGATATAGGTGGGGTTGTATCATCGGGCGTTGCTTCAGCAAATTCATCGGTATTAGCAACATTTAGCCCTGCCGCAGGCAATGATGCGGGGACAGTGAATATTCAAATAGCGAATCCCTCAGGATTTGTTATAGGTGAATTTGTTACGGTGAACTCTGATATCGCTTTTGGCAGCAATCCTGTTGCTGGGGATTTTAGTCTGTCCAAATTTGTGGCCGTAGACTTGAATGGAGCTGTACTAAGTACGCTTTCAGCTACGCTTGCTGCAACAATTAAATAGATCTCTGATTAGTGTTCCGAAATAATACGAATTATTTTTCATGATCGTTTAGAAATCCTGCCACAGTAGCGAGTTTAATTATCTTATGGCCAAGCAGTGTCAGATTATAGATGCGTGAAGTTGACAGGCACTGCTATTTGCGAACGTCCGGTTTCTGACAGGAAAATTGCAATGTTGTATTTCCGCAGTGTGTCGGTTGTTGCCGTTCGATAACGTCCGGTTTCGGGAAGAAAACTAGAGAATCGAAATAGCTGAAATAGGCACGAAGCTGCCTGTTGCCAATCACTTGGTAATTCTTCCGTTTTAGAACTGCGAGCGGACATGCCAATAATTTCCCAACACTTTAGGCGAACGGCGATACTATTTTTCTGTCGGCATGATGCGGACATCCACGGTCATGCCGAGCTTGAGCGGTGTCTCTTCGAGTAGCGCGATCTTAACCTGGATGATCTTCAGGCCGAGATTGACCGCCGGGTTGTTGGGCTTGATTTCGCGTTTGCCGACATAGTGGGCGATCTCCTCGACGCGTCCCTTGTATACCTGTCCCGGATAAGCGTAGGCGGTGATCTCGACCGGATCGTCCAGATGCAACCGGCCGGCATCGGTCTCGTCCACTTCGGCATTGACGCGCAACCGGCTGGTGTCGGCAATCGCGGCCAGCGGTTTCTCCGGCATCGCCACTTCGCCGACGTCCAGATACCGCTCGATCAGGGTGCCGCTGATCGGTGATGCCACGCGGGTCTTGTCCAGCAGCGAGCGCACGTAGCGCACATCGGCCTTGGCTTCCGACACTTTTGCCGATGCGATCTTGTTGGTGATTTCGGCATTGTCGAGTGCAGACTGCGACATGAATTTGTCTTTGTGCAGCTGGACAGCGCGGTCGAATTCCATTTCGGCGTGCAGCTGTTCAGACTGCGCGCGTTGCAATACTGCCTCGCTCTGGTGTAATCGGGCGGTCAGCTCTTCGGCTGCCAGCACGGCGATCACCTGGCCCTTGTCGACATGGTCGCCCTCGTAGACCAGAAACCGCTCGATGCGGGCCGTCATTGCGGTGCCGACATCCATCTCCGCCCCGGGCCGCGCCTCGAGTTTTCCTTCTGCAGTGATCGTATGCCGGGCTGGCGGCGTCTGCGTGGTCGGCGTGCTGCCGTTGTCATCACGCATGTACAGGTAGATTGCCAGCGCGATGACGAGCGTTGTTCCGGCGACTGCCGCAGGTTTCCATTTCATGATTGCAGCCTCCCGTCTTCAAGAAGTATTACCCGGTGTGCGACTTCCTCGACCTTGGGGTCGTGGCTGACGATCGCCACCGCCTTGTGCAACTCCTTTGCATGGCCGCGCAGCAGTTGCAGAATGTCGCGGCCGGTCTTCGAGTCGAGATTGGCGGTTGGTTCGTCAGCCAGGATGATGGGCGGATCGCCGGCCAGCGCGCGGGCGATCGCGGTGCGCTGCTTTTCGCCCCCGCTCAGGTCGCGCGGATAGGCGTGGGCGCGCCGCGCCAGCCCGACGCGGTCGAGCAAATCCGCTGCCTCTGCATGAACCTTTTGTGCCGATCTGCCCTTCATCCTTAACACCACCTCGACATTTTCCTGCGCCGTCAGCGAACGGAACAGGTTGAATGCCTGAAACACGAAGCCGAAATAGCGCCGCCGGACATTCGCCAGTTCACGCTCGTTGCATGTGCCGATGTCGCGGCCATGCACCAGCACGTCCCCGGACGTGGGCCGCAGGATGCAGCCCATGATGGACAGCAGCGTGGTCTTGCCCGAGCCGGATGGCCCCATGATCAGCAGAACCTCATCCTGTGACAGTGTAACGGAAGCAGATGCCAGCGCGTCCACTTTTCCGGCCCCCTCGCCATAAGTCTTGCTGACCGCGCGCGTTTCGAGTATCAATTTATTCATGATAGCCGTCCGGGGAGAGTCACTCGCGGAACACCATCACCGGATCCAGCATCTTGACCTTGCGCACCGAGATATACGCCGCCGCCAGGCAGGTCGCGACTACGATCGCAAACACCGCCGCAAACAGCAGCAGCGGCAATTGCATCGACACGCCGGCAGTGACGATGCCGTGGTGCGACGCAAAGGTGACGATCACGCCGATGATGAAACCCAGCACCGCACTTACCGCCGCCTGGGTGAGGATCACCAGGTTGATGTCGCCATTCTTCGCCCCCATCGCCTTGAGCGTGCCGTAATCGCGCAGGTGTTCTATCGTGCCCGCGTAGATGGTCTGCCCGACGATCGCGCCGCCGATCAGCACCGCGAGTATCGCGGTCAGGAAGAATGCCATGCCCATGCCGGTCTGTATGGTCCAGTAATTCACGGTGCGGTCGATGAAACCCTGCTTGGTATAGACATCGTTGTCGGGCAGCACGGCGCGCAGTTTCTGCACAACCTCATCCACAATGGAAGGGTCTTTGAGCTTGGCGACGATGAACGAGGTCTGTCCTTCGAAATCGGTGCCCATCAGGCTCCGGTCAACTTCGTTATACGAGGTGAACACCACCGGGATGGTCGTGAAGCTGAGTGCCTCGCGCGACAACCCGACCAGTTTGAAGGATTGTTCCTTGAACAGGTTGAGTTCCCACATCGTGCCCGGCTCAAGTTTCCCTAGCCTTTGCCGCGAGCTTTCATCCATGATGATGTAGGACCCGCCTTTCACATCGGACGGTTTGCCCAGAGCCATGGACCATGGCCCGCCGACGCCGTTATCCGGATTGAAACCGATCACCTGCGCCTGCTCGCGCCTGCCATCCGCCAGTTTCAGGAACGCGAACCAGACATGGATCTTTTCGGCCCACAACACTTCGTCGAACGAGCGCACCCGGTTGATGCGATTGGCTGGAAATGGCTGGGTGAAATCGAAATTGGGCACGTTCTGCGACACGATCCAGATGTCGGCGTCGGTGTGGCGCACCACGCTGGTTGCGTTGCCCATCATGCCCAGATAAATACCGACCTCGACCAGCGTGAGCACCGTGGAGAAGACGATGCCGACCAGCGTGATGACCAGCCTGCCGCGCTCCTGAAATAACATTCTGAATGCAAGCCACAACATACGGGGGCTCCGATGCAGTTAAAAGAAGCGCTAAACAAGTCCGTTCGCCCTGATAACCAGCGACTTGGCTGTCGCATTTTGACAGCTTGGTCGAATGGCCATGTCGAAGGGTTCACCACGAACGGAAAATTTGTTCAGCATCTCATTAAATGTTTCAGGTGCAAGCCGGTCGGGTATTCATCTCAGAAAATGAGTTAACCGGTTTGCTCGTGTCTTCATCACATTCTACTCCCCGACACGCGGTTCTGCCTGCCAAACCAGCTGGTCTGGACATGCAAGTCCAAGCACTGGCCGAGCGCTTTGGTTTTTCTGCGGTGGTGTATAAATGCCGAATAGATGCAGCAACAACATTCCTTGGGATCGTGTATGTTTGTGTAGAATGCCGCTTCAAAGCGGTATTCGGTGCCATCCGGCACTCATGTCGCCCGCTGAGACCAAGCGTTCAACACATTTCATGGTCAGTAGATCGCACAGCAATAATCAGGTGCAGTTGGAACTTAATATATTTCTGTGATAGCGTCCGTGTTCTCAAGAAATGAAAGGTATTAGATGAAATCAGCCATACTTACGTGCGTAGTTGGTGCATTCTTATGTGTTGATACGGCCAATGCATTTGCTGCCGACGATGATGCAAAAGCAGCTCTGGCCAAGCCCTACGTTACAGTCAACGGAACCATCCAGCCCAATGCTCGCGCTGAAATCTTGCTACGCGAACAGATTGCCCGCGGAGTGCAGGACAGCCAGCAACTGCGTGCTGGTGTGCGTGACATCCTCATCAAACAGGCGTTGATGGAACAGGAAGCCCGCAAGGCTGGTCTCGATAAGGAAGTGCTGCTCCAGGCGCAGATCGACCTCGCTCGGCAGAACATCCTTGCGCAGGCCTGGCAGCAGAAAGTGCTCAGCGAACTTAAGATCAATGACAACGACCTCAAAGCCGAGTACGACAGGCAGATTGAACGGCTCGGTGACAAGGAATACCTGGTCCGCCACCTGTTGGTCGCCGAGGAATCGACGGCAAAACTTTTAATCGAGAAACTCCAGTCAGGGGCCAAGATGGCTGACCTCGCCAAGGAGTACTCGCGTGACCCTGGCACCAACGAGAAAGGTGGACTAACCGACTGGACCGCACAGGGTAATCTGCTTCCACCACTGGCCGCTGCCATCAAGACATTACCCAAGGGCAAAGTTGCAGCGCATCCCGTTAAAACCGATGTCGGCTGGCACGTTGTGCAACTGGAGGATGCGCGTCCGTTCAAGGCACCATCTATGCAGGAACTCAAGCCGCAACTCACCCAGATCGTCGCACGCCGTTTGTTGGATGCGCAAATCAAGACACTGCAAGATAAGGCTAAAGTGGAATAGTGGAAATAACCGATGGCTGAATGTGGGTTTTGAGCGCGCCTTCCATTATTCCGCTGAATCTGCCTGCCAAACCAGCCGCTCATCACGACGCATTAGCTTGGTGCCGAATTCGGCGCACAGCATTTCCATATTCGCGCAGATCGCCTCGAATTCCTTGCCGCGCGCCAATACAACGTGCGCCACGCTTAATGAGACCGGCAGCAGTTCGATGCGGCGCAATTTGCCATGCTCGAACAACAGCTTGAACAAACAGGAACGGTCGTTGCGCAGCAGCGGATGGACGGCATAGTCGTCGATGAAATTGCCGGTGTCGTAGAGGATCGGCTTGCCGCGATAGACCTCGATGCCTTGGCAGATATGCGCGCTGTGGCCGTGATAGATGTCGGCGCCGAGTTCGATCACGCGTCTGGCGAAGCTGCGGAATTCCGGATCGGGACGTTCGACGAAGTTGGCGCCCCAGTGGTTGGAGAACACCACCAGATCGGCGCCCTGTCCACGCGCCTGCGCGATGTCGTTGGCGATGCGTGCCAACGATTCGTTTTGCAGCGAGACTTCCAGAAAGTTGGTGCCAGGGCGTTCGGTAGTTGCCGCGAAGTCCGGCTCGTTGTCGGTATAGGAAAGCAGCGCGACGCGGCACGGTTCTGTACCTTGCGTTTCGAGCATAGCAGGGGCGGCGGCTTCTTTATCGGTTGCGCCGGCGCCGGCATGGCGGATGCCGGCTTTATCGAGCACCATTAATGTGTCGCGCAGGCCTTGTTCTTCGTAATCCAAGATGTGATTGTTGGCGAGCGCGCAGGCATCGATGTGTGCAGCCTGCAACACGCATACCTCCTCGGGATCGGCGCGGAAATGGAACATCTTCCAGGTGCGTGACCACGCTTGCAGATGGGTGGTCAGGGCGCATTCCAGATTGATGATGCGCAGGTCGGCTTGCGCCAGATGCGGCAGCACATCGCCCCACACTTCTTCGGGCTGCATGTCCTTGAGCCTGTCGTTGACCAGGCGGCCGAGCATTACATCTCCGGTAAGGGCTAGCGTAAACATGATTACTCCAATTTCTGATAGTAACATTAAGGAAACGCCGATTAAGTCGTCATTCCCGCCTGCACGGGAATGACGGAGTAGTGTTTCTATCCAAAATTGGAATCACATCGTGCGTTTGAGCAGCTTGCGTAGCGCGGATAACGAACGGGTGTTGAGCACATCGGCTTTTTCCAGCCAGCCGCGCCTTGCCTGTCCTACTCCAAATCTAAGGTTGGCGAAATCGAAAGTGCTGTGCGCATCCGAATTGATGCTGACCAGTACGCCTTCTTCCTTGGCGCTCTGGCATTGGCTGTCGAGCAGGTCGAGCCGTTCCGGGTGGGCGTTCAGTTCGAGGAAACAGCCGCGCTGTTTTGCATGGCGGATGATGCGCAGCATGTCCACATCGTAGGGCTCCCGCTGCTCGATCAGGCGCCCGCTGGGATGTGCAAGCAGCGTGAAGTGCGGACTATCCATCGCGCGCAGGATGCGTTCGGTCTGCTTGGCGCGCGACAGGTCGAAACGGCTGTGCACTGCACCCACCACCAGATCGAGACGCGCCAGCACGCTATCTGGCAGGTCGAGGCTGCCGTCTTCGAGGATGTCCACCTCTATGCCCTTGAGCAGCGTGACGCCGCCCAGTTCGGCGTTGAGGCGGTCGATCTCGTCGCACTGGCGCGCAAGTTTCTGCGGGTCCAGGCCATGCGCGACGGTGAGGCGGCGCGAATGCTCGGTGATGGCCAGGTACTCCAGCCCGAGCGCCTTGGCCGCCAATGCCATATCGCGCAGGGTGTCGTGGCCGTCGGTGGCCCTGGTGTGCGCATGCAGGTCGCCCTTGAGGTCGGCCAGCTCGACCAACTTGGGCAGGCGCCCTGCGCGCGCGGCTTCGATCTCGCCGCGGTCCTCGCGCAACTCCGGCGGAATGTAGGGCAGGCCAACCGCGCGATACACCGATTCCTCGCTGTCCCCGGCGATGCGCTGTGTGCCGCGGAACACGCCGTATTCGTTGATCTTGAGGCCGAGCTGTTGCGCGATGCGGCGGATCGCGATGTTGTGCGACTTGGAGCCGGTGAAGTAATGCAATGCGGCACCATAGCTTTGTTGCGCCACCACGCGCAGGTCGACCTGCATGCCGCATTTGAGCAGGAGGCTGGCGCGCGTTTCCCCTGCGGAAAATACCTCGGCCACTTCGTCATAGGCGGTGAAGCGCTGCATCACCGGGCTGTCCGGCGCGGCGGTCACCAAGATATCCAGATCGCCGACGGTCTCGCGCATGCGCCGGAAGCTGCCGGCCACGACCACCTGCTGCACGCCGGGTATGACTTGCAGAAAGGCGCGCAGCGTTTCAGCATATTGCGCCGCTGTGGCAAGCTTGAAGCGGCGGCTCTGGCTGGCATGGGCTTGCACCGCCTGCAGGATGTTCTGTTCGGTTTTTTCGCCGAAACCGTGCAGCGCGCGGATGCGGCCATCCTGCGCGGCGCGCTGCAGTTGTTCGACGGTCTGCACGTCGAGATCATGGTACAGCGCTTTGACCCGCTTCGGCCCCAGGCCGGGAATCTTCAGCAACTCAGTGATCGCGGGCGGCAGTTCGCGGCGCAAGCGATCGAGCAGGCTGCAATGTCCGGTGGTGACGATCTCGCTGATCTTGCCGGCGAGATCGGCGCCGATGCCGGGCAACCGGGTCAGGTCGTCGCCGCGTTCCACCAGCACGCGTGCCTCCTGCGGCAGGTCGCCCAGGATGCGCGCGGCATTGCGATAGGCGCGGATGCGGAACGGATTCGCCCCCTCGATCTCCAGCAGGTCGGCGATCTCTTCGAAGATGACGGTGATGTCGGCGTTATGGACTGGCATCAAGGAGCCCTTGATAGACAGCGAGATCTCCGGCGGAATAGCAGCAGAAGATCACCTCGCGGATCGAGACTAGATTTGGCAGCGATGTTCGGACCGCTTCAACTGCGATACGGGCGGCCAGTTCCACCGGATAACCGTAAACGCCGGTGCTGATGCCCGGAAATGCGATGCTGTGCAGATCTTTTTCATTGGCAAGCTGCAGAGAATTGCGGTAGCAGGAATCCAGCAGTTCAGGCTCGCCTTTGCTGCCGCCATGCCAGACCGGACCCACGGTGTGTATCACGAACCTGGCAGGCAGGCGATAGCCCTTGGTCAGTTTCGCTTCGCCGGCCCTGCAACCACCCAGCAACCGGCACTCTTGCAACAATTCCGGGCCGGCGGCACGATGGATCGCCCCGTCCACGCCGCCCCCGCCCAACAAAGAGGAATTCGCGGCGTTGACGATCGCATCGACCTTGAGTGTGGTGATGTCGGCCTGGATGGCTCTCAGTGTGGCTAGCATGGTTAACGTCCAACGTGAACGTGACGAGAATACGTTTCTGTTGCAGGACTATCCGGATGCCTAACCTGGATGTATTGGAGGATCACCTGCCAGGCTTGCAGTTTTTGCCGGTACGTCATGGAAGCGTGGGCGGGACTGGTCGATGGCAGGCGCTGGTAGTGCAGCGGGCGGTGTCCGGGCAGGGGTGCGAGCAAAGGCTGCACATGCTTGCGGAAGCATTGCTCAGCCATGTTGCCGTTGAAGAAGACATGCGTGATGTTCGGATGTTTAAGAAAGAATGACATGAAATCGTTGGGACAAATCGAGGCTGCATCGATATCGGCATCCATGCTGCTGTGACGCGAACATGAGGCGAGCACATCCCAGAGCGCGATACCGGCAGACTTCAGCTTTTCAGTGCGCATTTCATAAGGCAGGGCAGGAGAAGCGCCTGCCAGTTCGCCCATGATGCTCCAGAAAGTGTTGCGGGGATGCGAATAGTATTGCCCGGCACGCAGCGATTCCTTGCCCGGCATGCTGCCGAGGATCAGGATATTCGCTGTGGCAGATGCGATCGGCGGAAAACTCTGGATTTTTGACATGGCTTTTTTGGAGTGCGCAGACTTGTCTGCGCTTCGCTTTGAGAAAGCGGCGACGAGTCGCCGCACTCCATATTAAATCTTACAGGTGCTGCACGAACCATTCTGCCGCTTTGCTTGCTGCCTGTTGCAGTGTGCCGGGTTCTTCGAACAGATGGGTGGCGCCCGGTATCAGCGTGAGTCTCTTCTCGCAGTTCAGCAGAGCATCGGCTTGCTGATTCAGCTCGATCACGCCGTAGTCCGCGCTGCCGACGATCAGCAGGGTAGGCGCAGTCACGCGGCGCAGCGCAACCTCTCCGGCAAGATCGGGACGCCCGCCGCGCGACACCACTGCGGATATTTTGCTGCCCATTTGCGCCGCCGCCTGCAATGCCGCCGCGGCACCGGTGCTGGCGCCGAAATAGCCCAAGCTCATGGTTTGCGTCTTGGGGTTGGACTGCAGCCATGCGGTCGCCGCGAGCAGACGTTGCGTAAGCAGAGCGATGTCGAAGCGTGTCTCATAAGTCTGGTCTTCCTGGCGGGTCAACAGATCGAACAGCAACGTGCCGATGCCGCGTTGCTGCAGCATTTCGGCAACATAGGTGTTGCGCGGACTGAAGCGGCTGCTGCCGCTGCCGTGGGCGAACAGCACCACGCCTTTTGCGGACGGCGGCAGGATCAGCTCGCCATCGAGTTCGACCGGCCCGGCCGGAATATGAACATTGCTCATGGTATTCCTCCCATCACGATAGTCCCTTGGCCCGGATCCAGATTGCTCCATCCAGGCTATCTTGTATGGCGCCTGCTCGTTCGGTCCAGGCAAGGAGATAGCGGTGTGTAATGTTCCCCGCGATCAATGCCCGGCGAAAAAAACGATGCCCAGCATGCCGAGAGCCAAAACAATCACGATGAAAAGCATGATACTACGCCAGATGCTGCTCATGATCTTCTCCTTTCCAGAATGGGCCGTGCGCACTGCATGATCAAGCTCCCGCCATGACGACGGGGATGCGCTGCGCCCCGAAAGCCTTGGTGAATTTCTCGAAGCGTCCGGCTATTTTCGCATGGCAATCCGGGCAACGGCCGTCCGGGGTGACGCGGTACTGTTCGATCTCATACCAGTCGCGCACGATCAAGGCACTGTTGCAGGATGGACAATGCGTGGTATCCCCTTCGCGGTTATGCACGTTACCGGTATAGACATACTGCAACCCTGCTGCAAGGGCGATGTCCCGCGCTTGCACCAATGTCTTGGGAGGAGTGGCGGGGATGCCGGTCATCTTGTAGTCGGGATGGAAGGCAGAAAAATGCAGCGGCACGTCCACGCCGAGTTCCTTGACCAGCCACTCGCTCATTCTGGTTATCTCATCTGCGCTATCGTTGAGGCCGGGGATCAATAGGGTGGTGATCTCGAACCATACCTCGGTTTCATGTTTCAGATATTTCAGCGTATCCAGCACCGGTTGCAGGTGCGAGCCGGTCTGCTTGATATAGAACTCGTCGGTGAACGCCTTCAGGTCGACATTGGCGGCATCCATCTTGGCGTAGAAATCGCGGCGCGGCTGGTCATGCATATAGCCCGCGGTGACGGCCACGGTCTTGATGCCACGCTCGTGACAGGCATCGGCCACGTCCATCGCGTATTCGGCGAAGATCACCGGGTCGTTGTAGGTGAAGGCGACGCTCTTGCAGCCCAGCCGCTCGGCAGCTTGCGCGATGGCCTCGGGCGTGGCCTGGTCGGCGAGCTTGTCAAAACTGCGCGATTTGGAGATGTCCCAGTTCTGGCAGAATTTGCAGGCGAGGTTGCAGCCTGCGGTGCCGAATGACAACACGCTGCTGCCCGGATAAAAATGGTTGAGCGGTTTCTTCTCTATCGGATCTACGCAGAAACCCGAGGAGCGTCCGTAGGTGGTCAGCACCATGGTCTCGCCGACGCGGCCACGCACGAAGCACGCGCCGCGCTGGCCATCGTGGAGCTTGCAGTCGCGCGGGCACAGGTCGCACTGGATGCGCCCGTCATCCAGCTTGTGCCAGTATTTGGCGGGATAGCGTTCGGACAAACTAATAGCTTCATCCATGTTGTCTCTCCTTCTCACTCCACTTGGTCACGGTATAGCGCGACAGTTTCACGCCTTCCTCCCAGAAGTCGTCGGGCAGCCCGGCCTTGCGCCTGAGCATCGCGAGAAACTGTCGTGGCTGCGCGAGACTTTCCCAGACCTGCGGCAAAAAGGTGCTGCGGTAACGTCCATACTCGAAAACGATACCGTCCACGTTAGGTCGCAGTTGCGCCAGTGCATCGGCTTCATCCCGGACATTCATCTCCTGGGCAGTCGAGAGCAGCGAGACTTCGACGGTGGTGATGTCGAGTTCTTCGACGGTCAGCGGCGTGAAACGCGGATCGCGCTGCGCGGCTGACACGGCGTTACTTTTCACATCCGCGAGCAATGGGCGATGTGCCTGTAGCGAGCCGATACAGCCGCGCAACTCGCCTGATTGCGTCAGCGTGACGAAGCATGCGCCATATTCGGCCAGCCACGGCGCGGTTTCATCCACGGCGTAAGGTACATTTAATACGCGCGAGATCTCGGCGCGTGCGATCGGCAACAGAATCTTCCCTCGTTCAGTCATGGCGGATATCCTCCTCGGTGAAGGCGAAAGACGCATAACCCACCACCTGATTTTGCGTGCCGGCGGTGTCGCCGGAGTTGCGCAGGTCGAGCAGGTGCGGGACAAGATGATGCCGCTGCGCCGCGACGATCAGGCCGCTGACGGGGGTGCCGCCACAGGCGCGATCGTGCGCGATGGGCTGATGCAGCTTCAGGATAGATTGAGCGGTTTCATTATCCACGCGTTGTGCGGTGGCGTAGGGCAGATAGTGCGACAGATCGGAGCTGATCACGATCAGCGTCTCCTCGCCGCCCCACACAGCCTCCAGCACCTCGGCGACTTCCTCGGCTGTGGCCATGCCGACTGCCAGCGGCAACAGCTTGAAATCGGTCAGCACGCTTTGCAGGAACGGCAGTTGCACTTCCAGCGAGTGCTCCAATGCGTGGGCTTGTGCGCTGACGGTGACCTGCGGCAGACGGGCGATCGCGGATGCCGCTGCCGTGTCCAGCATGATCCGTCCGAGCGGAGTGTCGAACGCATCCACACCGGGCAGTGCCAAGCCGCGCACCGCGACACGATGGGTCGGGCCTAGCAGCACCACGCGGCGGATGCGTTCAGCGATGGGTAACAGTGAAGTGTAGGCTGTGGCTGCGATCGCGCCGGAATAGATATAGCCGGCGTGCGGCGCGATCAGCGCCTTCGCTATCAGGTCGTGCTGGCGAGTGGTGTTGGTACGAGCCTGGGCCAGCAGCTGTTGCACCTCATGCGCAAGCTGCCCGGGTTCGGCGGGATAGAACATGCCTGCGACGGCAGGCGGGCGGACAGCGGACATAACGACCTCAATTCATGCGATACGCGTTAAATGAGGGCTGGCCCGGCAGAATCAAGGGGGCTGATCTGCTGCTGGCTTGGGCATGCCGGCCATTCGGACTGAGGCGCAGTTATGTATGTGACCAATGTCACATACAAGTACTGCTGAAACCCCTATTGTTTGCCAACTGGGATCCAAACAACAGACAGCGAAACGACCAACTCAACCTTCCTGCTGTTCATGGAGAAGCCGGACAGCAATATTGTATTGGAAAAGCAGAGCCATATGATTGACCTGAAAAATTTAAGTGCTGCCGAAGAAGAGGTTGATTCGGTTGCACTGGAATATTTCTGCAACCTCTTACACAGGAGATAATCATGTTTAAAAAAACTTTGACGATGACGGCTTTGACAGGCGTCCTGGTGATTTCCAGCGGTCTGGCTTTGGCGGCCGATCAGGATCAAGATCGAACACGGCTTAAAGATCAAACCAGGGATGAAACTCAGGACCGGGCCCAAGATCGAGACCAGGATAGGGTATACGGCAGCCAGTTGATGACACAGCAGGAACGCAACGAATATCGTTCCAGAATGCGTTCGGCAAAAACCGCCCAGGAACGGGAGCAGATCCGTGCGGAACACCATGAACGCATGAAGGTGCGTGCCAAGGAACGCGGCGTGGCCATTCCGGACGATCCGCCGGCGAGAGGTAATGCCATGAGGCCGGGCGGTGGTATGGGTGGCGGCATGGGCGGTGGCATGGGTTCTGGCGGCGGAGGTCGTTGAGCCGTTCCAAGCGAATGCAGGTCCGAATGCATCAAATTCGGATTGACGGTTTAGTCAGAGAAGGTATGCTGTTATATGACAGTTTGCGGCGAGACTAATCTCGCCGCAGTTGTTCCAGGTCGGGAGACTTTCCGGAAAAGGAGGGCGCTATATGAAAAACAATCTATTGGCGATTTTCTTGATTGCCGCCTTGAGCAACGCTGCGGCATGGGGATCCGGGGACGAAAATTCAAGTTTGGCCACTGGGTTTGAATACAGTTCCGGGAATTACGGATTGGCCTCAAATACCAACATTCTCATAATCCCGGTAGAGGGGATGTACAGGACCGGGGCTTGGGCGCTCAAGCTGACTATTCCATACATCTGGATTACCGGCCATGGCGGGGTATTGCCCAAGGGCATTCGTTCGAAGGCACCTCCCTTGATGGAAAGCACGACCTATTTCGGCTTGGGTGATATTAAGGCGGCTGCAACCTACAATATTTTTTCACAGGGAGAAAGCGGCACGCGTGTGGATCTGACCGGCAAGGTAAAGTTCGGTACCGCCGACACAAATCTGGGTACTGGTGAGAATGACTATGCGGCGCAGGTGGATTTGTACCGGCAACTGGACAGGTTCGCACCGATGATCTCGCTGGGCTATGAAACTCTTGGCAGCCCCACTGGAGTCGAGTTGAATAATGTGGCTTACGGAATTCTCGGCGGTGATTACTGGTACTCCGATCAGACGCACGCTGGTTTTGAATTCTTGCTGGCCCAGAAAACTTCAGCCGGCGTAGCAGGTCGGCGCGAGTTGACCGCATATCTCAACCAAGGGATCGACAATGACATCAATATCCGCGGCTATGTGCTCAAGGGATTTTCTGACGGAAGTCCTGATGGCGGTTTCGGGGTGATGTTTGTTTCGTATTATTAGCTTGGTCTGAAATCATCATTGTTGACTGGCCTTCAGACCGGGCCCATTTGTCGGGTGCTTGTTCGGCAAGCTCTGCGAACGACATTATCCCAGCAGTTGCTTTACATGGTCGCGCTCTTCCAGCAATTCCTTGTAGCTTTCTTCCATGTGCTGGTGTCCCAGTGCGCTGATAGACAGTCCCTGAACGATTTTGTAATGCCCGTTTTTGCAGGTGACCGGAAAGCCGTAAACCACGCCCTCGGGAATGCCATAACTGCCATCGGACGGAACGCTCATGGTCACCCAGTCGTTGTGGTGCGAGCTGAGCACCCAGTCGTGTATGTGCGAAACCGCTGAATTCGCGGCACTGGCGGCGCTGGACAAGCCGCGCGCCTCGATGACGGCAGCGCCGCGCTTTTGCACTGTGGGGATGAATTCACGCTCGACCCAATCCTGATCCGGCAGGAGTTCGCGCACCATGCGGCCGCGGATCTCTGCGTGGTCGAGATCGGGATATTGGGTGCCGGAGTGATTGCCCCAGACGACCATCTTCTTGATGTCGCGGACCGGTTGGAACAGCTTGAGGGCGACCTGCGCAATCGCGCGGTTGTGGTCGAGGCGCATCATCGCGGTGAAATTGCGCGGGTCAAGGTCGGGTGCGTTCCTCATCGCTATCAGCGCGTTGGTGTTGGCCGGGTTGCCTACCACCAGCACCTTGACGTGGCGCGCCGCATGTTCGTTGAGCAGTTTGCCCTGAGCGGAGAATATCGCACCGTTGGCTTCGATCAGGTCCTTGCGCTCCATGCCTTTGCTGCGCGGGCGTGCGCCGATCAGCAGAGCAATCTCGGTATCCCTGAACGCGACTTTCGGATCATCGGTGATGATCACCTGCTGCAACAGCGGAAAGGCGCAATCCTCCAGTTCCATCATCACGCCACGCAGCATCTGCTGTGCTTGGGGCAGATCCAGCAATTGCAGGATGATCGGCTGTTCGTGCCCCAGCATGTCGCCGTTAGCGACGCGAAACAGCGTGGCGTAGCCGATTTGACCGGCGGCGCCGGTGATGGTGATGCGGACGGGTGCTTTCATGGGGCACTCCTTTTTTGAGGATGATGGCGCATCATAGTGCTTTTGGTTTTCTCACGCCATGCAAAAAGGTGTAGCATTGTGTTCATCCGTTCACCCCATGACGGGAAGAATAAATGAACAGTAAACGCCCCAGGCACCTTGCATTGCATCTGATCAAATTGCCGTTACCCGGTTTCGTCTCGATCCTTCATCGTGTCAGCGGCATGGTGCTGTTCCTGGCCTTGCCGTTGTTGCTGCTGATGCTGCAATACAGCCTGCGCTCCATCGAGACTTATACCGAATTGATGGAAGTGCTGGCACAGCCATTGGCGAAACTGGTGATGCTGGGTTTACTGTGGGCGTTCTTGCATCATTTTTGTGCCGGCTTGCGTTATCTGGCGATTGATATGCATTGGATCAGCAATCTTGCACAGGCGCGCAACAGCAGCCGGGTGGTGATGTTCGTCAGCCTGGCGCTGACGGTGCTGCTGGGGGCAAGGTTATGGTGAATCGCGTCGTCACCGGTGCGCACTACGGACTGCGTGATTGGCTGATCCAGCGGATCACGGCGGCGGTGATGGCGGTGTGCTGCCTGGCATTGGCCGGCTATCTGTTGCTTGCACCACATCCGGACTACGACTTGTGGACCGCTCTTTTTTCCAGCGAAGTAGTGCGCACTTTTACCCTGCTGTTCCTGATGAGCCTGTTCTATCACGCGTGGATAGGCATCCGCGACATCGTGATGGATTACGTCAAACCTGCCGGTGTGCGGCTGGCGATTCATGTGCTGGTGATCCTGGCTTTGCTGCTTTATACGATCTGGTCGGTACAGATATTGTGGGGGTTCTGAAATGATTCAAAGTTCGTCATTCCGGCGCAGGCCGGAATCCAGCAGTTCAAAGGTTCCGCGTAGCGGACAAAACGAGCCGCTTGCGGCGAGTTTCGAGGGATGGCCAAACCAGGGCGCTGTCTCGCTATGCGGGGTTTATTTAGCCAATTGGATTCCGGCAGACCCTCACCTCAATCCTCTCCCGCTTGCGGGAGAGGAGGCGATCGTCCCTTCCCCCTTGCAGGGGGAAGGGTGGGATGGGGGTTTCCCCGCCGGAATGACGGCTTGGGAAAATAATGGCAGTCGCTAAACGGGCTTTCGACGTTGTGGTGGTCGGCGCGGGCGGCTCCGGAATGCGCGCGGCGCTGCAACTGGCGCAAGCCGGTTTGAAAGTTGCGGTGCTGTCCAAGGTGTTCCCGACCCGTTCGCATACCGTTGCCGCACAGGGCGGCATTGCCGCTTCGCTGGGAAACGTCAAGGAGGATAACTGGCACTGGCACATGTACGACACGGTGAAAGGCTCGGACTATCTCGGCGATCAGGATGCGATCGAGTTCATGTGCCGGGCATCGTCCGAAGTGGTGTACGAGCTGGAACATTTCGGCATGCCGTTCGACCGGCTCGATAGCGGCAAGATCTACCAGCGTCCATTCGGCGGCCATATGCAGGAATATGGCAAGACACCGGTGGATCGTGCCTGTGCTGCGGCCGACCGCACCGGCCATGCTTTGCTGCACACCCTGTATCAACAGAATGTGAAAGCCAATACACATTTTTTCATCGAGTGGATGGCGCTGGATCTGATCCGCGATGAAGACGGTGATGTGCTCGGCGTGACCGCGCTGGAGATCGAAACCGGCGAGGTGATGATGTTTCAGGCGCGCGCCACGCTGTTTGCGACAGGCGGTGCAGGCCGCATCTTCCAATCCAGCACCAATGCCTATATCAACACCGGCGACGGGCTCGGCATGGTGGCGCGTGCCGGCCTTCCGCTCGAGGACATGGAGTTCTTCCAGTTCCATCCCACCGGGGTGTATGGCGCGGGTGTGCTGATCACCGAAGGGGTGCGCGGCGAAGGCGGCTATCTGGTGAACAAGGACGGCGAGCGCTTCATGCCGAAATATGCCCCGAACGCCAAGGATCTGGCCAGCCGGGACGTGGTGTCGCGCGCGATGACGATAGAGATCAACGAGGGGCGCGGTTGCGGCACGCACGGCGATCACGTGTTTCTCAAGCTGGATCATCTCGGCGATGACGTGATACGGCAGCGCTTGCCCGGCATCCGCGAGATCGCGCTGAAATTCGCGCACGTGGATCCAGCCAAGAAACCGATCCCGGTGGTGCCCACTGCCCATTACATGATGGGCGGTATTCCAACCAACTATCACGGGCAGGTCGTTGCGCCCTACAAGACCGGTCCGGATGAGGTGGTGCGCGGGCTGTATGCCGTGGGAGAATGCGCCTGTGTATCGGTGCATGGCGCGAACCGCCTGGGATGCAATTCCTTGCTCGATCTGATCGTGTTCGGACGCGAGGCCGGGCGGAAAATCATCGAGGACCTGAACAACGATCCCCATCCCAAACCTTTGCCCGGCGATGCTGCCGAGCGACCGTTGGCGCGGCTGGCACGGCTGGAGAATCAAAAAGACGGCGAGCGCGTTGCCGAAGTCGGCGATGCGATGCGCAAGACCATGCAAAAGCATTGCGGCGTGTTCCGTTTTCCAGGGCTGCTGGCCGAGGGCGTGATGCAGATCAAGCAGATCGCCGAACGTGTCGCCCACACCGGGATCCAGGACAAGAGCCGTGTGTTCAACACCGCACGCATCGAGGCATTGGAACTGGATAACCTGATCGAAGTCGCGCAGGCAACCATGATAGCCGCGAATGCGCGGCAGGAAAGCCGCGGTGCCCATGCGCGCGATGACTTCCAGCAGCGCGATGATGTGAATTGGCTCAAGCACAGTCTGTATTTCCGAGAGGGACATCGGCTGGATTACAAACCGGTGCGGCTGAAACCGATTTCGGTAGAGTCGTTTCCGCTCAAGGCGCGGGTTTATTGATGAGCAGGTAGCCTGTAGCGGGTAGTCACCCCAGGTTTCGCTACCCGCTACGAGCTACCGGCTACAAGCTTAGGAGTTGCAATGAAATTCAGTATCTATCGCTACAATCCGGATGTCGATGCGGCTCCCTACATGCAGGACTACGATCTGGATGTTGGGCCTGGCGACAAGATGTTGCTGGATGCGATCCTGTTGCTGAAGGAACAGGACGACAGCTTGTCGATACGAAAATCCTGCCGCGAAGGAGTGTGCGGCTCGGATGCGATGAATATCAACGGGCGCAACGGTCTGGCATGCATCACGCCGCTGCATTCCCTCAGGGAGCCGGTGGCATTGCGCCCCTTGCCGGGCTTGCCGGTGATCCGCGATCTGATCGTGGACATGACCCAGTTCTTCAAGCAATATCATTCGGTCAAACCTTACCTGATCAACAACGATCCGCCGCCTGAAACAGAGCGGCTGCAGTCGCCGGCGCAGCGTGCGCATCTGAACGGTTTGTATGAATGCATCCTGTGCGGGTGCTGCACTGCGGCTTGCCCGTCGTTCTGGTGGAATCCGGACAAGTTTGTCGGTCCGGCGGGATTGCTGCAGGCCTACCGCTTCATCGCAGACACGCGCGATCAAGCAACGGCCGAGCGGCTCGATGATCTGGAAGATCCTTATCGCCTGTTCCGCTGCCATACCATCATGAATTGCGTGGATGTGTGCCCGAAAGAGCTGAATCCGACCGAGGCGATAGGAAAAATCAAGGATATGATGGTAAAAAGAATCGTATGAGGATAGAGGAGCATGTGAGGAGAGCGGAGCGAGGAGTGGAGGATCGAGGATCGAGGATCGAGGAACCCCACCAGGTTTTGCATTCTCTCGATCCTCGATCCTCAATTCCCGATCCTGTCCTTATACAACGCGTGCGCTGGCGCTCGCGTCGCGGGCTGCTGGAACTGGATATCGTTTTGGGAAGGTTCATCGAAAAGTATTATGCCGGGCTTGATCAGACCGAACGACAAGCTTTTGAAGAGATGCTCGATATGCCCGACAATCCGCTATGGGATATGATTGCGGGCAGACTGGAGGCTACGCACGCTGAACAGCAGGCGTTGCTGGATAAGATCAGGGCGGCTTGATGTCTATAACGATGGGGGTTTCATGGAGAAAAATCGGATTGCAACGCTGACACTGGACGACGGGCGCAGCCTCGAACTGCCCATATTGTCCGGCACGCTTGGGCCGGATGTGATCGATTTGCGCGGCATCAACAAGCTGGGGATATTCACCTACGATCCGGCATTCTTTTCCACGGCCAGTTGCACCTCGGCGATCACCTTCATCGATGGCGATGCCGGGCTGCTCTATTACCGGGGGTATCCGATCGAACAATTGGCCGAGCATTCCGATTTCCTCGAAGTATCTTATTTGCTGCTGAATGGAGAATTGCCCGATGCGACGACCAAGGCAGCATTCGTGAAGAAGGTGATGGGGCACACCATGGTGCATGACCAGATGGCGCGTTTCTTTTTCGGCTTCCGCCGCGATGCGCATCCTATGGCGGTGATGGTTGGCGTGGTGGGGGCGTTGTCGGCCTTCTATCACGATTCGCTGGACATCAATAACCCGGAACACCGCGAGGTTTCGGCGATGCGCATGCTGGCGAAAGTGCCGACCATCGCGGCGATGGCGCATAAATACTACAACGGAGCTCCGTTCATGTACCCGAAGAACAAATTCGGCTACGCGGAGAATCTCATGTACATGATGTTCGCCACGCCGGCTGAAGATTACGAACCCAATCCGGTACTGGTACGCGCGCTGGATCGCATACTCATTCTGCACGCCGACCATGAGCAGAACGCTTCCACCTCGACGGTGCGCCTGGCCGGTTCGAGCGGGGCGAATCCGTTTGCCTGCGTCGCTTCCGGCATAGCCGCGCTGTGGGGGCCGGCACACGGCGGGGCGAACGAGGCCGCGCTGAAGATGCTGGAAGAGATCGGCGATATTTCGCGCGTGAAAGAATATGTTCAAGGCGTGAAGGACAAGAAATACCGCCTGATGGGATTTGGACATCGCGTATACAAAAACATGGATCCCCGAGCTGCCGTAATGCGGCAGACTTGTCATGAGGTGCTGGCGGAACTCAAGCTGGAAAATCACAAATTGTTCGAGCTGGCAATGGAGTTGGAGCGTGTTGCCTTGAGCGACCCGTATTTCATCGATCACAAGTTGTATCCGAATGTGGATTTCTATTCAGGTATCGTGCTGCGCGCGCTGGGCATTCCGAGCAATATGTTCACGGTGATCTTTGCGGTTGCGCGCACCATAGGATGGATATCGCAATGGAACGAGATGATCGCCTCGGGCGATCACAAGATCGGACGCCCGCGCCAGTTATATCGAGGTGCGGCGAAGCGTGATTATGTACCGGTGAATAAACGTTGAACGAGCCGGCCAGCTTTTTGAAATTGATGCAGGACAGCTCGCTGCTGTTCGGTACCAACGCGCCGTTCATCGAGGAATTGTACGAGCAATATCTGATCGACCCAGGCGCGGTTCCGGCAGCGTGGCACAGCTATTTCGATGCGTTGCCGCCGCTTCCAAACGGCGCTCACGACCAGATTCACAGCCGGATCCAGCGCACCTTTGCCGCCCTGCCCAAGGCGGTTGCCAGCCCTGCGCTGGCAGAAGAAGCCGATCTGGAGCGCAAGCAGGTCTTTGTGCTGCAGCTTATCAATGCACATCGCTTCCTCGGCGTTCGCGTCGCCAATCTTGACCCGTTGAACCGCCATGCCAAACCGGTGATCGCCGAGCTCGATTCGGCGCACTACGGTTTGGGCGAAGCCGACATGGACACCACTTTCGATACCGGTTCGCTGGTGGGCGGAGCGCGCATGACCTTGCGCGAGATCCTCAAGCTATTGCGCCAGACCTATTGCGGCAGCATCGGCGCGGAATACATGTATATCAGCGATGTGGCGCAGAAACGCTGGATACAGAATCGCCTGGAAAGTACGCGCGGGCAGGCCGGCTATGATGTCACGATGCGCCGCCGCATCCTGGAACGTATCACTGCCGCAGAAACGCTGGAGCGTTATCTGCACACCAAGTTCGTCGGCCAAAAGCGCTTCTCGCTGGAAGGTGGCGAGACGTTGATTCCTCTGCTCGACCATTTGTTGCAGCGTGCCGGTGCACAGGGCGTTCAGGAAACCGTGATCGGCATGGCGCATCGCGGAAGGCTGAATGTGCTGGTGAATATTCTCGGCAAGCAACCGGGCATGTTATTTGCAGAGTTCGAAGGGATACACGCTGAACATCTGACCTCCGGCGACGTGAAATACCATCAGGGTTTTTCCGCCAATGTCGCAACCCCGGGCGGAGAATTGCATGTCGCGCTGGCGTTCAATCCTTCGCATCTGGAAATCGTCAACCCGGTGGTGGAAGGGTCGGTACGCGCGCGCCAGCATCGCCGCAAGGATTTTGACGGCTCCAAGGTGATCCCGATACTGATCCACGGTGACGCGGCATTCGCAGGTCAGGGCGTGGTGATGGAAACGCTGGCCATGTCACAGACGCGCGGCTATCGCACCGGGGGCACCGTGCATATCATCATCAACAACCAGATCGGTTTCACCGCCTCCGACTCGCGCGACACGCGCTCCAGCACCCACTGCAGTGACGTGGCGAAGATGGTCGATGCGCCGATCTTTCATGTGAACGCGGACGATCCGGATGCGGTATTGCTGATCACCGAGATCGCGCTGGATTACCGCATGCATTTCAAAAAGGATGTGGTGATCGATCTGGTGTGCTTCCGCAAATTGGGACACAACGAACAGGACGAGCCACTGGTCACGCAGCCGTTCATGTATCGCTTCATCCGCCAGCATCCGGGCACGCGAGTCTTGTATGCGCAGCGCCTGGCCGAACAGGGAGTGATTCGGGCCGAAGAAGCGGACGCGATGATCGCGACCTATCGCAAGTCCATGGATGAAGGACGCAACTCCATTCAACCCGCACTGGAGAAGAGCAGCGCCAAGTCCATTGCCGACTGGACAGTGTTCCGCGGTATAGGCTGGAATGTGGCGGTGAACACTGCCGTGCCGCTCGAACGTTTGCAGAAGTTGACAGTGCCGCTGACCACTGTGCCTGACAATTTCTCGCTGCATGCGCGAGTGCAAAAGATCGTTGAAGACCGCATTGCGATGGTGCGCGGCGAGTTACCCATTGATTGGGGCATGGCGGAAAACCTTGCTTACGCCACGCTGCTCACCGAAGGTTATCCGGTGCGGCTGAGCGGACAAGACTGCAGGCGCGGCACGTTCTTCCATCGTCACGCCACATGGCACGACCAGAACCGCAAGGAATGGCACGAGGGTGCTTACACGCCGTTGCAGCATCTTGAACTCGGCCAGGCCGACTTCGTGGTGATCGACTCGCTGCTGTCCGAAGAAGCAGTGCTGGGTTTCGAATATGGCTACGCTACTGCCGAGCCGAATTCGCTGGTGTTATGGGAAGCGCAGTTCGGCGATTTCGCCAATGGTGCGCAAGTGGTGATAGACCAGTTCATCGCCTCCGGCGAAGTGAAGTGGGGCAGGTTGTGCGGGCTGGTGATGCTGCTTCCACATGGCTACGAGGGACAAGGCGCGGAACATTCCTCCGGGCGTATTGAGCGCTATTTGCAATTATGCGCCGATTACAATATCCAGGTGTGCATCCCTTCCACGCCGGCACAGATGTTCCACCTGCTGCGCCGCCAGATGCTGCGACCGTATCGCAAGCCGCTGATCGTGTTCACGCCCAAGAGTCTGTTGCGCAGCAAGGATGCGGCCTCGCCGCTTGCCAAATTGACGCAGGGAGGCTTCCAGCCGGTGATCGCCGAAGTCGACGCGCTGAAAGCCGATAAAGTGCGCCGCATCATCGCATGCAGCGGCAAGGTTTACTACGAACTGCTGGCAGCGCGTCGTGCCAAGGGCATCAGCGACATGGCGATCATACGCATCGAGCAGCTTTACCCGTTCCCTCACGATGATTTAACGGCGCAGATCGCCGCACATCCCAAAGCGACCGAACTGGTGTGGTGCCAGGAAGAGCCGGGCAACCAGGGCGCATGGCATCGAATCCAGCATTATCTGCTGCGTCATATGCGCAAGGGCATGCGGCTCGATTATGCTCTGCGTCCATCATCCGCAGCACCTGCAGCAGGTTATCTGGCAGTGCATCAGGAACAACAGAAGGCCGTGATCGAAGCGGCGTTCCGCGACAATCTCGACAATAAACCCAATCCCGGAGCTGCCCACCATGAGAACCATTGAAACCAATTTGGTTGAAGTCAAAGTACCGCAATTGTCGGAATCCGTGTCCGAAGCCACCTTGCTGACCTGGCACAAGCAAGCCGGAGAGGCGGTCACCGAAGGCGAAAACCTGATCGACATCGAAACCGACAAGGTGGTGCTGGAGCTGCCTGCAATCAAAAGCGGTGTGCTGACCAGGATCATCAAGGGAGATGGCGAAAAAGTGACCAGCGATGAAGTGATCGCGCAGATCGATACGGCTGCTGTGGCAGCAAAGACTGCAACTCCTCAGGCAGCGGCAGCTTCCGCAGTGCCGCCTTCGGTGCGCAAGCTGGCGCGCGAAAACGACATCGATCCCGGCAGCCTGCACGGCAGCGGACGCAGCGGACGCGTCACCAAAGAAGATGTGCTGACCGCGATGCAGCAGGTGTCCCAAGTGAAAACTTCTGATAACGATGCGATGCAAGCGGTTCCGGGCATCGCGCCATCCGGACATCGTCCCGAGCAACGCGTGGCGATGACGCGCATCCGTCAGCGCATCGCCGAACGGTTGCTGCAATCGCAACAGAACGCCGCGATCCTGACCACCTTCAACGAGGTCAACATGCAGCCGGTGATGGACCTGCGCAACCGCTACAAGGATGCGTTCGAGAAGAAGCACGGCATCAAGCTTGGATTTTCCTCGTTCTTCGTCAAGGCGGCGGTGCTGGCGTTGCAGAAATTCCCCATCGTCAACGCCTCGGTGGATGGCAGCGACATCATCTATCACGGTTACTTCGATATCGGCGTGGCCATCGGCAGCGAGCGCGGCCTGGTCGTGCCCATCATCCGCGATGCGGATAAATTGTCCCTCGCCGACATCGAAAAACAGATCGCCGATTTCGGCGCGCGCGCCAAGACTGGCAAGCTGACGATTGAAGAACTCACCGGCGGCACGTTCTCGATTTCCAACGGCGGCGTGTTCGGATCGATGCTCTCCACCCCGATCATCAACCCGCCGCAATCGGCGATCCTCGGCATCCATGCGACCAAGGACAGGCCGGTGGCAGAGAATGGCCAAGTGGTGATCCGCCCGATGAACTACCTCGCCGTTTCCTATGACCACCGCATCATCGACGGCCGCGAAGCGGTGCTGTTCCTTGTTGCGATCAAGGAAGCTCTGGAATATCCGGGGAGGGTGCTGCTGGATTTGTAGAGTTGCCGTCATTCCCGCGAAAGCGGGAATCCAGTTCTAACAAAAACAAAACCGTCGGGGGTAGCCCGACAGCTAGTCACTTTTTCTTGCTTCGCCAAAGAAAAAGTAACCAAAAAGAAGGCGACCCCGGTTTGCCGCCGCTACGCGGTACCCTCGATCAGACGCAAACGAGCGGGGCTGCGCAACTCGCACGATCCGCTACGCGGCCACGTGCTCAAACAGTGCTCGCCCAACCCCACCGCTCGTTTGCATCTGATCGAGGCGGCGCACAGGGGATGAAAAGCGAAAGTCCAAAACCGTAAACCCGTATGCTTGGCAACAGGTTGCCAGTATACGAAAGTAGATAGGCAAAACAATTCGACTCCGGTACATTCCTTATACTACTCGGTGGCGCACAGGGGATAAGAAGCGAAAAGAAAAAACCGAAAAACGGGGGGTAATAAGTTGCCCACCATACTGAGGTAGATAGGCAAAACAATTTGACTCCGGTACATTGATCTCTATGACTGAAAAAAACGCCACGTTTGATGTATGCGCCGTGTTCGCAAACGCGGCGAGGGAAATACTTAATGCGAGAGATATGGCAGGTCATATCCACGCAAGCAGAGATATTAGGGCAGCAGGCAATGAGGTTGAGGTAGCGGTAAGAGACTATTTGGCTCAAACCCTTCCTGCCAAATTTCATGTGACACACGGCCATTTGATTGATCGTGTAGGTACAGTCAGTCCGCAACAGGACATCATAATTTCCGACAACATCCTCTTGCCCGCATTGATGAGGGCAAGAGATGGAACAGAATATGTTCCATTTGATAGCACTTATGCATTTGGAGAGGTGAAATCAACATATCGACATGCAGATGATCCAATTCAGAAATTCAGTTTAAGCATTCAGCGAATAAAGGGCGGATTGATTCGTCCTGATCTTTTCAATACAGCTTATGGGGGTGAAATCAAAGATGACACCTCGTTATTCGACATGGTTCATAGTTCACCAAATCGAATTCAAAACCCACTCTTCACATTTATGGTCTTCGTAGATAAAGGTGATTTCGATTGTGAAAAAATGAAGAATTTCTTTGCTGCTACTGCGGATGTCTATCTTCCTAACATTATTGTTTTTATCAATGCTGGAGTGGTTATTGCGGCGGAACTCACTGAGAATGGATTTTCCTTCAATAGATACCCAGAGCTTCATCCAGAAAGGGGCGCTACTCGCTATTTCTCGAAGATACATGGCTCAGCGGATTCAACTCTGGAGGGTAACCATTTGGCATTTCTTTATTACACACTCATTCTTCATCTGGCTGAAAGCCGAATTGAAAATTCTTTCTCTGCAAAATATTTTGAAAAGTCATTTGTGTTTCGCAAAAGCACTACTGAAACAATTAAAAGCTAAGCAGGGTATGGTGGGCACAATTTTGTGCCGACCATACGACTTTAGGTTTTGCTTTTCCTCCCCTGTGCGCCGCCTCGATCAGCCGCAGGGAAGCGGAGGTTTAGGCGAGCACTGTTCGAGTCCCGCAGTGGGGCGCGGGGGGTGCGCCCCGCCAGGTCGAGTTGCGCAGCCCCGCTTGCTTGCGGCTGATCGAGGGCACCCCGCAGGGGCGGTAAACCGGGGGCGATTTCTTTTGGTGTCAGTGTGCCCCCGTTAAATTAACCTTGCGTGCAGTTATGGAACCGTTAAACTTGGCTTTATAGCGCCCGCGTCCGCGTTCTCCACGCCCGCTCTTCGAGGTGCCGTCTGCGTGGTAGCGGCTGGGCCAGATTTTCTCTGGAGTGGTGTTCAGGAATTCGGCGATCAGCCTTTCATACTTGGGGGCTGGGTAGTAAAGGGCATTCAATAATGCTGCCTTATATCCATGCTTGCGCGACAGTTCGTGCAGATTGCTTCCGGCTTTACGCACCGCTGCGATAATGTCGGCGCGATGCCAGTCTTTTGAGGCTGGTTTTTTTGGCCGGTTTAACGTGGAGTACTTGATTGACATGGAGCGCACAATAAACCAACCAGAAACCAACTGTCAAGCGTTGGTTATTAGATAATTAATTATTTTTAATAACTATATGAAAAACAAGAAATTTATATTTTTACAACCATATTTTTAATAACCAACTAAGTTGGATATTCATGTTCACAACAAAAAAATTGGCTGAATTACGACTTCCTGGCTATCCTCAAACAGCGCAAGGGTGGGATAAGCTCGTAAAAACGAAGGGTTGGAAATTTAATATGTATCCAGGTAAAGGGCGCGGCGGCATGCGACGAGAATATATACCTACACCCGAAGTGATGGCTTTGATCGAAGCACTTTCACGTGGTGAAATATTCCGTGAGCCAAAGCATTCTGCACCATCTGCTGCAGCTCATTCGGTACGTGAGCCGGCCGCCGAATATAAGCTGGCGCCGCCGGATGGCTTCGTGCTGGTGCCGCGTTATGATGTGCACGGCAGTATGGGCAACGGCTCGGTGATCCACAGCGAGCAGATCGTCGATCACCTGGCGTTCCGCGCCGAATGGGTGCGCACCGCGCTGGGCGCAAACCCGGAACACCTGGTGTTGATCAGCGCCATCGGCGATTCGATGGAGCCCACGCTTCGCGCCGGTGATCTATTGCTGATTGACCGCAGCGTGACCGGCGTCAAACATGACTCGATTTATGCCTTCGCGGTCGGTGATGAATTGCGCGTGAAGCGCGTGCAGCGCCTGTATGATGGCACTTTGATCGTGAAGAGCGATAATCCTGGCTACGCCTCTGAAACTTTAACGCCCGAACAGTCCGAAAAGGTCGTTATCGTTGGCCGTGTAGTCTGGACTGGCCACCGCATGTGATTTTCGGCGTTAATTTAGTGCCAAATATCGTGCAAATCCGGCCTGAATTCGGTCTTTTTTGTTTAATTTTGTGCCAAACTGATTTTCGTCCCGTTATCCTCTCTAACCATTGCTGGTCGCGGTTCTTCCCACTTTCTTTGCCTGATTGCCGTAGTGCCAAATCAACCGCTCCTGTACGAGTCAAGGACATCGGTAACACTTTAGTACAAGGACATAGGTTACACTTTCAGCGTCAAATAATCATTCAGACGTCCTTTTGTCTGACGTTCGTCAAATACGCCAAGGTGCACTGGCCCGA
>JBMOQB010000033.1:0-61592 GCA_049320585.1 Pseudomonadota bacterium | reverse complement strand
GTGCTACGCAGCTATTTTCCTTTCTATAACCACAGTAGAATGCACTCATCCTTAAACTACGTATCGCCAGCAACGTATGAAAATCAGTTGGCTTAATCAGGTGTCAATTTTATTGGGGGAAGATTCGCAGTTAACTGGATATGGATTTCGCTAGTTATTGTTTGGTTTGCCCCCAACACCCAGCAAATCATGGCAAAGTACAAACCTGCGCTTGATATGCCGGAGAGCATCAAGGCAAAACGCCTGTTGTGGCGGCCTTCTCACACTTGGCTGGCCTCAAGTGTGTTGGTTTCTGTAATTGCAATACTATCTATCAGCGAGTTATCAGAATTCATTTATTTTCAGTTTTGATCAGCCTTATGTCCCTCAACCAATTTGCTGTTCGATTTGTGTTTGGAATTTTTGCGCTACTTGCCTTGGTCGGGTTGTTTAACCGTATTGTTGATCCGTTCTGGTATTACCGAGACATTGAAATTGCTGGATTCAATTCGATAAAGACTAAATTCGAACGGTACGAACGCCATGTTAAGCCCGCCTTGCTGATTCGAGATCAACCCAAAGCGATTGTTCTGGGCAACTCTTTCTCTGAAGTAGGTTTTGATCCTACCAATCCGGTTTTTACCGATCATGGCCGGCTAAAGAGTATGAATTTTGCATTGGCAGGTGCGCCTTGGGAAATGGTGCAGTGCGAGTTTGAATTTGCTGTGTCCCATGCCCCCATAAGGCGTGTGTTAGTTGGCTTTACTCCTGGCAACTTGCCGCTTGCCGATTGTGCAAAAGATTTTGCATCAATCGGGCAGGTTAACACCATGCAACTATTGTTTTCTGACCGCGCATTACAGGCTTCCATAGAAACAGTCCGCGATCAAAAAAATAAGATGCCTAGTCATACGCGCGAAGGAACGTATTTTATGTCACATCGAAAAGCTGGCGCAGGCTATCGTTTTCGGGAAATGTTCATCCAGAAAATTAGGAAATATCAACAGACAAAAGAGAATATGCAATGCCTGAAACTATTGGACACTTCTGGCACACAGGCTAATCTTTCCTCGGTGAAGCAGCTTGACCTGGCAGGTTTGCGGCACATGGTCAGGATAGCCCAGGATCGTGGTGTCGAACTGGTACTATTTGTTTATCCAATGCATGCGTATATGTTGGAATTGGTCAGGCAATGCGAAGACCAGCGTGAACAATGGCAAGCCATGAAACAAATTTCTGAGTTAGTAGATACTGAGTCTGTAAAGGTTGGACAAGTGCGTGCTTATCAGTTTTTCGGATACAACGATATAACTGCGGAGCCTGTTGGAGAATCATCAGCACAATATTGGCAGGATCCTATGCACTTTACTTCCGAAATGGGGAATCTGATGTTGGCAGATATGTTTGGCGGAAACGCACCGAAACTTGGGCGGCCCCTTAGCCGTGCCTATACTGACGCAGATTACCGAGATTTTTTGCAAGGTCGAACCGAGTACCTACAACACCATCCAGAATTTCATGTTGATATGCAAAAATTGCTTCGCATACAGTAAAATCGCCGAAAGACGCGATGCTTACAAAACCCCTTTTAGGTTCTTTGTGCAACAATATGGCCTGTCTTCAGTCAATGTGTATTGATCCCATTCGATTTTATGTTCATGAAATTACAATTCGGTAGACTTCGTTATGCTTAAAAAGTTTTTCAGTAAAGAGAAACCTACTCTATCCACACTTCCATTTAAGAAATCATTTGATTGGAATTGGGGAAGCGTACATTTTAACCGGGTCGCGCTCGTTAATCTGCTTTGCGCATCAAAACTTGATGGCAGTTACCTTGAAATTGGCTGCCAAGGAAATATCCTGTTTGACGCAGTTCCCATGACGAATAAAATCGGGATTGACCCTAAAGAAGGCGGCACTCATAAGGAATACAGTGATGATTTCTTCATTAAAAATACTGAGTATTTTGATGTGATCTTTATCGACGGCCTGCATGTCTATGATCAAGTCAGGCGTGACGTTGTTAATTCCATCAAATTCTTGAAACCAGACGGTTGGGTTGCCATTCATGACATGCTACCAGATGATGCGATCAGTGAGCATGTTCCCATGATTTCAAGGGGCCCATGGTTTGGTGATGTTTGGAAGGTGGCATTTGAACTTGCCTCTTCAACGGGGATTGAATTTAAATTAATCAAAATTGACGCTGGTGTAGGTCTTTTTAGAGTTACGCATCCCAATGCCACTTTAAATAATTTGGTGGATATCCTTCAAGATAAGCGTTTTCAATACCTCTATGAAAATATCGGTCAACTTCCACTGGTAGAGTGGGAGGATGCATACAAGTGGATAAGGGCTAACTCTTGAATCGAATTATCGCCCTAAAATCCAAATAATCTTTCACAATTACATGGTGTCTTGTCTGTGAACATACTAAATATTTTGAAGTCATCACTCAGGGAATTAAATGCCCGACGCAAAGAAAAGAGAGCTCTGCGCAAGGAACCTCAATTATGGGCAGAACGCGGATATGCTCCCCCAAGCCCTGGGTTCATCAAGCGCCAAGTTGTTTTACGGAACGGTATACCTGGTGCAACATGGGTTGAAACCGGAACGTACAAGGGAGATACCGCAGCCATTCTTTCTGATAACGCAAAAAAAGTATTTACCATTGAGCCGGCTGATCATTTGTTTGCAGCAGCGAAAAGACGATTCGCTTCTAAACCCAATGTAGAGGTCATCCACGGGTTATCTGAGGAAGTTTTTCCTCAACTTGTCCCCAAACTTGCAGGTGAGATTAATTTTTGGCTTGATGGCCACTATTCTTCTGGCATAACCCATCAAGGGCCCAAAGACACACCCATTGAAGAAGAACTCGCCTGCATTGAAAAGTATATCGGTAATTTCACCAAGCTTGCTGTATTAATTGATGATGTAAGGTGCTTTGACCCGACTTTGCCTAATTGCGCAGGCTATCCAAAACTTGATGTTCTTGTTGATTGGGCGAGGAAAAACAACCTGGCATGGCATATCGAGCATGATATATTTGTTGCAAAAAATACAAGTTCTTAAATAAGAAGACTCGTACCGTTAAAAAAGTGATAGCCAATAATATATACGGTTCCTGCAGGTAGCAAATCGAAATGTCCCCATTTATCTATTTCTTTAAAAGGCTATTTTATAAACGGCTAGACAAGATAATCAGCAAATTCCAGAAAACTAAAGAGAAGAAATTTCGTGAAAAATATTTCGCTGATTATTCCTCCATAGGGAAACCCAAGGTTTGCACTTATCAGACGGATTTCTATAAGCATTACACAAGATTTTTCACATCTAGCAATGCTCAAGATCATCGCTTTTATCTGGTAGCTCAACCTGACCAGGCTGATGTTGTTGTCTTTATCAATACTGTTGATGACAGAGTTTTAAGGCATGACCAGCATGCGATCTTGTTTTTCCATGAGCCGCTTGCCTATGCACACCTCTATCAGACCGAGATACATGAGAACCAATTTCCCAAAGCGAATCTCGAAGTGGTCGGGCATCCGCCAACACCTTCTCTCTTTATAAAAGATTCAGACGGGATCAAGTACCATCGCTCAATACCATATGTGCATTTCCATCATATGGCCACGTACGATCAATTGAACGAAATAGATGAAACCAAAAGGACAAAGCTGATTTGTTCAATCGCATCCGGCCTGAACGGGATACCTGGTTATCACAACCGCAGGCTTTTCTTTGAAAAGTTTTCAGCTTCCAATCCACTATTTAATTTGTTCGGCAAGTTCAATGAGATTTCCTCAGCTATCCCGTCTTATAGAGGCCAGTGTTTTTTTAAATGGAAGACTGTCAGTCTATACAAATACAGTTTAGTTATTGAAAACTCAACCGACGATTACTACATTTCTGAAAAAATATTCGATGCGCTTATTTGCGGCAGCATGCCGATTTATCATGGCAGCGACAAGATATTTGAGGTTCTTCCAAAAGAGTGGTTCTATTATTTACCCAGCCTGGAAACTTCCGAAATTGACAAGCTTAATGATTTCATTGCAACCGATGCTTATAAGGCTGTTTCGGACAACAGGGCTGCAATTTGTAAAATCATCTATGAGAAATATTCTTTTTACAGTGCTCTTGAAAGATTGTTGGCTAATGAGCCGTTATCAGTTATTGCCAAATAGGATTAGGCATTCTTAGCGTGCTTGGTTCGCGAATTATGAAAGACACCTCCAGTTTCAGAAATATCTTGCTAGTTCAATTGGGAGATATAGGCGATGTTGTCCTGACTACCCCGGCGATTCGTGCCGTCAAAGAAACCTATACCGAAGCGCGGGTTTCCATACTTGTTTACAAGCCGTTTGGCAGCCTTCTCGTGTCTGATCCCAACCTTCATGAGGTCGTCGAGGTCATAAGGATTCGCTGCACTTCGTTTCACGTTTTACAGGAGCATCTACTTTTCGCGCGCCGCCTTCGGCGGGCGCGCTACGACCTTGTGATTGATCTGCGCACCAGTGACCGGGGAGCTATTCTTGCCCTTCTTACCGGTGCACAAGAACGTGTCGGTCGACGTATGGATAATAAGCCAATTTGGTACAACCCCATTTTTACTAAACTCCTTATTGACCCTCCGTACGCCCAACTTCCCATACATCCCGGTGCAGACCAGTCGCTTCGTATCGTGCGCGCCATCGGTATTGATACTAAAGACTCAACTCCAAAGCTGTATGTTGCGCCAAAGGACAGAGACAGCGCGATTGAGCTGCTCGCGGAATGCGGCCTGACACCAACCGGCCGCTGGGTAACAATCAATCCTTGCTCAAGGTGGAAGTATAAGGAGTGGGGGTACGATAAGTGGGGGGAGGTTATCGACCTGCTTTGGCAAAATCACCGGCTGACAGCGGTGCTGATCGGCTCGCCAGAAGACGCAGACACCGCCGGACAAATCGCTACTGTGCGCAACGATCACGCATTTAACTTGGCAGGTAAAACAACACTCGGGGAGCTAGCGGCACTGCTCGCCATGAGCACTCTCCATTTGGGAGTGGACAGCGCTGCACCGCACATAGCAGCTGCAGTAGGAACGCCTACGTTGACCATTTTCGGCCCGGGCAACTGGAAAAGCTGGACCGTTGCAGATGAACTGCACCGGGTTATCACCTCACAGCTGCCATGTATTCCCTGCAACAGAAAGGGATGTGATGACTCAGGGAAAAGTCAGTGCCTTGATGAATTGGGCACTGACAGGGTGTATGCAGAAGCCAATACAATCTTGTCGGTTCTTGATCGTAATCGCACAGTCGGCGCTCCCGCTGACATGGTTTAGCTTAGAGCTCTTCCCGGCGATGACGATAGAAACGCTCGTACGGATATTGATTTTCCCCAGGATCTTTCAAAACGACCGCTGTATCGAACATTCCGCGTATCCCTTCGTCAGTTTGCGAATACTTTTCCTCATGGATAAATTTTCGGTTGAATTGACTGTATTTTGTGCCGGAATGCGTCTGGATATTGACTGGTTTGTAGCTGCGCACAGTTTCTTCCGCAAAGTTCTGAAACCCTTTTATCTTGAAGCTTGGAATTGCTTCGCCGAATTGCTTGATATAGCGCCAAGTCATATCGCCATCTTCTTCACCGATACCCAGAAGCCGTTCATCAAAATAGCCCAAAGCATCCAGTTCTTCACGATTTATAAGAAAATGTGACCATGAGCGGTTGATTAAAAATGTTTTCCCTTCGTTTCGAGAAAGTGAATCGCTTACATTATTCATGAAGTTTGGATTCTCGATCATGATGTCGTCATTCAACATCAGAACATGATCGTGAGTAGCGTGAATCACAATGCTGTTCCATAGTTTTGAAAGGCCTCTGAATCGGGGGAAAAAAACAGGGTAAACATTTTCGTACTCAGCCATGCATTTGAGGATGTTGCTGCGGTATTTTTCACCAAATGCACGATTATTTTCACCATTAACTGCGACCACAATTTCGTTATTGGTACATTCGCGAATTCGTTTTAATAACGGTACGAAATAGCGATCAAATCGGGCTTCAAAGGTGGTGATACCTATGGTTATATTTTCCCGCGCGACGGGATTTTCCGGTTTTCCCATCAAACCTTTTCCCGCATTCAAAATTTTCACAGCCATGTTTTTTAATGGATTCATTGTTCAACCTTTTACGGGAACAGAGTGTTGATAGGATTTATGAACCAGGCCATGTTCGCAAAATACAGGTATGTTCTGCCGCGAGTAGTATTCCATATTTACTCCTTCCTTCCAGTGCTTGCTGCGCATTTCGCTTTGATGCCACAGATGCAACACCCTGGCCGTCTTGATAACGGAAATGCCGCGAAATCCAGCTCGCACCATGCGTAAAGCGAAGTCCGTGTCTTCTCCGCCCCAACCCACGAAATTTTCATCGTAGCCGTTTACAGCTTCGATATCTTTCCTGAATGCGGAAAAATGTCCGCCAAACGTGACCTTCCTCGCCGGTGCGAGCCGCAATCTACGAAGCAATACATAGCGAACGAACCTGCGGTGTTCTTTCTCTATAGGCTCTTCAGAAAGTTCTGTATAGATTGTTTCCAGAAGTGATTCCGACGCCCCCTCTGCAAGGATTTTTTTACATTGTTCTTCGGTAGTGTATTTGCAGCGTCCGGCTGCGAAATATCCCGGTTTGGCTGCCTCAATGTGGCTGTGGATCGCGCCGGGAAGGAGCGCAAAATCCGCATCAAAAAAGATTAAATAATCCCCTGTGGCGTGGCGGATACCGTTGTTCCTGGTGGCTGAACGACGCGGACCCTGCCGGGGATGCCACGCGTGGATGATAGGAAAGTCGTAGTTCTTGATCAGTTCTTGCAAATTTTTTACAACATCTTCACTTGATCCGTCATCGGCTATCACCACTTCGTGAAACTCCGCTGAAGATCCGCGCAAGGAGTCGAGACATGCTGGAAGCATATCCAATCGATTATAAAAACAGATGATGATACTAGTCTTCAATTAGTAGTCGCCCTGAGGTAGTATTTTTGCGCCTTGTAAATTAACCGCCTTAGCTTGGTCATCGTGCTGCGTTTGTATGCAGGCACTGTACGCTCGATTCTTGCTTGCTCCATTATTGGTTCCACTTTAAGCAGTTTAGCCAGCGTGGGGAAAATCTGGTATTCGTAGAGCACTCTACGCCTTGCCTCCTCTAAGGCTGGAATCCTTCGCTCCCAATCATCTTCGGCCATAACCCTGCGAATTGTGCTAATCGCCTCCTCGGGTTTTTCAATGTTGATGCGTATGAACGAATCAGCGGGGAAATACTTTTCTAAATTCCCGCAGCCATGATAAAACGGAACCGTCCAGGTGAGAAAACAATCCGCAATCTTCTCGGTCCAGTAATCCGGCCATGAAGTGTTTTCGGCGGCTATCGAATAGCGGTATGGCGCCAGACCGTCCCACTTGTCTTCGATGAAATTGACAGCCCGTCCGTACAAGTCGATATCGAGGGTCTTGTCAGCTTGTACTGCACGCAAAAAAACGCCGCGCTTCATATGCCCTGGAAGATCATGCAAGTTACCCACTATCCAGGAGAACGTCCGGTTCTTTTCCGGCATGGTGCAGGTTGTCAACTCATCGAAGGTGCGGTTGACATGCCACGGAAGCGCCGGTTGTGAGGTGATGTATTTTGGGGAAGATGACGGGAGATAATTCGTGTATACCCGGTCGAAAGCTTCATGTCCTTCGACCATCCAGTCGGTAAAACCCTTGGCATACGGCTCCTGCATCAAGACCCAGACACGCCCCTGTGGGCAATGCACATGCACGGCGTTTTTCATGCGGTTATTCAGCACGACAAGAGCGTCGCATTCTTCAACGTCGCCGGTTGTAAAGCGAACGCCATCCCAGATTCCCTTACCTCCCGGTGTTTGGCGTAGCAAATCCGGCCAGTCCCAGTCCTTGGCGATACGAACAAGCATGATTATGAATTAATCGCCAGATAAGCGTAGCGTGTAAATTTATCATTGGTAAAACGCCGAATACTGAAATATTCCATTTTTCGTTGCTTGAGCGTTTTTTTGACATGAAGTCCATATTCAGCCGAGTGCATATCATCAAGAATTACCGTCGCAGGCCGCGACGCGAAATCCAGAACCTTTCCCAGCGAATTTTTCCGGACTGGAAATGTGCCAAAATCATAGAATACCAAGTCGAATTGACCGTGCTTGCCCTCAACCAATTCATCCCACGTAATCAGTTTATCGCCCGGGAGATTGTTGCGGAGTAAAAACTCGCGGGTTTTGTCCAGCCACTCCGTAGCATCATCGACTGACAATATCTCACTGTTCGGAGAATAATTTTTGATCCAGTAACGAAAACAAAATGAGCTAAAACCAGAACCCAGATCAAGAATCTTCTTCGGCTTTGTTATTTCACAAAGCGCGAGAGTGAATATAGCCAGTTCAAATGACATGGCCATAATTTCGTTTGAAGTGGTTGTTACATAATTTTTATAGTATGGGGAAATTAATTTCCCGAATTCCTGCATCTTTTGTTCGATTTGTTCCGGGCTCACTTCAAGCTTCAAACCCAATCTTGCAGCGCCAGAGCGTGATTCCATCTCTTTTAAAAATTTCCGGTCGTAAATCTTCCTTTGAAAGTATGCATAGTTAAAACGCTTGAGCTTCCTGAAAAACCTTAATTTATCTTTATTCATTCCTACTACGCTCCCACTTAATTGTTAATCGCTAGATTTAATCTGAATGATAAAATCATCGTAAATTTTCTCCATTTTATTCGCCAACTTCTCCCAATCATGCATCGCAGCAGTCTGCGCCGCTGCTGCCCCCATCGCCTCCCGCCGCTCCGTATCCGACAACCGGACTATCCGGTCCGCGGCGGCATCTGCATCCTGATGTTGAGGAAGAATGAATCCGTTGCTGCCTTCTTGCACCAGATCTTTCGCTCCCACGTTGGGACTGACGATGACAGGTAGCCCGGCGGCCATCGCTTCCAACACCACCATGCCGAAGGTGTCGAATTTTGAGAGCATGATAAAAACATCCGCCGCACGGTAGTAGCGCTCCAACCCATCAACCTGTGTCCCGGCGAATGTAACGGCTCCGGCGATACCCAGTGATTGCACCATCTTGCGGTACTTGCCTTCATCTCCCCGTCCCACCACGAGGAGCCGGATGTCCGCATCCGGCCGCGCGGCTCTAGCCCTGGCCAATGCCGCGATGATCGTGTCTAGGCCCTTGACCTCGAAATTCATTCCGACGAAGAGAAGCAGGATATCCGATGCGCCGATCCCATAACGTCCCCGGATTTCGGCGCGACAGGCGGCGCGATCCGGTGTCGAAAAACGCGCCACGTCAACGCCGGGAGCCAACGCCTGCCATTGCCCCGGCAATGTTGCATACTCGCGACGAAATGCTTCTATGGCTATGGTAGAAACGGGGAAGAAGCGGGATGCCCCACCATTCATTATGGTCCTTCGTTCGACGGCGATTATCGCCCGATCGAAAAGGCTGGGGCTTCGTTTCCTTACATCCCTGACCCAACCGGCATGTGGTACCGAATGAACAGAGAATATGTCGCCCTTAAATATCCAATCATGGGCGTGCACCAGATCAAAATTGATGCGGCTAATCATAAATCTTGCGAACCAGGCGAACGAAAGAGGGCGCAGAAAACGCGGGAAACGAATCATCGGCACTTTGTGGAACCTGATCCGGTCTGAATGGGCGACCCATTGGTTTGCAAAGACGTGGATGTCGAGGTTCTTATTCAGTGCCAGACGTTCGGTTATTTCACTGGCGAACCGCTCACCTCCGCCGACCAAGCCGTATTTGGGTACAACCACGGCAATCTTCCGATGCGCCCGGCGTGCTACATCCATAAATTTGTGATTCCGATCACTGGTTTAAGCGTTAATTATACAATGCATCATCAGTGAAAAACGGGAGGTGGTTTGATGCAATTGGCTTTATGTTTGTAGCCCATGATATCAGATATGGTTAGAATGACTATCCATCTGGCCAATTTATATAAACTGGATGATATCCACATTACTCATTATCTATCCTACTTTATGTTCACCATTCTGATCCCGACATGGAATAACCTCGCGTTGTTGCAACTGTGCATCAAGAGCATCCAGCAGAACTCCAAGTATGGCCATCAAATCATCGTGCACGTCAATGACGGCAGCGATGGAACTCTCGACTGGGTGCGCGCGCAGCAACTCGATCACACTCACTCACCACAGAACGTCGGCATCTGCCTGGCAGTGAATGAAGCAGCCATGCTTGCCAAGCTGGATTACATACTCTATCTGAATGACGACATGTACTGCTGCCCCGGATGGGATACCGCGCTGATCAACAGGATGAAAGACCTTGGCTCTGATCTTTTCATGCTGTCCGGCACCATGATAGAGCCGGTAGATACTAACAACCCATGTGTGATCGTCAAGGACTATGGCCGCAGTCCGGATCGATTTTCCGAGCAAGCACTGTTAGAAAACCTGCCGAATCATCGCAAGCCCGACTGGTACGGCGCAACCTGGCCGCCCACGCTGGTGCATGCCAAGTGGTGGTTCAAGGTCGGCGGGTATAGCAGCGAATTTTCGCCCGGCATGAGCAGTGACAATGATTTTTCGATGAAACTGTGGCATGCCGGTTGCCGGATCTTTTTGGGGGTGGGCGATTCACTGGTTTACCACTTCCAGGCAAAATCGACGGGCAGGATCAAAAAAAATAACGGCGGAAAACAATTCCTGCACAAATGGGGAATTCGACAATCCGTGTTCGATCGATATTATCTGCGCCGTGGATCACTGGCTGAGACCATTGCGCTCCCCGAGCCTGAAGATACTCTGGAATTTCGTTGGCAATTATTGCGCAGTTCGCTAAAGCGCAGATTTAGCTGAACTCAAAGTTTTTAATTGATGATATTTCAGGTAGGTTGTCCTGGCATTCATCAGGGCAATATTGAAGCCTGCGATCCCGTCCAGAAACCCCAGCCGCAGATAATAAGTCCTGAAGAACGCCCAGCCGGCACGTAGCGGCCCGTCGTAGAACAAAGCCGTTTTGCCACTCTTGAACATCTGCATAGCACCCGCGCTGGCGTACTGCTCGGTTTTACGCTGCACATCTGCTTTGTTCAGATAGCTGTAATGCAACAGCGGGCTGGACAATCGTCCGGCAATACCTTCAAGTACCACCCGCTCATGAACCATGTCGTCGGAAAAACGTCCCTTGGTCCTTCTAAATAGCCGCAGTACATAGTCCGGGTACCAGCCCGAATGCCTGATGAATCGTCCACAGAACTGCGAGAGGCGCGGCACGTAAAATCCATCTTCGTGATCGTTGTCCATCGCTTTGGTGAGCTGTGATTGAAGATCCGAAGTCACACGCTCATCGGCATCTATGGCAAACACCCACTCGTGGGACGCATAGGACAAGGCGCGGTTCTTTTGTATCCCGAATCCCGGCCAATCATGCTCATGAACTTGCGCGCCCAGTTCACGGCAAATCTCAACCGTTGCATCGCTGCTGCCGGAATCCACCACGATGATTTCATCGGCCCATGCCACCGATTCAAGACAGGCGCGGATATTGTCCGCTTCGTTCTTGGTGATGATAATGACGGAGAGCCTGGCCATACTTCTATTTCACTTTGAGATAAGAAGGAGCCATCAGGATTTATTTCCAGCAGCATCCCCGTTCGGTTGATATTCCGGTACCCACTGCACAAGCCCCGCACGCACCGAATCATCCGGCATGGTAGTTGCAGCAACCCAGCTGAGCAGACTGTTCAACCAGGCAGCATCGGCCTGCCGCGCTTGAGCGATGCGCAGCTTGGGATGCGGTGTTGGCAAGGTATGCTCGCTGTCCGCCAGCAATTCTTCATAGAGTTTTTCACCCGGGCGCAGCCCGGTGAATTCGATCCTGATCTCATCCTCTGTAAAGCCGGACAAACGTATCAGGTCTTTGGCCAGATCCACGATTTTTACCGGCTCGCCCATGTCGAGCACAAATATCTCGCCGCCATTCCCCATCAAACCGGCCTGCAGCACCAATTGCGCGGCTTCGGGTATCGACATGAAATAGCGGGTGATTTCGGGATGCGTGACGGTAACCGGCCCACCCTGTGCAATTTGAGCATGAAACTTGGGAATCACGCTGCCGGTGCTGCCGAGCACATTGCCGAAACGCACCATTACGAATCTGGTGCTGCCGGAAGGCTGCAATGCCTGGCACACCATCTCGGCCAGGCGTTTGCTGGCGCCCATCACATTGGTGGGATTCACCGCCTTGTCGGTTGAGATCATCACGAACTTGCTGACCCCGTGTTGCTGGGCTGCTCGCGCCACTGTCCAGGTGCCCAGCACGTTGTTGCGGATCGCCTGCCAGGCATTGTGCTGCTCCATCAACGGGACGTGCTTGTAGGCAGCAGCATGGAACAGCAACATGGGCTGATGTTGCCGCATAGCTTCATCCACCCGCGCGGCATCGCGCACATCGCCGACCAGACAGACAAAATTCAAGGATGGAAGGCTCTGCTTCAGTTCCTGCTCGATGGTGTACAGCGCAAATTCGCCAGCTTCGAACAGCACCAGCTTGGCAGGTGCAAATCGCGCGATCTGGCGGCACATCTCCGAACCTATTGAACCTCCCGCACCGGTCACCATCACCACCTTGCCGCCCAGCAATTCGTGCAATCCGGCATCGTCCAGCACCACCGGATCTCGCCCCAGCAGATCGTCAAGCTCGATTGCGCGCAGTTGCGACACCGACACTTTGCCGCTCATCAAATCATCGAATGAGGGCACCGTGAGCGCTTTCAGCTTGGCTTGATTGCACAGCTGTATTGCCCGCTTACGCTGCTGGTGCGAGCTTGCAGGCATGGCAATAATCGCTTGCGATACCGCCAGCCGATCAGCCCATTCCGGCAAACTATCCAATGCACCCAAAACCTCCACGCCGTTCAGGGTGCGTCCATGCGTTTCACTATCATCATCCAGAAAGCCAACCAGCCGCCAGTCACCGTTCTTGGCCAGATCCTTGGCCAGGCTTGCCGCCGCATCGCCAGCGCCCAATACCAGCACCGGTTCTCCGCGCAGCTTGAAGTCGCCGTACAGCCCCTGTTCTTTCCATAGCCGGTACACAAAGCGACTGCCTCCCATCAGCAGTATCAGCAACAGCGGATTGATCACCAGTACCGAGCGCGGCAATACAAAATCCATACGCAGCATCATGAACATCAACGGAACAACCGCCGCAGACAGCATTACCGCAAGAAAAATGCGGCGTAGGTCCGTGGTGCTGGCATATCGCCAAATCCCGCGATACAGATTGAAGCGCCAAAAAATGACCAATTGCATCAGCACCACCCATGCAACGGTTTGCCTCAATTCAACAGCAAATTCGTCCGGCAATTCGAAATTGAAGCGCAGCAAATAAGCAAAGCTCCACGCCACCACGGCAGCGATCGCATCATGCAGCACCGCCAAAGCGGTGCGAAAGTTGGACTTGAATATCAATTACATTTCCTCTGCCAATACTGCCGCCATAACAATCGATGGTTCCAATCGCGCGCCATCCCTTTTGCAAAATCAGCCGTCTGTTGCATCTCCCTTTGCAGCCCGATGCCTGCTCCAACGCCGATCGACCCACATCGTCAACCCCAGATAGATCGCGCCCCACCATGCCAACAGATTGCCTTGGCCTTGGGCATCAAGACTGATACCCCATAGCGCGGATGCCCCAGCCAGAAACATCAGCAGGTATTCAACAATCGCGGTTTTGCGATGACCCCAACCCATTTGCACTAGACGCTGGTAATAGTGGCTGCGATGTGCTTGCGAAAGTTGTTCCTTGCGCCGCAAACGTTTGAACAGCGTAAAGGTTGCATCGGCCACGAACGGTGAAAACACCAGAATGGGGAACCAGAATGGCCAATAACCCTGTTGCCAGCCCCACACGCCGAATGATGCGGCGAGAAAGCCGAGCGGTATGGATCCCGCGTCGCCCATGAACACTTTGGCAGGATTGAAGTTGTGGTACAGGAATCCCAATGCCGCAGCGCCTACCGAGAAATTCATCATCGCAAAAATTACGTCGTTATGCATCAATCCGGCGATGCCGTAGAAACTGAAACCGAATAGTGCCATGCCGCCCGCCAAACCATCCGAGCCATCCATGAAATTGTAAAGATTGGTCATCCATACGATGAATAACAGCACCGGCAGTAACCAAAGCAGATCAACTCTCGCGCCGCCCAATACGATCATCGCTGCGATGAAGTGGCCGATCAGACGCGCTTTGGGTGTAAGGCTGCGCATGTCATCCACCAGCGACAGCACGAACAGACCCAGCGCCGGCAACACGATCCACCACGCCCAGAACTGGATCATCAACATCCAGCCGGACAATATCCCTGCCATCAACGCGATGCCGCCGGTGCGCGGTATCGGTTCGGTGTGCAGCGAACGATCATTGGGTATGTCTTGCAGCAAACCTTCCTTGTTCAGGGTAAGTATCAATGTCAGCAGCAGCGTGACAAATGCGGAGACCAGCGGGGAATAATGACTCATATACGACTTTTAATTGGTTGGATCAAGTGGTTGCCGCCTGCTTGACTTGGTGTTCGGCATAAAAGAAATCAAAACTTGAAATTCAGTAAATGTTATTGGCAACAGAGTAGGCGACCTGACTTCGTCAGAATATCAGCGCCGTGCATCCAAAACTGCATTTTTTACGTACAGCTTCTTGTGGTTCGCAATAGCCAGGTGCGGCTCCTCCGGCTGGAATGGAAAACTTCATGCATATATTTCGCAAAATTCCTTGTATGTCAATTTGATCCCCTCTTGCAGACTCGTGTTTGCCTTCCAGCCCAGACCTTGTATCCTTGCAACATCCATCATCTTGCGCATCGTACCATCTGGCTTGGAGGTATCCTGCACGAATCTGCCTTTATAACCCACTACGCTGGCTACTGTTTCTGCGAGTTCACGGATAGTCAGATCCGTACCGGTGCCAACATTGATCAGCGGGCATAGCAATGGGTCGACCAGAGCGTCATAGCGTTTATCATCCAATGTCGCCAGGAATACCAGCGCATTGGCAAGATCGTCCACATACATGAACTCACGCCTCGGCGTACCGCTGCCCCAGAGCACGACTTCGCTCGCACCGGACACTTTTGCCTCGTGCATCTTGCGTATCAATGCCGGCATAACATGGGAATTGTTCAAGTCATAATTGTCACCGGGCCCATATAAATTGGTCGGCATCGCCGCCAGCCACTTTGCGCCATATTGGCGGTTGTATGACCAGCACATTTCGATCCCGGCGATCTTTGCCAGCGCATAAGGACGATTTGTCGCTTCCAGCGGGCCGGTGAGCAGATATTCTTCCTTTATCGGCTGCGGGCAATCGCGCGGGTAGATGCATGAACTCCCAAGGAAAATCAGGCGCTTTACTTTGCTTGCATGAGCTGCACGACAGATATTGGCTTCAATGAGCAGGTTGCTCATCAGAAAATCCACCGGGTAGGAATTGTTGGCATGGATGCCGCCGACCTTGGCCGCAGCCAGAAAAACGACTTCAGGGTGCTGCTGTTCGAAGAATTTCCCGGTGGCTGCTGCATCCTCCAGATCCAGCTCGGCGTGGGTGCGGGTCACGATGTTGGCGTAGCCTTGCCGCTGCAACTCGCGCGCAATTGCGCTGCCAGCCAAGCCGCGATGGCCCGCGATATAGATTTTGACGTTCTTGTTCATCAGCAAGCTGCCTATTCGTGGTAATCGTAGGCTGCGAAGCCGTGCTTCTTGACCAATTCGTCGCGTTCTGCACTCTTGAGATCTTCCCGTACCATTTCGGCAACCAGCTCATCGAAGGTTATCTTCGGTGTCCAGCCCAGTTTTTGTTTGGCCTTGGTCGGATCGCCCAACAGCGTATCGACTTCAGTGGGGCGGAAGTAGCGCGGGTCAACCTGGACGATGCATTTGCCGGAAGCATCATAGCCTTTCTCTTCCACGCCTTTGCCGCGCCAGGTGATGGCCATGCCGATTTCCTTGGCTGCTGCATTGACGAAGTCTCGCACGCTGTATTGCACGCCGGTGGCAATCACAAAATCTTCGGGATGTTCCTGTTGCAGCATCAGCCATTGCATCTCGACGTAGTCTTTGGCGTGCCCCCAGTCGCGCAATGCGTCCAGATTGCCGAGATAGAGACAATCCTGCAAGCCGAGTTTGATGCGCGCCAGCGCGCGGGTGATCTTGCGCGTGACGAAGGTTTCACCGCGCACCGGGCTTTCGTGATTAAACAGAATACCGTTGCACGCGTATAGACCATATGCCTCGCGGTAATTCACCGTGATCCAGTATCCGTATAACTTGGCAACAGCGTAGGGAGAACGCGGGTAAAACGGTGTGGTTTCCTTTTGCGGGGTCTCTTGCACCAGACCATACAATTCGGATGTGGATGCTTGATAGAAGCGGGTCTTCTTTTCCAGCCCGAGGATGCGTATGGCTTCGAGTATGCGCAGCGTGCCGATGCCGTCGGCATTCGCCGTATATTCCGGCGTTTCAAACGATACCGCGACATGGCTCATCGCCGCGAGGTTGTATATTTCATCCGGTTGCACCTGCTGGATGATGCGAATCAGGTTGGTGGAATCGGTCAAATCGCCGTAGTGCAGGATGAAGCTGGCTTTTCTGACATGCGGATCCTGGTAAAGATGATCGATACGGTCGGTGTTGAATAGGGATGAGCGGCGCTTGACACCATGCACAATATAACCTTTTTTGAGCAACAGTTCCGCAAGATAAGCGCCATCCTGCCCGGTGATCCCGGTGATCAATGCAACTTTTTTTGTCTGACTCATTTTCAATATTCTCTATAATATTTTGTGTTTGAAGGTTATCTGCCGTAATTGTCTTCATAGCGCTGGATATCGTCTTCACCCAGGTATTCCCCGACCTGTATCTCGACGATATGCAGCGGCTCGCTGCCCTGATTTTCCAGACGATGTTTGGTACCGATTGGAATGTAGGTGCTTTGGTTCTTCTGGACTGTAACCACTTCATCACCGTTGGTGACCGTTGCCGTGCCGGATACCACGACCCAGTGCTCGGAACGTTTGCGATGACTTTGCAGGCTGAGTCGCGCACCGGGTGCGACCTCGATGCGCTTGATCTTGAAACCGTCCTGATCTTCTTCCAGCACGGTGTAGCTGCCCCACGGACGATTCACCTTGGCATGTAAGATATGCTCGGTAGCACCCCTGCGCTGCAATTCATCAACCACTTCGCGCACGCGCTGGGTCTGATCACTCTTTGAAATCAACACGGCATCGGCAGTCTCGACCACACACAGGTCCTCAACACCGATCGCGGCAACCAGCCGTTTTTCGGATCGAATCAAGCTGTTTTTGCAATCCAGCGCGATGACTTTCCCCTGTAACGCATTGCCGTTCTCATCCAGAGTCGAAATCTCATGCACGGCCTGCCAGCTGCCGACGTCGTTCCAGCCTATGTCACAGGGAATCAGCGATACACGGCTGGATTTTTCAAGTACACCGTAATCGATCGATATCGGTGGCATGGCCGCAAAATGTTTTTCCACTGCCTGCTGGAATGTGCAAGCCGCCCGACTCTCGGCAATGATGTCTTGCAATACCTGATGGACCACGGGCAGGTGCTGCTTGATCTCAGCAAGTATTACGGATGCGCGCCAGACGAACATGCCGGAATTCCAGTAGTATCCGCCCTCCTTCAGAAATTGTTCGGCAGTGGCAACATCCGGTTTTTCGGTGAAACGGTTGACCTGATATATCTCCGGATCTTCTCCACGGTGTGCCTTGATATAGCCAAAGCCAGTATCGGGCCGGGTAGGCTGGATGCCAAAGGTGACGAGCTTTCCGCATTCGGCAGCCTTTATTGCAATATTCAAATGCATGCGAAAAAGCACTTCATCCTTGATGATATGGTCAGCTGGCAATACAACCATGATTGGATCCGCGCCGCCTGCGGTCAGGTATGCGGCAGCCAGTGCGATCGCGGGCGCGGTATTGCGCCCGATCGGCTCAAACAGTGTCTTATATGGCAGCAGGGCGTGATAGGCCTCGCCTTTGGCGTGAGCCTCCTGGGTAACGATTAAAACGCTCCTGGCATCAATCACCGGGGATAGCCGGTTGATGGTCGTCTGTATCAGCGAATCTTTGCCATCCAACGCCAGGAATTGCTTTGGCAGTTGCTGGCGCGACAGCGGCCACAAGCGGCTGCCGCTACCGCCGGCAAGAATGACCGCATAAACTTTCGATTCACTCATCCGGTGTTCTCCAGCGAATATTCACACCAATTTGACCATCTGAATTCTTGCCACCGCATGCCATCTCTCTTGTGTTGTGCATTTGTGAAACAAATCGTGATAAGGCTATTTCAAAGCCATGCAAGCTTGAGTTACAAGCATGGCCCAACATGTTACCGCTGTTCAGGATATGGTTTTATAGCAGAACTCTGCAATCTTTGTAATTGGTTTGCAAACTTGATCCTTTAAGATCGTCATAGCCTGTTTTTTGTTTGATTAATTTGTGGAATACAGTTTGTCATCTGAGCTATTTTGCAATCCTCTGCCGGGATGATCATCGAACAAGTTTGTGCGTTCAACCAATGAACATACTGCATTACATCAGCCACAACCAGGTCCTGTCAACCACTGGATGTTTTATTAAATTGATAAAGTCTTTTTTCATCATCCAGGCAATTCTAATCAATTTCTGTCCTTCCTAAAGTCAGGCCTCATCCTATAAGATATGCTCCTATCACCTTTACAGTCTTAGTATTTCCTAATGTCACACCCTCATGCAGGTCGTCACTCATTACATATTCTGCTGGTGAAGACATCGTCGCTGGGCGATATCTTGCATAACCTGCCTGTTGTCACCGATATCATGCGCCACTATCCTGAAGCGCAAATTGACTGGTTGGTCGAGGAAGGTTTTGCCACGCTGCCCAGGCTGCATCCTGCAGTCCATGACGTTATTCCGATAGCATTACGGCGCTGGCGCAGCAACCTGTTGAGTCCTGTCACCTGGCATGAAATCAAGGCTTTTCGCGCGCTGTTGTCGGCACAAAACTATGACTTCGCGATCGACACGCAAGGCCTGCTAAAAAGTGCCTTGCTGATGTTTGGTGCTCACGGGCTGCGTTGCGGTTTTGACAAACATAGTGCGCGAGAACCGCTCGCATCCTTTTTGTATCAAAAGACTTTTGCTGTAGCAACGGGACAGCATGCGGTTGAACGCAACCGCCAGCTTGTTGCACAGGCACTGGACTATGCACTGGATGGACTGGCCGATTATGGTATTCATCCTCCTTCATTTGAACATTTCAAATGGCTGGCGCAGGGTGCTTATGCTGTATTGCTGCACTCCACCAGTCGCAACGACAAGCTGTGGGACGAAGCAAACTGGATATCACTCGGTGAATATCTTAAAGAACAAAATATTCGGAGCATACTGCCATGGGGCAGTGAAGCAGAAAGACTGCGCAGTTTGAGGCTCGCCGAATCTATTTCTGGTGCTATAGTGCCGCCACACCTTGACCTGAATGAAGCTGCAGCTTTACTCGGTGGAGCCCAAGCCGTAATAGGTGTAGATACCGGCCTTGCTCATCTTGCGGCGGCGCTGGAAGTGCCCACCGTCGGTATCTACACAGCTACCGATCCGGCATTGACCGGCCTGCACGCCGGCACAAATGTCGTTAATCTCGGTGGTATCAACCGTGCTCCGGACCTTGCCGCCGTGATTGCAGAGTTGCAGCGGACACTGAAGCAAAAATGATGAGATCGCCCTATACCCTCATGCTGTGGCTGCTTCTGCCATATGTTGTTTTCCGCCTGTTATGGCGTGCGCGCAAACAACCGGATTATCTGCATCACATCGGCGAAAGGTTTGGCTTTTATTCCCTGCCCAACGACAAACCTGTCATCTGGCTGCACGCTGTATCGGTGGGGGAAACACGCGCCACGCAAAGTCTCGTCATACGGTTGCGGGATACTTACCCCAACCATCAAATACTGCTCACACATACCACACCCACTGGTCGCAATGCCGGAGAGCAACTTTATGGCGACAGTGTGTTGCGTGTGTATCTGCCCTACGATTATCCGTTTGCGATAAATAAATTTTTACGTTATTTTCGCCCGCAACTCGGCATACTGATGGAGACGGAAATCTGGTTCAACCTGATTCATGCCTGCCACGCCAGCAGCATGCCATTGGTGCTACTGAACGCGCGCATGTCAGAAAAGTCAGCCGCCGGATATACGCGTTTTGCGCGACTGTCCCGCAATGCCCTGGGTGAGCTCACAGCCATTGCTGCACAAACCTCGGAAGATGCTGCGCGCTTGACGATGCTCGGAGGAAAGGAAATTTCTGTGATGGGCAACCTCAAGTTCGACATCGAGCCACCGGCTGCGATGGTTGAGCTTGGAAAACAATTGCGTGAACGTTTCGGTGCAGTACGCAAAATCTTTCTTGCCGCCAGTACACGCGAAGGAGAAGAATCGCTGATCCTGGACGCGCTCGAAAAGATACACGTTTCAGGTTTGCTGCTGGTCATTGTACCCCGACATCCACAACGCTTTGTTGATGTTGGGAATTTGCTTGAGAAACGCGGCATTGCGTTTCAGCGCAGAAGCGAGGACCGAGTTGTTGCAGAAGATGTTCAAGTGGTGCTGGGCGACAGTATGGGTGAAATGTTCGCTTACTATGCCGCCGCAGATATCGCCTTCATCGGCGGTAGTTTGCTACCGTTTGGCGGTCAGAATCTGATCGAGGCCTGCGCGGTCGGCACGCCGGTGCTGGTTGGCCCGTACACATATAATTTTGCCGATGTGACGCGGCTTGCAGTCAAAGCCGGTGCAGCTTTGCAGGTACAGGATAATTCCGGTTTGACAGTTGCCATACAAAACCTGTTTAGAAACCCGGATGCTTTGCTAGAAATGCGCCGCCGATGTGATGGATTTGTAAGATCCAATCGTGGGGCGACAGATAGGTCAATGCAACTGGTTATGACAATACTCAACAAGCACGGATTTAATGATGGCTAATCATCCGTGATGACGGGTGATTTCATGAGAACAACTCTGCATCGCGCAACCATTTACCCTGTTTATCTTTACTCGAAAGACTGGGGGATGTTTGCAATCCCCAGTCTATCGCCAGAGTTGGATCATCCCAGCGAATGCAACGCTCATGTTCCGGGAACCAGTAATCGGTGGTCTTGTACAGAAATTCCGCTGAATCGGACAAGACCACAAATCCATGGGCAAAGCCTTCCGGTATCCAGAACATGCGTTTGTTCTCAGCAGACAGTTCCAGCGCTACATGTTTTCCGAAGGTCCGGGAGCTTTTGCGAATATCCACCGCAATATCCAGTACTTTCCCTTGTGTCACTCGAACCAATTTTCCTTGCGGATGTTGTATCTGATAGTGCAGACCGCGCAGCACGCTTTTAACCGAGCGCGAATGATTGTCCTGCACGAAATCCAAATCACGCCCAACCAGTTCGGCAAACCTGCGCCGATTGAAGCTTTCAAAAAAGAAGCCTCGGTCGTCACCAAATACTTTGGGTTCTATGATCAACAAATCAGAAATAGCCGTTTGTATGGCTTTCATTCAACCACACTCTTTTCCTTGAGCACCCGCATCAGATAATCTCCATACCCGCTTTTCAGCAGTGGCGCCGCAAGTTTTTCCAGTTGCGTCGCATCTACAAATTTCATCCGATACGCGATTTCTTCCGGACAGGCTATCTTGAGTCCCTGGCGATGCTCTATTGTCTGAATGAACTGGCTGGCTTCCAGCAAAGATTCATGTGTGCCGGTATCCAGCCAGGCATAACCGCGCCCCATGATTTCTACTGACAACCCGGCACGCTCCAGATAGATGCGATTGACGTCGGTGATTTCCAGTTCACCGCGTTTGGAAGGTTTGAGATTGGCTGCAATGTCCACCACTTGATTATCGTAGAAGTAAAGTCCGGTGACCGCATAGCTGGACTTGGGATATGCTGGTTTTTCTTCCAGTGAAATTGCGCGCCCGCCGGCATCAAACTCCACCACCCCGTAACGTTCCGGATCACGCACATGATAAGCGAACACTGTCGCTCCACGGCTGCGCTGCGCCGCATTTTCCAGTTGTTGCTGGAAGGTGTGTCCGTAGAAAATATTGTCCCCCAGCACCAAAGCCGAAGGATGATCGCCGATGAAATTTCGGCCGATGATGAACGCTTGCGCCAGGCCGTCCGGCGAAGGCTGCACTGCGTATTGCAGATTCAGCCCCCATGCGCCACCCTCACCCAAAAGCTGCTGAAAACGCGGTGTATCCTGCGGTGTGGAAATGATCAAAATATCCTTTATCCCCGCCAACATCAGCGTGGATAAAGGATAGTAAATCATCGGCTTGTCGTAAATCGGCAGCAATTGCTTGGATACCGCCAGAGTCACTGGATGCAAACGAGTGCCGGAGCCGCCGGCGAGGATGATGCCCTTCCTGGGAAGCGAGGTCATGACATTCATAACCTCGGTCAGGTCAAACCATATCCTTGAGGGCTTTCAGCGGTAGCACTTTGACTACGTTGCGGGCTGGCTTGGCTTTGAACATGACCTCTTCTTTGGTGAAGGGGTTGATACCTTTGCGGGCTGGGGTAGCGGGCTTGCGCACCAGTTTGACTTTCATCAAACCGTAAAAATTGAATACGCCTGGGCCGCTTTTGAGATCACGCTTGATAATACCGGCCAGTTCGTCGAACACGGCGCTCACATCCTTGCGTTTCATGTCGGTCTTCTCGGCGATATGAGTAAGCATTTCGGTTTTGGTGGTTGGTTTTTTTGTCGCCTTGCTTTTTGTTGCCATGGTTTACTCCCTGTGGTGGTTGAAAAAATGTTGACCCAAAAACAAATGCAAAGATAAATCGGCTTGCTATACGTCCAGATTCTTAACTCCGAGCGCATTCTTCTCGATAAATGCGCGGCGTGGTTCCACAATATCGCCCATCAAAGTAGTAAAAATCTCGTCAGCGGAGATCGCATCCTCGATGCGAACCTTAAGGAGAATGCGATTCTTCACGTCCATAGTGGTTTCCCACAACTGCTCCGGGTTCATCTCGCCCAAACCCTTGTATCGCTGGATGTTGACGCCGCGTTTGGCTTCTTCAAGCAGCCATTCAATAGCTTGCTTGAAACTTGATACGGCGCGTTTTTGCTCGCCTCGTGCAACGTATGCGCTTGCTGTGATCAGCCCGTTCAAAACTTCTGCGGTCTGGCGAATTTGAACATAATCGCTGCCTTTAAGAAAGTCTCTATCCATATAACTGACCGAGTAGTTGCCGTGATACAGTTTTTCCAGTCGCAAGCGATGTTCGCCGGCCTCATCGGTTTCCACTACAACCTTGATGTTGCCACCGCAGGCTATTTCGAGCTGCTCTGCGCTGGATTGTGCCTGCTTTTCGTCATCCAGCGAAAGTGTTGGCAGAATCAGCAGCGCATGACTGGCCTCAGGCGCGGTAAAGCGCGACAGACGCTCAATGACGGCTTCGGCCAAAAAGTATTGCTTGGCAATTTGCTCCAGAGCCTCACCCTGAATCGGGGTAGCATCCGCTGCCGGAAACAGCGCTGCATTATTCAAAGCCGCTTTGAGCATGTAGATTTTCATTTCCTGATCGTCTTTCAGATAACGCTCTTCCTTGCCCTGCTTGATCTTGTATAACGGTGGTTGAGCGATGTAGATATGGCCTCGCTCGACCAGTTCTGGCATCTGCCTGTAGAAGAAAGTCAGCAACAGGGTGCGAATGTGCGAACCATCTACGTCAGCATCGGTCATGATTATGATGCGATGATAGCGCAGTTTGTCGGGATTATATTCTTCCTTGCCTATCCCGGTACCCAACACAGTAATCAGCGTGGCGATTTCCTGCGACGCGATGAGTTTTTCAAAGCGGGCCTTTTCCACATTCAATATCTTGCCTTTGAGCGGCAGGATCGCCTGGAACTTGCGATCGCGGCCCTGCTTGGCCGACCCACCCGCGGAGTCACCTTCCACCAGATATATCTCTGACAAGGCTGGGTCTTTTTCCTGACAGTCTGCCAGTTTGCCAGGCAAACCCATGCCATCCAGCACGCCTTTGCGTCTGGTTAGTTCGCGCGCCTTGCGCGCCGCTTCGCGTGCCCGAGCGGCATCGATGATTTTATTGACGATGATTTTCGCATCATTAGGTTTTTCCAGCAAAAATGCACTCATCTGCTGGCCGATCAAATCCTCTATTACTGGACGTACTTCCGATGAAACAAGCTTGTCTTTGGTCTGTGACGAAAATTTTGGATCTGGTAGTTTCACCGACAGTACTGCAGTCAGGCCTTCGCGCATATCATCGCCTGTGGTATCCACTTTGGCTTTTTTCGCCAACTGCTCGGTTTCGATGTACTGATTCAGCGTGCGTGTCATGGCTGCCCGCAAGGCGGTTAAATGCGTGCCGCCATCACGTTGCGGGATATTGTTGGTAAAACATTGTACGGACTCCTGGTAGGAGTCGTTCCACTGCATGGCGATCTCTGCCGTGATGCCGTCCTTTTCGCCTATGGCATAAAATACTGTTGGATGCAAGGGTGATTTGTTGCGGTTCATATATTCGACAAATCCCTTGATGCCGCCACTGAACGCAAAGTTCTCTTCCTTGCCGTTGCGGTGATCAATCAGCGCGATCTTGACGCCGTTGTTCAGGAAAGACAGTTCGCGCAGCCGCTTTGCCAACAAGTCGAAGTGATACTCAACCTGTCCAAACGTTTCTTTGGCCGCTAGAAAATGGACTATCGTGCCTTTTTTGCTGGAAGGGCCGATTACTTTAAGCGGGGCGACGGGATCGCCGTGACGGAACTCCATAAAGTGTTCCTTTCCATCGCGATAGATGGTCAGCTTCAACCATTCCGACAGAGCGTTTACAACCGACACCCCCACTCCGTGCAAACCGCCCGACACTTTGTAAGAATTGCTGTCAAACTTTCCGCCCGCATGCAAGATCGTCATGATTACTTCTGCGGCTGAGCGGTTTTCCTCTTTATGAATATCGGTCGGAATTCCGCGGCCATTATCGCTGACACTGATTGAATTATCGGCATGAATGATTACGTTAATCTCGTCGCAATGGCCTGCCAGCGCTTCATCAACGGCATTATCCACTGCTTCAAAGACCATATGGTGCAGGCCAGTGCCATCATTGGTATCTCCGATATACATACCCGGGCGTTTACGGACCGCCTCTAGTCCTTTTAATACTTTTATGCTGCTAGAATTGTATTCGGTCATATGATTCTTTCTGGGTGTTTGTCAGATTCTCTTGAAATATGATGATGACAATTAGATGCGCATTGGCATTACCACATAACGAAACTCCTGGTTATCCAGTGTAGTTATAAGGATACTGCTATTAGGATCCCCAAAGGAAAAAATCGCCGTTTCACTGCTGATATTGTTTAGTCCGTCCATCAGGTAATTTACGTTAAATCCGATATCTATAGCCGCGCCATGATAATTGGTTTCTATTTCCTCCTGCGCTTCTTCTTGTTCACTATTGCTGCTGATGACACTAAGATTTTTTTCGGTCAATACAAACCGTACGCCGCGGAATTTCTCGTTTGACAAAATCGCTGCGCGTTGCAGGGCCTGCTGAATAGCTACCCTGTTCATTTCCAGATGATTGTCATATTTTGGTATGACACGTTCGTAATCGGGGAATTTTCCTTCGATAACCTTTGTAATCAAGCTGACACCTGAAAAACTGGCTTTTACTTGTTGTTGAGAAAATTCCAATTCGATCAATTCTTCACTATCGTCAAGCAGCTTGCATAATTCCAGTATTGCCTTTCTGGGTAAAATGATTTCCTGTTTTTGATGTTCACCTTCAATAATACACGCATTAAAGGCCAATCTGTGCCCGTCTGTTGCAACCGCTTTTAATTTGTTACCTTCGATAATAAGCAACACACCGTTAAGGTAATAACGAACGTCCTGCTGGGCCATAGCGTATTGAACAGAGAGCAACAGTGTTTTTAGTGCCAACTGTTTTAAAGAGATTTTTTTTGCGCCCTCCAGTTGGTTGCTCAGTTTCGGGAAGTCCTGAGCCGGAAGAGTTTGCAAGCTAAACCTGCTCTTGCTGGATTTTATTTGCGCCTTATTTTCCTTGACTTCAATTGAAATTTTGCTCTGGTCTGGCAACACCCTCAGAATTTCCTGGATTTTTTTCCCGCCAACGGTAATCGCTGATATATCGCCGTCACTGGTTTTGCTTTCTATACTCGTGGTGATTTGAATTTCGAGATCAGTTGCCGTAAAGCGAATTTTTCCTGGCTCCTTTTCAATCAACACATTGGATAGTATTGGCAGTGTCTGTTTCCTTTCGACGATTCCAATTACTACCTGCAGTGGCTTCAATATGGTTTCTTTGTCTGTCTTTTCAATAAACATAATATAAATTCCTAATAAGACTAACAATGTCATCCGCTAACGTTGATAAGTCTTATAACTTGATTAATAACAATCCGATGTTGAAAAACAATCCCCGGTATCCAATTGTTAATTGAAAGCTGGAAAATGTGCACAATTTTTGATTTTGTTAAAATCAGCGTACTTATCAACATTTTCTACCTGGATATTGCACAGTTTTATCCTCTCAAAGTCTGAAGTAATATTTTATAATCTGCATCGATAGTGGTGTTGCCAGATCTAAGATCAGCCATAGTTTTACAGGCGTGTATTACTGTTGAATGATCCTTTCCTCCAAATGCATTCCCAATTTCCGGTAAACTCATTGTGGTCAATTCTCTTGCCAGCGCCATTGCCATTTGTCTGGGGCGGGTCAAATTTCTGGTGCGTTTTTTTGAGAGCAGGTCCACCATCTTGATGCGGAAATAGTCAGCAACAGTTTTCTGGATATTTTCTATTGATATCTGCCTGTTTTGTGCGACCAGAATATCTTTTAGTGCTTCCCTTGCCGTTTCTACGGAGATATTGCGCTTGTGAAATTTGGCGTAAGCTTCAACACGTTTCAATGCGCCTTCAAGTTCGCGAACATTGGAACTTACATGCTTTGCTACAAAAAAAGCGACTGTATCATCAAGTGAGTAACCGCCCAAGGAAGCTTTTTTAAGCAATATAGCCACCCGCATTTCCAATTCTGGGGGCTCAATCGCGACAGTAAGCCCCCAGCCAAAACGTGAGACCAAGCGGCTCTCCAAACCTGCGATTTCCTTGGGAAATGTGTCGCTGGTCAAAATAACCTGTTTGTGAGAGTCGACCAGGGTATTGAAAGCATAAAAGAACTCTTCCTGGGTTTTTGCTTTGCCGGCGAAAAATTGTATATCATCAATAAGCAATACATCTAGCGAATGATAAAACTGTTTGAATTCCTCGAATTTATTCGTTTGATATGCTCGCACTACATCAGCAACATATCTTTCCGCGTGCATGTAGCAAATCTTCATTTGTGCATTGTTGGACCGGACTTGATTGCCTATCGCTTGCAGCAAGTGTGTCTTGCCCAAGCCAACACCACCATAAATGAATAACGGGTTATAAGACACCCCGGGTAATTCAGCAACTTGTGTTGCGGCTGCAAATGCCAATTGGTTCGCCTTGCCGATAACAAAGTTGCCGAAGGTGAGATTGGGATTCAGCTTTCCATAACCACGAAAGGAAGTTTCCACTTTTGGCTTGTTTTCTGTTGGAGAAACCGCCTGTGCAGGAGGCCTTGACTCAGCAGGTTTGTTTGCAGCAGTGTTTTCAAGCACGCGAAACTCGAACGGAGGAACACGAGAATAGGCTAACCCTGCCTGTCGGCTAATCTCGGGCAAGAATCGTTCTTGGACCAACTTCAAGGTAAAACTGTTGGGGGCGGTAAGTACCAACGACCCGTTCTCTATCTTGAGCAGCAACGGTTTTATCCATGAGTTGTATTGTTGTGGCGGCAGGCTCTTTTCGAACGAGCGGAGGCATGAATCCCAAAAAGATATGTCCTGCATGGTTGCGCGGGGAGAGGTTTTTAGACCAAGGAGCTGTTATATTTTTGCATTCTACAATGCAAACCAAAACTTATCCACAGGCAAATAATGTAAAATAAACTTGACACTGTTGCTTTGACGCTTTGTAATAGCAAGCTTTACGATTTACCGAGGATCGGATCATGAAACGCACCTATCAACCATCAGTAACCAAAAGAAAACGCACCCATGGCTTTTTGGTGCGCATGAAAACACGCGGAGGCCGCGCCGTTATTAGGGCTCGTCGCGCAAGAGGCCGTGCTAGACTCACCGTTTAACACAGCTGCTTCATCTGAATTTACTTATGCCCATCGATTATTGCGCGCGGATGGGTTCGACCATGTTGTTCGAGCAGAATATCTTGCTGATAAACACTACAAAATCTACTTTGTGCGCAATGGCAAAAGGAACGCCAGGCTTGGAATAGTTGCAAGCAAGAGAATAATGCCCGGGGCTGTGCAGAGAAATCGCGTCAAAAGGGTAATTCGGGAGGCGTTTCGCCACCACAGTATCAAGGCTCAACGGCTCGATCTGGTAGTGCTGGTGCGAGATGCTGAATCACAAACTTCGCGAAGCGAAGATTTGAAATCGCTGTTCAGTCGAATAGAAGATAAATGCGCAAGCTTGTGATCAGGCTGATACATGGCTATCAGTATCTGATCAGCCCTTTTGGCCCCCCGACATGCAGGTTTACCCCTAGTTGTTCTAATTATGCCTGCCAAGTCTTGGCGAAATACGGCGTAATAAAAGGAGGGTGGCTCAGCATCGGGAGATTGCTGCGCTGCAACCCTTGGAATCCCGGCGGATACGACCCCGCACCCTAACCTTAGGCTCAATAATGGATTTACAGCGACTATTTTTGTTTTTGATCTTTTCTTTTTCCCTTGTGCTGGTTTGGGATGGGTGGCAACGTTATCAGCATCCTGAACGTTTTGTTCAGCAAAACGAATCAACAAAAAAGGACTCGCCAACTTCACAGACCACACTGCCTGCTGGTACCGGGCAAGCGCCATTATCAATCTCTGGGCAGGGAGCAATAGCCCAGCAAGCTGTCAGTCGTCCGACAGGAAAAATAATATCCGTCAAGACGGACCTATTGGAAGCAGATGTCAGTACCGTTGGTGGCGATATCGTTCGCTTGGCCTTGCTCAAGCAACCTGATGTTGAGGACAAGAGCAAGCCCCTTGTGCTGTTCCATCGTGGTGAAGGCACGCATAATTACGTAGCACAAAGCGGCCTGTTAGGAGTGGGGCTGCCGAACCACAACACCCAGTTCGTTTCCGAACAAGACCGGTATGAGCTTTCCGGAGATGACGATCAGATCCAAGTGCGTTTGAATGCGCTGGATAGCTCAACGCTGAAAACGACCAAACTAATTACTTTCCACAAAAGCAGCTATTTGATCGACGTATCCTACGAAATGGAAAATACCGGCAAACAGGCAGTATCGGCAAGCGGCTACTTTCAGTTGGTTCGGGATAGTCTGCCGCCAAAAGGCAGTATGAAGTTTTTACCTACCTATACCGGTGCAGCAGTCTATACGGATAAGGAAAAGTTCCAAAAAGTCCAATTTTCCGAGATTGAAAAGGGCAAAACCGAATATCCCAAACAAGCTGACGACGGCTGGATAGGAATATTGCAGCATTATTTTGTTGCGGCATGGTTGCCCAGGGAAAAAACCAGCCGTGAGTACTTTACGCGCAAACTGGAGGGAGACGCATATTCGGTGGGTGTGATCTTGCCAGTTTTGACCATCAATCCCGGGCAGAAAGCTGTTGAAGGCTCTTCTTTGTATGCAGGGCCTGCCCGAGCCAATCTTGACAAGATAGCTCCTGGCTTGGGATTGACAGTCGACTATGGCTGGCTGACCATCCTATCCACGCCATTGTTCTGGGTGATGTCGCTTTTTTATGGTTGGATGGGCAACTGGGGCGTTTCCATCATATTATTAACGATTCTGATCAAAATGTTGTTTTTCCCGCTTTCGGCGGCCAGTTATCGTTCCATGGCAAAAATGCGTGTGGTTGCGCCGAAGCTTGAAAAAATCAAGCAGCAATACGCCGATGATCGCGAACAATTGAATCGCGCGATGATGGACTTGTACAAAACAGAGAAAATCAATCCCTTGGGTGGATGTTTGCCGGTGTTGGTGCAAATTCCGGTATTTATTGCGTTGTATTGGGCCATTCTGGCCAGCGTAGAATTGCGCTATGCACCTTTTTTCGGCTGGATAACCGATTTATCTGCGCCAGATCCATATTACATTCTGCCGATTATCATGGGTGCGAGCATGATAATCCAGATGAGGCTTAACCCGAAACCACCCGATCCTTTGCAAGCCAGGGTGATGCAAATCATGCCGATCGCCTTCAGTATAATGTTCTTCTTTTTCCCAGCGGGTCTGGTGTTGTATTCCATCGTCAACAACGTCCTGTCTATCGGCCAGCAGTGGTTCATTACCCGGGCTGCAGAAGCCGAGAACAAAGGTGTCGTTGCCAAACGTTGATACCATCGCCGCCGTCGCCTCAGCGCAGGGGCGAGGTGGTGTTGGGGTGATACGGGTTTCAGGAGGAGACATCGAGAGGCTGATTCGCGAGATCCTCGGCAAGCTCCCCTCTGCACGGCGTGCCCTCTACAGCAATTTTCTGGATGAAAATGGCGATATCATTGATCGGGGTATCGCCATTTATTTTCCTGCCCCGCATTCATACACCGGCGAACATGTGCTTGAACTGCAGGGTCACGGCGGACCCGCCGTGCTACAGATGATGTTGCAGCGCTGTCTCGATCTTGGTGCGCGTTTGGCGCAACCCGGAGAGTTCACGCGCCGAGCTTTTCTGAATGGCAAGCTGGACCTGGCCCAGGCAGAAAGCGTCGCAGACCTGATCGAGGCTAATAGCGCCGAGGCTGCTCGCGGCGCGATGCGCTCGCTGTGCGGAGAGTTTTCTTCCGCAGTTCACAGGCTGCTCAACGAACTGATCCATTTGCGCATGCTGGTTGAAGCAATGCTGGATTTTCCTGAAGAAGAAGCGGCAGCTGATGACATTGGACGGCGGGATAGGTTACTTAGCAATCTGCAGCTATATCTGAAACAAACCCTGGCTACTGCAACACAGGGTAGTCTGCTTCGCGAAGGTGCGCAGGTGGTCATTGCCGGGCAGCCGAATGTCGGCAAGTCCAGCCTGTTAAACAGGTTGGCCGGTGAGGAATTGGCTTTGGTCAGTACCATTCCGGGCACGACTCGTGATGTCATCCGCCAATCGATTCAGATTCGCGGGGTGTCAATGCATATCATGGATACGGCCGGGTTACGCGTATCCCGGGATGAGATGGAGAACATGGGTATCGCACTGACCCGCCAGACGCTACAGCGCGCCGATTTAATCCTGTTGCTATTGGATGCAAGCCAAGGGATGACGGAACAGGATAAGGCGATTGTCGAGGATTTGCCTGCCGATATACCGCGGTTGCTGGTATTAAACAAGACCGATCTGCTACAGGGGAAAATCTCGGATTTGCAGGAAATTGACAAATCTGTGAAGGTGTCCGCCAAAACGGGCGAGGGAATCGAAGAGTTGCGCAGCAAGTTGCTGGAAGCGGTGGGTTGGCGCGACCAGGAGGGTGGCGTATTCATTGCCAGGGAACGCCATTTGCGTTCTTTGGTCCAGGCACAAAGCCATTTGGCCCAAGCGCGTACAGTATTGACTCAAGCGGAGTTGTTCGCGGAAGAGTTGCGCTTGGCACAACGCGCTTTAAACGAAATTACCGGGGAATTTACCCCCGATGATTTGCTGGGAGAGATCTTCAGCCGTTTTTGCATCGGAAAATAGCTTATATTGTTTCATGTGAAACATTTCACGGTTGGTTGTGGAGCATACCCGGATTGTTTCACGTGAAACAAGCGGGTTGGGATTGTCGACTAGCTGAGGTATGATGCGCGTCCTTTTTAGAATGGCAGCCAGATGAAATTTCCTGATGTATTCGATGTGATTGTGGTGGGTGGGGGGCATGCAGGTACCGAGGCGGCCTTGGCCAGCGCACGCGCGGGCTGCAAGACCTTGCTGCTCAGCCACAACATCGAAACACTGGGGCAGATGTCCTGCAATCCGTCCATAGGTGGGATAGGCAAGGGACATTTGGTCAAGGAAATCGACGCGCTCGGCGGCGCGATGGCTGCAGCCACTGACGAAAGCGGCATACAGTTCCGCATCCTGAATTCCAGCAAGGGTTCTGCGGTACGCGCAACACGCGCACAGGCAGATCGACTGCTTTACAAGCAAGCAATTCGAACCAGGTTGGAAAATCAGCCCAATCTTTGGTTGTTCCAGCAGGCAGTGGACGATTTGCAGGTTGAGCATGACCGCGTGAGCGGAGTAGTCACACAGCTTGGCTTGCGCTTCCAAGCTAAAACTGTGGTGTTGACCACGGGCACATTCCTTTCCGGCCTGATTCATGTTGGCCAGTCAAATTACCAGGCCGGCAGAGCTGGCGACCCGCCGTCGGTCAGTCTGGCACACCGGCTGCGAGAGCTGAATCTGCCGGTGGGGCGGCTGAAGACCGGAACGCCGCCGCGTATCGACGGGAGAACCATCGATTATTCTGTCATGCAGGTGCAACGGGGTGATGATCCGGTGCCGGTGTTCTCTTTCATGGGTTATGCGGAGCAGCACCCGAAGCAATTGCCATGCTGGATCACTGAGACCAATCAGCGCACACATGAAATTATTCGCGGCGGTCTGGATCGCTCACCGATGTTCACCGGTGTGATCGAAGGTGTCGGGCCGCGCTACTGCCCGTCCATCGAAGACAAAATCACGCGCTTTGCGGACAAGTCTTCTCACCAGATTTTCCTTGAACCGGAGGGTTTGACCACTCACGAAGTCTATCCCAACGGGATTTCCACCAGCCTGCCATTTGATGTGCAATTGGATCTGGTGCGATCCATCAAGGGTCTAGCAAACGCACACATCCTGCGCCCCGGTTATGCAATCGAATATGACTATTTCAATCCGTGCGGACTGAAAAGTTCGCTGGAAACCAAAGTGATCCGGGGATTGTTCTTTGCCGGGCAGATCAACGGCACGACCGGTTACGAAGAGGCCGCCGCACAGGGTTTGCTGGCCGGACTCAACGCCGCGCTGCAAGTGCGCGAACAGGAAGCCTGGTGTCCGCGCCGCGACGAAGCCTATCTGGGTGTGTTGGTGGATGATCTGATAACACGGGGAGTTTCCGAGCCGTATCGCATGTTCACCAGCCGCGCGGAATATCGATTGCAATTGCGCGAAGACAATGCTGATTTAAGATTGACCGAGACCGGTCGCAGGCTGGGTATCGTGGATGAGAAGCGTTGGCAGGCGTTTGAGCAAAAGCGCGAAGCGATCGCACGCGAGCAGGAGCGGTTGCGCGGCTGTTGGGTGAACCCGCGCAACCTGCCAGTACAAGAGGCGGTGCGCGTGCTCGGCAAACCGATAGAACGCGAATACACATTGCATGAGTTGTTGCGCCGTCCGGACGTGAGCTATGCGAGCCTAATGACTTTGCCGGGTGCCGGAGTCGGCGTGGTAGATGCAAAAGTTTCCGAGCAGGTGGAGATTCAGGCGAAATATCACGGTTATATCGAGCGGCAGCATGATGAGATCGGGCGCAATGAACAATATGAGACATTGGTTTTGCCAGATGACATGAATTATCAGGATGTGCGCGGGCTATCGATCGAGGTGCAACAAAAGCTCAATCAGCACAAGCCGGAAAACATTGGGCAGGCAGCCCGAATCTCGGGTATCACCCCTGCAGCGATTTCCCTGCTGCTGGTACATCTGAAACGCGGCTTTCGCGGCAACCAACCGACTCAGAAGCGCGCGTGAATTTGTCTGGGGAATTGCAACAAGGCTGCGAGCAACTGGGAATAGCGCTGGATAAGGAGGCGCAACAGACGTTGCTGAAATATGTGGCGCTGCTGTATAAGTGGAACAAGGTCTATAACCTGACCGCGATCCGTGGCCAGCAGCAAATGGTAAGCAATCACTTGCTGGATAGCCTTGCTGCCATGCCATATTTATGGCCGGGACGATGGTTGGATGTCGGCTGCGGTGCGGGTTTGCCCGGAGTGGTTTTGGCGGTTGCACAACCGGACTGGCAATTCGTTTTGCTGGATAGCAACAGCAAGAAAACCAGTTTTGTGCAGCAGGTGATCATAGAACTGGGGCTGCGCAACGTCGTGGTGTACTGCTCGCGGGTAGAAGATTGGCATACCATCGAGCGGTTCGACGGAATCATCTCACGGGCCTTTAGCGGTCTGGGCGAATTTATTGAAAAAACACGCCACCTGATGGACATGCAGGGACGCTGGGCGGCGATGAAGGGCAAAGCGGAACAAGAGTTGGCGGGTGTGCCGGAAAATTGCCGCGTGGAACGCGTCATAACATTACAGGTTCCGGGTTTGAGCGCGGCACGCAGTTTGGTTATTGGAGCATGCACAGGGAACGCAGCAACATGATAAAAATATTGGCGATAACCAACCAGAAAGGTGGGGTGGGGAAAACCACCACCAGCGTGAATCTGGCAGCGAGTCTCGCGACCGCAAAGCAGCGCGTGCTGCTGATTGACCTTGACCCGCAGGGCAATGCCACCATGGGGAGCGGTATCGACAAACGCGATTTGCAGGCCAGCATCTATGAAGTCCTGCTTGGCAGCAAAACGATAGCTGAAGCGCGCATACATACGGAAGCCGGCAAATATGATTTGCTGCCGGCCAATCGCGACCTGGCCGGGGCGGAGATCGAGTTAGTGGATATGGCACATCGCGAAACGCGACTGCGCGACGCGCTGCAACCAGTTGCCCATGACTACGATTTTGTGCTGATCGACTGCCCGCCGGCGCTGAACTTGCTGACCCTTAATGGTTTATGTGCGGCCAAGTCGGTGATGATTCCGATGCAATGCGAATATTACGCACTTGAGGGGTTGAGCGATCTGGTAAACACGATACGCAAGGTGCGAGCAAATCTGAATCCGGAATTGGAAATCGAAGGGCTGTTGCGCACCATGTTTGATCCGCGCAACGCATTGGCGCTGCAAGTTTCGGAGCAATTGTTGGAGCATTTCGGCAACAAGGTCTATCGCACGCTGATTCCGCGTAATGTTCGCCTGGCAGAAGCGCCCAGCTATGGCGTGCCGGTGTTGTATCACGACAAGTTATCGAAGGGAACGCAGGCATATCTGGCGTTGGCCGGAGAGCTGTTGAACAACGCGGCGCAATCAGTTGCAACAGCATAAAGGAAGCAGGATGGCAAAATTACACAAGGGATTGGGCCGTGGTCTGGATGCGTTGTTGTCCGGGGGCAACAGCGAAAAAGACGAGGTGATGCGTGATTTGAAGGTTACGCTGCTCAAGCCGGGAAAATATCAGCCGCGTTCGCATATGGACGAAGCATCGCTGAATGACCTGGCAGCTTCGATCAAAGCCCAAGGGATCATGCAACCGATCCTGGTGAGGCAGCTTAAAGATAGCAGCTATGAAATCATCGCCGGAGAAAGACGCTGGCGTGCAGCGCAACTGGCAGGATTGAGCCATGTTCCGGTGCTGGTGCGCAGCGTACCTGATAGTGCGGCACTGGCGATGGCGCTGATCGAAAATATCCAGCGTGAAAATCTGAATCCGCTGGAAGAAGCAGTTGGCATCCAGCGTTTGATTGACGAATTCAAAATGACCCATCAACTCGCTGCTGATGCAGTGGGACGTTCACGCAGCGCCGCCAGCAATTTGCTGCGACTGTTGAAGCTGCCGAAAAACGTGCAGAACTTGCTGATGGAAAACAAGCTGGATATGGGGCATGCGCGTGCATTGTTGCCCCTGGAGAGTGCACAACAGATACTGGTGGCTAACAAAATAGTAATGGAAGGTCTCTCAGTGCGAGAGGCGGAGAGTCTGGTTCAGAAACAAACTTATGAGCCACTCAAAATAAAACCAAAGAAAACTGCCCGAATCAACCGGGACACCTTGCGATTGCAGGAGGAATTAAGCGCGTCTTTGGGAACACATGTTCAAATCAAGCCGGGCAACAAAGGTACGGGAAAATTGATCATCGGATATGCGAATCATGATCAACTCGATGGCTTCATCCGCAGACTCAATATGGGTAAGTAAGTTGAGCAAAAACGTAGGTGATGAACCGCAACAATGTTTGACACCCCCTGAAAACACCGCTATTATCGCTGCGCTTTTCATTGCCGATGTCAAAGAAAAAGAATTGGCACGTCAAGTGTTCAGGTTGCAAATGCTGGTCACACTGATATTTGCAAGCATAGCATACGTCATGAAAGGCACACCGCAATTTGCGCTGGCGGTGTTGAGTGGAGGGGGGATTTCCGTTGTCAACGGAGCATTGCTGGCTTGGAGAATGTCTCGAGCGGCTTTGTCTTCTGTCCAGAACGCACATCATCAACTACGACTCATGTATTTTTACGCCGCAGAAAGATTTCTGGTGGTGGCTGTGCTGCTCTCGTTGTGTATGGCAGCGCTGAAGTTATCGCCGCTCGCTTTGCTGGGTGGCTTTGTGATGGGTCAAGCGGTGCTGCTGACAGCCCGGTTGTTTTTGATCAGATTTAAAGATTGAGATAGTGACTAAAAATGTCTAGCGAAGCGCTCACGTCAGCAGAATACATCAAGCATCACTTGCAAAACCTCACCTATGGCAAATTGCCTGATGGTTCCTGGGGTGTCGCGCACAGCGCCGAGGAAGCCAAGGCTATGGGTTTCTGGGCGCTCAATCTGGATACAGTATTGATGTCCCTGCTGTTGGGGGCTGTCATCATGTTCATGTTCCGCAGTGCTGCCAAGAGCGCTACTGCAGGAACACCAAACGGCCTGCAGAATTTTTGCGAATGGGCAATCGAATTCGTTGACAGCAGTGTGCGCGGCTCATTTTCCGGCAAGAACGATATGTTAGGCCCTTTGGCGCTGACCATTTTCTTTTGGGTTTTTTCGATGAACCTGATGGACCTGCTGCCGATAGACTATACATCCCTGTTGATGCATCAACTCGGCGCACCTTTCTTCAAAGTAGTTCCCACTACTGATCCGAATGCCACTTTTGGCATGGCGATAGGCGTGTTTATTCTGGTGCTTTACTACAGCGTCAAAATGAAAGGACTGGGGGGGTTCATGGGCGAATTGACGCTGCAACCTTTCGGCAAGTGGGGTATGCCGGTCAACCTGCTGCTGGAAGGCGTCAACCTGATCGCCAAACCGATTTCTCTTGCACTGCGTCTGTTCGGCAACATGTACGCTGGTGAAATGATCTTTATCCTTATCGCGCTGATGGGTGGCGCCTGGGCTGGCGCATCGATCGGCAGCGCTACGTTGTATGGATCGCAGATCCTGCTGTCGCTCGGATGGGCGATTTTCCACATTCTGATCGTAACCCTGCAGGCGTTCATTTTCATGACGCTGACCGTGGTATATCTGGACATGGCTCACCAGGAGCATCATTAAAAATACCAGTTTCGACAAACTTGATTTTATAACTTTAACTTTTAAACCAGGAGAAATAAAAAATGGAAATGGCAAATGCACTGCTGTATATCGCCGGAGCGCTGATGATGGGTCTGGGCGCACTCGGCGCGGCCGTCGGTATCGGTATTTTGGGCGGACGCTTTTTGGAAGGCGCTGCACGCCAACCGGAACTGATCCCTATGCTGCGTACCCAGTTCTTCGTGGTGATGGGTCTGGTCGACGCAGTTCCGATGATTGCCGTCGGTATCGCGATGTACATCATGTTTGCGGTGGTGAGCTAATCCGCACTTAGCGACAACGCATAATTCAAGAAAGGTAGCTTGCATGAATATCAATGCAACTCTTCTCGCCCAGACGATCATGTTCGCACTGTTCGTGTGGTTCTGCATGAAGTTCGTCTGGCCTCCGATCATGGCCGCTCTGAATCAGCGCCGCAAGCTGATCGCCGACGGTTTGGCAGATGCGGAACGGGCCAGGCACGATCTGGAATTGGCTGCCAAGCGCTCCGCAGAAATCTTGCGTGAGGCGAAGGAAAAGGTCAGCGAAATCGTGGCCAACGGTGAAAAACGCGCCAGCGAGATCGTCGAAGCAGCCAAGGAACAGGCCAAGGTAGAAGGTGAGCGCATCATAGCGGGAGCGAAGGCTGAAATCGACCAGGAAGTGTTTCGCGCAAAGGAACAATTGCGCACCCAGGTTTCGTCAATCGCGCTTGCCGGCGCCGGCAAGATCCTTGCTCGTGAAATCGATGCCAAGGCGCATAGCGAGCTGCTGGATAAGCTCGTCGCTGAAATCTGATCATCATGTCTGAAGCCATTACCACAGCGCGACCCTACGCCCAAGCTGCCTTTGAAGAGGCGCTACAACTGGCTGATCTGAAGGGGTGGTCTGAGATGTTGCTTGCTCTTGCTGAAGCAGTTCGCCACCATGAAGTGCGCGCAGTGGTTACCAATCCGCGTGTAGCCAAAATGCAAGTAGAAAGCCTTATGGAAGGTTTGCTCGGCACCCAGGCAAAAGTGCAGCAACGCAACTTCGTCCGGATACTGGTCGACAATCAACGCCTGCTGTTGTTGCCCGAGATAGTCGCCATCTTCGAGGCACTGCGGGCGGAAGCGGAAAAAACCGTGAATGTCGTCGTTGACTCCGCGTTCGAACTTTCAGCAGCGCAACAGCAAAAGATCATCAGCTCACTGAAGGCGCGCTTGGGGCGCGAAATCAAGCTGGTATGTAAAGTCAATAAAGATTTGCTGGGTGGTGTGGTGATTCGTGCCGGAGACAAGGTGATCGACGGTTCTGCGCGCACCCGGCTCGGCGAAATGGCAAACGCGCTGGCATAAAAGTAAACATCCACGCCTGTTAAAAGATTTATCTATGAGGAAATCCACATGAAGCTCAACCCTTCTGAAATTAGCAATCTGATTCGCAGCCGTATCGATAATTTCGAAGCACTGACACAAGCGCGCACCGAGGGCACGGTAGTCAGCGTGACTGACGGCATCGTCCGCGTGCACGGACTTTCGGACGTGATGCAGGGCGAAATGCTGGAATTCCCCAGCAACACCTTCGGTCTTGCGTTGAACCTCGAGCGGGATTCTGTCGGCGCGGTGATTCTGGGTGAATATGAGCACATCACCGAAGGCGACACCGTCAAATGTACCGGCCGCATTCTGGAAGTGCCGGTAGGCCCGGAACTGTGCGGGCGCGTGGTGAATGCGCTGGGCCAGCCGATCGATGGCAAGGGCCCGGTCAACGCCAAGATGACAGACAAAATCGAAAAAGTCGCGCCTGGCGTGATCGCGCGTAAATCAGTCGATCAACCGGTACAAACTGGTTTGAAGTCGATTGACTCGATGGTTCCGATCGGCCGCGGTCAGCGTGAACTGATCATCGGAGACCGCCAGACCGGCAAGTCTGCCGTGGCAGTGGACACCATCATCAATCAAAAAGGCCAGAACATGACCTGCGTATATGTGGCGATCGGTCAAAAAGCTTCGACCATCGCCAACGTGGTGCGCAAACTGGAAGAGCACGGTGCGCTGGGTTACACCATCGTGGTCGCCGCAACCGCTTCCGATTCCGCCGCGATGCAATTCCTGGCACCCTATGCAGGCTGCACGATGGGCGAGTACTTCCGTGACCGCGGCCAGGACGCGTTGATCGTCTATGACGACCTGACCAAACAAGCTTGGGCTTATCGTCAGATATCATTGCTGTTGCGCCGTCCGCCTGGACGCGAGGCTTATCCTGGCGATGTGTTCTATCTGCACTCCCGCTTGCTGGAACGTGCAGCGCGCGTGAATGCCGACTATGTTGAAGCGTTCACCAAGGGCGAAGTCAAAGGCAAGACCGGCTCGTTGACGGCACTTCCTATCATCGAGACGCAAGCCGGTGACGTGTCCGCCTTCGTTCCAACCAACGTGATTTCCATCACCGACGGACAGATCTTTCTGGAAACCGATCTGTTCAACGCAGGTATCCGTCCCGCGATCAATGCCGGTGTGTCGGTATCTCGAGTGGGTGGTGCGGCGCAAACCAAGGTGATTAAAAAACTGGGTGGCGGTGTGCGTCTTGCGCTGGCTCAGTATCGTGAATTGGCGGCTTTTGCGCAATTCGCATCCGACTTGGACGAAGCGACCCGCAAGCAGCTTGAACGCGGTCGCCTGGTAACCGAACTGATGAAGCAGTTGCAGTACTCCCCATTATCGGTCGCAACCATGGCGGTCACGCTGTTCTCGGTAAACAAGGGATATTTTGATGATGTTCCGGTGAATAAGGCATTGGCTTTCGAAGCGGCATTGCATACCTACCTGAAAACCAACAACAAGAACCTACTGGATGCAATCGAGTCAAGCAAGGATTTGAGTGCCGATAACGAGAAACTGTTGACTGCGGCGATAGATAAATTCAAGTCTACGGCAGTATATTAAGGCGGGGTGAGAAATGGCTGGCAGTAAAGAGATCCGCGCCAAGATCAAGAGTGTAGAAAATACCCGCAAGATCACCCGCGCCATGGAAATGGTTGCCGCAGCCAAGATGCGCAAAGCACAGGATCGCATGCGTGCAGCACGCCCTTACGCAGAGAAAATTCGCAATGTTGCAGCCCACCTGTCGCGCGCCAATCCTGAATACAAACATCCGTTTCTGGTAAAGCGCGAAGAAAACCGCAACGTCGGACTGATCGTTGTGACATCGGACAAGGGTTTGTGCGGGGGTTTGAACACCAATATCCTGCGGCTAGCGGTAAACCGCATGAAGGATTGGGAAGGCGAAAGCAAGGGAATTCTGGTGTGTCCGATCGGCAACAAGGGTTTGGGGTTCATGTCGCGCATAGGCGCCAAAGTCAAATCACATCTGACCGGGCTGGGCGATACTCCACACATCGAAAAATTGATCGGTGCGGTAAAGCTGATGCTGGATGCATACACGGCCGGGGAGATCGACGCGATATACATTAGCTACAACCGATTCGTTAACACGATGAAACAGGAACCTTGCATCGAGCAATTGCTGCCGCTGAGCGGCGAGCAACTGGGAACCGCCGAGGGAAGCTGGGACTACATCTATGAGCCGGATGCAAAAAAAGTGATCGATGAGCTGCTGGTGCGCTACATCGAGTCGCTGGTTTACCAAGCCGTGGTGGAAAACATGGCATCTGAGCAAAGCGCGCGGATGGTGGCGATGAAGGCAGCATCGGATAATGCAAAGAGCGTCATCGGCGAACTCAAACTGGTATACAACAAGGCGCGCCAGGCTGCCATTACCCGCGAGATCTCCGAGATTGTGGGCGGTGCCGCAGCGGTCGGCTAGGATGAACAGTTAGCCATTGCCAAGCTGGCATAGCCAGCTGACTAAGTTGGCAAACTACGCCAACCAAGTCATTGGTTAACGCCAGCAAAGTCGCTGGTTAAGGATTGAGCTGCACAATAAATTAATCTAGACGGGGAATCATTAAAAATGAAACAAGGAAAAATCGTTCAGTGTATCGGTGCGGTAGTCGACATCGAATTTCCACGCGATCAAATGCCCAATGTGTATGAAGCGTTGTATCTGGCGGACGTGGGATCCTCTACTGCCGAAGAGGGCTTGACCTTTGAAGTGGAACAGCAACTTGGTGACGGTGTGGTGCGCACCATTGCGATGGGTTCTTCCGACGGCTTGCGCCGCGGCATGCCGGTTAATTCAACCGGTAAAGGGATATCTGTTCCGGTTGGCAGCGGTACGCTGGGACGCATCATGGATGTACTGGGGCGCCCGATCGATGATGCCGGCGAGATAAAGTGTGACGAAAAGCGCGAAATTCACCAGAAGGCGCCGAAGTTCGACGAACTGTCACCATCCGTTGACCTGCTTGAAACAGGCATCAAGGTTATCGATCTGGTTTGCCCGTTCGCCAAGGGCGGCAAGGTCGGCCTGTTCGGTGGTGCCGGTGTAGGCAAGACCGTGAACATGATGGAACTGATCAACAACATCGCCAAGCAGCACAGCGGCCTGTCGGTGTTCGCCGGAGTGGGCGAGCGCACCCGTGAAGGCAATGACTTCTACCACGAAATGAAAGACTCCAATGTACTGGACAAGGTTTCGATGGTGTTTGGCCAGATGAACGAGCCACCCGGCAACCGTCTGCGCGTTGCGCTGACCGGTTTGACGATGGCGGAGAAATTCCGCGACGAAGGCCGTGACATCCTGTTCTTCGTTGACAATATCTATCGTTACACATTGGCCGGTACCGAAGTGTCCGCGCTGCTGGGCCGTATGCCTTCCGCAGTGGGTTATCAGCCGACTCTGGCCGAAGAAATGGGCCGCCTGCAAGAGCGTATCACCTCAACCAAGGTGGGTTCGATCACGTCGATTCAAGCTGTGTATGTACCGGCGGATGACCTGACCGACCCTTCACCTGCGACCACCTTCCTGCACCTCGATTCCACCGTTGTGCTTTCGCGTGACATCGCATCGCTGGGTATCTACCCTGCGGTCGATCCGCTTGACTCAACTTCTCGTCAGCTTGATCCGCTGGTGGTGGGCGAAGAACATTACAATGTGGCACGCGGTGTTCAGGCAACACTGCAGCGTTACAAGGAATTGCGCGACATCATCGCGATTCTGGGCATGGACGAACTGGCGCCGGAAGACAAACTGGCTGTGGCGCGCGCGCGCAAAATCCAGCGCTTCCTGTCCCAGCCTTTCCATGTGGCGGAAGTATTCACCGGCAGCCCCGGCAAATACGTTACGCTGAAAGACACCATCAAGGGATTCAAAGGCATCGTTGATGGTGAATACGATCACCTGCCGGAGCAAGCGTTCTATATGGTTGGCGGGATTGAAGAAGCGGTTGAAAAGGCCAAGACACTCTAAAGAGAAATGGGAACAACCATGGCAATGACCGTACATGTTGATGTAGTGAGCGCGGAAGCTTCCATTTTTTCCGGGCTGGCAGAAGTTGTAGTTGTTCCCGGAGAGATGGGCGAACTGGGTATTTATCCGCGTCACACCGCATTGATGACGCGCATCAAGCCCGGCTCGGTCAGGATCAAGCGGCCGGAGGACCATGACCAAGAAGAATTGATTTACGTATCGGGCGGCATGCTTGAAGTGCAGCCCGGTGTTGTGACCGTTCTGGCCGACACCGCGATACGTGGTGGCGACCTGGATGAAGCGCGCGCTTTGCAGGCCAAGCAGGCAGCGGAAGAGTCGATGAAAAACCGTACCTCCGACATTGATTATGCGCAGGCTCAGGCTGAGCTGGCCGAGGCAATTGCCCAACTGCATGCGATTCAGCTGATACGCAAGCGAGCTGGACACTGATCGGGCAAGCAGCAGAAAAAAAGCAGCCTTGGCTGCTTTTTTTTACATCTTCAACTTCTGCAGGAGTCATCGGGCGGTGAGTATTGCTATCAAACGATCTATGACGTACCAGACAGCCAGGAACACCAGCCATATCAAAACACCAACTAATGCACCAAAAACGACAGTCTCAACGGTCAATCCGAAAGAAGGCGAAAATATGTCCCAAGTCGCACGGGCAATGAGTGGATCCATTTTGACGACCAGGTAACTAAGCTGGTGGAACAAGTCCGTATCGAGTGCTTGAAATGTTTTTCCTAATTGCTCAGCAGTTTCCAACATGGCCCGTACTGCCGCCCCCTCTTTGTAGAATGTCGGGTCGGAGCTATCCATGTGATGCTGGATAAGCTCCTGAAGGCTGCCATGGTGGAGCTTGTCGGCGATAGCTTGGAACGGCGCAAGATCCTTGAGAACCTGATCGAGCATGCCGCCAACGCGCTGCCGATATTGCACAATGAAGCTGGGGATGCAGCCTGCCGCAATCACGGCTGCTACCAAAACGATACGATCAAGAATTCCGCGTATGAAAGCCATGGTCACCTATAGCATTAGTTGAATCAGTCATAATTGGAGTAGAGCGGCAAAAGTCTAACATAACGGCAGCCGCGCAGTTATGCCTTGATCGCCCCAACATTACTCTAACCATTAATCCTAAGGTTGCAGTTTACTGACCGGCTTGCCAGCCGGCTTTTTGGATTTGGAAGGGGCGGACAAACCGGAATTTTTCTTTTGCTGCTGACCCGCAATAGGGGCTGAAGCGGCTTCAGCAACAGCCTTGGCTGCAGCCTCCTTGGCGGCATTTGCAGCAACCAGATTGGCAACGTTGCCGCCAGTGGAGGCAGCGAAATCAAAAGCGATATTCGGCGTGGCATAGGGACCGCTCACGCGTATCGGCACGGTGACACCCTTAAAATCGATCAACTCTTCGGCAGTGCGCCGATTGATTGCAGAAGAAATCGTTACATTGAGTCGATAATTCAAATTTCCTGAATCGAGATCGATCTCCCCCTCGCCAGCGGTTCGTATCAATGGCGACTTCATTTCAAAACCGGTACCGCCGACCTTGCCGTCCTTGAAAATGAAGTTTGCTTTTAGCTCGGAAAATTGGGTTTTCTCTGCGAAATTGGCCGGAAGAGATCGTTCGGCGTTCTTGGTACCCAAATCGCTCTTTCCTTCGATTAATGCCGAGCGAAGATTGATGCCTGCAAGCGTGCCTTGTGCAAGAGCAAGCGAGACATTGCCGCTCAAAGACCTGCGCAGCGCACCTATGCTGCCGCCTTGGGCGCCCATATCCAGATAGAGCGAGCCCTTGCCGGCAAGTCTGTCGGCATTGGGTGTGCCTGCAAGCAGGGCGCCTACTTGCATGCCTCTCAGGCTCTGATTGACTGTAACCGTTGGCGTCTCATTTGCAGTAACGCTGATGTTGCCGGTCAGCGCGCCCCCATAGAGGTGTGCCGAAAACGGAGACAGGGTGATATTCGACTTTTCGATCTTGAGATTTGCCGCAAGTTTGCTAACCTTTAATTTATCGATCTTGATTTCTCCGGAGCGCAAACTGCCTTGCAAGATCAAGTCCCTGAGGCCGGCGGTATTGAAAGTGGTCGCATCGTCCTGAAGATGCCTAATCCATTCGCCGGCAAGATAACGGTTCAGATCTAGATGGTTGTTGCTGATGTCAACAGCATATACCGGACGGTCGAATTCCTTTAGCGAAACAGTGCCGGTGATATGGCTATCATCGATCTTTGCATTGAAGACGATCTTTGCAGTTTGTTCAGCATAATCCAGTTGCGCGTTACCCTTGATATTAGCGGTGAGTTCGTCAGATAAAATCGGATGCTTGCCGGTAAGTGAAAGTGCAAAATCGCCAAGCTGGAATACCGGAGTAGCTTCGAAGTTGATACTGAAAGGGGTGGTCAGTTTGCCGTGCAGTGCGCGCGTGTCTCCCTTGTAATCGAAATCCGCGCTGAGTTCCGCAGCGTTGAAGATCCTATGGGCAGATTCGAATGCCGGTAGTTGCAACGAAAAGGTCGAGATTTCCTTGGATTGCGTCAAGCTTGCATCGAGCGTGAGCTGGCTGCCGTTGTATGTGCTGCCGATGGCTTTCAGGCTGGGTGCAACGAGCCTCGCCACGAGATCGTGCTGGGAATATTTTCCGGTCGCATTAACGACCAGGTCTTCTAAAGTGAAAGATCCTTGCGCGGGATAAGTGTCCAGGCTTGCTTTGAAATCAAGCGCCAGATTGCTGACCGGACCCGCGTCGCCTTGTAGTTTGCCCTCGATATCTGCAAACTCGTAACGTCCCGCCTTGCGGTCGAAGAACAAACGGCTTTTTAACTGGACCGTGGAGTTGAAATGTGTTTTTTCAGAATCAAGTTGAAAGGTTGCCGCCAGATTGCTGGGTGCCATATCGGCGAGCCTCCCGGTTTCGATCTGCAGGTCATGCAGCGAAAGACGCTGCGATTCCAGCTCGTCCTGCCAATTGATCGAAGAATTAGTGATACGCACGATGTCGATATTGAAAGTCATAGGCGCCAGATGTTCGTCACTGATCAGCAAGTCGTCGAAGTTGGTGGAACCGTCCTTGAGCCGTACCACATTGGCGTGTATGCCATCGATCTCCACCCGGTTGAATACCAGCTGTCTTTTAAACAATGGCAACCAGGCGATATACAAGCGGGCGTTATTGACAGAGGCAAACTCCTTTGCACTGTTGCGCTGGCTCAATGACAGCTTGCCGGAGTCCAGGCCCAACTTGGGGAAGAAGGTGACCTTGATATCGCCCTGCAGCACCAACTCGCGTTGAGTGCGATCCTTTACGAACTGGATGATCTCCGACTTGAAGTTGTTTGCGTCAAATGTGATGAGAAACAGGCCAAAAACAATCGTTATCAACAAAAGAACGACCAGAATCCCGCCGAACGCGTAACGGTAATAAGTCTTGGCCAATCCCTCGGCAAAAGGCACCTTGACCGGCCCAAACATCGAGACCAGCATGCCGATCACACCGATCAGGCCTAATAAAGCATATTTGATAGCTTTCATTCATCGACTCTTGCAAAATGACCGAAAGCAGAACAGAGCCCGCATCTGTGAAAGGAAAATCGAAAAATCACGCCAGTCACATTTCCCAGTATAAATTTGCTCATCGATTGTAATACTAAGCGCCAGGATGGAGCGACAAACATAGTGTTAAAGGGCAAGGTAAACAAATTCACGGATAACAAAATTCCAAACCCATAATTTGAGCATTGCTCATATTCTTGTCCGATGATCGACGGTCTACTTTTCTTCGATCGGTAAAGACCAGACCGCCCATTTTTCCTCTGGTAAACCATGGCCCTTTCTTTCCGAAAGGTTTGGCATTACGACGATCTTCAGTGCTTCTGATGTACATATTTCCCTTCAGCGTAAAGCAATCGAAATGCTTGAACTGAGTAATATTTTTAAACGGAAACTGAACCTGTGCGCTTTATACCAGAACAACGGTGTAGCGCAAGGTTAATTGAAGGCAGGCCCCATAAATGCCACATGCTCTGATGCAGCAGGCATGCCAGGGAGAACTCCGGTAACGAACAGATCGGCGTATCGTATGCCAGGTCGATGTTGGCGTTAACATAAAATGAAGTGTTAAATAGTGCTTGCAAAGTTGACGGCAATCCAGGTTGCTGCAACTGACAGGCCTGAGAGTTGCTTGCATGTTATGCGCGCGTCAGATTGCCTATTTGTTTATAATCCGCCATCTTCAGAAAGCCGAACATGACACCGTTAAATATTGTCATCCTCGCTGCCGGCAAAGGCACGCGCATGTATTCCGAAAAGCCCAAGGTGCTGCACGCGCTGGCGGGCAAGCCGCTGATACAGCATGTACTGGATTGCGCGTCAGAACTCAAACCGCGACAGATCTGCGTGGTATACGGCCATGGCGGCGAGGCGGTGCCGAAAGCGATGCAGCAATATGCGGCCAAGTTCGTCATCCAGGAGCCGCAACTCGGTACCGGTCATGCGTTGCAACAGGCAATGCCGCATCTCGATGACGATAGTCTGACTATGGTGTTATATGGCGATGTGCCGCTGATACAGCACAGTACTTTGCATCAAATGGCACAGGCAGGCAAAGGGCTGGTGCTGTTGACGGTGCATCTGGCGAACCCCTCCGGCTATGGGCGCATCGTGCGCGATGCACAGGGTGACGTGCTGAGCATCGTCGAAGAAAAGGATGCTACGCCCGAGCAGCGCGAGATCCAGGAAGTGAATACCGGCATCCTGCTCGCCCCGACCATAAGTTTGCGTGCATGGCTGGCAAAATTACAGAACAACAACTCACAGCGTGAGTACTACCTCACTGATATAGTCAGCATGGCCGTGCAACAGGGCATAGTGGTGCATACCGTACAACCTGCCCATGAATGGGAAATCCATGGGATAAACAGCAAGTCGCAGTTGGCTGTGCTGGAACGCACTTGGCAACTGGTCACCGCTTCCCGTTTGCTGGTGCAGGGCGTGACGCTGGCGGATCCGGCGCGCATCGATGTGCGCGGCAAACTGAGTTGCGGGCGTGATGTAGAGATCGATGTTGGCTGCGTTTTTGAGGGTGAAGTAAACTTGGGCGACAACGTGCGAGTGGGTGCCTACAGCGTGATCAGCAATGCCAGCATCAGCGAGGGTACGAAAATCGCGCCATACAGCCACATCGACAACAGCGAAGTGGGGGCTAACTGCCACATTGGGCCCTATGCACGCTTGCGTCCCGGCACCAGGCTGCATAACGGGGTGCACATCGGCAATTTTGTCGAGGTCAAAAATAGCGAGATCGCGGCGCAGAGCAAGGTCAATCACCTCAGCTACATCGGTGACAGCACCATCGGCAGCCGTGTAAACGTCGGCGCGGGCACCATCACTTGCAATTACGACGGCGCGAACAAGCACCGCACCATCATCGAGGACGATGTATTCATCGGCTCGGACACGCAACTGGTCGCACCGGTGACGGTGGGCAAGGGCGCGACGATAGGCGCAGGTTCGACCATTACCAGCGACGCACCAGCGGGCAAACTCACCCTGTCGCGCGGCAAACAGGTGATCGTTGCCGGATGGAAGCGGCCAACGAAGAATGTGAAAAGTGAAAAGTGAAAGGCACCCTCTCCCGTTTGCGGGAGAGGGAAGGTTTTATTTATTAACTCTCACCGGGTTTTAAACAATGTGTGGAATCGTAGGCGCGGTAGCGCAACGCAATGTTGTGCCGATACTTGTGCAAGGTCTGAGCCGTCTGGAATACCGTGGCTATGACTCGGCGGGGGTGGCGGTGCTCGACAGCGGCGAGATCCATCGCGTACGTTCGGTGGGCCGGGTCGCCGAGATGCAAGGTCGCGCCGATCAGGAGCGCCTCAGCGGCACTACCGGGATCGGCCACACACGCTGGGCGACGCACGGCGGGGTCACCGAGTTCAACGCGCACCCGCATGTTTCCAGCGGCGACATCGCGGTGGTGCATAACGGCATCATTGAAAATCACGAAAAGCAGCGTACCCGCCTGAAGCAACTAGGCTACATCTTCGAATCGCAGACCGATACCGAAGTCATCGCACACCTGATCCATCACTACTATCAGATTACCAAGGATCTGCTGGAGGCGACGCGGCAAGCCGCGGCGGAACTGACCGGCGCCTACGCCATTGCCGTCATCTCGCGGCTTGCTCCTGAACAGATGGTCTGCGCGCGCATGGGCTGCCCGTTGCTGATCGGCTTGGGCGATGGGGAAAACTTTATCGCGTCCGATGTGTCGGCGTTGTTGTCCGTCACCCGCCGGGTCATCTATCTGGAAGACGGCGATGCAGCACGGATTACCCGCGACGAGATCACCCTGCTTGACCGCAGCGGAAAAAGGTTCGAGCGTCCGGTGCATGTGAGCGACCTGTCGCTGGCCTCGCTGGAACTGGGACCTTACAGCCATTTCATGCAGAAGGAGATCCATGAGCAGCCGCGCGCGCTCACCGACAGCATCGAGGCGGTGATCGATAGCAATGGCTTCGATATCGAGTTGTTTGGTGCTCAGGCTGCCGCAACTTTCCGTGACATTGATGCAATTTTGATTCTCGCAGCAGGCACCAGCTACTATGCCGGCCTCACCGCCAAGTATTGGCTGGAGGGCATCACCAGGCTGCCCACGTCGGTGGAGATCGCCAGCGAATACCGTTACCGCAGTTCGGTGCCCAACCCGCGCCAGCTGATCATCACCATCTCGCAATCGGGCGAGACGTTGGACACGATGGAGGCGCTCAAGCACGCCAAGTCGCTGGGCCAGCAGCATACGCTGTCGATTTGCAACGTTCAGGAAAGCGCCATTCCGCGGGCCTCCAAACTGGTGTTCTACACCCGTGCCGGGGCGGAGATCGGTGTGGCTTCCACCAAGGCATTCACCACGCAACTGGTTGCGCTGTTTGTTCTCGCCGTCACACTGGCCAAGCAGCGTGGCTTGCTCGACGCACAGAAACAGCAAGAGGTGCTGGAAGCGCTGCGCCAGATTCCCGGCAGCGTGCAGCACGCGCTTAACCTCGAACCGCAGATCCGCGAGTGGGCCAAAGCCTTTGCCACCAAGCAGCATGCCCTGTTCCTGGGGCGCGGTATCCACTATCCGATCGCGCTGGAAGGAGCCTTGAAGCTCAAGGAAATTTCCTACATCCACGCCGAGGCCTATCCGGCGGGTGAACTCAAGCACGGCCCGCTGGCGCTGGTGGACGAAGACATGCCGGTGGTGGTGATCGCGCCGAACGATGCCTTGCTGGAAAAGGTGAAGTCCAATATGCAGGAGGTGCGCGCGCGCGGCGGCCAAGTGTATGTGTTCGCCGATCTGGACAGCCACTTCAGCGAGAGCGAAGGCGTTCATGTTATCCGCACCCCGCGTCATGTTGGAATGTTGTCGCCTATTCTGCACACCATCCCGGTGCAGTTACTGGCCTATCATACCGCCCTGCTCAAAGGCACCGATGTGGACAAACCTCGCAACCTTGCCAAGTCGGTCACGGTCGAGTGACCTCAATAAAAAACCCGCCTTTCGGCGGGTTTGTGGTGAATGAAGCACGGCGAATATTTCAAAAACCGTAAATCGCCGAATGCGCTCCGGCCGCCATGAAAAATAACATCGGAATCGACAGCATCGTGTTGGTACGCGAAGCCAGAAATGCGATGCGGCGTGCTTTGACCTTCTCTTCATCGGTCGCCGGCTTGATGCCCAGAATCTTTTTCTGGTTTGGCCAAATCAGACCCCAGACATTGAGCAGCATGATGGTACCCAGCCAGGCACCAATGCCGATGACCGCATAACTTCCGCTTAATGTGAATGCTGCGACAAAATTTCCTCCCAATAAAGCGGCACCTGCCAGCCAGGTCACGAGGGCTGCCCAACGGAAGTAGAACAATGCGCGTGGCGCGACATGCTTGGTGATGCCAGCTGCGGTATTGTCCGCTGCGGCGGCCTTGAGCGCCGCCACCTGTACGAAGTTGAAATAATAAAGCAATCCTATCCACATCACGCCTGCCATCAGATGCAGCCAGCGCACAATTGCCGGTACGTAATCCATTTACTTCTCCTCAGAAATGATAATTAAGCGAGCACTTGCACAACGAGCTTTTGGGCTACGAAGTACAGCACGATGGTAAGCAACAGGCCGGTAATTACCGTGCCCCACAAAGAGTCCAGCGGATTTTTCATGATTATTTTCCTTTTACGAGGGGAGAAGAGAAATAGCGGTGTCAGGTTTATTACTGTACTGTCTTACTGGGAATTAACTGTATAGTATTTTGATGACAACGGCAATAGGGGCCGTGTTATCGCAACCGGTCAGAACTTGCGGAATACTGAACAGAAGGTGGTTGCCTGAAAACAAATGCCATCTTATATGGAAGCAACAATTTGCCAGGCTAAAATACCCAGCAGCAGCAGACTGACCAGGGTCAGCAAACTGTTGTGACGTTTTTGTTGCGCCAGTATTTTGCGCAACACCCCTTCGTCCAGGCTGGCAGATTCCCTGGTCAGATAGCGGTGCAGAAGCCGCGGAAGCTGGGGCAGCAAGGTTGCGTAATGAGGCGCTTCTTCGCGCAGCGTTCTGAACAGTCCGCGCCAGCCCACCTGTTCGCTCATCCACCGTTCCAACCAGGGTTTTGCAGTTTTCCACAGATCAAGCTCGGGATCGAGCTGCAAGCCAAGCCCCTCGATATTGAGCAGGGTCTTTTGCAGCAATACCAGCTGAGGCTGGATCTCGATGCCGAAGCGGCGCGAAGTCTGGAACAGGCGCAGCAGCACCCGCCCGAACGAGACTTCGCGCAAAGGCTTGTCGAAGATCGGTTCGCACACCGCCCGTATCGCTGACTCCAGTTCATCCACCCGGGTATCTTTGGGCGCCCAGCCCGACTCGATATGAATCTGCGCGACGCGCTTGTAGTCGCGGCGGAAGAACGCAATGAAGTTCTGAGCGAGATAATGCTTGTCAATGTCGGTAAGTGTGCCCATGATGCCGAAATCCAGCGCGATATAACGGCCGTCCAGTGTCACTTGCACATTGCCCGGATGCATGTCGGCGTGGAAAAAACCGTCGCGAAAAACCTGGGTATAAAAAATCTCGACTCCGTTGGCTGCCAGCTTGCAAATATCCACTCCCGCTTCACGCAATGCGCTGACCTGGCTGATCGGAATACCGTACATGCGCTCCATCACCATGACTTCACTGGTGCAGAAATCCCAATACATTTCCGGAACCAGCAACAAATTCGAGTTGCTGAAATTTCGTTTGAGCTGGCTGGCATTGGCGGCTTCGCGAGCAAGATCCAGTTCATCGTAAAGGTGCTTTTCGAATTCAAGGACGACTTGGCGCGGCTTGAGGCGGCGTCCGTCTGACCATAGCAGTTCCACCATATCAGCAGCGACTTTGAGCAGCGCGATATCATGGGCGATGACAGGGCTTATGCCCGGCCGCAATATCTTGACTGCAGCCTGCCGTCCATCCGGCAGCACCGCAAAATGCACCTGGGCAACCGAAGCGCTGGCAACCGGTGTTTCCTCAAAACTCTGGAATACCTCGCCTAATGGTCTTTTATATGTCGATTCCAGCACAGCGATTGCTTGTGCGGAAGGAAATGGCGGAACTTGATCCTGCAGCATGGCCAATTCATCGGCGATATCGGTGGGGATCAGGTCGCGTCGCGTGGAAAGTATCTGGCCGAACTTGACGAAGATTGGCCCGAGTTTTTGCAACGCCAAACGCAGCCGAACTGCGCGCGGTTTGGATGTGTTGCGCAAAAACAGCAACAGTTTGAGCGGTGCCCGCATCCAGCGCAGGCGTGCATGCGCAAGCAGGAATTCGTCCAGTCCGAAACGCAACACCACAAAAATGATTTTGACCAAACGGAATATACGCATACAAGTCCCGATTGCTATGTTCCGCGTACTTGAGAGGATAAAAGCTGTTTGATGCGCTGCTCCAATCGCGCGACATCATCGCGCAGCGTGTCCACCTGCTGCATGAATGCGGATACCTGCTGCGGTTTGGCCAGCAGCGGCCGGTCTTCGCTCCAGTATTCCGCCGCCGCTTGCGAAAAACTCTGTGCGCTTTCACGCAGCTGCTGATGAGCGCTCTGCAGGGTTTGCAAAATGCGCTCTGCCGCGATATCACCGGTGATATGGCTAAGATCCTCGGCAGCATCCCAGCGCAGGTTGCGCGACAGGTAAAAAATCTCCGCGAGCAAAGTGGCGTCGCCCTCGCTGCGGATTTCTGCATGCGCCTTTTCATCCCGAAGCGCGAGGCGCGGTAACAACGAGGGCGCGATGGTGCACCGCGCATCTGCACTGGCAGCCGGATCGGCATTGCGCAGCCTGCCGTCAGCAAGAATTGTATAAGTAAGAGCGAACGGCGCGATATCGAATCGCGCCGTCTTTCCGGCAAAGCGGGCAAGCCGTTCCAATGCCCAACTGTTCTGCGTGAGCAGATGATTCAGTGCCGCAGCAAAGGGTCGGGTGTACACAGTGAACTAGCCCAAAACGGGTTGCTGGATCCGGTCCAGCAACCAGACCGGTTTGGGGTCGCGCTGACTGAGCAGGATGTCGAAATCGGTGGTGTCCAGGATGATTTTACGCACCTGTTCCTTTAACCAAAGGTCGTAAAAATCCACGGGGTTGTAGTTATCGGTAAGAATCATGGCCTCGGAGTTTGCCGGCAAAATATACGGGCTCTGCATGCTGAAACGTACACTGCTCTCTGCCAAGGGATGCATGGCCATATTGCTGATGCGGTTTAGTTGAAGCGCACGTATAGGGCCATCATATGCGACGATTTCGATGTTACCGGTACCTTCGCCTGAAGATGCATTAAAGGCAGGATAGATCGCGACTTGATCGAAAACACTCTGAAGGGTCTTGATCACTGATGATGTCATCAAAGTATGGTGCTTTATGCTGCCAACCAGATTGACCGCGAGCACGCCGTCAGCGGACAGCCGCTGCTTTGCCAGACGCATCGCTTCAACGCTGAGCAGATGCCCCGGCGTAGTATCGCCGTTGAACACGTCGAGCACCATGAAATCATAGCGCTGCCTGGTATTGATTAGGAAATAGCGCGCATCTTCTACATGCACCGGGATCGCCGGATTGAAGCCGAAATAGCTGTGGGCGATTTCAATTACGGCGGGATCGATGTCCACCACCTCTGTCTCCACGCCTTGAGCCTTGTACCAGGCAGGCACCAGCCCGGCACCCAGTCCGATTACTAGGCAGTTTCTGCCGTCGGGGTTAAGTGCGTAAGGAAGGAATTGCAGCAAGTATGCGTATTCATATACCGACAGTCCGCTGCTCATGTCGATCCCGCCCTGTACCAACCCGTCGATCAGCAATTCGCGGTTGTGCACCGATTGATAGGAATAATCGACCACTTTCAGGTTGCCGTAGAAACTGTCGCGGTTGACGATACGCTCGACCCGGGTTCCGTCCGGCATCGTTTTGGTCACATGGGTTTCATGCGGCAGCAATAACAATGGAACTATCGCCGCGAGCACAGGCGCCCAGTTGCGGCGGAAAAAAACGAAATAGACGACCCCCAGCGCAATCAGCAACGCGCCGGTCAGCAAAAAGATCTGGTTGACCCCGAGGTAAGCGATCAATACGAATCCGGTCAATAGTGTGCCGACCACGCTGCCTACAGTGGAAATGGCATAGAAGCTGCCGACCGTCCTGCCGATATTGTGCATTTCCCGTGCTGCGATTTTGACCACATAGGGGGACACGCAGCCCAGCAAAAACAGCGACGGACCGAACAGCAAAAAAGCACTGGTCAAAGAGCCCCAACGCAAACCCAGCGGCAGGCTCATTTGCAATATCGGCCCCTTCAAAGCGGGGATCAATATCTCCAGGATGCCGGAGACCATGATGATGCCGTACAGCCAGTCCGGAGAACTTCTGCGGTCGGACCAATGCCCGCCTATCGCGTAACCGGTGGCAAGCGCGACCATGGTCACGGTGATCAGTGAAGTCCAGACGAACAGACTGACGCCGAAGAACGGTCCGATCACGCGCGAACCGAGCACTTCGACCACCATCACCAGCGCACCGCATAGCGCGGCAGTAATGATCAGATATGCGATGAAACCTTTTGAATGTTGCATTGGAAATCCTGTGGAGTGATTGATCAAAGTCGCGATTCTACATCAGCAAAGCCGGGATGCCGTGCTTCAGACAGATTCCTCGAACCTCTTGTCCTGCAAGGCGAACTGATACCGATCAAATTAAAATGACGGTTCGGACAAAAAGGCCAGCGGTTCACCGCTGACCGGATGCACAAAACCCAGACTGCTTGCATGCAGCAGCAGTCGTTCCGCAATCACATCAGTTGCTTCTCCATACAAGGTATCGCCCAGGACAGGATGGCCGATCGCCGCCATGTGTACCCGCAACTGGTGGGTGCGGCCGGTTACCGGTTCCAGCTCCACGCGGCTGGTATGTGCAACCGCATCATATGCCAGCAAGCGGTAACGCGTCAGCGAGGGTTTGCCTGATTCGACATCGATCTTGCGCAATGGGCGTTTCGGCCAATCGGCAGCGATGGGCAGATTCACCTCGCCTGCAGCAGTTTCCAGCATACCCGCAACAATCGCTATATAACGCTTTTGCACTGCACGCTCGCGGAACATACGCGAAAGCAGCCGTTGCATCTCTGCTCCGCGCGCGAACAGCATCTGCCCGGAAGTCGCCATATCCAGACGGTGCACGACCAGCGCATCGGGGAATCCCTGTTGAATTCGTGAGGAGAAACAGTCCTGCTTGTCAGCTCCGCGACCGGGCACAGCCAGCAACCCGGCGGGTTTGTTCGCTACCAACAGCGCATCGTCGCGGTAGATCAGGTCGGGGAGGAAATTGGCAGGCAGCTGATGAATCAAAGTAATGAATAGGCCAGGCACAACGGCCATGCAGATATTATGATTTGATTTTGTTGCCGGATTATGGCGACCCGGTTTTGTTGTTGTTGGTTATCTTCCGGGGGTGGTTTTTGCTGTCGTCTGCCCAGATGAAACGCCCGAACAACTCACAACCCTTCATACCGGGGTCGCAGGGCTGGTTGTTTACCCTGGAGCATTTGCCGTTTATTTCGTGCGGACACCCAACTCATCAGACTACTCCTGTGCTTCGCTATCCCTGCTATTACAATTTATACCCCCGATGCACCGCCACCACGCCGCCCGTCAAATTGAAGTATTCGACGCGTTCCAGTCCGGCATCTTCCATCATCTTCTTCAACTCCTCCTGTCCCGGATGCACGCGGATGGATTCGGCAAGATAGCGGTAGCTGTCTGCATCCTTGGCGATCAACTGCCCCATTTTGGGAAGCAGTTTGAATGAGTAGAAGTCATAGGCCTTTTCCAGCGGCTTGGCGATCTTGGAGAATTCCAGCACGATGACGCGTCCGCCCGGCTTGAGCACACGGCGCATCTCGCGCAGCGCGACATCCTTGTGCGTGACATTGCGCAGGCCGAAGGCGATGCTGACGCAGTCGAAATAATCGTCCGGGAACGGCAGATGCTCGGCATCGCATTGCGTGACAGGGGTGGCGTTCCCTGCATCGAGCAGGCGGTCGCGGCCGACGCGCAGCATCGCGTTGTTGATGTCGGTAAGCACGACCTGCCCGCTGCTGCCGACCTCCTTCAGGAACAGCCGCGAAAGATCCGCCGAACCTCCCGCAACATCCAACACGCGCTGACCCGCGCGAACACCGCTGACGCCGACCGAAAAGCGCTTCCAGATGCGGTGCAGGCCGGCAGACATCAGGTCGTTCATCACGTCGTATTTGCCGGCGACCGAGGTGAACACGCCCGCGACGCGTTTGGCTTTTTCCTCTTCTGCGACGGTCTCGAAACCGAAGTGTGTATCAGCCATTCTTGAACTCCTGTTGAACAGCACGGGCTGAGGCTCCAAAACCATCAATTTGCCCGTGCTCGACCATTTATATACACGTCAGGCGAGACAGAAAAATTTATCGCGCCGGCTCGCGCGATGCGCCCGCCTCTTCGATCTGGAGCAGGTAATCCTGCCACAGTGTGTCCTGATGTTTGCCCAGATTATAGAGATATTCCCAACTATACAGGCCGCTGTCGTGGCCATCGTCAAAGGACAGCTTGATAGCGTAGCTGCCGACCGGCTCAACTTCGAGCAAGATCACGTTTTTCTTGCCGGTCTGCAACACGCCCTGACCCGGGCCGTGGCCGCGCACTTCGGCAGAGGGAGAATATACGCGCAGGAATTCGAATGGCAGTTTGAATCTTGCGCCGTCCTCGAAGGCAATCTCAAGAACCTTGGATTGCTGGTGCAGTGTGATTTCAGTTGGCAGTTCGGTCATGATCATAGCGAGCGTATTTTTTTTAATAATGCGCTGGTCGAGCGTTCATGCAGGAACGGGATGCTGTGTACCAAACCGCCCCAGCCTTGGACTTCGATGCTGCCAACGATGTTTTCCGGCTTCCAGTCGCCGCCTTTGGCCAGTACATCGGGACGGCAGGCGAGAATCAACTTCAGCGGCGTGTCTTCGTCGAACAATACCACCAGGCTGACCGATTCCAGCGCTGCCAGCACCGCCATGCGGTCTTGTTCGGTATTGATCGGCCGGTCACCGCCCTTGCCCTGGCGCTTTACCGAGGCATCGCTGTTCACTCCTATCACCAGAGACGATCCCAGTGCTCGAGCTTGCGCGAGATAAGTCACATGACCACGATGCAGCACATCGAAACAACCGTTGGTGAATACCAGCGGACGCGGCAACGCGGCAACCCGTGCGGCGAGTTCGCCGGAGGCGCATATCTTATGCTCAAAGGCGGGCACGGGATACATCTAGTCGAGATACTCGAACAGTTTGACCACGCGTTTCACCCCGCTGGGGGTGCTGGCGATTTCGGCAGCAGAATCGGCTTCGGCATGGCTGACAATGCCCAGCAAGAAAACCGTGCCATTTTCAGTGACCACCTTGACGTGTTCAGCTTTGAAATGACTGCTGTTCAAAAAGCGCAACTTAACGTTAGAGGTGAGCAGGCTGTCGCTGCTGCGCGAGAACAGAGTGCTGTTTGCCGAGATTGCCAGCTCATTGTTGACACTGCGCACTTTATCGACACGCGAGACGAGTTTGCCTATCTCTGCCCTGGTATATTCTTCGGGCACCTCTCCTGTAAGCAGGATATTAAGATTGAAGCTCGTCACATTGATGTGCATCGCCCCTTTGAATTCCTGGGCGACAAGACCGGAAACTTTGGCTTCCATCCTCTGATCCTCGATAAAAACTTCGTTGCTGCGCCGGTCCTGCGCCATCATGACCCCGGTTCCCACACCGGCAGCGACCACAGGAAAACAGCCTTGCAGCGGCACCATTAATAACATCGATGCCGCCAGGGAACACAGGCGTGTCTTCATTCGCCCAATAATAAATAATCAATGACATCGCACAGGCAATGCAGACTTAATAAATGTACTTCCTGGATGCGCGCCGTGCTTTGCGCGTCGACGCAAATCAGCACATCGCTATCACGGAGCGCCCGCGCCATTTCTCCGCCATTGCGCCCGGTGAGCGCGATCACGCGCATGTCACGTTCGTGCGCCGCATGAATAGCTGCCACCACGTTGGGCGAATTTCCGCTGGTGGAGATTGCCAGCAGGCTGTCGCCGGGCAAACCCAGCGCGCGCACCTGCTTGGAAAAAATCTGGTTGAAATCGTAATCGTTGCCGATCGACGTCAGCACCGAGCTGTCGGTGGTCAGCGCGACACATGCCAGGCCGGGGCGTTCCTTTTCAAAGCGATTCAGCAGCTCTGCGGCGAAATGCTGCGCATCGGCCGCAGAGCCGCCGTTGCCGCAACACAGTATCTTTCCGTCGTTGGTGACGCAATCGAAGAAAACCTGGGCGCTTTCGGCGATGGGCTTGGCCAGCGCATCCTTGACCCTGAGCTTGATCTCAGCACTGTCCTTGAAATGCTTGATGATGCGTTTGTTGATATTCATGATGATGGCTGCACGATTGTCGAATGCGAATATTAACCGAATCAGGCATCGAACGCATTCCTGAGCCACTGCACGTTATGTCCTTGCGCGTCATCCATCAGCACGACGTCGAAGCGGCATGGCGGGATGTGATCGAGACCGGCAAGGTATTGCTGCGCGGTACGGATGATGCGCTGTTGTTTGCGGCTGTCGATGCTGGCTGCCGCTCCGCCGAAATCAGCATTGCGCCGCAAGCGAACCTCAACGAACACCAGCGTTGGGCCATCCTGCATGATCAGGTCGATCTCGCCGAATCGGCCGCGGTAATTTTGTGCAATCGGCCTCAATCCATGCTGTTGCAAATGCCGGGCAGCCCATTGCTCAGCCTGCGCACCGATCATGGATTGCCGACAGGCTGTTCGGGGAACATCTGGATGGCAGGCATGACAGGGGCACCGGCAAGTTGTGCCTGGCCCTGCACAAACACCGCTGGAGAAGCAGTGCGCTGGAAAATATGACCATTCAGATGGATCTGTCCGCTCACGCCATCGAGCGGTTGCGACGCTGGCAATCTGTTGGCACGCAACAGCTGGAGCAGGCGGTACGCGTCTATGCCAAGCGCGTAAAGCCGTTCATTGTCGATGGAAAGCGGCGGGTTGGCGCGCGGATATATCATCACGGCGGGATGATCAGGCTGTAGCAACCACGGCATGTCGACAAAACGGATACCTTTCAAATCATAATTGAGCAGTGTATTGGAATTGCCCAGGAAGACACGTGAGGTGGCGTAATCGGGCAGCTTGTTGGAAAGATAAGGGCGAATCAAGCGTGCCTTACTCGCGCCGGTGGCGATGAATATCATCGACCCGGGTATTTCGGTGATATCTGCAAATATCGACGGGCTATCGCCGAACTCTATCTCGCGCAGTATCGTCCCGCCCGAAGCATTCCACTCATCCTCGAAGGCGGATTGCAGCCGCTTGGAAAGTTGCTCGCGAGTCGTGACGATGATGGCCTGATGCAAGCCCTGTTGTCTGGCCAGCTGGGCAACTTGCCGTGCCTCGGCTTCTATGGCCATTCCAAAGAAGTACAAGTTCTGGGCAGGGGTGGCTTCCACCACGTTCAAACTCAGCGTCGGCACGGGGATATTTTGCACCCCTGCCAGTGCCGAGACGCCGTTGCGGGTCAGCGGGCCGGCCACCGCTACTGCGCCATTTGCTATTGCCTGGCGATAAACCGTGACGACATTGCTGTTTTCATCAAAATTGGAATATGCGCGTACTATCAGCGCCTGCCGGTCAAGCTTGGCGGCTGCCAGAAATCCTTGCTGCACCGCGTCGGCGGCAGCGCCGAAAATCGGCGATTGCAAAGGTAGTAACAGCGCGATATGAGGAACGGCGTGCTCTTCGTCGATCACTATCGGTTCGGGTATTGCAGGCGTAATAGTTTCGGGTGCTGGAGCTGGCGCTGGAACCTCAACCTCGCTGACCGGCGCAGCCGGCTTTTCTTCACCGGGCTTATGCGGTAGGGTGGGTGTACAAGCGTATAGTGCAAACAGGGCAGAGAGTACGAGGAGTGCACGTTGCATAGCGAACATCCGCAAAAATTGGAAGCCGCATTATATGTAGTTGCCACACCGATTGGAAATTTACGCGATATTACGCTGCGCGCCCTGGAAGTGCTGGCTTTGGCCGATGTGATCGCGGCGGAAGACACGCGTAATACCGGCTATCTGCTGGCACATCACCACATCAGCGCAAACCGGCTGATGGCGGTGCATCAGCATAACGAGCGCGGCGCGGCGGAGAAGGTCATCGCGCTGCTGCACGCCGGGCAGAGCGTGGCTTTCGCCAGCGATGCGGGCACTCCGGCGGTGAGCGACCCGGGAGCGTTGCTGGTGCAAACGGTGCGGGCAGCCGGACTGCGTGTCATCCCGATACCCGGCGCGAATGCGGCGATTGCAGCCTTGTCTGCAGCTGGCCTGGCCGAACCGCACTTCCTGTTTTACGGTTTCCTGCCCAACAAATCCGCCGCACGCCGTGCAGCGCTGCAAACATTGAGCAGCCACCCTTACGCTCTGGTGTTTTATGAAGCGCCGCACCGCATCGTCGAATGCGTTTCAGACCTGTGCACGGTGCTGGGCGGCGAGCGGCAAGTCGTGCTGGCGCGCGAGATCACCAAACTGTTCGAGACGATCCATGCCTGTACACTGCAGGACGCCGAGTCATGGTTGCTGTCGGACAGCGATCGGCAGCGCGGCGAGTTCGTCGTGCTGGTCTCGGGAGCGCTGCCTCAAACAGGCCTGACGGCAGAAACGCTCAGAACGTTATCCCTGCTGCTCGAAGAGTTACCGCTCAAACAGGCGGTGCAACTCGCCGCAAAGATCAGCGGAGCCAACCGCAATGAGCTGTATCAGCACGCGCTGGAACTTAAGTCGGCAGAGAGCTAAAACACTGCGGCAGGCCACGTCTTTTTCTTGCTATCATTCTGCGGGCAGTCAAGCGCACCGCACAGGTGTTTTTTTCGGGCGCGTTTTAGGGTGTCTACTAATGACATGGACTCCCCCTACTCAAACGGCATCTGATGTGCCAGATTGGGAATGCGAATTTCCAATCACTGAGAGGAGGAGTCGAAATGAAGCTTACCCGAGTTGGGCTGGATACAGCAAAG
>JBMOQB010000032.1:0-62329 GCA_049320585.1 Pseudomonadota bacterium | reverse complement strand
TAGGGAACCTCTGATTAAGTCCCACATGGCCGCGAATTCGGCTTTGCGGGATGGGATGCAAGAAAGGCGACAACGCGAATGGTTATTCCCTTCGCTAGGAGCCTGACGCAACAGACCGCCCGCAAAGCCAATTCCCTCTCGGGTTGCGACAAAAACGGGCGCTCGCGGTGTTGCACTCCTTGGCATCGTAGAATGACTACGACCGGCGTCGTGCGCCTTGCGATCATTCCGTTTTTGTCAGCAACGCGGCTCATGGCGGACTTAATCAGAGGTTCCCTAGGGCAACAGGCGTTGCAACGGCTCGATCATCTGATACGGAATCGATTCGGAATAGATGGATGTTTGTTCCGGCTCCAGCCGTTTGAGCATGTCATAATAGTTGCGAATGTTTTCCACCAGGATCACTGCCTCACCACCCCTTGCATACCCGCGTTTCAGCGTTTCGTAATAACCCGGCTGATTCAGGCGGGGCATCCATTTTTTTACGTCCGGCCAGCTGTCCGGATCCAGCCCGGCGCGACGGGTCAATATGCGCGCATCTTCCAGATGGCCGTAACCTTGGTTGTAGGCGGCCAGTGCCAGCCAGGTGCGGTCCGGTTCCGGGATGCGCTCGGGCATCTGCTCTTTGAGCAGCATCAGATATTTTGCGCCGGCTAGGATGTTTTCGCGCGCATCCAGTCGATTGCCCAGCTTCATCCGGTCGGCGGTGTCTTCGGTCAGCATCATCATGCCGCGCACGTTGGTGCGGGATGTGGCGAGCGGGTTCCACTGCGATTCCTGATAAGCCAGCGCTGCCAACAGCCGCCAGTCCTCTCCGGTAACTGTGGCGGCCTCCTCAAACATGTGCCGGTAACGGGGCAGGACAGCCTTGATTTTGGCAATGAATGCAGCCGCATCCATTTTAGCCAGCCGATTGTTGTGGCCGTAGTAGCGATCCAGCAGGCGGTTCAAAGTGCCATCTTGCTGAATGCGCGAGAAAAAAACTTGGGCTTGGTTGAGCAATTCAGGATCTGCGTCCGTGGCGAATCCCCATGCGAGCTTGGAAGGCTCGCCTATGTCAAGGGCGGCAATCAGGTTGGGGTGGTAGTTGTACGCATCGGCAAGCTGCAACTCATTCGCTGCCGTGCAATCCAGCGTTCCATTTGCTACCTCGGCCAACAATTCTCTGGGCGTGGATTGCTGGCGGGTTTGCCATTGCAGCGATGGCAGATTCCCCTGTGCTTCGCGCAGTGCCGCTTCCTGTGCCGAGCCGGCCGCTGCGGCCAGCTTCCTGGCGGCCAGATCGACAAGCTGTTTGGGAGGGGCGCGGTCGTTATTGCATACCGCCAACTCACGCACATTCTGGTAGCTGGGGCCAAACTGAACATTGGAAATTTCGGTTTTATCCCGCAACGCAATGGCAGCCAAGTGTGCGCGATGTTGTTGCAACGCAGTGATAGCCTGGTCTTGAGGCATCGTCAGCGTTTCGAGAGAGGAGTGCAATTGATCGGCAAACAACTGCGCAAGTTCGCGCTCGAACTCGGCTTTCGCGCCCTGAGAAGTTTCCGGCACTATGATCACCAGTTTCCCGGAATTCCATGCCGGCAACTGCTCGGTGCATGCTGTCAGCAGCAGGAATGTGCAGAACTGCAAAGCTTGCTTGCATATAGTCGGTTTACCCATCTGAACATTCTGCACGAAATTCGCGAGTTGTTGGTAGAATGCGCGGCGTTGCTGGCAGCACTCGTTCGGGATGCGCATACGGCAGCCTGTTGCCCCGCAATGGGACACCAATGGACTGATCCCATGCAGGATCGTAACGGCTAGGCAATGGGGGCTTTCGAAATTTTAAGTGCTACAGTGCCCGCAGCTAAATCCGATGTGGCTCAATGTCTTACGGAGAGGTGTCAGAGTGGTCGAATGTACCGGACTCGAAATCCGGTGTGGCGTCATGCGTCACCGTGGGTTCGAATCCCACCCTCTCCGCCAAACAAGATTAAGGACATCCGCAATGAATGCCCTTGAATTTCCCGTCCTTTCAAAGTTTCAATTGAACATCTGCTTCGTCAAGATGGGGCATGCAAGCACCGCTAGCGCGCGACGGTGTTAATGTCCGAGTTTATTGAATGGTTATGCGCGCATTTTTGAGTGATTTCCCCTTTACGTGTCTATGGCAGCCGTGCGATTATTGCTCTGCTTTGTAAAGCTGCAATGAAGGGGTGTGCCATTTGTCTCGCGATTGAAAGATAAGTGACACATTGTTTTTTAACTTGGCTCTTGGGAGGAGATTACTGTGCAAGCAACTAATGCTACAGCAGTAAAGTACGACATGGATGTTGTCAGATGGTTCACCATCATGGCAGTTGTCTATGCGGTGGTGGGCACGTTGATCGGTGTGTATGTGGCATCGGAATTGGCGTTCCCCTTTTTAAACTTTGACATACCTGAAATCACTTTCGGGCGTCTGCGTCCACTGCATACCAATGCGGTGATTTTTGCTTTTGGCGGTTGTGTATTGTTAGGAACCGGTTATTACATCGTGCAGCGCACCGGTTCTACCAAGCTGTGGAGCAATACTTTGGCCTGGTTTACCTTCTGGGGCTGGCAAGCAATCATCCTTGCTGCAGTGATTGCCCTGCCAATGGGGTTGTCGCAAGGCAAGGAATATGCGGAACTGCCTTGGTGGTGTGACATCATGATCGCGGTGGTGTGGGTGGCATACGGTTTTAATTACTTCATGACTGTAGCCATACGCAAGACCTCGCATATTTATGTCTCCAACTTCTTCACCGCCGGCATGATCGTCATGATCACCTACCTGCATGTGGTGAACAGTCTCGCGATTCCGGTGGATTGGGCGACTTCCTATTCCATCTATTCGGGCGTGCAGGATGCGATGGTGCAATGGTGGTGGGGGCATAACGCGGTGGGTTTCTACCTGACCGGCGGTTTCCTCGGCATCATGTATTACTTCATTCCAAAACAAGCGCAGCGTCCGATTTTCTCGTATCGGCTGTCGGTGCTGCACTTCTGGACGCTGACTTTCGGTTACGTGTGGCTCGGCGCCCACCATCTGCAATACACCGCGTTGCCTGACTGGACCGGTTCATTGGGCGCAGCGATCTCCCTGGCGATGATCATCCCTTCCTGGGGCGGCGCGATGAACGGCATGATGACTTTGTCCGGTGCCTGGGACAAGTTGCGCACCGATTACATCCTGCGTTTCCTGGTGACTGCGATGGCTTTCTATGCGATGTCCACATTCGATGGCCCGGTTATGGCAATCAAGAGTGTGAACGCATTGTCTCATTACACCGACTGGACTGTGGGTCACGTGCACGCCGGTGCATTGGGCTGGATGGCGATGATCTCCTTTGGCGCGCTGTACCACATGGTGAAGAAGCTGTGGAATACCGAAATGTATTCTGACAGGCTGGTAAATGTCCACTTCTGGGTGGCGTTGATCGGTGCAGTGACTTACATCGTGGCGATGTGGGTATCCGGCATCATGCAAGGTCTGATGTGGCGCGATTACGACGAATACGGCACCTTGACCTACACTTTCGTTGAATCCGTGTCTGCCATGCATCCGTACTACGTGATGCGAGCTGTCGGCGGTGCGATCTTCAATCTGGGTGCGTGGATCATGCTGTTCAACGTCGTGATGACTGTACGTCAAGCAAGCGCAAAACGTGGCGTTATCGCTGCGCCAGCTAAAGCATAAGGGGAGAAAAACATGTCAGATCACGATCATATTTATTCAACCAAGCTACAGGACAAGATTGAGCGCAGCACGATCCTGATGTTCATCTTTACCGCAATTGCTGTGGCAATCGGCGGTATCGTGGAAATCGTGCCTTTGTTCTACTTGCCTAACACCGCGATGATGGGCGGGGATGGCACTTACAACAACACTCAACATAAGGATGCCAACGGCAACGTGGTTCCGATGGACAAGATCATCTGGAATCCCGCCACTTCCCAGCATAAAACGCTGGCGGAATGGCAGCCCGGCGATGGTGTGCGTCCCTACACCGCTCTTGAAACCGCCGGACGCTACGTGTTCATCCGCGAAGGCTGCTTCCTGTGCCACTCGCAGATGATACGTCCGTTCCGTGACGAGAAGGATCGTTATGGTCACTACTCGATCGCGGAAGAGTCGATGTACGACCACACTTATCAGTGGGGTTCCAAGCGTACCGGTCCCGATCTTGCGCGTGTCGGCGGCAAATACTCCGATGAGTGGCATCGCAAACACCTGAAGTATCCACGCGATGTGGTACCCGAGTCGGTGATGCCGAACTTCTTCTTCCTGGATAAGCATCCGATTGATGCGGTCAAGGTTACCAAAACCCTGGAAGTCATGACCAAGATGCCGTTCAACCCTGTATCCAAGGCTATCTACACAGATGCTTACATTGCAGGTGCCGCGAAGGAACTCGAAGGCAAGACAGAAATGGACGCGGTCATCGCTCTATTGCAATCCCTGGGTAATCATGTGAAGTTTGAGGAAGGCGTCAACTACCGTGACTAAACTGATGGACTACCTGCACACGGACTGGGCAGCGATGAGCCGCAATGATTGGCTAGGGGTGTTTTTCACCGTAGCCGCCTTTGTGGCGATGATTGTGGTCTATGTGCTGGTGTTCAATCCCAGGAACAAGGATGCATTTGACTCGCAGAGCGATATGGCTCTGCGAGATGAGGGTGACTACAACAATTCGGGAGATGAAAAATGAGTGACAATCAAAACTCCGCTGGCGATGTTAAAACCACGGGGCACGTATGGGATGATGATTTGCAGGACTTTATCAATCAGCCGCCAAAGTGGTGGATGCTTGGACTGACTGCCAGCGCGATTTGGGTGGTGGTGTATTGGCTGTTGTATCCGGCAATTCCCATTTCAATTGCCGGGATGCATTTCAAGGGCATTGGCTTGCCTGGTACCGGCCAATGGACTGCCATCAAGGAACTGGCTGAAGACCAGAAGGTCTTGGACGATGTCCGCGGCAAGTACGAGAACAAACTCAAAGACATGACTCCGGCAGCGATTCTGGCTGACGCGGACTTGTCTGAGTATGTGGTTCGTTCCGGCAGGGTGCTGTTCAGCGACAATTGTGCTGCCTGCCACGGTCAGAACGGTGTGGGTACAGTGCAGAAGGGCAAGTTTGCTATGCGCGAGCAGGGCTTGATGGCGCCGATCCTGAACGACGATGACTGGCTGTATGGCGGCACCATCGACACGATCCATGAAACGATCATGGGGGGGCGCCAGGGCATGATGGTTGCGCACAAGGATACCTTGTCTGCACAGCAGATCGAAGATGTCGCGCACTATGTCAAGGCTATGAGTGACGAAGGCAAGGACAAGGCTGACGCCGATCCTGCGGTTGCCGCCGGCAAGAAGGTGTTCATGGAAAGCGATTGCACCGCTTGCCATGGCGCTGATGCCAAGGGTATGGCAGCGATGGGTTCGGCTAATCTGACCGACAAGGTCTGGCGTTTTGACGGGTCTATCGAAAGTATCAAGCAGACCATTACCTATGGCGTGAACTCCGGCGATCCAAATGCACGCGTCGCAATCATGCCTAACTTCACGGCAGCAGGTAATTTGTCAGCTGTTCAGATGAAGAAGCTGGCTGTTTATGTGTACAAGCTCGGCGGCGGACAGGCTCAATAAAGCAATAATTTCAGCTAAGTAAACGTCCATTTGACTGCACGGTGCATAACCGTGCAGGTTTCTTGAAAGGAAAATCGAAATGTCACATGACTTTGTTTTTTGGAGTTTGATGATAGGCACAGCCGGAGCATTTGGGGCGATGATATTCGCCTTGATCTTCTTGTTCATTAAAGCAAAAACCAGGAATCGCGGCGAGAAATAATAATATGGAAGTTTGAAAGGAGGAGGCTAGCCTCCTCCTTTTTTATTTGGAGCATTGCGACAATCAGGGGCGTTCCGCATAAACTTTCCGTGCAACGGAGAGTCTACCCGTAACTTTCTTTGACTAAATTGGCTGCACAGTATCAATTAATACATCCCAGGAGTAGTAAATGAACGAACCGGTAAAAAAACCAAATACGGAAGTTGTTGGTTTAACCAGTCTGTACCATGAGCACGCGGAGTGGAAGGTCAATAGCGGCGAAAAAACAGTGCATGCAAAGCGCATGCCGGGCCGGTTTCGCACCCTTAAATATATCACCGAGTCGTTCTGGTTGATTTTCTTCTTCGGGGCATATTTGCGCTGGGAAGGTAGGCAGGCGATATTGCTGGACATCAATAATCGTCAGTTCCATATTTTCGATCTCACCATTCTGCCCCAGGATATCTGGATGGTTTCGCTGCTGCTGCTGCTGCTGGCCATGACTTTGTTTGCGGTCACATCGGTCGCATCGCGGGTGTTCTGCGGATATTTCTGCTTCCAGACCTCATGGGTCGATCTGTTTACGTGGATCGAGCAGAAAATCGAAGGGAATCCCAATGCGCGCCATAAATTGGATGCCGCCCCATGGAACGGCGAGAAAATCCGCAAGAAAGTCATCAAGCATGCCATCTGGATAGCAATCGCAATATTTACCGGGATCAGTTTTACCATCTGGTTCGAGGATGCATACCTGTATTGGCACAATCTGCTGAACTTCAACCTGTCATTGCTGGAATGGTCGGTGTTGATCGCATTTACCCTTGGCACATATTATCTTGCCGGATTCATGCGCGAGCAGGTCTGTATGTGGCTGTGCCCCTATGCACGCATTCAGGCGGTGATGGCCGACTCGCAGACGATACTTCCGGCCTATGACGAGAAGCGCGGTGAGCCGCGCGGCAGAATGCACCGCCATGGCAGTTGGCAGGCCGACACCGCCAAAGGCGATTGCATTGATTGCTATCAGTGTGTGCAAGTGTGTCCTACCGGGGTGGATATACGCGACGGGCAACAACTCGGTTGCATCACCTGCGGCCTGTGCATAGACGCCTGTGATTCCGTGATGGACAAGATCGGACGCCCTCGGGGACTGATACGTTATGCCTCTCTGGATGAATTGGAAGGGCGCCCGGTACACAAACTGTACCAGCATCCGCGGACATGGGTGTATGTGGCGATATTATTGCTGGCACTGGGCGGCATCATATATGGATTGACGCACTTGGGATCACTTACCTTGAGAGTGGCTCCGGAACGGCAGCCGTTATTCGTGCGCATGAGCGACGGTTCGATACAAAACAAATACACGTTTAAGGTGCTTAACAAGACCGGCAAGGACATGCATGTGTCCGTCAGGTCCGAAGGCGGCGTGAAAGGGCAGACATTGATCGGGGCCGAAGAACCGCATTTGGTCACGCACGGCAGGGCTACATCGTTTACCGTTTTCGTCAGGGCGCCCGCGGAAAACATACTCAAAGAGGTTACCAATATAGAGTTCTATGTGGCGAACACGGAAAACCCGACGATGGAGGCGGAATACACTACCAAATTCACCGCCCCCGAGCGTTGATGCCTGATTTTACATTTGGGAGGTTGATCATGTTTTCGCAAAAGAATAAACAGGGCTGGCGCAATCCATGGGTGCTGGGATTGCTGGTGATCGTACTGGCCGGGGTGTTGATCAATGGCCGTATGTTGTGGAATGTCCTGAATCATCCCACCCGCCTGCTTGACGATCACTATAACGTCAAGGCTCACAATCAATACGATGCCAAGTGGGTACAACAGCAGGCGGAGCGATCCACTCTGGGTTGGCAGGCCAGGATACATTCGCCCCAGCAACTGGAAAATGACAGCCTGGCTGCAGCCAGCGCAGTGCGTTTCATTTTGCTGGCTAGCCCGGCGGAATTGAAATTTGCGTTGAATGATCGCGACGGACAGCCGGTCAAGGGCGCGCAAGTAGAGATCAGTGCGCAATGGCCGGGAGATCCCACGTTCGATTTCAAGGGCGCCCTATATGAAGCTGCCCCCGGAAATTACGAGGGCAGCATGAAGTTTCCCCGTGCAGGCAATTGGGATCTTCTGATCAGGGCGGAACAAGCCGGCCGGCAGTTTGATATGGAACAAAAGGTCTTTGTTGCTATTCCGAAATAACCATAGAGATATCCTGGATGCAACAGAGTGAAGCAATTCACCTCGCTGATGCGGGGTGTTTCCACTGCGGCTTGCCGGTTGCAGGAGATGCCGATTACCACAGTCAGCTTGAAGGCAAGCAGCGCGATTTCTGCTGCTTTGCCTGTCAGTCGGTATGCGAAGCGATATACGATGCGGGCCTGCAAGGCTATTATCAGCGCACACCGCAGGGTGTGTTGCTGGCTCCACCCCCCACTCCCCCGAAAGACATCGAGATGTACGACCTGGACGAAGTGCAGCAGGACTTCGTCAGCAGCAACGGTGAACTGAGCGAGGCGCATCTGCTGGTCGAAGGTATACATTGCGCCGCCTGTGTGTGGCTGATCGAACGTGGCATGATGCGCATACCCGGCGTGTTGACGGCCAACGTAAATCTGGCGGGCAAACGCCTGCACCTGCGCTGGGATAACCAGCGAGTAAAACTTTCTGCACTGATACATCGCTTGTCACAGATCGGCTACGCCGGAGTCCCTTACGATCCGGAGGTGGCCGAAGGGGCCATGAAAAAGGCCAATCGTGCCATGCTGTTCCGGCTATTCTTTGCCGGCTTTACCATGATGAATCTGAACCTGATCGCGATCGCGCTATACAGCGGCGCCGACCGGGGGCAGTTCGCGAGCTTCTTCCATTGGATGGCATTGTCGCTGGCGACGCCCACCTTGCTGTATTCCGGCTATCCCTTCTACAAGGGGGCTTGGAGCGGGCTGCGCAACGCGCGTCTGACCATGGATTTGCCGATCGCCATCGGGCTCTCGGTCACTTATGCATACTCACTGTATGTGACGCTGGGGGGCGCAGGTGTAGTGTATTTCGACACGGTCACCAATCTGACTTTCGTGATATTGATCGGGCGCTATCTGGAGGGGATGTTCCGTCACCAGGCGGTGGCCGCAACCAACCGCCTGATGGACATGCAGCCGCGCGTAGCGACTGTGTTGCGTCAAGGTGTAGAGAAGATGATGTCGGTGCGTGCAGTGCAGGTGGGCGACCGGGTGGTGGTCAAGCCCGGCAACAAGATTCCGATGGACGGACTGGTTTGCGAGGGCCATAGCTCGGTCGATGAGTCGATGCTGAGCGGTGAGTCGGTCCCGGTCAAAAAACAGCCGGGCGATCGTGTCGCAGCGGGCACGATGAACGGCAGCGGCGCACTGGTGGTGGAAGTACAGGCTGCAACGCAAGACTCGATGCTATCCAGGATCATTCGTCTGGTAGAGGAGGCGCAATCATCCAAAGCCCCGATCCAGCGCATCTCCGACAGCATCGTACCGTGGTTCGTGTTGGCCACTCTGATTTTCGCGAGCATCACTTTCTATGCATGGTCGGAGAATTTCGAAATAGCGCTGATGGCGGCCACTTCGGTATTGATCATCACCTGCCCCTGCGCGCTGGGAATGGCCACTCCGATGTCGATCGCCGTGGCATCCGGTCTGGGCGCCAAGCATGGCATTCTGGTGAAGAATGGCGAGGTGCTGGAGACCTTGTCCAAGGTTACGCATTTTGTATTTGACAAGACCGGCACCCTGACCGAGGGGAGGATGCGCGTGGAGAAAATCACTGCCGCATCCGGGCAGGATGAAGCTGCTCTGCTGGCTTTGGCAGCGGGAGTGGAGCGTTATTCGGAGCACAGTGTGGCGCATGCCATCGTCAGTGAAGCCGATGAGCGCCAGGTGCCTTATCGCAACACCGTGGTGCGGGGATTCCGTGCCACGGCGGGCGCAGGCGTAGCGGCTGAGGCAGGCGGCAAGCGCGTGTTGCTGGGCACGGCAGAGTGGCTGGAGCAAAACAACACGGTCATGCAACATGACCTGTTGAAAGAGCCGACCGACCTGGAGCAACAAGCCAGGACTTGCGTGCATCTGGCGGTAGATGGACAGCATGTCGCCGTGCTGGTGTTGTCGGACAAGTTGCGTGCTGATGCGCAAGGTTTGGTGAACTCTTTGCGCAAGGCCGGCATCGGCATGACCCTGCTGAGCGGAGACCGCAAGCCGGTGGCCGAGGCGATAGCGCGCCAGCTGGGAGGCATGGAGGTCATCGCAGAAGTGCTGCCGCAAGACAAGGACAGTGTCATTCAAAAGTTGCAGCAACGCGGTGAATGCGTGGCGATGGTTGGGGATGGTGTCAATGATGCGCCGGCGTTGATTCGAGCCGATGTCGGCATCGCTTTGGGTTCCGGCACAGACGTCTCTGTCGAAAGCGCCGATATCGTGCTGATGCAAAATGAGCTGGATAAGGTGCGTCTGGCGACACTGCTGTCACGGCGCACCTTGCGCACCATCAAACAGAATATTGGCCTGTCGTTCGTGTATAACAGTATCATGGTGCCGTTGGCAATGATGGCGCATGTAACTCCGCTGGTTGCCGCGATCACCATGCCGATCAGTTCGCTGCTGGTGATAGGCAACGCCGCGCGCATTCGTAACCTGTTTAAGGAATAGCTGCCATGGAAGTAATTTACAGTCTCATCCCGGGTATGACATTCTTTGGCCTGTTGTTTGTCGCCATTCTCATTTGGGCGGTGAAGAAGGGGCAATACGAAGACATGGAAGGCAACGCCAGCCGTATCCTGCTGGACGACGACGAGGACGCTATGCTGATCAGTCAGCCCAAGGAAAAGGTGCAGAAGGAAAAGGATACTGCCGCACCAGAGCAATAAATCGTTATTTCAGGATTTCGCCATTTGCAAGCAACGGCGCACTTAACAGCTCAAAATCCTTGGGTGAAACATATTGCAGCAGCGGTTTTTCTTTCCCGCCCAGCACGATGTCGAGGCCATGTTGGGGGTATAGCCAATGGGTGGCATCGGTCTTGTTCTCGCGGACACGCTGTGCAGGTTCGCCGAAGCGTTTTGTGATGACGGCCTCTTCCAACCGCACATTGGGCAAATAGGTCAGGCCGGCGATCGGTAAGTTGCGCACACGAGCAAGATCATCATATGTCAAAGTGATACGCTTGCCGCTGGTAGTGCTGTTGATGCGCAAACCGCGTTGGTACATTCCTTGCAGTTCCTCGGCTGGAACGGCGATGTTCATGACTATTTTCGCTTTCAATCCATTGAAGTTCACTTCTTCAAGGAAAGCCTCCACACCCAATCCGCCGTCGGTGGGTTTGAACAGGCTGATTTCAATTTCAGTTTCGTGCTTGAATATCTCCGCAGTCTGGTCGAGCGTGGATTTGCCCAATGTGATGCCGAAAACACGGCTGGTATCAGGCGTGGGATGGGTAATGTTCCAAGGCAGCGTGTCGGTAGTGTGGACGGCATTGTCCGGTGCGAGCAGCAGCAGGAATATCGACACGATGGCGAGCGCTACCACGCCCAGGATAATTTTCTTGTCCATCTATTATGCGGTTTGCGGGCCGCCGCTTTGCGGCTTGCCTGCTTGACCCGCTTCCTTGGCAGGCGGGTAATAAGCAATGGCACCGGCAGGTACTTTGCCGTTTTTAGACTGATGTTCGGCATCGAATTCGATCACAACCAGACCCAAAACGGCCACCATAAAGGGCAACAAGCCAAAGCCGCCGGTGAGAGCCCAGGTGGCAACCGCCTTCATGCCCATCGCCTGACCGCCGTAAAAAAGAGCGGCGCTGAGTATTCCCAAGGCTATGAACAGAAACAGAAACAGGCGGGCACGTTTGGCTGCGAATTGCCAGTGGCAGCACACAAACCATGATGATTCACTGGTAAGTGCACGCTTTGCGCTGATCAGGATGTAACCAAGCAATGCAATGGAAAGGACGACCATTAAAATCATCGGGATGCTGCTCATCTTGATGAGAGTCAATGCCATAAGAAAAAGAAAAATATGGTTGACGACGAGGTTAAACAGCAAAACTGCATGCAAATGGCGTGCGCGCTTTCTTTCCGCTTCACTGGATTGAATGTCCATTGTTCCTTTTCTCCGGTAATAGATTCAGGTTGCGAATAATCTTATTAAACCTGCCCGGTGTCAAACTATCGGGAGTTATTGAGGCAATCTTGCAGACGCGGCAAACTGAGAATTTCAATCGAACGAACCTTGACGCTGATCAGACCGTCATCCTGAAAATGTGAAAATGCCCGGCTGACCGTTTCCAACTGCAGCCCCAGATAGCTGCCGATCTCCTGGCGCGACATGCGCAACTGGAACCGGGTGGCTGAAAAACCGCGTGCCGCGAAACGCTGCGACAGGTTTAACAGGAATGCCGCAAGACGTTGTTCGGCACGCATGGATCCGAGCAGCAGCATGATACCCTGGCTGCGCACGATCTCGCTGCTCATGATCTTGTGCAAATGGCGTTGCAGGCTGGGCAATTCGCGGCTCAGCGCTTCAAGTTTGTTGAACGGCAGTTCGCATACCTCGCTGCTTTCCAGCGCAATGGCATCGCAGCTGTGACGATCGGTGCTGATCGCATCCAGACCGATGATTTCGCCGACCATCTGGAAACCGGTCACCTGCTCGCGTCCATCCTCGTGCAGGAATTGGGTCTTGAACGAGCCGCTGTGGATGGCATACAGCGATTGCAGTTTGTCCCCGCTGCGATACAGGTAACTTCCCCGCGCATAGTAGTGCTTCGCATGGCTGAGCAATTCCAATTGCTGCATTTCACTGGCACTGAGATCGACAGGCAGGCATAATTCGCGCAAATTGCAGTTCGAGCATGCTATTTTCAGCTGACTTGGCAAAACGGATCGTTGCACGTTCTGATTACCTTTGAAAAACGGCGAGAGTGGTGCTTTTACAAGGAAAGCCGCGGATCCAGACCCTGTCCACCATTGCCTGATGTTTAAATATGACATGGATTTTGATATATATCAAACCGATAGTTGCATATGTCTGGCATAGTTCCGGCACTTTTATGGGGGAATCATGGATAAAGCAGTCAATCACTTGGTGGTGGACCTTGAACTGATACGCAGGCTGGACAAGAACGGCCCGCGTTACACCTCGTATCCTACTGCGGACCGCTTTGTTGAAGCTTTCAACGCCGAAACCTATGCCCAGTGGGTGGCAAAACGGGAGATAGGCGGCATCGCCCGCCCCTTGTCGCTGTATATCCACATCCCGTTCTGCAATACGCTGTGCTTTTACTGCGCCTGCAACAAGGTGATCACCAAGGATAAGAGCAAGGCCGCTGAATACGTGCGTTATCTGATCAAGGAGATGGCGATGCAGGCGATGCTGCTCGGTCCGGATCAGGTGGTCGAGCAATTGCACTTCGGCGGCGGCACGCCGACCTTCCTCAGCGATGACGAGATCCGCCAGGTGATGGGAGCGATCCGCCAGCATTTCAAGCTGGTGGAAGACGGCGAATACTCGATCGAGATCGATCCGCGCAAGGTCAGCGATGAGACCATTGCGCTGCTCGGCGAAGTGGGCTTCAATCGCATCAGCCTCGGCGTGCAGGATTTCGATGACCAGGTGCAGCGCGCAGTGAACCGGATCCAGAGCGAAGAAGAGACTTTGCGGGTGATTCGTGCGGCGCGTGCCAACGGGTTCAAGTCGGTGAGCATCGATCTGATCTACGGCCTGCCCAAGCAGACGCTGGAGGGCTTCGGTGTGACACTGGACAGGGTGATCTCCGCCAATCCGGATCGTCTGTCGATATACAACTATGCGCACATGCCGACCATGTTCAAGCCGCAACGGCGCATCCATGAGGAGGATCTACCGGCCCCGCAAGTGAAGCTTGAGATTCTCGACATGGCAGTGAACAAGCTGACCAAGGCGGGCTACGTATACATCGGCATGGATCATTTTGCCAAGCCGGACGACGAGCTGGCAGTCGCACAGCGCCAGGGCAGGCTGCACCGCAACTTCCAGGGTTATTCGACCCACTCCGACTGCGACCTGGTCGCGCTGGGCCTGAGCGCCATCGGCAAGATCGGGCCGACCTACAGCCAGAATTACCGCGAACTGGAGGATTATTACGATGCGCTGGACCGGGACGTATTGCCGATCATGCGCGGCATGGAATTGAATGCCGACGATCTGGTGCGCCGTGCCATCATCCAGGCGTTGATGTGCCACTTCGAGATATCCAAGGAATCTTTCGACATTGCCTACCTGATCGACTTCGACAGCTACTTTGCCACCGAGATGAAAGAGTTGCGCGAATATGAACGCGAGGGACTGCTGGAAATCACGCCTCAAACTATCAGCGTGACATCCAAGGGACGGATGCTGATACGCAACATCTGCATGGTGTTCGACAAGTATTTGCGCACGCGGCAGGAGCATGCGACCTATTCCAAGGTGATTTAGGAATTTTAAATGGCCTGGACAGGCAGGACACGGCCCTGCCATTTGCAAGCGCGTCTCCGTTATAATTCACCCCTGACTATCCTGCAGGGGCGATCATGAACAAGATCCTTAAATACGCTTTGCTGGGCATCGGTGCGGCAGCCGTCATTGCCGTGGCCGGAGTCGTTTACGTGGCGGCTACTTTCGACCCGAATGACTACAAGGACCGGATCGTCAAGGCAGTGAAGGACAGCACACAGCGCAATCTGCGCCTCGATGGCGACATCAAATTGGCGTTCTATCCCAGCATCGGCGCGAGTCTTGGCAAGGTGTCGCTATCCGAATTCAGGAATGACCGGGAATTTGCGGCGATCGAATCTGCGCGAGTCTCGCTCGCATTGCTGCCATTGTTGCGCAAACAGCTGGTAGTGGACGAAGTGGCGATAAGCGGATTGAAAGCCAGGCTGGTCATGCACAAGGACGGCACAACCAATATCGACGATCTGCTGGGTCAAACTGGACAGAAACAGGAACAGCTGCAGAAGAAAACCTCCGGTCCGGCGGTCAAATTCGACATCGCTTCGGTTTCTTTGAAACAAGCCAACTTCAGCTATCGCGATGAAGGCACTGGCGCGCGATATACCGTCAAGAATCTGAATCTCGACACCGGACGCATCGCGGCCGGCGTGCCGGGCAAGATCGACATATCTGCCGGCTTGCAGGCCAATCAGCCCAAGCTGGACATCGATGCACAACTGAAGACCACGCTGACGTTCGATCTGGACAAGCAAAAATACCAGTTGCAGGATCTGCAGTTGCAGGCCGGCGGTGCAGCCCTGGACATCAGCAATTTGAAACTGCAAGCCGGCGGGGATGTGAGCGCCGATCTTGCCAATCAGGAATTTGCCGCAAAAAAATTCACTTTGAGTGCGAGCGGCGTCAAGGTCAAGGACAAGTTCGAAGCCAAACTTGATGCGCCGTCACTGAGCCTCGGCAAGGACAAATATTCCGGCGCCAAGCTGACGCTGCATGCCAATATGGATGGGGCTTTCGGCAATGTTGTCGCAAATCTGTCCATGCCCGGTGTAGAGGGCAACGCGCAATCATTCAAAGTTGGCGCACTGAGCCTGGATCTGGATGTGAAGCAGCCCGAACAGGTTTTCAAGGTGAAACTGAGTTCTCCGCTATCGGGCAGCATCAAGGAACAGCAGTTCAATCTGAGCAGCCTCAATGTTGCCGTGAATGCCACCGGAGATAAGTTGCCGAACAAGTCGGTGAGCAGCGAGATGAAAGGCAGCGTGCAGGTGGATGCGATCAAGCAAAGCGTACAGGCGAATCTGGCCGGCGGTTTGCTGCAAAGCCAGATCAAGGCCAAGGCCGGCGTGAAAGGTTTCACAGATCCGGCGATCAAGTTCGATGTTGAAATGGATCAGCTCGACGCCGATCTGTACCTTCCGAAAAAATCCGCCGAAGCAGCCAAGACTCAATCAAAAGAGCCAGAGCAACCGCTGGACCTATCCGCATTGCGCAAGCTCGATCTGGACGGCAGCCTGCGCATCGGCGCACTGAAGGCGTTCAACGTGAAAACCACGCAGTTGCGCGTGGATGTGAAAGCAGTCAATGGGCTGGTGAATATCAATCCGCTGTCTGCGAAGCTGTATCAGGGCAGCATGAACGGCAGTCTGAGCGTGAATGCGCAAGGCACGCCCAGCATCGCCATCATCCAGAATCTAAACGGTGTCAATGTCGCTCCGCTGATTAAGGATGCCGCCAACTTCGATATGTTGGAAGGCAAGGGTAATGTCGGCGTGAACCTCACTACCCAGGGTAACACCGTCGGCGCGATGAAGAAGGCGCTGAACGGCAGCGTGTCGGTGAATCTGGCGGATGGCGCGATCAAGGGCATCAACCTCACCAAGCTGGTGCAGGGCATACAGAATCTCAGCAAGGATACCAAGGCGCAGACTTTGGGCGTGGACAAGGGCGAGAAGACCGAGTTCAGCGAATTCAAGGCCAACTTCAAGGTTCGTAACGGCGTGGCGCATAACGATGACCTGGCGGTGAAATCGACCGTGCTGCGTGTGAGCGGCAACGGCGACATAGACATCGGCCATGACAGCATGAATTACAACGCAAAGGCCGCACTTGCCAAAACTGAGCAGGGCCGGACTGCAACATTGCCGGTGAATGTGAGCGGCTCATTCGATGCGCTCAAATTCAAGGTTGATTACGGAGCTCTGCTCGTTGACGTCGCCAAACAAAGAATCGACGAGAAAAAAGAAAAAGCAAAAGAAGATGCCAAGGCCAAAATGCAGGAAGAATTGAAGAAAGGTTTGAAGGGTCTGTTCAAGTGATCGGAATCTCAACCCCTCCCGGCCTCCCCTTATCAGGGGAGGAGCGTTCTCCCCCTGATAAGGGGGAGTTAGAGGGGGTTGGGTTGGCGCTGGAAATTTCCTCGCCACATTTCTATGCTTCATGAGTAGCTTCTCATCACGCCTGATCGCCTGGCAACGCACGCATGGCCGTCACAACCTGCCGTGGCAGGGGGCAAGTGCATACCATGTCTGGCTGTCCGAGATCATGCTGCAGCAGACCCAGGTCGCCACCGTCATCCCGTATTTCCGGCGTTTCGTCGTTTCGTTTCCAACTATCGCTGCACTCGCGGCCGCGAACGAAGAGCAAGTGCTCGCGCACTGGAGCGGCCTCGGCTACTACGCGCGCGGCCGCAACCTGCACCGCACTGCGCAGATCATCGCCGGGCAATACGGAGGCGAATTCCCGCGCCAATTTGAACAGATCCTGAACCTGCCCGGCATCGGTCGTTCCACCGCCGCCGCGATCTGCGCACTGGCGCATCATGAGCGGCGCGCGATCCTGGATGGCAATGTCAAGCGCGTACTGGCGCGCTACTGCGGCATCAGCGGATCACCAAGCGAAAAGCCTGTGGAAACTCAATTATGGCAGCAGGCCGAAGCACTGCTACCCAAACAGAAATCCCCTCTCCCCGTAGGGGAGAGGGTTAGGGAGATAACCAGCGACTTGCCCGCTTGCGGGCTTAGTCGAATGGCTAGTGGTTCCATCAGGAGCGGTTCTGATAATACAATCGCCACCTACACCCAAGCCCTCATGGACCTGGGTGCGACGCTGTGCACGCGCAGCAAGCCGAAGTGCGGTGAGTGTCCGGCGAATACTGATTGCGTTGCTTTTCAAAGCGGACGAGTGAACGAGTTGCCCACCCCGCGTCCGCGCAAAGCCGTGCCGGAAAGACACAGCACGTTCCTGTTGCTCATGTCCGGCCGCGACATCCTGCTGGAAAAGCGCGCTCCACAAGGGATATGGGGCGGGTTGTGGTGCCCGCCACAACTGGAAGAGGGGCAGGGCGATGAGACTGATTACGTGCAGCGCAGCGGTATCGAGGTGAGCGAAAGGATAAAGCTGCCCGGGTTCAACCACACTTTCACCCATTTCAAGCTGCACATCACACCGGTGCTGTTGCGCGTGGAGCACAAACCGCAACTGGTGCAGCAGCCGGGCAGCATGTGGATCGATATGGAAGATGCATTGCTAGGAGCGATACCAACACCGGTGCGCAAGATGCTGAAGTCGATTAATTCACGAAGGTCCTGATTTATCGCAACCTAACTCGTCGCCTAATTGATCTGGGCGATCTCGATGCGTTTGGAGCTTGCGACCTGTTGCGCGGCACTAACGATTTTCTGATCGATGGTTACATCCGTCTCACCGGAAAGAGGAAATCTGGCCATCACGCTTTGCGCGAATTCGCTGATGGTTTGCAGATGGTCAGTTCCGCTTTCAGGAGCGGCTGCCTGGAATAACAATATCCCGTTCCGTTGCGTGATCGCCAGCAGATAAGTGTCATGCCCGTGGGAAGTGACATGCTTGTCAGTTACTTCAAAGAATAGCGTGTCGCTGTCCCCGGAGCGCTCGGATGTTTCCATCAGCCGTTGGGCGATGGCTTCGACAAAGGGCTGGGCCAGATTGAGATGAGGGGCGAGCGTGACGTGGTATTTTCCGGGGCGGTCGATCACCAGGGATTTGCTGAGTGGTGGCGTTTTTCCGGGACGGAAGAAGACCAGATACAGGATGCACAGGGTGATGATGGTCAGGGTTTCTATCATGCTGGTTGTGTTTCTGCGGGAGGGTTCTCGATAGTCAGGGGGAATTTTACATGCATACGACGGCTATTAGAACGGCACAAAGAATAAGACCGTTCGTGCTGAGCCTGTCGAAGCATGAATGACAAAAATAACTTCGCCGGACTACCCCCGGCGGTGTTGGTTTTGATGTTGGGTTACGCGATAATGCTGCTAACCCAACCTACATGCTTCTCGGTGGCGGATGAGGGGAAGATAAATCATAGGGTGGGCAACAAGTCACTCGCTCACTCAAGAAAGCTAAAATTCTAATCATGGGTTCGCAGTACAGTATTCTGGATTACCGTTATATCTCCAGCCTATTATCGTTCCCGTGTCTTTTTGAGCAATTAAAATAAAACGACATTTTTTTTCCGCCGAAACAAATATTTTTAATTTATCAATAAATGAATATTCCATCACGCCTGGCTGTACTTCCTGCACACCTTCTAGTGAAACCCCTGACCTTCCTGATTTTGGCTTCAGGTAGCCACCGATATTTTCTTGTCGGCTAACTGCCATATCTTTATGGTACACAAACCTTTGCATCGCTTCGGCTTGAGTACCTGCGCATGCTGAAATTACAAATAAGAGTGGCAAGCATGAAAACGCGAATCTATTTACTTTCATGTTTGTTCTCCCCAAGGCTTCATCAACGTTTGCGCCACCCCCAGATGATCCAGTATTCGTGCCACCACAAAATCCACAATATCCTGCACACTCTGCGGATGGTGGTAGAAACCGGGATTGGGCGGCATGATGACGGCGCCGGCGTGGGACAGTTTGAGCATGTTCTCCAGATGGATCGCGGAGAAGGGCATTTCGCGCGGCACCAGGATCAGCGTGCGTTTTTCCTTGAGCATCACATCGGCGGCACGCGCAATCAAATCATCGCTGATGCCGCCGGCGATCTTGCCCAGCGTGCCCATGGTGCAGGGGCACACCACCATCGCGTCGCCGGGGTTGGAACCGGAGGCCATCGGTGCGTACCAGTCCTGGATGCCGAATACTTTCAATTCGCCGCTGAATGTTCCGAAACGCTCCGCGAACATTTGCTCCGCCTCTTGCGGACGTTTCGGCAGCGTGAAATCCAGTTCCTGTTTGGCGACGATCTGCGCGGCTTGCGAATAGATCAGATGCACGCGCTGTCCGCCTTGCAGCAGGCATTCCAGCAGGCGCATGCCATAAGGCATGCCGGATGCACCGGTGAAGGCCAGGGTTATCGTTTTCAAGTCGGGTTCTCGATTGCGTTAGTGTTGAGCGTATCCGCATTATCCATGAATCGCGCGGCGATCAATCCGTTCACTGTGCCGAACACCAATGCGGCGGTGGCGAAGATGGGAATGAGATATGCGATGCCGGCATGCGGGATCAGCCACAGATATACCACCAGCATCTGCCCGGTGATGTGCGCGAAGGCGGCGTAGATGCTGTGGCTGACCGGGCCGAACCAGCGCGCCGGCAAATGCCGGGCGAAGGCCAGCACGAGCAGGCTGAGTACCGCGCCGGACAGGCTGAGAAAGAATCCCGGCGTGAGGAAATTGCCGAAAAGCAGGCTGCCTGCGACCACACGCAACAGCGAGACCCACGCCGCCGTGCGCCAGCCATAACGGGCCAGCACGATCAGCGTGACGATATTGGCCAAGCCGGGTTTCACGCCGGGCAGCGGCGAGGGGATGGCGCTTTCCAGTATCGTCAGACCGAGCGCCACCGCCGCCATGCGCGCGATGTGGTGATCTTCGGCGGTGGTGTTGAGTCGTATTAAGGTTTGAGAATCATGGATCGAGGATTGAGTAAACAGATCAACCCCTCCCGGCCTCCCCTTTTCAGGGGAGGAGTTGCTGCCCTGTTCTCCCCCTGACAAGGGGGAGAGCTTGCGAGGGGGCATAGAGGGGGTTAGAGTTTTTCCTCGATCCTCGATCCTCAATCCTCGATCCTGCTTTTTAATAGTTGAGGCTGTCATATCTCTTCCTGCTGCCGGCCAATTCGATGCTGACCTGATTGGGCAGGCACAGCGCAATCTCGCCGGCCTGCTTCAGCCAGCCTTGGCGCACGCAGTATTGTCTTGGGCTGGGGTCGGAGGCGATGCGCGCTTTGCGCTTTTCGATGGCGATGATGCTGGTGCCGAGCGGGCCGGGCACTTCGATGCGTTGATCGCGTGACAACGGGACCTCGCGGAATATCTTTCCGCCGCTGCGGATGATGGCCTTGTCGGCAAGGTCGCCACTCCAGAGTGTGAGCGTGAGTGCCGCCACGCACATGCTGCCCAGCAACAGCGTCAGCCAGTCGCCGGGCTTGATGTGTGGCAAAGTGGCTGTGTGCATGGAATCAGGCCAGTTCACGGTGGCGCACCAGCACTTGTTGCTGATGTTCAAAATAAGCCGAGAGCTTTTCTGCGAGATAGACCGAACGGTGCTGACCGCCGGTACAGCCGATGGCTACGGTCAGGTAGCTGCGGTTATCCGCAACAAATCCGGGCAGCCAGTGATCCAGGAAATCACGGATATCGTTAAACATCTGTTGCGCGCTCGGGGTGTTTTCCAGAAATTCGATCACCGCTGAATCGCGCCCGGTCAGGGGGCGCAGCAGCGGTTCGTAGTGCGGGTTGGGCAGGCAGCGCACATCGAACACGAAATCCGCATCCAGCGGAATGCCATGCTTGTAGCCGAACGATTCGAACAGCAGCGTCAGGCGGGCGCGATCAAGCTTGATGAATTGTTTGACCCTGGCGCGCAGTGCGTTGGCATTAAGTTCACTGGTGTCGATATGGTGACCGATGTCGCTGATCCCGGCGAGCAATTCACGCTCGTGTTGTACGCATTCCGGCAGTGTGCGCTGTCCATCGCTGAGCGGATGCAGGCGGCGTGTTTCCGAAAAGCGTTTTACCAGCGTGTCACTTTGCGCATCCAGAAACAGGACATGCACATCAACGCCTTGCTGTTTGATTTGCTGCAACAGCGGAGGCAGATGTTGCACGCTGTTTGCGCTGCGCACGTCTATGCTGACTGCGATGCTGTGATAACCGGCCAGCTGCAGATGTTCCACCAGTGCGGCGAGCAGGTCGGCCGGCAGATTGTCCACGCAATAGAAACCGCTGTCTTCCAATACCTTGAGAGTGATGCTCTTGCCGGAACCGGACAGGCCGCTAATCAAATATAGCTGCATCTGGCCGAGACTCAATCTTCCAGGAGCAGTTGATCATGCCGCGCAATGAATTCCTGCATGCTGTCGATGCCGCGCTGCTGCAGCACAAAATTGCGCGCGGCTGCCTCAACGAGCACCGCGAGGTTGCGTCCGGCGACCACCGGGATATTCACGGTGCTGATATTCACGCCGAGGATCTCCTGATGCGATGCATTGAGCGGCAAGCGTTCCACTTGGGATAGATCGCCGCCGGGCGGGCGATGCAGATGCACGATCAGCTTGAGGCTCTTTTTTCGCCGCACCGCCGTTTCGCCGAACATGATGCGAATGTTCAGCACACCGAGACCGCGCACTTCGAGAAAATCCCGCAGCAGTTCCGGGCAGCGACCCTCCAGGGTGTCCGGTGCGATATGGTGCAGTTCGACGATGTCGTCGGCAACCAGTCCGCTGCCGCGGGTGATAAGTTCAAGCCCGAGCTCGCTCTTGCCGACCGCACTCTCGCCGGTGATCATCACGCCGACACCCAGCACATCGAGAAACACGCCGTGGCGTGTGGTTGATTCTGCAAGCGACTTGGCGAGATAGTGGCGGATCAGCCACATCAGCTGCACGCTGGGTTTTGGGGAATAAAACAGCGGTATGTGCGATTGGTTGGCGAAGGCGACCAGTTGCTCCGGTATATCGCTGGTGCCTGCCACGATCATGCAAGTCGTGCCGCTTTGCTCGATTTTCCGGAATGCTTTGCTGAGTTGGTCATCGTTCAGCGAACGCAGATAATCCAGCTCGGTCTCGCTCAAAACTTGCACCCAATTCGGGTGGACCAGGTTGAGGTGGCCGACGATGCCTTTATTGGAGGCGATGACTTCGTTGTTGTCGATGATGCGGTCGGTGCCGTCATCGCCGGCCACGCGACTCAACTCAAGCCGCGCCTGCTTGTCCTCGAACAGTTGCCGGACGTTAACCTGGCTCATGGGAACCTGTAAAAATGAATTTCTGAGGCCGCCATCATGCAGCGCTGTCCCAGTCATAGAACAACTGATGGATGCTGGCAGTGTCCTCGCAGGCGAGCAGGCGATTGCGGAACTGGGCATCGCTGAACATTTGCGCCAGTTCGCCGAGGATTTGCAGATGCAGGTCGGTGGCCCGATCCGGTACCAGCAATACGAATATCAGATTTACCGGTATTCCATCCGGTGCGTCGAACGGAATCGGGTGGGTGGTTCTGACAAATGCCGCAGTCGCGTCGCGCAACCTCGGGATACGCCCATGCGGAATGGCCACACCCTGTCCCAGGCCGGTCGAGCCCAGCTTTTCGCGCGCGAACAGGCTGTCAAAAACCATGCTGCGGGCGATCTGCTGATTGTTCTCGAACAGCAATCCTACACGCTCGAATACACGCTTCTTGCTGGTGGATTCGCTGTCCAGCAGGATATTGTCGGGGAGCAAAATTTTGCTGATAAGGTTCATGGCGAAGATCTGCTGTGGCAAATAATGGACGGCGATGGCGGCGTGCGTAGTGGTTATTCTGCCGAACTGTGTTTGCCGGTATCATCATGACGCCGTGCAGTCTGTTTTTCCTTGTGCCTCCTTACCTGGCGATCCAGCTTGTCCACCAGCGCATCAATCGCGGCATACAAGTTTTCATCATCGCATTCCACGAATACATCCTTGCCGCTGATGTGTATGGTTGCTTCGGCCTTTTGTTTCAGTTTTTCCACGGAAAGAATGATGTTAACGTCAATCACATTGTCAAAGTGGCGTTTGATCTTGCCGAATTTCTCGTTTACATAGCTGCGGATCGCGGGGGTGATCTCAAGATGGCGACCGGTTAGTTGAAGATTCATCACATGCTCCTTTTGTTAGAGTGATTTACGGAGATTCACCGGGAGGATATGCAATGCTTCCCGGTACTTTGCTATGGTACGCCGGGCTACTACGATGCCCTGCTGTGCCAGAATTTCTGACATTCGACTGTCGGTGAGCGGTTTGCGCACGTCTTCCTCGCTGACCAACTGTTTGATCAATTCGCGTATCGCCGTGGAAGAGCAGGTGCCGCCGCTCTCAGTGGCCAAACCGCTGCAGAAGAAATGCTTGAATTCGTAAATGCCGCGCGGAGTCAGCATGAACTTTTGCGTGGTGCTGCGGGATATCGTGGACTCGTGCAACTCCAGTGCATCGGCGATTTCCCGCAACACCAGCGGGCGCATGCTGATCTCGCCATGCTCGAAAAAATCGCTTTGCCTTTCAACGATGGCTTCCGCTACGCGCAAAATGGTATCAAAACGCTGCTGCAGGTTCTTGATCAACCACTTCGCTTCCTGCAATTGTGTGGCCAGTTGCGAGGAGTTGTTTTCGCCTCTCTGCTGCAAGATATTTGCGTAGATCTTGTTGACTCGCAGCTTGGGCAACGCCTCGGCATTGAGCCTCGCCCGCCATTTGTTCTTGTGTTTCTCCACGACCACGTCCGGCACCACGTAATCGGCAATACTGTGGCCGAATTCCGCGCCGGGCTTTGGATTCAGACAGACTATCATTTGCTGGGCGGCGCGCAACTCGTCGTCCGAGCAGCGCAACAGCTTCTTGATCCTGGCGAAATCATGCGCCCCAAGAAGATCCAGATGATGGCTCACCAGACGGATCGCCAGTTCGAGATGCGGAGTGTCGTCCGGAAGCGCCTTGAGTTGCAGCGCCAGGCACTCGCCAAGATTGCGCGCACCCAGCCCTGGTTGATCCAGGTGCTGAAGCTGTACCAGTGCGGTTTCCAGATCATCCAGCGTGATTTCGAGCTCATCGGGCAACAGTTCGGCCAGTTCCTCAAGATTCTGTGCAAGGTAGCCGTTCTCATCCAGAGCATCGATCAACAACCCGACCACCTTGCGGTCCTTCCCCTCAATTGAACTGATGGCCAGTTGGCTGTGCAGGTGGGCGCGCAGGCTGGCCTGTTCGGCGGCCTGTTCCGGGAAAGCTTCGTCTTCGTCGTCTTCGCCGCGCGCCATGCCGCCGCCGGTGTTCCAGTCGGCGGGTTCGTTGCCGAAATCGTCAGCGCCATGATCATCGCTGTCGCTATGGGTCTGCTCGGATTCTTCATTGGGTGTGTTGGCCGAGCTGCGGGATTCTAGCGGGAAGTCTTTGGCTGCGGATTCATCATCCACTTCCAGCATGGGATTTTCTTCGAGCATGCGTGCGACTTCCTGGTGCATGTCCAGCGTAGAAAGTTGCAGCAAACGGATAGCCTGTTGCAACTGCGGGGTGAGCGTCAGTTGCTGGGATAGCCGGAGTTGTAGAGCGGGTTTCATTGCCTGGTATTGTGTCCGGGACGCCTTCGCGTCATAACTTGAAGTGCTCTCCCAAGTATACTTTCCTCACGCCCTCATTATAAATGATTTCATCCGGCTTGCCTTCAGCCATTACCGAACCGGCATTGATAATATAGGCGCGATCGCAGATGCCCAGGGTTTCGCGCACATTATGATCGGTGATCAGCACACCAATGCCGCGATCCTTGAGGAAACGGATGATTTTCTGGATATCCAGCACCGCAATGGGATCTACCCCGGCGAACGGCTCGTCGAGCAGGATGAAACGCGGATCGGTCGCCAATGCGCGCGCGATCTCCACGCGGCGGCGCTCGCCTCCGGACAGGCTGATCGCCGGATTATGCCGGATGTGCGTGATATGAAGATCCTCCAGCAATCCTTCCAGCCGGCTATGTATTCCTTCATCTGTGAGCTTTTGCAACTCCAGCACGGCACGGATGTTTTGTTCCACTGTCAGCCGCCGGAATATCGAGGCTTCCTGTGGCAGATAACCCAGCCCCAGGCGCGCGCGGCGATGTATCGGCAAGTGGGTGATATTCGTTTCTTCGATGAAGATTTCCCCTCCGTCAGCGGCGATCAGGCCCACTATCATATAGAACATCGTGGTCTTGCCCGCGCCATTCGGGCCGAGCAAACCGACCACCTCACTGCTGTTCAGCGACAATGAGGCGTCCTTCACCACTGTGCGCGACCCGTATTTCTTCTTCAAGCCTATTGCGCGCAATTCACTCATGATCATTCCGGGGTAGCAGAGGTCCTGCCGGGTGTGCCATCCGGCAAGACCTGGTTCGAAGGAGCTGCAACGTCTGATTTTGGTCTGGGCTGCAACACCGCGCGAACCCGCTTAGGCGGAGCATTGGTCGGACTGGCGCCAGCGCTTACCTGGAAAGTTTCGGTCTTCATGCTGTAAGTGATGTGGTCGCCGCGCACTTCGTCCAATTCGCGCTTGACACGCGCCTGTCCATAAAAGTCCACCGTGCCGGTGCGTGTGTCATATTCGATGCGTTCGCCATAACCCTCCAGGTATTCTTCCGATCCTTCGCGCTTCTGCCTGAAACTGGCGGTATTTCCATATGCCTTGGTCTGCTGGAAGCCGTCACTGCTTTTCAGAACTTCAATCTTGTCGCCGCGGATCAGCATGGTGCCCTGAGCCAACCGCACGTTGCCGGTGAAAGTGCTGGTTTTATGCATGTCGTCGATCAGCACCTGGTCGGCTTCGAGAAGCAAGGGTTTGTCGCGGTCGGCGTGTTCGGCAAAACTTGCAGGTGCGCAGAGCGATAAAGAGATTGCCAGAATCAGGCTGTGCAAGCCGGAAAAAACTCTCGCATGGAGGCAGTATCGGGTTGCCGTGAACATTGCCGGTAACCGAGCCGGCGCGCGCGTTGCAAACCGCGTGTTCGGCCGTCCCCCGATACTTGCCTCAGGTTTGCTCTGTTCGGCAATATTCCTCCATTCGGGACAGTGCAGCGGATAATTAATTGAACGGTGGTACATATTCGCTTCTTACCTTGGAGAGCAGTTTGATGGTTCGTGTCCTGTTGTTGAGTTCAAGGCCGATCGCATTCACAGTGGTGTGTGCGTCGGTAAGCTTGACAGCCATATCGGATCTCGCCAAATCCTGATCCGGGATGATGTTGAGAGACTCTGTTTGCAGCATAAGTTGGTCCTGCTCTTTTGCGGCCCCGCGCAGCACCTCGACGCCACCTTGCAAAAACAGTTCATCCCCCTTCCTGGAAATAGAGCCCGATTCGGCAGTGGCAATCAACGGCGGGCTGTCTTCGGCCAGCAGGGTAAGGCGCGGCGCTTCCAGCGCGGTACTGTCGTCATCCGGATAATGCAGCATCTTTGCGGCGCTCATGATGAAGTATGGCGTGCCCTGTTTGTTGAGTTTTACAGCGGAAAAGTTCTCCACTATTGAATCCGGATCGTGGCGTGCGCTGCCGTCCGGCTTGACAGGTTCCGGCTGTGCCTGCAGGCTGAGCCAATAGGTTGCCCCGAGCAGGCCAAGCAAAGGCAACAACGGCAGCCAATAGCGGACACGGGCGGCAAAAGTCATCGCAAATAATCAGCCAGTTGCTGGTCCAGCGTGCCTTGCGCCGCCATGATCATCTCGCAGGCTTCACGCACTGCGCCATATCCCCCATTGCGCTGCGTGATGTAATGGGAACGCTCGCGCACCTGCAGCGGAGCATCCGGCACAGTGACAGCCATTCCGACATGACGCATCACGGTAAGATCGACCACATCATCGCCCATATAAGCAGCAGCATCTCGCGGAAGCTTGAGTTTATTGAGCAGGTCGACCATGGCTTCAAGTTTGTTTTCCACTCCCTGATAGACATGCTCGATACCCAGGTTCTGCGCGCGCGCAGTTACGCAGCGCGACGTGCGTCCGGTGATCAGCGCGATCCCCACCCCGCTGGCGCGCAACATCTTCAGGCCATGCCCATCCTGCGAATTGAAGCGTTTGAATTCTTCGCCGGAATCGGAAAAATACAACCCGCCATCCGTCATCACGCCGTCCACGTCAAAGGCCATCAGGCGTATCAATTTTGCGCGGCTTGTCAGCATAGATTCGTTCCTAAATCACTTTGGCGTGCAACAGGTCATGCATATTGAGTGCGCCGACCAGTTTGTTTTGTTCATCCACCACCAGCATCTGGCTGATATTGTGTTGCTCCATCCGTTGCACCGCTTCGGCGGCCAGGCTATCCGGGCTGATGCAATGGGGGTTGGCAGACATCACGCTCTTTATCGGCGTGGCATTGAAATCCAGTTTTTTTTCCAGCGTGCGGCGCAGGTCGCCGTCGGTGTAAATGCCCAACACATGAAGTTCGGCATCCACGATGGCGGTCATGCCCACGCCTTTTTTTGAGATTTCCAGGATCGCGTCGCCTAACATCGCGTTTTCGCGGACCATCGGCAGTCGTTCGCCGCTGCGCATGATATCGCTCACATGGGTGAGCAGTCGCCGACCCAGACTGCCTCCCGGATGCGAAAGGGCGAAGTCGTCGGCACCGAATCCCTTTGCATCCAGCAACGCCACCGCCAGCGCATCGCCAAGCGCCAGGGCCGCCGTGGTGCTGGCAGTGGGAGCCAAACCCATCGGGCAAGCCTCTTTGTCCACTGCCGAATTGAGATGCACGTCGGCTACCTTGGCCAGGCTGGATGCCGGATTGCCGGTCATGCTGACGAGCTTGGCGCCTTGTCTTTTTATGGCTGGCACGATGGTCATCAATTCCTGACTCTCTCCGGAATAGGACAGCGCGATGATGACATCCATGCTGGTGATCATGCCGAGGTCGCCGTGGCTGGCTTCGGCAGGATGGACGAAATAGGCGGGCGTTCCGGTGCTGGACAGGGTGGCGGCAATCTTGCGCGCGATGTGCCCCGACTTGCCCATGCCACTGACGATGACGCGGCCTTCGCAACGCAGGATCACATTGAGCGCGTGCAGGAAATTCTCATCCAGACGTGTGGCCAGCGCCTGTACGGCGGCGGCTTCGATGTTCAATACCTTGCGTCCAAGCTCGAGCGCATGCGGCGTGGCGGAAACAGATTTGTTCATGGCTGCATTATAACAGCGTGAATATTCGAAGTGCGTTTAACCGGCGTCTTTTGCCGCGCCGGGAAATTTTGCAAACTTGGCATTAGTGCGGCATTATCGTGGCGGAGAAGTACACACACTCGCAGATACATGGAAAGTTCACTCTCGCTCGTTCTTATCCTGCTCGCCACGGCCGTGATTGTGGTAGTGCTGTGCCGCATCCTGCATTTGCCGGTGATGCTGGGCTATCTGGTGGTCGGCATCCTGATCGGGCCGCATGCGCTGGCGTGGATACCGGATGCGGTGGAAACCCGGCATCTCGCCGAGTTTGGCGTGGTGTTCCTGATGTTCAGCATCGGCCTGGAGTTCAGCCTTACCCGTCTGATGGCGATGAAACGCACGGTGTTCGGCCTTGGCGCGGCTCAAGTGATCGTCACGATGCTGCTGGTGATGGCGATCACGGCAGGATTTGGTCTGGATTGGCGCGCCGGCCTGGCGCTGGGCGGAGTGCTGGCCATGTCTTCCACTGCCATCGTCAGCAAAATGCTGGTCGAGCGCGCCGAGCTGAATCTGCCATATGGACAGCAAATGATGGGCGTGCTGCTGTTCCAGGATTTGGCTGTCGTGCCGCTGCTGATCATCATTCCTGCTCTGGCCACCAGCCCTGATGATCTTACTGCCACGCTAGGCTATGCGGCGATCAAGGCAACCGTGGTATTGCTGGTGCTGCTGGTGTTTGGGCAGCATCTGATGCGCCCATGGTTTCACGTCGTGGCGCGCCAGAAGTCATCTGAATTGTTCATGCTCAACGTGTTGCTGATCACGCTGGGCCTGGCTTATTTCACCGAACTGGCGGGGCTGTCTTTGGCACTGGGTGCATTCGTCGCGGGCATGCTGATCTCCGAAACCGAGTACCGCTATCAGGTGGAAGAAGACATCAAGCCGTTCCGCGACGTGTTGCTCGGCCTGTTCTTCGTCACGATCGGGATGAAGCTCGATCTGGGCAGCGTTGCGGGGGAATTCGGCTGGGTGTTGCTGGTATTGTTTGTGTTGATCCTGTTCAAGGCATTGGTTGTTGCACTATTGGCACGTGTGCTTGAAGGGGACTGGGGGGTTGCGTTGCGCAGCGCGATCGGTCTGGCGCAGGCCGGCGAATTCGGCTTCGTGCTGCTGACGCTGGCGGATGGCGCGCACTTGCTGAATACTATTACTCTGCAGATCACTCTGGCGGCGATGCTGCTTTCGATGCTGGCCGCTCCCTTCATGATCCAGTACGGCGAGGCGATCGCACGGCGCTTTTCTGCCACAGAGTGGACCAACCGCGCGATGCAGATGCACCAGATCGCGATTCAAAGCATGGGCAGCAAAGAGCACGTGATCATTTGCGGTTATGGCCGCAGCGGCAGCACGCTGGGGCGCTTCCTGGAGGCGGAAAACCTGCGTTTCATCGCACTGGATCTCGACTCGAGCCACGTCAGGGCAGCCTTGGCGGAAAAAAAGAGCGTGGTATACGGCGATGCCGCCAAACGCGAGGTGCTGATGGCCGCGGGACTGATGCGCGCCAGGGCGCTGGTGGTTTCCTACCAGGACAAACATTCCGCGCTGGCGATCCTGCGTCATGTCAAGGAATTGCGCCCCGATCTGCCGGTAGTGGTGCGCACCACCGATGACACCCACGTGGAAGAATTGAAGGAGGCCGGCGCGGCGGAAGTGGTCGCCGAAGTGCAGGAAGGCAGCGTGATGCTGGCCTCGCAGGCGATGCTGATGGCGGGCGTGCCGCTCAACCGCGTGATCCGCCGCGTCCAGGAGACCCGTGCGCGCCGTTATGCGGCGTTCAGCAGCTATTTTCGCAGCGCCCAGTACGAACTGGGCGAGGACAGCGAAAGCCTGCAACCGCGCTTTCTCAGCGTGTTGCTCAAACAGGATTCGGCTGCTGCAGGCAAGCGATTGCGCGAGATGAACCTGGAAGCGCTCGGCATCGAAGTGAACGCGGTGCGACGGCACAACTTGCGCGGCGCGCTGCCCAGCGAGGAAATGCTGTTGCAAGCCGGCGATGTGCTGGTGCTGCTCGGGCTGCCGGAAGCGCTGCAGCAGGCTGAACTCAGGCTGCATAAGGGGTGAGTAGAAGACAGAGGACGGAAGACAGATTTTTGTGTGCCGCTACGCGGCACGTTTAATCAGGTTCGCGGCATAGCCGCGACAACAACTCTATCCTCTGTTTTCCGTCCTCAGTCTACTGAAAGAAAAAAGCCCGCCGAAGCGGGCTAGTTCATGCCGGGTGAGTTGATTAATAGCCCATGCACACCAGGTAAGTGGTATCGTCAACTATGGCGTTGGTTGCGAGCGCTGCCACTGGCGTAGTGGTGGGAGTGCCGGCAGGAACTACCTCTACAGAACCGGAGGCGGTGTCACTATTATCCAGCGTGGTATCGATCTGCTTGGCAAATTTGCCGGGTATCGCGTCGGAACAGACGATGTAGGTTCCCTTTAGCCCGGTAATCGGGGATTGCGCCGCGTTGGTTACGCCGATAAAGCCGTTGACGGCGTTTTTGGGCCTGTAGTCAGCTGCACCAGTAGCTGTTGCGCCTGGACCAAAACCTGCCAAGCGCACGTGCTGCCAGAACACGAAAGATTCATCCGTGGCAGCGGTGGCGTCCCAGCCTCCGTCAATCACACCATTATTCAGTGCGCATTTTCCGGCGGTGGCAGCCGGGGTGCATTGAGTGCCGGTATTGGCAGGCGGGAATTGTGAGTCGAGGCTGGCCTGGGCTTGATCGCCGGGCAGGGCCTTGAACTTGTCCTGATAGCCGTAGATGTAAACCGGGACGTTCTTGAAATCGTTGGCGAGGTTCTTGACCTTTGCGCTGTTGATCAGTTCCTGTCCTTTCAGCACGCCGCCGAGCAGCAGGCCGATGATCACCAGCACGATGGCGATTTCGATCAGGGTGAAGCCGGATTGATTGCGTTTCATTGTGGTACCCTCCTGTCAATATTGTATATGCTACGACCATGAAGCACGCAAGTGCCGTGCCAGCATCGCGCGGTAATTCAATTATTTTGCTGTTGTAAATAAAAAATTATTAAAAACAATACATTATTGTTTTACTTGGGCTGGGTAGCGGAAACAGATGGGGCTCCGGCAAGGGGTGCCATGGCTTTGACAAGGGCATAATGACGAGATGTTGACAGGGGTGATGACGGGATGCTGACGCTCAATTGGGGAAATCGCTTGCTTACCGGCCGCTGGCTATTGCTGGCGATGCTCGCGCTGTTGCACGGTGCGCTGATGCTGGGCGTGACCAGTATTTGGGTGCACCCGATATTGCTCGCCCACCTCGGTTTGTTCCTGCTGTGGCAGCCACTGTGGCGCGGCGAAAGAGAAGTAGGCGGCAGCGCGCTGGTATTCATAGCTCTGGCAGCCGGAACCGCGATGTTCTGGCTGAACTGGTGGGTGGTGGCATTCTGGCTGACCGGGCTGTTTGGCTTGGTCGGAGCGCGGGTGTTCGCTTTCCGTGACCGCTGGTCGCGGCTGCTATATCTGGCGGTGATGGCCTACCTTCTTGCTGTGTTGCTGCTGTGGGTGGTGCCGAATCTGTTTGCGACGCAATCCACCATGGTGATGGAGCAGGCGGAATCCGGCATCGAGGTAGGGCGGATCCTGATGTGGTATGTGCTTCCTCTGCTGCTGGCCATCGTGGTCGTGCCGATCGGTCAGGAGCAGGTCGAAAACATCCAGGCGCTGGATCTGATCTACAGTTTGCTGCTGTTCATGCTGCTGGCGCTGGTGGTGCTCGGCAGTCTGGCCTTCATGAATCTGGGTCACCTGGATTACCTGGAAGCGTTGCTGCGTACATTGTTCCTGATGGGGTTGGTATTGCTGGCCCTCGGTGGATTGTGGAATCCGCGTTTCGGTTTCAGCGGCCTGCAAGTGTTGTTTTCGCGTTATCTGTTGAACGTCGGCACGCCGTTTGAAAGCTGGCTCACCCGATTGGCCGAGGCCGCACAGCGGGAACCCGACGCTGCGAGCTATCTCAGGCGCGCAATTGACCTGCTGGCGGATCTGCCATGGCTATCCGGCCTGTCATGGCAATCGCCCGATGGCGCAGGCCAGACCGGGCAATTCAGCAAACATGCCGTGGTGGCCCAGGAAGACGAATTGCGTCTGACGTTGTATGCCAGACAATCGCTCAATCCTTCCGTGCTGCTGCATGTCCACCTGCTTACCCAACTGATCGGATATTTTTACCAGGCCAAACAGCGCGAACAAAGCCTGCGTGAGATCACCCGTTTGCAGGCTGTGTATGAAACCGGGTCGCGCCTGACGCACGATCTCAAGAATATGCTGCAGTCACTGCTCTCGCTCACTTCGATAGCGCAAAGCCGGGAACAGATAGCGCAGCAATTGCTGCGGCAGCAACTGCCGCTGCTTACACAGCGTATCGAGCTTACCCTGACCAAACTTCAGCAACCCGAGGCCGCAAGCGATACGGCGCAACTCCCGCTGAACGCTTGGTGGAATTCGGTGCGGCTGCGCAATCAGTTTCAGAATATCGAGTGGCGCGCGCCGGATATGCTGCCGGACACAAGCATTCCCGCCGCTTTGTTCGATTGTGTGATCGACAACTTGCTGGATAACGTTCTGAGAAAGCGCCAGACCGACCCGGACATGGATATCTCAATCGAAATCCAGCCCGAACCGCTGCGCCTGGCGGTCTGCGACAGCGGTGTTCCGATACCGGAAGCTGTCACCGCAAAACTGCTGCAAAGCGCAGTCGTTTCTGAAAACGGGCTCGGGATAGGTTTGTTTCAAGCTTCGCGCTGGGCCGAGCAGTTGGGCTATCGCCTGAAATTGACCAGCAACCGGGCGGGGAAAGTGTGCTTCGAGTTGCGCGGGTAGTTTCATTGCTCAAATGCCTATGGTGGAGTATTCAGTCTGCAGGCGGTTCAATGCTTGCTGTGCCTGCCGCACAAACGTTCATGAAATTTCAACCTATTGATTTTTCGAGGCTGAACTTTTCCAGAAGGATGCCAATAGGCAATGCCCGGCGCATCGGTCTGGCATCATAGCGAGCCAAGGTGTTGCCTCGATTGCCCGGCGCGCTTGAGCCGAGTGTTGTTTTGTAAGAAAAACTCCTACAAATTGAATTCCGCGATCCCTACAAAAGAAACGGTCTGGTTCTAATTTCATCAAATCCATCCAGCCGCAATACTTCGTCCGTCTGAAATCGACCGCCGATAACCGGCTATGCCGGGAATCGAGGGACTCAGTAGATCCGTAGTTGACCGTTCTTCACTGGCTTACAAGGGGACTATATGAACACCATGCAATTGCAAGAGGGAATCCGCGAAATCAATCTGACCTATCTGATGCTGGCCCAGCAAATGATCAAGAAAGACAAGCCGTCCGCGATTTTCCGTTTGGGGATCAGCAAGGACCTGGTCGAGGTGGTTGGTAATCTTACCCCGTCACAAATCATCAAGATGGCTGCTTCCAACATGCTGCTGTGTCGCTTCCGTTTTGACGAGAACCTGTTGCTCAATCTGCTGACCGATTTCAACAAGGATCGTTTGATGTCGCAAGCGCATGCGGCGATCCTGATGTCGGCACAACCCGTCGAAGAGTTGGCATAAGGGGTGGCGATGCTGGCCAACAAAACAGTGGTAGGCGAGGCGCAGCAAGTCAAGACCGCCATAGACCTGATCGAACTGGGGGCACGCCTGCAGTTGCTGCAGGAAGAAACCTCGCTTAGCCGTGAACGATTGCTCAGGCTTTACAAAGAGGTGAAGAAGGAGTCGCCTTCCAAGGGGATGCTGCCATATTCGACCGAATGGTTCATGAGTTGGCAGCCGAACATCCATTCGTCGCTGTTCATGGATATTTACCAGTTTCTGGTCAAAAATGCCGGCGTCGACGGCGTGCACGCTTTGATCAGCGCCTATCGTTTATACCTCGACCAGGTGCAGGGCATCGAAGAAACGGAGCCCGTGCTGAGCATCACCCGCGCCTGGTTCATGATCCGCTTTTTCAAGGCGGAGATGCTGCGACTCGCACCCTGCATGGAATGCGGCGGACATTTCGTGACTCACGCGGGCGATTTGCACGCGAATTATGTTTGCGGCATCTGCCGCCCCCCCACTCGTGCCGGCAAAACAAAAGTTGCCAGACAAATTGAATTAGCGGCTGCAAGTGCCGCCTGACCACGCAAGCGCCAGTCCCCGCCGCTTTGTTCCCGCTGTTATTTACGGCCAAACCATGATTCCCGTGCCGGTGGGGTGTTATGTAAAATTCAATCCTGTGAATTGGCGGGTATTTACATTCCTATCCTGCCTGACAAAACCGCGTTCATGCCGTTAGAGTGCCGGGAATAATGCGATACTTTTCATAATGACACGAAACTCCGGAGAAGATAAATGGGCAATTGGTGGAATAGACTTCCGTTGAAAAGCAAACTGCAGTTGCCTATCCAGCTTGTGCTGCTGGTGGTTTTGGTGTTTGCCCAGAGCGTGGCATTGAACAAATTTGAGGATCATGTCCTTGAGGAATCCATACAAAAAGCCAAGGTATCTGCGGATGGCGTGCTGAACGGGTTGAACATGCTGATGATCAACGGCATCATCAGCGACCCGGACCAGCGCATTTTGTATGTCAAGAAAATGAGCGACTCGGAAAAAATTGTCGAGCTGCGCGTGATCCGGGGCAAAGCGGTGCAGGATCAATTCGGACCCGGATTGCCCTCCGAGCAGCCGGTCGACGAGCTGGATCGCGCCGCGCTGACGAGTGCTCAAGTGCAAACCAGCTTGTCGAATCTGGATGACAAGCAGACCATGCGTGTGGTGGTTCCTTTCATCGCCAGAAAAGAATTCCGCGGTACTAACTGCCTGATGTGCCACATGGTGAAGGCAGGGACAGTGAACGGCGCGGCCAGTATCACGCTGGATCTGAGCGAGGAATTTTCTGCAATAAGCCGGGCCAACTACGCGTTGTGGAGCGCGCAGATCGCAATACAGGTCGTACTGTATCTGCTGATCGGCTGGTTGATAGGCAAGGTGACCAGAACGACGCGCGAGTTGCAGACAGTCATGCAGAACATGAATATCGATGGTGATTTATCAAAGCGCGTGGTAGTGCGAAGCCAGGATGAGATCGGCAAGACTGCGCAAGCCTTCAATGGCCTGGTTGACGGTATTGCCAAAATCATCCGCCAGGTGCTCGACAATGCCGCCAAGGTTTCCAGCTCTGCCGCACAACTGTCCACCTCGTCATGGCAAATTGCTCAGAGCTCTCATGTGCAGAGCGAGGCTGCCAGCTCAACGGCAGCCGCGGTGGAAGAGATCACCGAGAGCATCAATTCGGTGGCCGAGAATGCCGAAGACGTGCGCAAACTGTCGGAGATGAGCCTGCACCAGACCCAGCAGGGAAACCAGGATGTGACCGCAATGATCAGCGAGATCCGGCGCGTGCAAGAGGCGGTCAATCAGATCGCCGCTTCGGTCAAGGAGTATGTGGCAAGCACTCGCGCAATCACCGCCATGACCCAGCATGTGAAGGATATCGCCGATCAAACCAACCTGCTGGCGCTGAACGTGACGATCGAAGCAGCACGGGCCGGAGAGCAGGGGCGCAGTTTTGCGGTGGTGGCGGATGAAGTGCGCAAGCTGGCGGAAAAATCCGCCAGGACAGCCAGCGAGATCGACCAGGTGACCAACTCTCTCGACCAGAAATCGGGGGTTGTCGAGTCGGTTGTCCAGACCGGCTTGCGTTCCCTGCAGGCGACTCAGGAGCAGGTGGAGCGTGTCTACAAGGTATTGATCGAGGCGGGCGAGGCAGTATCGCAATCCAGCCGGGGCGTGAGCGACATAGCGACATCGGTCAGCGAACAAAGCCGGGCCAGCATAGAAATCGCCCGCAATGTGGAAAAGATCGCACAGATGTCCGAGGAGAACCACGAGGCAGTGCGTTCGAATAACCGGGAGATTGTGCATCTGGAGGAATTGGCGAAAGAGTTGCAAGATGCAGCAAGCCGTTTTCGTGTCTGACGTTTGCTTGATCCGTGGGGGATTCGATCGTGATGCGCGGGCATTGGCGATATTCGGAACTGAAGCAAGGAGAATTACATGCCCGACCTGCTGAAAAATACCGATCCCCAAACCGGTTTGGCGGGAACTGACAAGCTCGAGATCCTGATGTTCACATTGGGAGTGGACGGCCGCACGGGTCGTGATGAGACATTCGGTATCAATGTATTCAAGGTGCTGGAGGTGATGCGCGTTCCTGTGGTCACCGGTGCTGCGGAAAAGGATTCTTCAGCCGCAGGGATGGCGGGCTTTCACGGTGCGCCGGTTCCAGTGATAGACCTGGCCAAATGCATCGGTATTGAAACCGACCGCAAACCGGAGACCATGATCGTGACCGAGTATGGCGGCCAAGCGCAGGGTTTTCTGGTCAGGGCGGTGGCCAGCATTCTGATTGTTGACAGGACTGCGATGCGCGTACCGCCGCCCGAGCTGCTGGCGGAAATGGGCGGGCTGGTGACAGCGATCACGGTAACCGGCGATGGCCACCGGGTGTTGATGCTGGATGCCGAAAGAGTGCTTGCCGAAATCCGCCGCCCTGATAGCTATGCGATGGATAACACAAATGTTCCGCCGGAAAATGAGCGCACTGCACTATCCCCCGGTGAAACTTTGCGGGCACGCGATCAGGGTTCGCGCTCTTGGGATGCGATGCGGATAGAGGTGAGTCATGGCGAAGTTCAGCCGAATGCCGGCCTGGCCGACATGCCGGCCCAAACCGAAGCGCGCACCAGCCTGGCGGGATCCAACAAAATGGAAATCCTGCTGTTCAGTCTGGGCAGCAATGAAAAATTCGGTATCAATGTGTTCAAGGTCAAAGAGGTTTGTCCGGCGGGGAAAATAACCCGGACTCCCAACATGCCGGCAGGCGTGGACGGAATCGTGCTGTTTCAGGGACATGTGATACCCGTGCTGAATCTGGCAAGTTTCATGGGGATGATTCCGCAACAGCAGCACAGAACCATGATGGTTACGGAATTCAACAATCACACTTTGGGCTTTCTGGTGCAGGGAGTTGATCGCGTCATCCGCGTCGACTGGGACAAGGTTCGTGCCACCGAAGGAATGCTCTCGGAAAATGGAGCGCGGATCAGCGCAATTACCGAGATGAATGATGGTTCACTGGTTTCGATTCTGGATGTGGAGCAGATATTGGCCGATGCATTCGGTGAAGCGGTTGTTGGGAATATCGCAAGGGTCGAGTCAGAACGCGACTTGTGCATATTTTTTGTGGATGACTCGGTGGTGGCGCGCAGAAAAATCGGCCAGGTACTGGACAAGATGGCCGTCGGGTATATTCAGGCCGCCAATGGCAAAAAAGCATGGGACAGACTCAGGACGATGGCTGATTCTGCCCAGGGCGCAGGAACCAGGCTGCACGATCAGATACAGGTAATTATGACCGATGCAGAAATGCCCGAGATGGACGGTTATGTGTTGACCCAATGCATTAAATCAGATCGCCGTTTTGACGGCATACCTGTGGTGATGCACACATCGTTGTCTTCCGATGCAAACCGTGAAATGGCGCGGCGCGTGGGCGTAGATTATTACGTGCCGAAATTTGATTCGATGGTGTTGTCAGCAACACTGCGCCCGCTGTTGACATAACAGATGACAGAAGACAGGGGACAGACCACCGTGTACCGCTACGCGGCATGCCTTGACAAGGGCGCGGCACAGCCGCGGCAACACTTCTGTCTTTTGTCCTCTGTCTTCTGTAGTCTGGTTTAAGGGATTACCATGGGATTGGAAGATACAAGATTTCTGGTGGTTGATGACTTTGCGACGATGCGGCGCATCTTGCTAAATCTGCTCAAGGAACTGGGTTTCATGAATGTGCAGGAAGCCCAAGACGGAGTTGATGCTTTGGCCAAACTGCATGCAGAAAGATTCGATTTCGTGGTGACCGACTGGAACATGCCCAACATGAACGGCATCGAGTTGCTGCAGGCTATCCGGGCTGACTCCAGTCTCAAGCATTTGCCGGTGCTGATGGTAACGGCGGAAGCGAAGAGGGATAATATCATCATGGCTGCGCAGGCAGGGGCAAGCGGTTACGTGGTAAAACCCTTTACGGCCGCAAAACTTGATGAAAAGCTGATGAAAATATTCCGAACTATGCAAGAGTGAACGATGGCATGACCGAAAATTCCGATATTGCAGACTCTGAAGATCTCGAAGCGCTGTTCGATAGCATTGTTGCGGCGAACAAGGAGGCAGAGGCGCTGGCAAAGGGAGTACCAGCGGTTGGGTCCAATTACACCGCATCTGCGCCAGGGGCTGCGGGATTGAACCCTGCGCTGATTTGCAGCGAGCTTGCTGCAGATTATGAGTGGGGAACTCCGTCATCGCAGCCCCAATTGTTCAAGGCTCATTCTTCAGATGTGATTGACCAGATCGGACACTTGACGCGCTCCTTGCATGATGCGCTGCGCGAACTGGGTTTGAACAAGAAGATTGAAAAGGCCGCATCATCCATTCCCGATGCGCGTGACCGCTTGAATTATGTGGCGACTTTGACGCATCAAGCAGCCGAGCGCGTTCTGAATGCCACCGAGGCGGCACAGCCGCTGGTCGAAAAGATGGAAGTCGAAGCTCATCGTCTGTCCGGTCAGTGGCAGAAGATGTTTGAGAAACAGCTCGACGTCGAGGAATTCAAGGATCTGGCCATGCAAACGCGCGCATTCTTGCAGGATGTTCCCAAACAGACCAAGGCAACCCATGCCTATCTTATGGAAATCATGATGGCCCAGGATTTTCAGGATCTGACCGGCCAGGTCATCAAGAAAATCATAGACATCACGGAAAACCTGGAGCGGCAGTTATTGGCGCTGCTGTTGGAAAACGCGCCAGCCAAAGTAAAAGCGGATATGGATACGGGTCTGTTGAGTGGCCCTGAGATCAATCCGGGCGGGCGCAAGGATGTTGTGAGCAACCAGAGCCGGGTTGACGACTTGCTGGAAGGCTTGGGATTCTGAATGAATGACTTTGCCGGCATGGAAGATCTGTTAAGCGACTTTTTGCTGGAAGCGGGGGATATGCTTTCCGAAGTGGATAGCAAATTGATGGATCTGGAAAAGTTCCCCGAGGACAGCAAGCTGCTCAACGAGATATTTCGCGGGTTTCACACCATCAAGGGCGGGGCCGGGTTCCTCAATGCGACTGAACTGGTGGCGCTGTGCAACATAACCGAAAATGTGTTCGACAAGCTGCGCAACCGTGAATTGTTGCTGGGTCCTGAACTGATGGTTGCGCTTTCAGCGGCGACTGCCGAAGTGCGAACGATGTTCGGTTCGTTACAGCAAAATCTGCAGCCAAGCGAAGCTCCACGCGAACTGATCGACGCCTTGAAAGCGGCATTGGCCGGCCAGAAGAGTGCTTTCCCCGCCACCCAGTCACCCTTTACGACAGGGAGTCCCGGAGGCGTTCGGAGTGCAGGCCATGACGTCGCAGATTGGGATAGATTGTATAAATCGCTGACCGGCACAGAAAACGTTGCCCAAGCGGGTGTGATAGACGATCCGAAAATAATGGCTGCAACTATTCCCGGGGCAGAATCCGATAAAGCCTTGCCTGGAAATCCTGCTGCCGATATCCCTGCGCTTGACGCAGGACGGAGCGAAGATGATGCGGCGGCACAAGCAACCGCGAAACCCACCATGCGCGTGGATACTGACCGCCTGGACCAGTTGTTGAACATTTCCGGCGAGATCGGTTTGACCAAGAGCCGTTTGACCCAGTTGCGATCAGACATCATTCAGGGACGCATTGACGCGGACACCATGCATGAGCTTGACCAGTCGATAAGCCAACTGGAAACGCTGGTGGTGAATTTGCAGAACGCAGTGATCAAAACGCGTATGCAACCGATAGGCCGGCTGTTCAAAAAATATCCTCCGCTGGTAAGCAATCTGGCGCATTCACTGGGCAAGGATGTGGAATTGCTGCTGGACGGGGCGGATGCCGAATTGGACTCCGCCTTGATCGAAGACCTCGATGAACCGCTGCTAAACCTGTTGCGTAACGCAGTTGACATGGGTGTGGAAACCGTCGAAGAACGTATTGCCGCTGGCAAGCCGCGACGGAGCATTGTGGAGTTGAGCGCGCACCAGGAAGGCGACCATATTCTGATCACGATAGCCGACGACGGTCGCGGCATGCGCCCCGAATTGATTCGCAACAAGGCCATAGCGAAGGGGCTGATCTCCAGCGAGGCAGCGAACTCACTGGAACAGAACCAGTGTCTGGAACTTATTTTCCTGCCGGGTTTTGCCGGCAATGACGACAAACACGGCAGCATAACCGGCCTGGATGTGGTGAAAACCAATATCCAGGAACTCAACGGAACGATCAACATCAGGTCCGAACCTGGTAAAGGCACCGTGATCAACATCTTGTTGCCGCTCACGCTGGCGATCTTGCCGGTATTGATCTTGCGCCTCGGCGAGCAATCGTTTGCCGTACCTTTGTCTCTGGCGAGCGAAATTCTGTCTGTCACGCCGGGAAAATTGCAGCTGGTCTCTGGCAGGCCGTCCATGGTGGTGCACGGCAAGGTGCTGCCGGTGTTGCCGCTGGCGCAACTGATCGGCTGGGAGCAAAACGGCACACCGACTGTGGGCGTGCTGGTAAAGTCCGGCAACAACCATTTCGTCATGTCGGTGGATTCTGTTGTTGGGCAGGATGATGTGGTGGTCAAGCCGTTCGATGCCTTTCGACCCAAGGGAGTGGCGGCTGTCACCATGTCCAGCGAGGGGGAAATCGTGCTGATACTCGACATCAAGGAACTGATCAGCGAAGCGCGTGCGCATTGACGCAACTTGCCACGAATTCCCGCCGGCACATGGATAGTATGTGGCGGCAGGCACCCGCGCTTTTCATTTCAAGGTTTTTCAGTTCTTGGCATCCACCAGGCGGTGTGCAATCGCATAGTGGACCGCTTCTGCATTGTTTTTGAAACTCATCTTTTCCAGCATGCGGGCACGGTATACGCTCACGGTTTTGGGGCTGAGCATCATGATCTCCGAGATCTCGGTCAGGGATTTTCCCGAGGCCATCAGGCAGAGTGTCTGATATTCGCGGTTGGACAGATTCTGGTGCAACAAGTCCTGGGATTCGCCGATCAGATTGCTCAGCAGTTGTTCAGCCAGGGTTTCGCTGATGTACTTCTTGCCGCTGATGACCTGCTGTATCGCGCCAACCAGTTTCTCGCTCGCGCTTTGCTTGTTGATATAACCGACCGCTCCCGCTTTCAACGCACGCACGCCATATTGGTCTTCCGGATACATGCTTAGCACGATTATTTTGATGTCAGGGTGTTCCGATTTGAGTTGCTTGAGTACGTCCATGCCATGTTTGTCCGGCAAGGAAATGTCCAGCAACACCAGGTCGAAATGCTGCTCGCGCAGCATTTTGACGGCTTGTATGCCGGATTCCGCTTCTCCCTTGATTTGAAAGTTTGGGCTTTCTTCGAGCAGCAGCTTCAATCCCTTGCGGATCAGGGCATGATCATCTACCACGAGGATATCTATCATATGCTTGTGCCGTCAGACATTGCTTGCTGCTGAATTGATGAGCCGGTTTCATCCGTTTCGAGCGGGACGAAAATCGCGATTTGCGTGCCGCTGCTGGCGGAACTGGCTATCCTGACCGTGCCGCCAAGATATGCGACGCGTTCATGGATGCCGCGCAGACCGAATGAGCGGGGTTTGTTGCGCGCGGTATCGCTGATTCCCACGCCATCATCCGAAATGATTAGTTCAAGATGGTCGGTTCCTTTGACGACTTCGATCTGGGCATTTTTTGCCTTGGCGTGCTTGAGAATATTGTTCAGGGCCTCCTGGAAAATTCTGAACAGGGTGATGGAGAGGGCAGGGGACAACAGGATGTCTTCCTGTGGAGCGATGAGAGCGCAAGAAATACCGCTGCGCTTGCTGAACTCCTGTGCCTCCACTTCGATCGCGGCAATAAAGCCAAAATGATCAAGAACGCCGGGGCGGAGGCTATGGGCCAGATTGTTTGCGGAAGTTATCGCTTTGTTCACCAGTTCCTCTATGGTCTTTGCCTTTTCCGCGAGTAACCGGTCGTCCTCGGGGAGGTGCTGGATCAGCCAGGACAGATCAATTCTGATGGCAGTAAGCAGACTGCCGATTTCATCGTGAACCTCGCGGGCGATATGCAGGCGTTCCTGCTCTTTGGCATCCTGGATGTGCGAGGTAAGTTCCTGGAGCTGTTGCTGGGTACGCCGTATCTCGAGTTCTGCCAACTTGCTTTCAGTGACGTCGAGCACCATGCCCTGCCAGCTGGGTAATCCGTTCGGGGAGTTTTGCGGCACTGATCCAATGCTGACCCACTTGATTCTATTGTCCGGCAATACAATTCGCCCCTGCCAATCCCAGAAACAAAGGGTCTGGGCAGATTGCTGCAATGTTTCCAGAAAGGATGCAATGTCTTCAGGATGAATGAGGCTTATAAAGCGCGATGAATCACACAACAGTTCTTCGGGGGGGGGGCCGAGCAGTGCGGAGCAGCCTTCGCTGACATATGTGAAAGCTATGGAGCCTCCTTCCTGCAGTTCGATTTGGCAGGCCATACCCGGCAAACCGGCGATGAATCGCTGCAGTTTGTCCCGCGACGGGTTGAATAACAGGCCAGGAGAACTATTCGGCATCAGATTCGGCAAGTTAGTAAGTTTTCCGGATGATAGGCAAGATTACTATATCACCATTGGGGCCAGCAACCACAGGCTTGGCGGTATGTGATAAGCTCAGCCACGTTGCTATTTCGATTTATTTTGTTTCATGTCTCCCACACCGGTTTCGGCATCTTCTCTCGCGAACGCGCTGCTGCGCAAGGAAGTCCTCGATCTGCACGCTTATCATGTGCCTGACAGCTGCGGCTATATCAAGCTGGATGCGATGGAAAATCCCTACCTCCTTCCGCTGGAGTTGCGCGAAGAGATCGCAGCGGTCGTGGGGAATGCCGCCATCAACCGTTATCCCGACCCCAATCCCGCGGTATTGAAGGAACAAATCTGCGGTACGCTCGGCTTGCCGCAAGGTATGGAAGTGCTGCTGGGCAACGGTTCGGATGAACTGATCCAGCTGTTGGCGCTGGCCATGAACAAGCCCGGTGCGACACTGCTGAGCATGGAGCCGTCGTTCGTGATGTACCGGATGATCGCGGTTTTTACCGGCATGCGTTATGTGGGCGTGCCCCTGACCAGCAATTCCGGTGCGGCTGATTTCTCTCTCGATCTGGCGCAGACGCTGGCAGCGATCGAGCGCGAACAGCCGGCGCTGGTATTTCTGGCTTACCCCAACAATCCCACCGGAAATCTCTTTTCCGCGCGGGATGTCAGCCGGATCATCGCGGCATCGCCGGGACTTGTGGTGCTGGATGAGGCTTATTATGCATTTGCCAGCGACAGCTTCATACCGCACCTGGCAAGCTATCCCAATCTGCTGGTGATGCGCACCTTTTCCAAGCTCGGCATGGCAGGATTGCGCCTGGGTTTCCTGGCCGGTAGCAATGCATGGCTGGGACAGTTGGAAAAGCTGCGCTTGCCGTATAATGTCGGGGTGCTGACGCAGTTGGTAGCAGGTAAATTGCTGGCTCACCACGAAGTGTTGTTGCAGCAGGCGGAACAAATCAGAAAGGACCGCGCCTGGTTGCATCAACAACTGGGTGAAATTTCCGCTGTGCAAGTCTACCCCAGCGAGGCGAATTTCCTGCTGTTCCGTGTGGCGGATGCTGATGCGGTGTTCAACGGCTTGAAGCAGCGCGGCGTGCTGATTAAAAATCTGAATGGCGGGCATCCGATGTTAAAGGGCTGCCTGCGCGTGACGGTCGGCACGCAAGCTGAAAATGAAAAATTTATAGCTGCATTACGAGAAATCATTATTCAATCCGCATAAGGCTAAACCATGCGCAGCGCGAAGGTAAATCGCAACACCCTTGAAACCAGGATCAGCGTCGAGCTGAATCTGGACGGCAGCGGCAAGTCCGGGTTCGACACCGGACTGCCGTTTCTCGATCACATGCTCGACCAAGTCGCACGCCATGGTCTGGTCGATATGAGCATCAACGCCAAGGGTGATTTGCACATCGATGCGCATCACACCGTGGAAGACATAGGCATCACGCTGGGGCAGGCATTCAGCCAGGCGATCGGCGACAAAAAAGGCTTGCGCCGTTACGGCCATGCCTATGTGCCGCTGGATGAGGCGTTGTCGCGCGTGGTGCTGGACATTTCGGGACGCCCCGGTCTGGTGTTCAATTGTGAGTTCGTGCGTGCCAGCGTCGGAGAGTTCGATGTCGATCTGATCAATGAGTTCTTTCAGGGCTTCGTAAATCATGCCCTGGTGACACTGCATGTCGATAACCTGGCGGGCAACAATGCCCATCATCAGGCCGAAACCATTTTCAAGGCATTCGGCCGCGCGCTGCGCATTGCGCTGGAACTTGATCCGCGCATGGCTGGTGTGCTGCCTTCCACCAAGGGTTCACTATAAATTCAAATGGTTGATGTGGCTGTTGTAGATTACGGTATGGGTAACTTGCGCTCCGTCGAACAGGCCTTGCGCAAGGTCGCACCCACAGCCGAAGTCGTGGTGAGTGACGCCATAGGGGTGATTGCGAATGCAACGCGAGTGGTCTTCCCCGGGCAAGGCGCGATGCCGGATTGCATGCGTGAGCTGGATGCGCGCGGGTTGCGCGATGCGGTAATGGATGCGGCACGCAATAAACCTTTCCTCGGGATCTGTATAGGATTGCAGATGCTGTTCGCGCACAGCGATGAAGGCAATGTGGCGGGTTTGGGTATCTTGCGCGGCAATGTGGTGCGTTTTGCCAGCGATATGCATGACCCACAGGGCGGTAAACTCAAAGTGCCGCACATGGGGTGGAACCAGGTGCGAAGGATCGAACAAGCCGCATCGCCGCAAGGTGATACGACGATTGCTCCCTCGCCCTCCGGGAGAGGGTTGGGGAGAGGGAGCGCGCCCGGGCACCCTTTATGGAATGGCATAGCCCAGGATGAACGCTTCTATTTCGTGCACAGCTATTATGTGCAGCCGCAAGATGACTCGCTGATGCAAGCTACCTGCGACTATCCGCAGCCGTTTGTCTGCGCGGTGGCCAGTGAGAATTTGTTCGCGGTGCAATTCCACCCGGAAAAAAGCTCTACGGCAGGGCTGAAACTGCTCGATAACTTTATGCTATGGAACCCTTGATTTTTTAACGTACTGCCATGCTAATTATTCCTGCGATTGATTTGAAAGACGGTCATTGTGTGCGCCTCAAGCAAGGCGTGATGGAAGATGCCACGGTGTTTTCCGAAGATCCTGCTGCAATGGCGCAACACTGGCTGGAACAGGGTGCGCGCCGCCTGCATCTGGTGGACCTGAACGGCGCATTCGCCGGCAAGCCGAAGAACGAGGTTGCCGTGCGCAGCATCATCGAAGCGATGGGCAGCAGCGATGTGCCCGTCCAGTTGGGTGGAGGAATACGCGATCTGGAAACCATAGAGCGCTATCTCGACATCGGCGTGACCTACATCATCATCGGAACCGCAGCGGTGAAAGTGCCGGGCTTCCTGCATGAGGCGTGTGACGCCTTCCCCGGGCACATCATGGTGGGGCTGGATGCCAAGGGCGGCAAAGTGGCGGTGGATGGCTGGTCGAAGCTGACCGGCCACGATGTAGCGGATCTTGCGCAGCGCTTTGAGGGTTATGGTGTAGAAGCCGTCATTTATACCGACATCGGACGCGACGGCATGCTGACCGGCGTGAACATCCCTGCGACTGTGGAGCTGGCCAGTCCATTGCACGTGCCGGTGATCGCCAGCGGCGGCATCACCAATCTGGACGATGTGCGCGCGCTGTGTGCGGTGCAGGCGGAAGGCATCACCGGCGCGATCACCGGCCGTGCGATCTACGAGGGTACGCTGGATTTCAAAGCGGCGCAGGCATTGGCAGACGAGCTGTCGCCAAAGATTTGATGACGGCGATGAAACAGACAATCGAAAAACGTAGCGAGGAATGTCAGATGCAAAGCGCACGGAGCGCAGCGAACGAGACATACCTCCTGGGTAGGCGAGAGAGCGAGCACTGCGCAACGCCGCAGATGATATCCGCAGTAGTTTTTCATGCTGGCTAAGCGCATCATTCCCTGCCTGGACGTGACTGCCGGGCGCGTGGTAAAGGGCGTGAGTTTTGTCGAATTGCGCGATGCGGGAGACCCGGTTGAGATCGCGCGCCGCTATGACGAACAGGGTGCCGACGAACTTACGTTTCTTGATATTACGGCCAGTTCCGACGAACGGGGGATAATCTTCCGCATCATCGAGCAGGTCGCCGCGCAGGTGTTCATCCCGCTGACCGTGGGTGGCGGAGTGCGTGAGGTGAGTGACGTGCGGAATCTGTTGAATGCCGGAGCCGACAAGGTCAGCATCAACACTGCCGCCGTGCTGAACCCGCAATTGGTGGCGGATGCATCGGGACGCTATGGTTCACAATGCATCGTGGTGGCTATCGATGCCAAACAGGTCGCGGACGGGCGCTGGGAAGTGTACACCCACGGCGGACGCAAGACGACCGGCCTGGATGCGGTAGCGTGGGCGAAAAGAGTGCAAAGCCTGGGTGCGGGTGAGATACTGTTAACCAGCATGGACAGGGATGGACAGAAGAACGGCTTCGATCTTGCCCTGACCCGTGCGGTGACGGAGGCACTGGAAATCCCGGTGATCGCCAGCGGCGGGGTGGGCAACCTTCAGCATCTCGCGGATGGCGTGAAAAAGGGCGGCGCGGACGCGGTGCTGGCGGCGAGCATTTTCCACTTTGGCGAATATACCGTGCTGCAGGCCAAGCAATTCATGGCAGCGCAGGGCATAGAGGTGCGGTTATGAGCGAGATATGGTTGAACAAGGTAAACTGGTCCGAGGAAGGCTTGGTTCCCGCCATTGCCCAGGATGCGGCTACCGGCAGAGTGCTGATGGTGGCGTGGATGGATCGCGAGGCCCTGAAATTGACCCGGCAGAATAACGAGGCGGTATATTGGTCGCGTTCGCGCAAGAAACTGTGGCACAAGGGCGAAGAGTCGGGGCACTTCCAGAAGGTAAAAGAGATACGCCTCGATTGCGACGGCGATGTGATCCTGCTGAAAGTCGAACAACTGGGCGGTATTGCCTGTCATACCGGTCGTGAGAGCTGCTTCTACAGCCGTTTGGAAAACGGCCAATGGGTGGCAGTGGATGCAGTGCTGAAATCTCCCGGGGAGATTTACAGGAAATGAACCTGGAAAAAATGAGTCCGGATATATTGCAGCGTCTGACGGAAATACTGGAGAAGCGCAAACTCGCCTCCCCGGAAAGTTCATATGTCGCCAAGCTCTTCAGCAAGGGCGAAGATGCCATCCTGAAAAAAATCGGCGAAGAGGCGACGGAAGTTATCCTTGCGGGCAAAGCCGGCGATAAATCCCATCTGGTGTATGAAACTGCAGACCTGTGGTTCCATTGCATGGTGTTGTTGGCCCAGCAGGGCCTGAACGCGAATGATGTTTTGCAGGAGTTGGCGCGGCGCGAAGGTTTGTCTGGCATCGCCGAAAAGGAAAGCAGGAAAGAATAACCTCAAGCCTCTCCCAACCTCCCCTTGTCAGGGGAAGTGCCGACTCCTCCCCTGACAAGGGGAGGCCGGGAGGGGTTAGGTTTCAGGAGTATCGGATGACAGACTGTTTGTTTTGCAAGATCACGCGCGGTGAAATCCCTTGCCGCAAGGTGTACGAAGATGACGAAGTGCTGGCGTTCCACGACATCAATCCGGTCGCGCCGGTGCATTTCATGCTGGTCCCGAAACTGCATCTCGATTCTTTGTCACAGGCAGGCAGCAAGCATGCCGCTTTGCTCGGCAAGTTGCTGTTGCTGGCGCCCAGGCTGGCAAAAGAACAGGGGTTGGAGCACGGTTTTCGTACCGTGATCAACACCGGCAAGGGCGGCGGACAGGAAGTATTTCATTTGCACATCCACGTCATCGGCGGCGGCAATATTCCGCCTATGGTGCGGCGCAATTAATTTAAAGGAGAACGAAATGGGTATTGGAGCTTGGTGGCATTGGTTGGTTGTGTTGCTTGTGGTCGTGCTGATTTTCGGCACCAAGAAATTGCGCAACATGGGCAGTGACCTGGGCGGTGCGGTAAAGGGCTTCAAGGAAGGCATGAAGAGCGATGATGAAGCTTCGAAGCAGCTTAAAGAAGGCGGCCAGACCATCGAGGGTGAAGTGAAAGACAAGACCCACACCAAAATGTGAGCGGCCTTGTCCTTGCCGGTCGGTAAAGATGTTTGATTTCAGTTTTTCCGAGCTTACCGTGGTCATGGTGGTAGCCCTCATCGTCATCGGCCCGGAGCGTCTTCCAAAAGTGGCGCGCACCCTGGGGCATTTGTGGGGCCGCGCACAACGTTATGTGAATGGTGTCAAAGCCGACATCGAGCGCGACATGGCGGTTGAAGAATTTCGCCAGTTGCAGCAAAAGGTGCAGAGCGAAGCCAATGCTGTCGAGAAGTCGTTTCAGGAGGCGGCACAAACAGCAGATCAACAGGCGCAGGAAATCAACGAAGCGGTTGCAAAGCTTTCATCACCCAACGATACAGATCAATCCGGCCAAGCGGTACAACGACCGGAGCAATCTGTTGGATCCCCACCCGCGATACCAACTGCCAAAAATTCCGAATGAACAACAGCGCAAGTTTCATCGCGCATCTGATCGAATTGCGCACCCGTTTGCTGCATTCAGCCATCGCTTTGCTGCTGGTATTCGTCTGCCTGTTTCCGTGGGCTTCGGATCTTTATGCGCTATTGGCCCAACCCATGCTGGCCAAGTTGCCCAAGGGCGGGCAGATGATCGCTACCGACGTCACCACGCCGTTCTTCGTGCCGCTCAAGGTGGCGATGATGGCCGCGTTCCTGATTGCGCTGCCCTATATCCTCTATCAGATATGGCGCTTCGTCGCCCCGGGCTTGTATGCGCACGAGAAACGTCTGGTCGTGCCGCTGATCGTCGCCAGCACGATGTTGTTTTTCTGCGGCATGGCGTTCGCCTATTTCGTGGTGTTTCCGGTGGTGTTCGGTTTCATCACGGCATCCGCGCCGCAGGGTGTGGCGGTGATGACCGACATCGACAAATACCTCAGTTTCGTGCTCGCGATGTTCATGGCGTTCGGTGTCACCTTCCAGGTGCCGGTGGCGGTGGTTTTGCTGGTGCGGATGGGCTTCGTCACGGTGGCGAAATTGCGCGAAATCCGCCCCTATGTCGTGGTCGGCGCATTCGTGGCCGGCGCGATCTTCACCCCGCCGGATGTGGTATCGCAGTTCATGCTGGCGGTTCCGCTGTGGCTGCTTTATGAAGCAGGCATCGTGGTTGCCTCGTGGGTGGGCAAGGGCAAGACGAGGCAGGCCGAGTCTGTATAGCGGCTACTGAGTCCTTGGTTTCGGCCGTTTGCCAATTTTCAGTTGAAGGCTGATTGCCTCTCCGTCGCGCATCAGTTTGACCAGGACGTCCTTGCCGGGAGGCAAATTGGCCACGGTTTCCAGCATGGCACTCCAGCTTTCGATGGGCTGGTCGTCTATCGCGGTCAGAATGTCCCCTCTCCTGACCCCGGCCTTTTCAGCGGGACTATTGCGTATTATTTCCGTGATCAATACGCCTTTTATGTCGCCGAGCTTGAAAGATTCGGCCAGTTCCGGGGTGAGTTCCTGCACTGCCGCGCCGATCCAGCCGCGCGTCACCGAACCCTGCTTGATGATCTGTTCCATGGTGCTCTTTGCGGTGTTGGCCGGAATGGCGAAGCCGATACCGAGCGAGCCGCCATTCGGCGAATAGATCGCGCTGTTGATGCCGATCAGGCTGCCGTTGGTGTCCACCAAAGCGCCGCCGGAATTGCCCGGATTGATCGCCGCATCGGTCTGGATGAAACTCTCGAAGGTGTTCAATCCCAAATGATCGCGCTTGAGCGCGCTGATGATGCCCATCGTGACGGTCTGACCCACCCCGAACGGATTGCCGATGGCGAGCACCATATCTCCCACCTGGGCCTGTTCCGGATGGCCAAACGTGATCGCAGGAAGGCTGCCGGGCAACTCGATCTTGATCACGGCGACATCGGTTTCCGGGTCGGAACCGATGACATGCGCTTTCGCCTTGCGGCCATCGGCCAGCGCAACCTCGATCTGGTCCGCGGTCTCGACCACGTGGTGGTTGGTAAGGATGTAGCCATCCGGGCTGACGATCACGCCGGAACCCAGACTGGAACTGTTTTGCGGTTCTTCGTCGCCCGGATCGCCGAAGAAGAAGCGGAAACGCGGATCGTCCAGGAAAGGATTGGCTGGCGTCTTGATCAGGGTGCTGGTGTAGATGTTTACTACGGCAGGCATGGCCTTTTTCGCCGCCGTGTTCAGGTTCGTGCCGGAGGATCTGCCGATGCCATCGGGCAGGGCGCTTTCGTAGAGGGTCACCACGCCGCTGCGCGCCGCATTCGGCAGCAGCTCCGGCTTGAGGGTATGAATGATGAACAGCAGCGCGAGCGCGATCGTGACGGTCTGGGTGAATAAAAGCCAGTGTTTACGCATGATATGATGAATCCGTTCGTTTCAAAGTATAGGGTACCAAATGTGGCTAGTTGAATTGTGCGATTATAACGCAAGCCTGCTGCAAACCGGCATGTTCAAGGACTATTGCCCGAACGGATTGCAGGTGGAGGGCCGCGCGGAAGTGCGGCGCATCGCCACCGGGGTGACGGCTTCGCAGCGGGTGCTGGACGAGGCGATCGCATGGGGTGCGGACGCGATCCTGGTGCATCATGGCTATTTCTGGCGCAACGAAGAAGCCACCATCGTCGGCATCAGGAAAAAACGCATCGCGCAATTGCTGCGCAACGATATCAGTCTGCTCGCTTACCACCTGCCGCTAGACGCGCATGCCGAACTCGGCAACAACGCACAGCTCGGCAAGTTGCTCGGCCTGGTGGAGCGGGGCAGGTTCGGCGAACAGAACATCGCATGGCTGGGTGAATTAGAGCGGCCACAGAACCTTGCGCAATTTGCGTTGCAGCTCGGGCATGACCTGCAGCGTATGCCGCAAGTCATCGGTGACGGCGTCAAGCGTATCAGCAAGGTGGCATGGTGCAGCGGAGGTGCGCAAGGCTACTTCGAAGCAGCCATAGCGCAGGGCGTGGACGCGTATATCACCGGGGAAATCTCCGAGCAGAGCTATCACTTGGCCAACGAAACCGGCGTGGCATTCATCGCCGCCGGGCATCATGCGACCGAGCGTTTCGGCATACAGGCGCTGGGCGAACACCTGGCAAAGCGCTTCGGATTAGAGCATCGATTTTTCGATCAGGATAATCCGGTTTAGCGATTTCAATTTAACCCCAATCGGAGGATAGACGGCTCCTCCCTTGACAAGGGGAGAGCGCAGCGAGGGGCTGTGGGAGGGGTTGGGTTTCCCAATGGATTTTCTGGGTTAAATACCCTTGTGCGGAAAGGATGTCGAACGTGGATCGCTTGCAACGTATCTATAAACTGCATCAGGCAGTTTCCTCACGCCGCTATCCCGTATCCTGTCAAACATTGCAAGATGAGCTCGAATGCTCGCGCGCCACGGTTAACCGCATCATTCAGGAGATGCGCCTGCATTTCAACGCACCGATTGAATATAACCGATCACACAACGGCTACCACTATGCGCTGAGCGACGGACAAACCTTTGAACTTCCCGGACTCTGGTTCAGCGAAACCGAACTCTATGCGCTGCTGGCCACCCAGCAACTGCTCGCGCATGTTCAGCCCGGCCTGCTCGACACACAACTCAAACCCGTAAAAGAACGCATCGAGCAAATCCTCGCGGCCAGACACCTGGGCAGCGAAGAAATCTCCAAGCGAGTACGCATCCTGCGCATGACCGGACGCAATGTCGCGCTGGAATGTTTCCAGACCGTAGCGGGCGCACTGCTGCAAAGAAACCGCCTGCGCATCAGCTATCACGGACGCGGCAACGACCAAACCAGTTCACGCGAAATCTCCCCGCAGCGGCTCATCCATTACCGTGACAACTGGTACTTGGACGCTTACTGCCATACCCGCAACGCCCTGCGTAGCTTCGCCGTCGAACGCATCACCGCTGCCAAAGCATTGCCACAGCGTTGCCGCGACGTGCCGGAAAGACAGCTTGATGCGCATTACGCCAGTTCCTACGGCATCTTCGCGGGCAAACCCAAACACACCGCCGTGCTGCGCTTCACCCCGGAGAGGGCGCGCTGGGTGGCGGATGAACACTGGCATCCGCATCAGCAAAGTCAGGTATTTGAAGACGGCAGCTATGAACTGCGCATCCCTTACTCCGACCCGCGCGAACTGGTGATGGACATCCTCAAACATGGCGCTGATGTTGAGGTCATCGCACCAGCAGCACTGCGAAGTGCCGTAGCTGAACATCTAAAAAATGCGCTGGGTCGCTATCGCAAATAACTCCCTCTCCCCTTGGGAGAGGGTTGGGGGTGAGGGAGCAGGCTCACGTTTTGAGTCAGTGGATGTGTAGAATGCATGAGGCGCATATTGCGAAAGGTGGCTTTGAATGAGTAAAAAATATTCTGTGGCGTTAGAGATTTCTGGGCCAACAGCCATGTGGACAAGGCCCGACACCGGCGACTCTCCGGTTAGCTACCCTGCGCCGACGTATTCCGCCGTAAAAGGTATCTTCGAATCTATTCTGTGGATACAAGCAGTAGAGGTTGTTCCAACCAGAATCGAGATATGTGCTCCCGTTGTATATCACGGCTACAACACGAATTATGGTGGGCCATTGCGCAAGGACAGAGTTATCAAGTCCGGCGGCAGCTTCCAGCTTTTGGCATCGGCACTAATTAACCCTTGTTACCGTTTGTATGCCGAAATCCGGCGTAACCCAAGAACGAACGGGGTTATGAGCGAACGTACCAAAACATGGCAAAGTAATACTACATCGCCTGAACATGCCTATCAGGAAATGTTCAATCGCAGACTGAAACGCGGTCAATGCTTTTCTATACCTTTCTTGGGCTGGAAGGAGTTTGCTCCTGATTATGTGGGCACATTTCGGCAAACAACCCAAGTGATGCGTGACATCAATCTACGGATTCCTAGCATGTTGCGGCAAGTCTTCCCCAATGGCCTGAATAGCGGGCTTCAATATGTGTACGACAATGATGTGGATATAGCGGAAGGTGTACTCACCTTCAAGGACGTGACCAATGTTGAATGAACTTTATGAGCTGTCGCAGAGTTTGGAGAGCGCCGGAATTGCAACCGAGGAATGGCACAAAGACTTTAAAGAGATCAAGAAAACTAGGGAACCCAAAGCCACAGCCAACCGTGTTGGAGAGAGTGCAAACCAAAAAACAGGAAAAACCAAACAAGCGCTGGGCACTCCCGCCTATGTGGTTTACATAAATCATGAGGGCGACATAACCGAAGTGGAACAGGTCGGTCAAGTGCGCCTAGATGGGGTGAGATATTGGCAGATGGGAAACGGTGTCTCTTTCCCATGCTTCAATGTCAGGCCGTTGTTCAAGGCTTACAAAGGGACTGCTGCAACTGTTGATGAACAAGAAATATTCAATAAATGGATAAAAAGTGTCGTGAAGTCCGGGAAGTTCTCGGAACAGGATGAAGAGGTGCTTCGAAGTTATCGGTTGCTTGAAAATGAGCTTTGGGATGACAGCCAAAATAAGCGGATATCCAAATGTCTTGTGAATGTGCCGACGAAGCTTTTGGAATTGGTGGGGCAACCACCTGACGACTACAAAGCGGTTGAAGAGATCATAAACCGTTCAGTGAAAATGACGCCGCAGAAACTGTTTACACAACTTACATCGCAAATCATTGAGCAAATACACCGAGTGCCTAGCAATGTCGAGGACTTACTCCGGTTTCTGCTATACGTTGGAACAACGGCACCGAGCAATAGCATACTAGTAGCGCTGGAGCTTAACGATGGTTTGTCAAAATTCAAAAATCCAGCGCTCAACAGGAAGACGCTTGCTTGGATTAACAAGCAATTACTTTTTTCAGATACTAAGCGCCACGCCGCAAAAACCCAACGCAGTAACGATAAAGATGCCTTTGGACTACCCGTCGCTGGTTGGGACGAAAAATATGGCGGACTTCGGAAAATCGGAATTTTCGACGACGTCATTCTGCGGGCAATGAGCAAGGAATCTCCGTGTCAGTATCGGTATCGTGCGGCGGACTTCAATTCATTTATCGCGGGTGCCGAATTACGCAAGCGAGCAAAGGGAGCGTTAAAGTGGCTCACGGCACCAGAGCGCAAGGATATGACATGGGGGAATGTGTCATTTACCCGTGATGATAACGAGATACTGCTTGTTTATCCTTCTGAAATGCCGAAGGTTCCCGTCGCTGCCGTTGCAATGTTTGGGGGCGCGGCCACAAACGCAGCAACACAATCTGCACGATTCGTGGATTATGCGAAAGATGTGACCAAGGCGTTGCATACAATTTCGCGACCTCTTAAAGAAGTGGAAATGCGCGTCTTTGCCTTGCGCAAAATGGATAAAGGGAGGACGCAGGTTTCATGTAATCGGCAGTATTCGGCTGAGCGATTGATTAATGCCGCTACAGAATGGCAAACGAGCTGTGGCAATGTACCCGCGATTGAAATCAGGCAATGGGGCGAAGAGAAAGGAACAAAGGAATTGCATTCGTTGGAAGTCCCGTTTCCATTGGAAGTGGTCTGGTGTCTGAATACATCCTGGCCTAAGGCAGTAGATGATGTGAAGAAAATACAAAGGGTTCGGGAATTTTCCAGTTCGGATGGTATTACTTTGTTGCTTGATGAGGGAGTGCGGCTCAAACCACTGCTGGAAAGAGCTTTGCATGCGGTCATACGCAACGGCGGCAATTTACTGATTGCGACGGCGCATACCCAGCATCATGGTGGCGTCCACAAAGTCAATGGAAAGTATGACAAACAGAAGCTACTACTACCTACGATATTGGGATTACTTTTGGCGAAACTTGAATGGAAGAAAGGGGACTACATGAAAACTGCTCCATATTTAATTGGCAGAATGCTGAGCTTGGCCGATCAGATTCATTATCACTATTGCCAGCATGTCAGAAAAGGAAGCACCCCGTCACAATTAATTGGTAATGCGCTGATGGCAACAGCACTGGAAGAGCCTGAGAAAGCCTTGGCACTTTATGCGCAACGCATCTTGCCCTATCAGGCATGGGCCAGAACAGCAAAAGGTGATGAGGGGAAGCTTGCGGGATGGTTTCTCTCAGAACTTGGCAAGGTGTGCTCGGATGTCGCGCTTGCCAATGTACCAAACCGATGTGCCGATGCCGATAAAGCACAAATGATGCTTGGCTACCTTGCCAAGAATGAAAGCTAAAATTCAACCGTATTACTTAATAACGACTCAGGAGAACACTATGAGCAACGCAGAAAACAAAATTAAGCGCGCAACTGGTTTGCTAATCATTGAGGTCATCAATTCCAACCCTAACGGCGATCCTGATCGTGAAAGCGATCCGCGTCAGCGACCGGATGGGAGGGGTGAAATTTCTGCCGTTTCGTTCAAGCGTAAGTTGCGGGATTTGGTGGAATGGAAAGGTGATGTGTGGGACGAGTTATCTTCCAGTTTTCAACCAAAACTTATCAGTGACAAGTTTGAAATCTTGGAGTCGCGCGGAAGAGATCGCCAAGAAATTTCTGGCTTGCTTACGGGTGACGGCTCCGCGTTCAAACAGCGGTATTGGGATGGGCGAGTATTCGGCAATACCTTTCTTGAAAGCATGAAGGACGAAGATGCCAAGAAACTGGGTTTTAAAGAAAAGGAAATTTCTGAGTTCAAGGCAAATGCAATCAAGACAGGAGTTGTTCAGTTCGTTCAAGGGCTTTCGGTAGCTCCGGTTGAAATCGAACGACAAACCAACACCAACAAGGCTGGCGTGGAAGGAGACAAAGACCGTGGTATGGCTCCAATGGCCTACCGCTTTGTACAACACGGAGTGTATTGCATGCCGTTTTTCGTAAACCCAAGCATGGCAAATAAGTCGGGCTGTGATTCCTTGGACATCGAGTTGATGAAAAAACTGATTCCACACGCATATGCGCACACGCGCTCACACGCGCGTCCGTTTGTCGAGATTCGTCATGCTTGGTATTGCGAGCATAACAACCCGCTGGGTTCATGCTCCGACTTCGCCTTGATTGACGCATTGAAGCCGAAGAAGAAAATTGATGCCAATAAACCATCCACCAGTTGGGACGACTACGACGTGCCGAAAGGCTTGCCAGATAACTTGAAAAATAAAGTCGCGTGCGTTGATCTTGTAAACCTTGCATGAGTTATCTCGCGCACAGTGCCCGGTTAGATCGTGGCATTCCTGTTCAGGAATACCGCGAGCACGTCATCGAGACGCGGCGTCGTGCGCAAGAAAACGCCGCAAAGGCGGGGCACTATGCAACAAAGTATGACCGTTTACTGGAAGCCGTGGCTGAACTCGCGGGCGAGTTTCATGACATGGGTAAGCTTGATGATGACAATCAGGCGGTGCTCAATGGCAGTGTTTCCGCCAAGAAACTACCCGTGCAGCATGTTGATGCTGGGGTGGCTCATCTTTTGAGTCTGGGAGAACAACGGCATCAACTCGCGGCATTTGTTTCTTATGCACATCACATCGGGCTGCAATCGTTCTCAGCAGAAGTGAACAAAGGTGATCAATTCCTTCGTGACGAAAAGACAGTTGCTCTAACCAAAGAGCGGTTGCATCAATACCTTGACCGGCATTGCCAAGGCATCGGCAAGTTGGATGTCATGGCTCCGAATAACATCGAATTGCCCCAGCCACAGTTGTTTCTTCGCATGGCTCTATCGTGCATGGTCGATGCAGATCATGGCGATACGGCGCGTCACTACGGTGAGGTGGCACAATTCGATCCCTGCCCGCTTCGTCCGCTGGAACGGGCAAGAGCGCTTGATCGGTATGTGAACTCGTTAGGTAACGATGCAGATGACCGCGCAAAGGCACGGCAAGCGGTATATGAAACATGTCGTGATGCGGACACCAAACCTGCGTTATACGCTTGCGACAGCCCGGTAGGCACAGGCAAAACAACCGCTGTGATGGCGCACCTACTCAAGGCAGCGCATGACAAAGGATTGCGGCGCGTGTTTGTCGTATTGCCCTATACCAACATCATTAGCCAGTCGGTTGATGTGTACCGCAAGGCACTCGTCCTTGATGGAGAAAAAGCCGATGAGGTTGTGGTCGCGCATCATCATCGCGCCGAATTCTCAAGCCCGGATGCGCGGCAATTCACGGCACTTTGGCAAGCGCCGATTGTTGTTACTACGGCAGTACAGTTCTTTGAAACCTTGGCGAGCAACCAACCGGCCGCGCTACGCAAACTACACAATCTGGCGGGTTCTGCCGTGTTTATTGACGAAGCACATGCCGCCTTGCCTGCACATTTGTGGCCACAGACATGGCGATGGATACAGGAGCTTGCCCAAGATTGGGGTTGTCATTTTGTGTTCGGCTCCGGTTCGCTGACTCGATTCTGGGAGCTGCCGGATTTCGTTGATCCACCAGCGAAACTTCCAGAGCTTATAACCGGGGAAATGCGAACCAGTCTTGTAGGAAACGAAAAGCAGCGAGTGATGTATAAGCGCAAGCCGGATGCAATCAACGTGAACGATTTGCTCGCATGGCTGCGAGAATTGCCAGGGCCAAGACTACTGATCGTCAACACCGTTCAGTCTGCTGCAGTTATCGCCAAAGCGATATCAGAATCAGAACTAGATGGGAGAGATAAGGTTGAGCATTTGTCCACGGCACTAACACCGTGTGATCGTGAGTTAACTTTAGCCTATGTCAAAGGGCGTCTCGCGCGATTAAAGTATCAGCCGGACAACAAGGCATTGGCAGACTGGACTTTAGTCGCGACGTCATGTGTGGAAGCCGGTGTGGATTTGTCTTTCCGAACAGGCCTGAGAGAAAGCGCAAGTTTGGTGAGCTTAATTCAGGTTGGTGGGCGCGTAAATCGTCATCAAGAATTTGGACAATCGGAAGTTTGGACATTTACATTGCAGGAAGCCGACTTGCTTCGGCTTCATCCTGGCTTCAAAGACTCATCAAAAGTGCTCGAAACGATGTTCGCGGAAGGTCGAGTCACGCCGGATGATTGCAAAGAGGCTTTGCGGCGGGAAATCTGTTTAAGCGGGCTAAAGGACAAGATTCGCGAACACGAAGATGCGAAGGATTTCCCTGAAGTCCGCTCGCTGTTCCGCGTCATTGATGCGAACACCTATACGGTTGTGGTGAATGAGGCGATTAAGCAACGACTCAAAAAATGGGAGAAGGTGCATTGGGGAGAAATTCAGAAACATAGTATTCAGATTTGGGGTTACCGGATTGAGTCGTTGAAGATTCCTCAGTTCTCACAGTATCCAGACTTGTATGAATGGAACCTCGCCTATGATGATTTTCTCGGTTACATGGCAGGCGTGCTACAAGTTGAAGAGTTTGCCGCAAAAGGCGGGGCAGTGCTTTGAAATATATTGATGACGAATTCATACCAGCGGACGGCCTCAACAAACTCGGTATGGGCCGCCGGTTCGAATATAACCTTCACTTACTGTGCGCGGAGATAATTGCGTCAATCTCTTTGAATACTTCTTCGGCGGGAATCCATTGTGTACGCCCGGCTTCCATGTCCGCTACGCGCCGGGCGATTTCTTCGTCCCAGGCTTTGGCAATGGCTTCCGGCGATTCTGTGGGTTCGCCATCAAGACTGACGATCAGGCGATGGATTAATTTGCTGCGTTCCGGTGGCGACAACTGCAAAGCTTGGTTTTCCAGTTCTTCCAAAATTACTGCCATGATGTCCTCCGTAAATACATAAAGCTGCGGGCAATATGATAGCACCACTGCCATGAACGAAATAACCGACCCTATCAACGTTTCCGCCCTCAATCAGTACACCTACTGCCCGCGCCGCTGCGGGTTGATTTATTTGGAGAGCGAGTTTTCCGACAACGTCCACACTGCACGTGGCAACGCTGAACATGAGCGCGTTGATGAGTCCGGATATGTGACAACGCATGAAGGCGCGCGTGCAGAATATGCCTTGCCCGTATGGTCTGAGCGGCTTGGGCTAATTGGCAAATGTGACGTGGTGGAATTCTGGCCGGATGGCAGTATCTATCCGGTGGAATACAAGCATGGTGAACGTAAGAAACGTCTTAATGATGATCTCCAACTCGGTGCGCAGGCGATGTGTCTGGAAGAGATAACCGGCAAGACCGTCACGCACGGCGCGATTTATCACCACGGCTCGCGGCGCAGGCGTGAGGTAGCGATCACGCAAGATTTGCGCGGCAAGGTGGAAGAAACCGTGAACGCCATTCGCGCCATGATGGATTCCGGCAAGCTGCCGCCCCCGGTCAATGACGCGCGCTGCAAGGAGTGTTCGCTGAAGGAAATTTGCCAGCCTCAGGCGATGGCGGCCAAAGATGGGCAGCATGCCTTGGCGGTGGGCTTGTATGAGATTGATGAATGAAAAGGGAATATCGCAAGATTTCGGGCTATACTTGCCGCGTAATCCAGGTTAAGCATGGAGGTAGTAATGAATGAAATTCTATTTCTCGTAGAGCAAGCTCCCGAAGGCGGTTACACCGCACGAGCATTGGGGGAGTCCATTTTTTCCGAGGCAGATACGTTGCCCGAGTTACGCAAAATGGTGCAGGACGCCGTGCATTGCCATTTTGATGAAAGCGATATGCCCAAGGTGATACGTCTGCACATCGTGCAGGAAGAAGTGTTGGCGGCATGAGATTGCCGCGCGATCTGACCGGCTCCACGCTGGTCAGGCATCTATCCAAACTGGGTTACCGGCAGACGCGTCAGACGGGCAGTCACGTCCGTCTGACTTGCGATGCGCCGCATCAGCATCACGTCACGATTCCCCTGCACGACCCGCTACGCATAGGCACGCTTTCCGCCATTCTTGGCGATGTGGCCGAAGCACAAAAAATCGGGCGCGATGAATTGCTGCAACGGTTGTTCGGTTAAACAAGTGCTGATACCCGATTTATACCTGCCGCATTCCACCACTAAATGGCACGCCAGATACTCAATACGCTCTATGTAATGACGCCCCACTCCTATCTGCATCTGGAGAATGACACGCTGCGCGTGGAGGTGGAACGCGAGAAGAAGCTGCAGGTGCCGCTGCATCATCTGGGCAGTGTGGTGTGTCTGGGCAATATCATGCTTTCACCTGCGTTGATGCATCGCTGCGCAGACGATGGCATCAGCCTGGTGTTGCTGAATAATCAAGGGCGGTTCAAGGCTCGCCTGGAAGGCCCGGTTTCCGGCAACATCCTGCTGCGGCAGGCGCAGCATCGCCTGGCAATGGATGAAAAATTTGCGCTGGGCATTGCTCAAAGCGCGATTGCCGGAAAGTTGCGTAATGGACGCCAAGTTTTGCTGCGCGGCGCACGCGAAGCAGGTGATGAGGAAGATAGCAGTGCACTTACATCTGCCGCAGAAACACTCTCAATCTCGTTGCGCAATCTGCCGCACGCTCCCGATTTGGACGTGGTGCGCGGCATCGAAGGCGACGCGGCAAAAAACTATTTCGCTGCATTGCCGTTGTTGGTCAAGCGCGAGTCACGCGACAAGTTCACGATGGATGGCCGCACCCGGCGACCGCCGCGCGATCGGTTCAACGCGCTACTTTCATTTCTTTATTCCATGCTGATGAACGACTGCCGCTCCGCGCTAGAGGCGGTGGGTCTCGACCCCCAGCTTGGTTTTCTGCATACCGTTCGCCCCGGACGCGCAGCACTCGCACTGGATTTGATGGAAGAGTTTCGCGCCATCTTCGCCGACCGATTGGCACTCACCCTGATTAACCGAGGGCAGATCGGTCCCAACGATTTTGCCGAACGTGAAGGCGGCGCGGTGCTGCTCGAAGGCGATGCGCGCCGCACCGTAGTGGTCGCATATCAGGAGCGCAAACAGGAAGAGGTGATGCACCCGTTGCTGGAAACCAAAGTGCCGATTGGCTTGCTGCCGTTATTGCAGGCACGCTTCATGGCGCGCACCCTGCGCGGCGAAATGGAAGGCTATCTCCCGTTCCTTTACCGGTGAACGCCATGCTGATTATTATTACTTACGATGTATCTACCGTAACCGCAGCCGGACGTAAACGATTGCGCAGAGTCGCGAAAGTTTGCGAGAGCACTGGGCAACGTGTGCAAAATTCGGTCTTTGAGTGCAAGGTTGATCAGATGCAACTTGAAGAATTAGAACGGCGACTGCTAGCTGAGATAGACGAAAAAGAAGACTGTTTGCGCCTCTATCGTTTGACCGAACCAGTGGAGTTGCACATCAAGGAGTATGGTAAATTCCATGCTGTGGATTTTGATGGAGCACTGGTAATATGATGCGCGAACCAGTAGCAACGACACAAACGAGGCAGGTTCGCGTTGTGGCTAATATATTGACGAAGAATGATTTTATGCCTTCGTTGTTTGGCTGTGCGGACTCTCTGCTGCACGAAAACAGAAAGTTCGCGCAAAGTGCGCTTTTCAACGTTGATAGTCATTGCGTTATGAGCGGACTGTAGCGCCCTCTCGCGAGAGGGGGCGAGGATTGAAACAAAACCGGCGGCGCAACCGTAGCCTGCACGGAATTAGTAGCGCCCTCTCGCGAGAGGG
>JBMOQB010000031.1:0-6956 GCA_049320585.1 Pseudomonadota bacterium | reverse complement strand
CCATGGTAGTTACGCGCGCAGCTCGGCGAATTGTTCAATTCATGTTGTTCACCTTGGTGATCAACATGGGTGGCTGGACGTTTAACAAAGATGCTGTGGCCGATGTGTGGTTCGATGAGCAGCGCAGCCTGATTGTAGAAGCTGAGCACACTTCAACCGGACATGAAGCTCCCCAAACCGTTTCACATCAACACATATGCAATCACTGGTGTCACGCCGTCGGGCATTTTATGGGATTGCTCGGCCAGTCGGTTTCCGCGACGCCTGAATTCTCAAACGAATATTCTGTTCAGCAGTTCTTGGCTATTCAGCCATCTTCCCCGGACGGCCTTTTCAGGCCACCCAGACGCATCTCCTAAAAAACCTCTGGCATTTGTAATGCTGTCGGCCATGCTTTGCGCGAGCAAAGTATGGTTCCTCTGAAAAGCAACTTGTTGATTGCCTCAAGAGGGCTGTGATCGCATTGCAGGCCGCCATGCCGTTCTTGTCAGTTTCAGTCCGATTTCAATTTGCGGTGCTGCCCTGCGCAGCATCTGGAGTTCCATATGAAAGCGATATTTTTCTATTTGCTGCCGGCCTTGTGCTTTTCGCAAAATGCCCTAGCATCTGATACATCAGGCCCATCCGATGAACTGGCGCTTAACGCCAAACAAGTCCAAGCCCTCGGCGTCGTCACTGCTGCGCTGCCCGCCAAACAATCCGGTGTAGTATCCGGACTGCCCGCGCAGGTGGTCATTCCTCACAACCAATTGTTTGTCATCAGCACCCCGTTTCCGGCCATGGTCGAACAAACCCTGGTTGGCGTGGGCGACAGCGTCAGGAAAGGCCAGCCGATAGCGCGGCTGCAAAGCCCGGCATTGGTGGAAGCGCAGCGTGGTTTGTTGCAGGCCGGTGTGCAAAGCCAGCTCGCTCAGCAGAATCTCGCCCGCGATGAAGCGTTATGGAAAGATGGCATCATCGCAGAGAGCCGCTTCCTCGCCACCAAGGGGGCGGCGCTCGAAGCTGGGGCGGCATTGTCCGAGCGCAAGCAGATGTTGCGTCTTGCCGGAATGTCCGAGGCTGCGATTGCACAACTGCAATCCAGCAACAGCGTAAGCAGCCTGCTTACCCTGACCGCACCGATTGATGGCGCGGTGCTGGAAAAGTCTGCCAGCACGGGGCAACGTCTCGACGCTGCCGTGCCGATGTTCACGATTGCCAAGCTCGATCCGCTCACCCTGGAGATTCAGGCTCCGCTGGCCTACACCCGCGATCTGAAGATTGGCGCGGCGGTTACTGTCCCCGCTTATGCGGCAAGCGGCAGGCTCACCGCGATTGGGCGCAGCCTGTCCGGCACCAATCAGACTATTTTGTTGCGTGCCATGATCCAGCAAGGCACAGAAAATCTGCGCCCCGGTCAGTTTGTCGAAGCCAGTATCAGTATCAGCGCGAACGGCGGTGCGCAGTGGGAAATTCCCAACAGCGCGATTTCGCGCATCGCGGGCAGAACAGTGGTGTTTGTGGCAACCGCCGAAGGTTTTCGCGCGCAAACCATCAACGTGCTGAATGAGGGCGCACAAAACAGCGTGATCAGCGGCGAACTCAAGGGCGATGAGAAAATCGCGGTACGCGGCGTCTCCACGCTCAAATCCAGCCTGATGGGCATCGGCGGGGGTGAATAATGTTGACCAAACTGGTTGAATTCGCCCTGACACAACGAATGCTGGTAGCGGCGTTAACGCTGCTGCTGATCGGTGTGGGCATCGCGTCGTACCGCGACTTGCCGATTGACGCGTTTCCCGATGTTTCCCCGACGCAGGTCAAGATCATCATGAAGGCTCCGGGCATGACGCCGGAGGAAGTCGAGGCGCGCATCGTCGCCCCTATCGAACTGGAGATGCTCGGCATCCCTCGACAAGACATTCTGCGCTCCACCTCAAAGTATGCGATCGCCGACATCACCATCAATTTTAGTGAGGGCACCGACATCTACTGGGCACGCCAGCAAGTCGCGGAACGGCTGAATAACGCGCAGCGTGACTTGCCAGGCAATGTCACCGGCGGACTCGCGCCAATCACCACGCCGCTGGGTGATATGTTCATGTTCACCGTGGAAGGCGAAAACTTTTCCCTGCAGGAGCGTCGCACGATTCTGGATTGGGTGATACGGCCTGTCTTGCGCACACTGCCCGGCGTGGCAGAGGTCAATACCATAGGCGGTTTGGTGCGCACTTTTGAAGTGGTGCCTGATCACCACGCCCTCGCCGCGCACGGCATTTCTTTTGCCATGCTGCAACAAGCCATACAAGCCAACAACCATAACGATGGTGCAGGAAGTCTCAGCGATGGTGATGAAGCGCTGCTGGTGCGCACCGAAGGCAACATCAACAATCTACAAGATGTGCGCAACATCGTCGTCGCCAGTCGTGATGGAAGCCCGATTCGCGTTAGCGATGTCGCACAAGTGCGCATCGGCAGCCTGACTCGTCTTGGTGTCGTGACCAAGGACGGGCAAGGCGAAGCAGTGGAAGGAATAGTGGTCGGTCTGCGCGGCGCAAATGCGCAAAAGATCGTCGCCAGTGTGAAAGCAAAATTGCAGGAACTCACGCCCACGCTGCCGCAAGGCATCACCACCAAGGTGTTTTATGATCGCGGCAACCTGGTGGAACGCGCGGTCGGAACCGTCTCCACAGCCATCACCGAAGCCATCGTGCTGGTCATCATTCTGCTGGTGCTGTTCCTCGGCAATCTGCGCGGAGCCATTGTGGTGGCGATCACCTTGCCGCTCGCAATGCTGTGCACTTTCATTCTCATGCAGCAGTTTGGCATGTCCGCCAACCTGATGAGTCTGGGCGGGCTAGCCATCGCCATCGGCATGTTGGTGGACGCGGCGGTGGTGGTAGTGGAAAACATCGAGTCGCATCTTGCGCAAGACAAAAATATCAACAAGCTGTCGCATCTGCATGTCGTTTCCCGCGCGGTGAAAGAAGTCATCACACCCGTTGCCGCCGGGGTCGCCATCATCATCATCGTGTTTCTGCCGCTGCTCACCTTGCAAGGTTTGGAAGGCAAATTATTCATTCCGGTCGCATTGACCATTGTGTTTGCGCTGGCCGCATCGCTGCTGCTGTCGCTGACCGTAGTGCCGATGCTCGCTTCCTTTCTGCTCAAGCGGGTCAGCCACCAGGAGCCGTGGTTGGTGCGCAAGGCGATGGGTATTTACACGCCGCTGCTGCAACGCGCCTTGAACAAAGAGCGCGTGGTTATCATCGGTGCGCTGGTCATGCTGGTCATCACCGGCGTGGTGTACACCCAGATCGGCAAGACCTTCATGCCGGAAATGGACGAGGGAGACATCATCGTCGGCATAGAAAAATTACCCTCCGTCAGCCTGGTTCAAACGGCGGCGCTCGACTTGAAAATTCAACAGGCCATCATGAAACATGTGCCGGAAGTCCAAAATATCGTGGCGCGCGCCGGTTCCGATGAGATTGGCCTGGATCCGATGGGACTTAACCAGACCGACTCATTTCTGGTGCTGAAGCCGATGAAAGAATGGCGTAAGCCAAACAAGGAATTACTAATAAACGAGCTGCGCGAGGTGCTGGAGCAACTTCCGGGTATTTCTTACAGCTTCAGCCAGCCCATTGCCATGCGCGTTTCGGAAATGCTGACCGGCGCGCGAGGTGATGTGGCGATCAAGATTTTCGGTACGGACTTGAACAAGCTCAACGAAACCGCCGAGCAAATGGTCAAGGTGCTGAAAGAGATCAAAGGCAGCCAGGATGTGTACACCACGGAGAATAGCGGTGTGCAGTATTACCGCGTGGCAATAGACCGCCTCGCCGCCGGTCGTTTGGGGTTGAACGTGGACGACATCGGCAACATCCTGCGCAGCCAGATCGAAGGGCAGCAACTCGGGATCGTGATTGAAGATGGGCGACGCACTCCGCTGATTATGCGTGGCGCAAGCGACATCCAGCGATCCCCCGCACTGTTTGCCGCACTCACCCTGCCCTTACCAAACGGGCAAAGCGTGCCGCTGTCGGCGGTCGCCAAGCTGGAACGCGTTGATGGCCCGGTCAAAGTGGATCGGGAAAACGGCCAACGCATGGTAGTGGTGCGAAGCAATGTGCACGAGCGCGATCTGGTGGGTTTCGTCGAGGAAGCCAAGACCGCCGTCACCGCGCAAATCAAACTGCCGGAAGGTTATCGCCTGACCTGGGGCGGAGAATTCGAGAACCAGCAACGCGCGGCGGCACGGCTCACCATCGTCATTCCGGTCGCGCTCGGCATGATTTTCATGTTGCTGTTCGCCACTTTCGGTTCGGTGCGGCAAGCCGTCTTGGTGCTGACCAACATCCCGTTCGCCTTGATCGGCGGCGTACTGGCTTTGTGGGCGAGCGGCGAATATATGTCCGTTCCCGCCTCGGTCGGCTTCATCGCGCTGCTGGGAATTGCGGTGCTCAACGGCGTAGTGATGGTGTCCTACTTCAACCAGCTACACGCCGAGGGCATCGGCATTGCACAAGTCGTGTTTGAAGGCGCGAAGCGACGCCTGCGCCCGGTGCTGATGACGGCCAGCATCACCGCTTTCGGGCTGTTGCCGCTGTTGTTTGCCACCGGCCCAGGTTCCGAAATCCAGAAACCGCTCGCCATTGTTGTGATAGGCGGATTGATCAGCTCGACGTTATTGACGCTCATCATGCTGCCCATTCTTTATCGCCGTTTCGGCCTGGAACGGGCCAAGGAGATCAAATGAAAAATCAAATGAAAGAAATGAATTGCTGTTTGACGCTGGTCTGCCACTACGCAGTGGAAGAACGGCTGGTGGACCACCTGCTGGAACATCCAGAATGGGTGCATGGTTTCACCATGCTCAAGATGGAGGGTGGCAGCCGGCAAGAAACCCTGTCGAGCAAGACCGAGCAGGTACGCGGACGCTCGCAGCGCGTCGCCCTCCAGAGCGTAATGAATCTGGACGATGCGCACGCGCTGGTGGCATACCTCAAGCGCGAAGAAAACAATCCGGAAATGAGTTATTGGATCACGCCAGTGATTGAATTCGGGAGGCTGGCATGAAACGGAGCGAATCAAGCAACAAATTGAAAGCAGGATGCAGCCTGTTAGTTCTGGCCTTGTTCGGCAATCTTGTCTTTGCCGCAGAAATCAGCCCCCCCGACTTGCCGTCACCAGCGCAAATGGAAAGCGCGCTGAACAGCTACTTGCCTGCGCTGAATGCTGCCAGCGAGCTGAAAATGGAACTCGCCAATCAGCGCAAATGGAACAGCGGCAGCTACGAGTTCAACCTGCGCGCTGGCACGGGGCAACGCAATATCGCCAGCACCGGAGAAAACCTGAAGGAATGGGATGTCGCGCTGGAACGTCCGTTGCGCCTGTACAACAAGGTAGGCATTGATGAAGACATCGGTGCAGCCAGTGTCGCGCGCGCCGAGTACGCACTCGGCAACGCGCGCCATGAAGCCGCGCGCACCCTGCTGCAACTGTGGTTCGCATGGCAGCGCGAGCAGGCGCAGACCTATCTGTGGCAACAGCAGGTGGATATTCTCAAGCAGCAAGCGCAAATGGCCGAGAAGCGCGTCAAGGCTGGCGATGCGCCCAAGCTGGAGTTGAACCAGGCGCAAGCCGCCGCCGCACAAGCTGGCGTGTCATGGCATCAAGCCCAATTGCGCGCACAACTTGCGAACAATGATTTGAGACGGCAATTTCCCGCCATCCAGTTGCCGGACAAACTACCGCCCACCACACCGCAAGCCGTCGAGCATGATTTCGCATTCTGGAAGTCGCGCATACTCGAACACAACCACGAACTCGGCATGGTGCAGGAACAGAGCCGCGTACAACAACTTCTGGCGCAGCGCAGTCGTGCCGACCAGTTGCCCGATCCTACCGTCGGGGTGCGTTATTCGAATGAATCGGGCGGCAGCGAAAAAGTGACCGGCGTGTATGTCAGCATGCCGCTCTCTTTCGGACAACGCAGCGCGACGGCGGAAGGCGCCATTCAGCAAGCCGTTATCGCTGCCGATCAGGAAGCCTTTGTCAAACTCCGACTGGAAGGCGACAGCTACGCAGCATATACACAGGCAGTAAATAACCACAGCACATGGCAACTAGCGCAAGAGGCCGCACTAGCCATCCGCAGCAATGCCGAACTGGTAGCCAAGGCTTACAGCCTGGGCGAAAGCAGCCTGCCGGACAGCCTCACCGCACACCGTTTCGCTCTTGAATCTTCGTTGGCGGAAACCCTCGCGCAACTCGATGCCAACGAGGCGCGCTACCGTTTGCTGCTGGATGCCCATCAACTATGGCCGTTAGGAAATGATGAGGACGAACACCATGCCAATCATTACTGATAAAACTGATGCTTACGGTTCGACGCCGTCCGGCGTGCGCTCGATACTGTTCAAAATTTACGCTGCCGCACTACTGGCCTCCAATAATGAAAGGAAATGAAATGAAAACATTTTACTTTGGCATACTGGTCATTTTGCTGCTGACCGGCTGCGCCGCCCATGTTCACCAAATGGTCAAGGAAGGAGAAGCCCCGTTTGTTGGCGGCGAACTGGTTCATGACCGTGGGAAGGACAACCGCCTCGTGCTGGAGGCGCCGAACCGCCGTTATGAGTCTCATGGGTTTACTGTCGAGAGACAGAGAAATTTGGCGGAACTGCGCAAACGCTATTACGGCGTCAATCCGAAGCATTGGGACCGGATTTTCTCCGGACTCGACACAGATCATGTAACTCATTCCGTCGAGACGATTGCCAAATCAGCAGATGGGCAGGAAGTCTCGTGCCGCTTGATCTGGAAATCTGGCGCAAAACCGTCAGGCGTTTGCACAGATCAGGCCGGAACTGCGTTCCCGGTACGTTTTGAGTAGCTTTACATTTTAGGGAGATTGTTATGCGGAATAAAAAGATTAAATTATGTTTATTTGTACTGGCAATGGTTGCAAG
>JBMOQB010000030.1:0-260379 GCA_049320585.1 Pseudomonadota bacterium | reverse complement strand
AATAGCTACTACAACCAATGAACCGACCTACGAAAACACTCACGATGGCTCTCTGCTTTTTCGCGCTTCTCGCGAGCAAGGATATTCTTGCGGCTGATTTGAAACAGCATCTGATCGCGGCGATTGATGCACCCAATGGCCAGTCCGACGGAGAATTGAGTGGGTCAATGGCCGAATTTTTCAAGGCACAGACACGTTCCTCTGCGCCCGTGATGGTTCAGGTCAGGACGGTGAAGAAATTTGCCGAAGCGGGGTGTGCTCGCCTGCAAGCGACCTTGATGCAGGACGCGGTGCCGACCCAGGATGGAAAATTGATTCCGTTTGCAGTTCGCTACGAAATCAACTTATGCCGAAATGGGCAGCCGCCGACCGAAGGGATTGACCTCGACGCGGCATCACGAGCGCTTTCGCGCAATCAACCCATTCAAAAATGAGATAAGATTCATCTTTCATAAACAACCAATAAGGGAGTAACTCAATGAACAAATCCGATCTGATTGAAGCGCTGGCTACCAAAGCTGATTTGTCCAAGGCGGCCGCTGGCCGTGCCTTGGATGTTTTGATTAACGAGATTGTAACGGCTGTTGCCAAGGGAGATTCGGTAGCACTGATTGGCTTTGGCACATTCAAGCCGGCAGCGCGCGCGGCTCGCGAAGGCAAGAACCCGAGAACCGGTGAGAAACTCAAGATCGCAGCGACGACGGTGCCCAAGTTTTCTGCCGGTGCCACCTTCAAGCAGGCAGTCGCCAGCAAGGGTAAAGCCAAGAAGAAGTAAGTAGCCACGGGAACCCTCACAGGGCATACCGGCTAAAATAATCAACGAGCGTTTAGTTTGTCTTGCATTTTGGGTCAATGCGAGGCAAAATTCAACGCTCGTTTATCTTTATGGGGGCGTTATGGCACATAGAGAGATTGCTATCTCCTCTGCCGCCGAGTTGGGAAAAATACTTCGTGCCGTTCGCAAGGAGTCCGGACTGACCCAACGCGATGCCGCAGCGCTATGCAATGTCAGCCTGCCATTTCTCAACGGTCTGGAGCAAGGGAAAGCTACCGCCCAGATCGGGAAAGTCTTGTCCGTCTGTAACCGCTTTGGCATTGATGTCAGGCTGAGGCTGCCGGGTGAAACGGCATGAGTGTTTTGATCGTCTCGGCCAATGGGATTCCGGTTGGAACCCTGGAAGTCAAGAAAGGGCAGTGGAAATTCACCTACTCGACCGAGTGGAAGGATTATTCACTTTCGCCCAACTTTCCTATTGCCACCAAAAAGTATGAAGATACCGCGAACGACAAGCCGGTCGAGTGGTTCTTCGAGAATCTGTTGCCCGAAGGCCGACTGCGGGATCTGATCGCCACTCGGGACAGGATAGATCCTCGCGATACTTGGGCGCTTCTGGTCAGACATGGGCAGGACACAGCCGGGGCGCTGTCGCTGATCCCGGAAGGACTCGCGGCAGCGACCAAGGAAATTCTGGTGCCACTTTCACAAGAGGCGCTACAGGAAAAGATCAAGGCATCCAGAGCGCGCAACCTTCCCCTGATGGCGTCGTGGGACGAAGTCCGCATGTCACTGGCGGGCGCCCAGGAAAAACTCGGGCTGCATATTGACGCGAATGGCGCGATGTTCCTGCCGGAAGGTTCGGCGCCGTCAACCCATATCGTCAAGCCGGAAAATGCCGGCGCGGATTTCCCGCATTGCCCGGCCAACGAATTTTTTTGCATGCGCTTGGCGCATGAACTGAAGGTTCCAGTACCTGCGGTTAGTTTGATGCATCTCCCCGAGCCGCTTTACGTCATCGAGCGGTTTGATCGCGAGCCGATGGAAAAGGGAACCGGGAAGTCGTTCAGGCGGATTCACCAGATAGACCTGTGCCAGGCGATGGGGGTCGCGCCGTCGAAGAAATATGAGAGTGAAGGTGGCTTGGGTTTGCATCACCTGTTTGGGGTGCTGCAAGGCGGCTTCATGGATCGTCCTATCGTGGCCGCCAACGCCGTTGTCCAGTGGATTGCCTTCAACTATCTGATCGGCAATCTGGACGCCCACGCAAAAAATATCGCCTTCCTGATGCGCGGCCACAAAGCTACGGTGGCGCCGTTCTACGACATGCTCTGCGTGGAGGCGTACCTGCCCAGACAAACCATGTCCATGAGCATTGCCGGAGAAAACAAGCCTGGGTGGGTGGAAGGGCCGCACTGGGATGCAATGGCATATGAGGCCGGTGTGGCGCCAAGGCTCGTTCGAGGTGTCTTGTCGCGCATGAGCGCGGACTTGCCGGAAGCGATTTCCAGGGTGATCGGTGATGAAAGGCTGCTGTCGGCCGAACGGGATTTCCTGCGGGAGAAAGTGCTTCCCGTCATCGAAGAGCGCAGAGGGTTTGTCGCCGATGCGCTCAAGTCCCGGCAATCTACAGTCGCTGAACTACTGACCAAGCGGGAATTTGATCCGTCGGTAGCGGGGCGGTTGGCCAAGCTTTCCTGACGTGCGGCGAAGAGCGGGTTTGCATGACCGGTGGAAAAAATATTGAGGAAAAATGAAAGAGGCACCCATCAGCACCCCACCGCAAGCCTACATGAACATCATCAGTTTACTGATCGACAAAGCGCGGGATTCTCTGGAGGCTGGCGAGAAGCTTCAGCCAATGGCGTTCGTCGGCAACCTGATCACCAGACAATTCATGCCGGTGATGATTCAAACGGGCAGCGGCGAGGATAAAAACCAGTCAGCGCGGCACATCCAGTCGGCGGCGTTGGCATTGGATGCTGATTTTGTGTTCACGATCATGGAAGCATGGGCGCTTCGGCCAGACAAAGTTCGCCAAATGGATGCGATCCTCGACAAGTTCGGAAGCATCGGCGCATCGCCCTATGCGGTAGATGTGTGCGTGTTTTCGCTGGAAACGAGGCGTGGCATGTGGGTCTCACAACCCCAGATCAAACCCAAGGGAATTTCCAGGAAAAAACGGACAATTGGAACAGTCGAATTCCGCTATTTCACGGAAGCTGGTGGCCGATTTATGCACCTGCTGCCCAGGAAGGAAGACGATGTGCCACCGGCGATTTTACATTGAGGGATGAGGCATGAACCGATCCGATCTCATCAATCGCCTGGCTGAACTGCATCCGCAACTGCTCGTCAGGGATGCCGATCTTGCCGTTAAAGTGATTCTGGATTCCATGTCAGATACGTTGTCGCACGGAGGGCGTATCGAGATTCGCGGCTTCGGAAGTTTTGGCCTGAATTATCGGCCTCCACATTTGGGGCGGAATCCCAAGACCGGCGAAAAAGTGAAAGTACCGGCCAAATATATGCCGCATTTCAAAACGGGCAAGGAATTGCGTGAGCGCGTTATCCTTGCAGCGGGCAAGTGATATAAAGCGTTGAAGCAGGGCGTGCGTCAGGCTGATGTTGTTGAAGCGGATTGCGATTCCATAAAGCGCCTATTCCAGGCTGCAGCAGACAATGCCTCTGTTCGACCAATAGGCCCCGTCGCACGGCACCTCATACATTCCACCATCCATCCGTTGATGTCCACTTCATGAGATTTGGTGTGTTGACTACCGCAGAACGGACACGTGGCGAGATTGTTCATGGTTCCTCCGCTTGTTTGTCATCAGTATATGGAAATATGGAACCATGCGCCCAATCATCGATGGTGATGTTGCATGCCGTCATCCCCTTTGATGGGGCACGTTTCTGGATAAGGAACTGGCCCCGTCGGCTTGCTGGCAAAGGCCGTCAAGGTAGCTGGCAAGTTCGTTGATATGAACGTACCGACGGCGGTCTCGAAGAATGGTTGGTATCGGGAAGACACCTTTGCTGATTTGGTTGTGAGCCGTTCTGGGATTGATACCGATTTCCTGTGCCGCAGCAGCGAGAGGGAGCAGTAATCCGCTGTGGCGACTAGTCAGGAGGGCGAGGCTATCTTGGTATTCAGTGTCGTGCATCAGATGTTTTTTTCGTAATCATGGTAGTTCATCGTAACGCCACGCAAAAAGAATGCGAGGCTGAAATGCGCCCTCAGAGTGCACATTTCAATTCCGAATAATCTCGTGGTGTCCCTATGATTCCTGAATGGCCTATATCTTTGATAGGCCATTTTCAAGACGCAAGCTCATTCCGTATTTAAAGCGAGCTTTGGGATTGATGGATGTGAATCGTAGGCTTCATAGAGATGAATACCTTTGACGTAGTTCGCGCTGCTGCCGGAGGAATGGTAGTGGTGCCAGAAAAACAGGCCGGTGAGATCGTTGGAGGAATCTCGGTAAAGACTCTAAGAAACCTTAGAGCCGAAGGAAAAGAGCTGCTCCCAACTATTGAGATCGGCGGCCGCCGGTATGTCTGTATCTCTGATATTGCTGAATTCATTGACCAGCGACGACCCAAATCATCTATTCCCGTAGCATCATCGACTCCAACACTTCAAGCTGACCCTCTACCAAGACGGGTAGGTCGCCCCAAAAAATCCGAGCTACGCAAAGTGAATTTGCCTAATCGTGCCGGCAGATAGGCCACGAGCTGGAACTCAATTAGCCACGTATCCACCTAAATGCGGTACAAAGCAACCTATCAGGCTGAATCGCCCATATCGTTAGGCTTAAAAAATTGGGAGTCGGGATTGCTTACGTCAATTCAGAGACAAAACGGGGACAGTTATGCCGGGATGCGGCGGGACATTCGGGGACAAAACGGGGACACTTGCAGCGAATATTGAAACTTATCCACAGATAATGATGCCCGACAATCAATAATTTCAGAGGAGGATTTATAAAAATATAACCCGTAATGCATTGAGCTATACAGGTTTTTATGAAAATTCTGGCGGAGAGGGGGGGATTCGAACCCCCGTTAGGATATTATCCTAAACACGCTTTCCAGGCGTGCGACTTAAACCGCTCATCCACCTCTCCGAAAGGGCGCGCAGGATAAACTAGAACAGGTTTCGCCGCAATCAGAAATGGTTCTTCCATGCGCGCATCGCAGTAAACACGCCGAGTTCGGAGATGTCGGTCAGCCCCCGCTGTTGCAGGGTGCGGATGATTTCCGGCTGGGTGCAGCGCAGGAAGGGGTTGGTGGCTTTTTCCAGCGCGATGGTAGTGGGCAGGGTGGGCAGGTTCGCCGCGCGCAAATCGTGGGTGGCGGCGATGCGTTGTTGCAACGCGGGGTTGCCGGGTTCGCAGGCCAGCGCGAAGCGCAGGTTGGCGGCGGTGTATTCGTGGGCGCAGTACACGCGGGTGTTGTCGGGCAGCTGCGCGAGGCGTTGCAGGGAGTGGTGCAGTTGCGCGGGGCTGCCCTCGAAATTCCTGCCGCAGCCGCCACCGAACAGTACATCGCCGCAGAACAATGTTCCCGGCGCAAGATAGGCGATGTGGTCGTTGAGGTGGCCGGGAATCTCGAGGATGGAGAATTCGATGGCGAACGGGGCTAGCCTGAGGCTGTCGCCTTCGTGCAGATCATGGGTGATGTGCGGGTTGTTCGGATGTCGCCGTCCATATACCGGGACGTTGTATACTTCGCGCAATTCCGCAATGCCGCCGATGTGGTCGGCGTGGCGGTGGGTGCACAGGATGGTATTCAGTTGCAGGCCGTGTGCATTCAGAAACTCCAGCGCGGGCGCTGCTTCGCCGGGGTCGACCACGGCAGCATACTTGCCATCATGGATGGCCCAGATGTAATTGTCCTGCAGCGCGGGGATTGCGGTAATGTTGAACATGGATACAACAGAACGGAATGTGGCGATGCCGAATTGTAATTTATCCGGGCATGGTTTGAACGAATGGTTTGCCACATCCCAGGGCGGCTATGTGCTGGCCCGCGAGCAGGAATTTTTTGATCGCACCGTGGGCGATATCTTTGGCTTTAATGCGCTGCAATTGGGGTTGCCCGATTATGATTTTTTGCGCAGCAGCCGCATGCCGTTGCGTTTCAGTGCCGGAAATCAGCCGGGAAATGCGGTGCGGCTGATTTGCACGGAATTGCCGTTTGATTGTGACAGCCTGGATTTGGTATTGCTGCCGCATGTTCTCGAATTCGCCGAACACCCGCATCAGGTGTTGCGCGAGGTGGCGCGGGTGCTGATGCCGGAAGGCAGTCTGATCGTCAGCGGCTTCAATCCGCGCAGTCTTTGGGGTGCGCGAAAAACGCTTGGGAGACTACGCCGAGGCAAGCAAGGCTATCCATGGTGCGGAGATTTCATCGCGTTGCCGCGCCTCAAGGACTGGCTGTCGTTGCTGGGCCTTGAGGTGGTGGCCGGCCGCTTTGCCGCATATGCTCCGCCGTTCCGCCAAACCAAATGGCTGGACCGGTTTGACTTTATGGAGGCGGCCGGTGATCGCTGGTGGGCGGTGAGCGGCGGGGTGTATTTTCTGCATGCGGTGAAGCGCGTGCACGGGATGCGGCTGATTAAGCCGAAGTGGAACGAGGGATTGGTGAGTAAACTGATGCCGGCAGCGCCCAAGGTCAATAACAGGATCACTCAACGGAACAAGACCGATACCGAATGAGCAAAGACATCGTAGATATTTTTACCGATGGCGCATGCAAGGGCAATCCGGGTGTGGGCGGATGGGGAGCATTGCTGCGCACCAGGGGGAAAGAGCGCGAGTTGTTCGGCGGCGAAGTTCACACCACCAACAACCGCATGGAACTGATGGGCGCGATCGCGGCGCTGGAGGCATTGAAACGGCATTGCCATGTGCGGCTGCACACCGATTCAAAATATGTGCAGCAGGGCATCAGTACCTGGATACATGAATGGAAGAAACGCGGCTGGAAGACGGCGGACAAGAAGCCGGTGAAGAACGAAGACTTGTGGCGCAGGCTGGATGAGCTGGCTGAGCGACACCAGATCGATTGGGTATGGGTCAAGGGGCACGCCGGACATGATGACAACGAGCGCGCCGATGAATTGGCGAACCGCGGTGTTGAACTCATGCTGGAGGAGAGATGATGCGTAAGATCGTGGTGGATACCGAAACAACCGGACTGGATCCCAAGCAGGGCCACCGTATCATCGAGCTGGCGGCGATCGAGTTGGAGGGGCGCAAGGTGTCGCTGCGCCGCTTTCATCGCTATCTCAATCCCGAACGCGAGATCGAGGCGGGCGCGGTGGCGGTGCACGGCCTGACCTATGAGCGTCTGCAAAACGAGGCGAAATTTGCCGACATTGCGCCCAGCTTCCTGGAATTCATCGAGGGGGCGGAATTGGTCATACACAACGCGCCGTTCGATATCGGTTTTTTGAACCGCGAACTGGAGTTGATCGGGCAGCCGCCGTTGCAGAACGCCGTGGTGGATACGCTCAAGATTGCGCGCGAAATGCACCCGGGCAAGAAGAACAGTCTGGATGCCTTGTGCGGCCGTTATGCGATAGACAATGCGCATCGCAGCCTGCACGGCGCGCTGCTGGATACAGAACTGCTTGCAGAAGTCTATTTCGCGATGACGCGCGGTCAGGAAAGTCTGCTTGGCGAAGACCGCGCGCCCAAGGTGCGCCAGCCCGCTGTTTTGAATATGGATGCGTCGCGCCCGAAACTGCGCGTGTTGCAGGCCAGTGCGGAAGAATTGGCCAGGCATGCGCAACAACTTGCCGACATCGACAAGGCCAGCAAGGGTGCATGTTTATGGAAAGAACTGGAAGGGGCGGGGTAATGGTGTGCGTATTTAAAGTTACCACTGATTCCATTGTATTTCATCCTGGCTTGATACCAAAACCCAACCCCTCCTAGCCTCCCCTTGTCAGGGGAGGTGCTCACCGTTCCTCCCCTGACAAGGGGAGGCTAGGAGGGGTTTTGTCGGTGCCGGATGGCATGTAATGGAACCAGTGGCAACCTTCGGTATGAATACCATCACTCCAGATTTCGGATATTGGCCTGCATCCGGGCTGCTAACTAATGGATACTCGCGCCGAGCGCTAGGAAACAAATATGAAATCAGACGTGATAGTCATCGGTTCCGGCGCGGCGGGCATGATGTGCGCCATGCAAGCCGGACAACGCGGACGTTCCGTGGTGTTGTTGGAGCATTCCAAAAAGCTTGCGGAGAAGATACGCATCTCCGGCGGCGGGCATTGCAATTTCACCAATATCAATACCAAGCCGGAGAACTTCATCTCCGCCAATCCGGACTTTTGCCGTTCGGCGCTGGCGCGCTACACACCGCAGGATTTCATTGCGTTGCTGCAAAAGCACGGCATTGGCTATCACGAAAAGACGCTCGGGCAATTGTTCTGCGACGACGAATCAGAAGCGGTGATAGCCATGCTGCGTGAAGAGTGCGAAGCGGCGGGCGTGAAACGCTTCATGAGCTGCAAGGTTGGCGAGATCAACTACACCGGCTCCGCCCCCCTCGCTACGCTCTCCCCGCAGGCGGGAGAGGGGCAGGGGGTGATGGAAAAAGCGCAAGCTTTCCACGTCAGCACCTCGCGCGAAGACTTTAACGCAACTTCGCTGGTAATCGCCACTGGCGGCCTGTCCATACCCAAGACCGGCGCGACGCCGTTTGGCTACCATGTTGCGGAGCAATTCGGCATACCCATCACCAAGCTCAAGCCCGGCCTGGTGCCGCTGACTTTTGCGCCGGACGACTGGAAGCCCTATACCGATCTGACCGGCGTTTCGCTCGATGTGGTGGTGAGTTTCGGCAGGCAGTCGTTCCGCGAAAACATGCTGGTCACCCATCGCGGCTTGAGCGGCCCCGCGATACTGCAAATCTCTTCCTATTGGCAGCACGGCCAACCGCTGCACATCGATCTGCTGCCGGATCTCGATATGGCGGCATTGCTGAATGAACAGAAGGGCAGCAAGAAATTGCTCAGCAATTTCCTCGCACAATGGCTCCCCAAAGGCTTTTCTGAAGTCTGGTGTGCCCAGTTTGCGCAGCACCGGAAAACCGGCAACCTGCCGCTCAATCAATACAACGACAAGCAGCGCAAACTGATCGCCGCACAGCTGCATGACTGGCAGGTCACACCGTCCGGCACGGTCGGTTACAACAAGGCCGAGGTGACTTGCGGCGGGATCGATACGCGCGCGCTGTCGTCGAAAACCATGGAGTGCATCGAAGTGCCCGGCCTGTATTTCATCGGCGAAGTGGTGGACGTCACAGGTCAGCTCGGCGGCTATAATTTCCAATGGGCGTGGGCTTCCGGTTATGCGGCAGGGCAGGCGGTTTAGAGTGAAGGTAAAATAACTTCAGATTCACTGATTTGATTGCAAAGCTCGAATGGCAGCTTTCGGTTAAGTTATTACAAGGATCGAAGCGCTGCTTCGTGCCTATTCTGTTGAAAAACTCTTTCGTCACCGTTGTAAACAGAATTATGGGGGTCATCAAACCCTTACCAGAGTGGCATCAGTCGATTGTAGGCCATCCTACGAGGTCAGTGTTTTTGAAGTGGTGATTTCACACCATCGAAAAAGAGTTTTTCAACAGAATATGCCAATAGCCGCCATTTGGATACAGTCCATCTGATTAGAATATAAGTACAATGAGTCCAAATTTTAATGTATACAACCTACTGTTATGGATATTCCTACATTAATTAATGCAGTTCAAGCCAGCCTGTCAGTTGTAGGGTTTATTGCCTTATCCATTTGGATGATGAAGTGGGCTAAAGGACTTCATGAACGCAGCAAAGAATTAGGTGAGCTTGACAAGGAAATTCGGGCTGTTATGAAGGATACATATGTTGCTCAAAAGGAATTACATGAAGTAGAGCAAAAGAAGCTTGAAACCGAACTATCTAATGTATTAAGTGAAATGAAAAAGAATGCCAAAGCTCTTCATACACAGACAGAGATCGCGCAGGCTGCAATTAGCACAATCGAAATAGTTAGTAAGCTAGCTAGCCTCATACAAAGAGGGTCAGTCATCAACGAGTCCAGCAGGATAAATGAACACTTCCAAAGAATAATTGAGATATTAGTTGATAGCAAAATCGTAAGGAAAGAAAAGGCTATTGACCTATGGAAAGATAGGGCTAGCAATAAAAGCACTTTCTCCTCTAATGAAGAAGAAATTCTATGGCGACTTACGGATATACATCTTGAACCTTGGAGAATGGAGGCCATAGCCGACTCCATATTACTTATTGCGCCTAAAGCATTTGAATTCTTCCTAAAGAATCCAAAAGCTACTGAACAAGAAACAAAAAGTTTTGTTTCAAGCTTTCTTAAACAGCAAGCTGAAAACCTTTAATAAGAGCATCCTGCCATTATGTGAATACGTTCAGAATAACTGTCATGGGCTGGCTGTACTTGGCAGAATGACTGAATGTGTCGAAAACAGAGCTTGGCGAATAACTGCTATTAGGAAGTGAGCTATCGGGTTGTGTAATAGCGGTTCGAGGTCGGTATGAGGGAACAGAACCATTATTTCATTTGGTGCTATAGTTTTTTTTGATTTTTGACATCGATACGGAGGAACCAACGATGCGTACTTTATGGATAGTTCTGCTGGCTGCACTGCTCAGCAGCTGCGGCTACAACACGTTTCAGACCACAGATGAGCAGATCAAGGCGAGCTGGGCGGAAGTGCTGAACCAGTATCAGCGGCGCGCCGACCTGATCCCCAATCTGGTGAATACCGTGAAGGGATTTGCCGCGCAGGAGCAGACCGTGCTGCTGGGTGTTACCGAGGCGCGTGCCAAGGTCGGCAGCATCCAGGCCACGCCCGAGCTGATCAATGACGAGCAGGCGTTCGCCAGGTTCCAGGCGGCACAGGGCGAATTGACTTCGGCATTGAGCCGCCTGATGGTGGTCGTGGAGAATTACCCGCAATTGAAATCCGACCAGAATTTCCGCGACCTGCAGGCCCAACTTGAAGGCACCCAGAATCGCATCACCGTGGCGCGCAACCGCTATATCCAGGCAGTGCAGGAATACAACGTCACGGTGCGCTCTTTCCCCAGCAATCTGACCGCGATGCTGTTCGGTTACAAAGTCAAGCCAACCTTCACGGTGGAGAACGAGAAAGCGATCTCGGCTCCGCCGGCGGTCAGTTTCGATGCGCCCAAGGTCCCGGCCGCGGTGAAATAAATGAAAAGTTGCGCGCAGGTATTCCTGCTTGCGCTGCTGCTGAGCGGGGGAGCGCAAGCCGAGGTGGCTGTGCCGCCGCTCACCCATCGCGTCACCGATCTGACCGCGACGCTGAATGCGCAGCAAATTCAGGCACTGGAATCGCGTCTCGCCGATTTTGAAGCGAAGAAGGGCGCGCAGCTCGCGGTGCTGATCGTGCCGACTACCGAGCCGGAAGCCATCGAGCAATTCGGCATCCGCGTGGCAGAGGCGTGGAAGCTCGGCCGCAAGGGCGTGGACGACGGCGCGCTGCTGCTGGTCGCCAAGGATGACCGCACGCTGCGCATCGAGGTGGGCTATGGCCTGGAAGGCGTGCTCAATGATGCTACTGCGAACCGTATCATCGACGAGATCGTCGTGCCGCGTTTCAAGCGCGGCGAGTTTTATGCCGGCATCGAATCCGGTACCGCGGCGATGATGAAAGTGATCGAGGGCGAACCCTTGCCGCAGCCTCGCCGTGCCGCTGCCAGCGGGAAATATGACATCGAGTCGCTGCTGTTCATCGCCTTCGGGCTGGTGGTGATCGTAGGCGGCATGTTACGCGTGCTGCTTGGACGTTTTCCCGCCGCTGTGCTGATGGGCGGAGCGCTGGCGGTGCTGGCCTGGATTATTGTCGCGCAGCTGTTGATTGCGCTGCTGGCCGGTCTGATGGCATTCGTGTTCGTGCTGCTGGGCGGCGGCGGGCGGGGATTCGGAGGCTATGGCGGGGGCGGTTTTGGTGGAGGCCACGGCGGTGGTGGAGGATTCGGCGGGGGCGGCGGCGGATTTGGCGGTGGCGGTGCTTCGGGGCGATGGTGACATGAAATTAATGCGATTGATGCGACATTTATCTACCGGCCATGCGGCAATGCGGCGTGCCTTCCCGCCGCATACGCTGGATGCGATAGAGCATGCCATCCGCGAAACCGAAGGGATGCATACCGGGCAGATACGTTTCGCAATCGAGCCCGCGCTCGATCTGAAACTGCTGCTGGCGGGCCGGACAGCGCGAGCACGGGCGGTCGAAGTGTTTTCGGAATTGCGTGTCTGGGATACCGAATACAACAATGGCGTGTTGATCTACCTGCTGCTGGCGGATCACGATGTCGAGATCGTTGCCGATCGCGGTATCCATGCCATGCTGGGAAAAGCCGTCTGGGAAGAGATTTGCCGCGAGATGGAACTGGCGTTTCGTGATGGGAAGTTCGAGCAAGGCGTGCTTGTCGGTATTCGCAGCGTGGGCGGGCACCTTGCCAGTCATTACCCCCATGCGGGCGTAAAACACAACGAGTTGCCCGACCGTCCGGTGCTGCTGTAATCCTGCCTGTTGTCGCCGGGCCGGCGGTGGTGCATCACGCCCAACCTTGAACCCTGGCCTTGAAACCTTGGTATTTGTAAGGGATTGTCCGGATATCCGGCAATTGGCGTTGTCACCTTCTGATGCAATCGGCTATACTGCCATGCATTGTCCAATTTCAGGTTTTTTCTACATGCTGGAAATCAGCAATCTTGCTTGCAGCCGCGGTGATCATCGTTTGTTTTCCGGATTAAGCTTCTCGCTGGATTTTGGACAAATCATGCAGGTTCAGGGCGCGAATGGCAGCGGCAAGACCAGCCTGTTGCGGACTTTGTGCGGTTTCATCACGCCCGACGAGGGTGATATTATCTGGCGCGGAGAAAATATCCGCGAACTGGATGAAGAATATTATGCCGAGATGTTGTATCTCGGCCATTTGAATGCGATCAAGGACGAGTTGAGCGCGCTTGAGAACTTGCGGATTTCTGCCGGACTTTCGGGTGTGGAGCTTGATGAAAAAGAGGCGCTGGCTGCCCTGCGGCGCATGGGATTGCGCGGCCGCGAACTGCTGCCGACCAAGGTGCTGTCGCAGGGGCAACGGCGCCGCGTAGCACTGGCCCGTCTGCTGGTCAGCGATGCAAGGCTGTGGGTGCTGGATGAACCTTTGACAGCCCTCGATGTCGGAGCCGTGGCGTTGATCCAGGAGTTGATTGCCGAGCATTTGGCGCAGCAGGGAATGGTGATTTTTACCACCCATCAGCCCCTCGAAGTTGCGGGAAAAGAAATGCTCAGCCTGTCCCTGTCATGATTGAAGGTCATGGGGGCATGAAGAAAACTTCGATGCTGGATTTGCTGGTGCTGGTGATACGCCGCGATCTGGTATTGGCGATGCGCCGCCGCGCGGATGTGCTCACCACGCTGATATTTTTCGTGATGGTGGTCAGCCTGTTCCCTTTGGGCGTCGGGCCGGAAATGGCGATGTTGCGCAAGATGGCGGCGGGCGTGTTGTGGGTGGCGGCATTGCTGTCTTCGATGCTGTCGCTGGGGAGATTGTTCTCGGCCGATTATCTGGATGGCACGCTGGAGCAGATGATGCTGGCTCCCCAGTCCCTGTCCATGCTGGTGTTGGGCAAGATGGCCGCGCACTGGATGGTGTCCGGCTTGCCTTTGGTGCTGATGGCTCCGGTGCTGGGTTTGCAGTTCGACATGTCGGTGCAGGCGCTAGGCGTGCTGATCGTCGGCCTGTTGCTGGGAACGCCGATACTCAGCATGATCGGCGCGATCGGCGCGGCATTGACTTTGGGGTTGCGCGGCGGCGGAGTGCTGTTGTCGCTGCTGGTGTTGCCGCTGTGCATCCCGGTGTTGATTTTTGGCACGGGGGCGGTCGAGGCGGTATCGAGCGGCTTGGGTATAGCATCCCATTTGTCGTTGTTGGGTGCATTGTTGGTGTTGGCCCTGGTTTTCACCCCCTGGGTGACTGCGCAGGCGTTGCGAATCTCGATGGAGTGATAATTGGCAATTAACTGGTTCAAATATTCCGCACCCACCACCTTTTACGGCCTAGCCGGGAAACTGATTCCCTGGTTCGCGGCTTCCGCCGCGATATTGTTTGCGGTTGGCTTGTATATTGGGTTTTATGTCGCCCCGGTGGATGCCGTTCAGGGCGAGTTTTACCGCATCATTTTCATTCATGTTCCCGCTTCCATTCTCTCGATGTTCCTGTACCTTGTCATGGCAGGTTACGCGGCACTCGGTCTGATATTCAAGACCCGCCTGTCGTCGATGATGGCCACGGCGATCGCGCCCACCGGCGCACTGTTCGCCTTCATTTCATTGTGGACCGGTGCATTGTGGGGCAAACCGATGTGGGGCGCATGGTGGATGTGGGATGCCCGTCTGACCTCCGAACTGATACTGCTGTTCCTCTATCTCGGTTTCATCGCGCTGCACGCATCTATAGATGATCCCCGCCGCGCCGACCGCGCCGCTGCATTGCTTGCCATTGTCGGCTCGGTGAACGTGCCGATCATTTATTTCTCGGTGAAGTGGTGGAATACCCTGCATCAGGGTTCTACCATCAAATTCAGCGGCACTTCCATGCATATTGCGATGCAGCAGGCCATGTTCATCATGCTTGTTGCATGCTGGCTGTATGCGATCGCGGTCGTGCTGGCGCGGGTACGCAGCATCATTCTGGAACGTGAACGAAACACCACTTGGATTGCCGAATTGCCGGAGGTTAAACAATGAGTTTGGATATATGGATGAGAGAAAACACGCTCGCCTATGTTTGGCTGGGTTCCTATGCAGTTGCGCTGTTCATATTTGCGGTCGAGATCGCGATGGTCATGCACAAAAGAAAAATCACTTTGCAGCAGGTGCGCATGCTGCGCAACGCGGGAGATGAAGCCAGGGATAAGGAGATAGCATGAAGCCACGCCAGAAAAGATTCGTGTTCATCGCCGTCGGCGTCGTTGCAGTGTCCATGGCGGTCGGCTTGGTGCTGTATGCGCTGAGGGGCAATGTCAATCTGTATTTCACCCCGACCCAGGTGTTCAATAATGAAGCCCCGCACGGGCGCAGCTTCCGTATCGGCGGTCTGGTCGAAGAAGGCAGCATAAAGCGCGAAAAGGATGGTCTGACGGTGAATTTCGTGATCACCGATACGCACAGAAGCATTCCGGTTGTGTATAAAGGCATCCTCCCCGATCTGTTCAAGGAAGGCAAAGGCGTGGTCGCTCAGGGCCGGGTGGAAGCCGATGGTCTGATGCGCGCTGAAGAGGTGCTCGCCAAGCACGATGAAAATTACATGCCGCCCGAGGCTGCCGATGCCATGAAGCAAGCCGAAGCAGCAAAAGCGGCTGCCAATTCTGCCGAAGCGGCAGTTCCTGTAGTCAAATAATTGCTTGATTTGAGAGGCCTGACATGATTCCAGAACTTGGTCATTTTTCGTTGATTATCGCGCTGTTCCTGGCGATTACCCTGGGTGTGCTGCCGATAGCTGGAGCAGCGCGCAATAATCCGGTGTTGATGGGTATCGCCCGCCCGCTGTCATACGGGTTGCTGGTTTTCGTAATGCTGGCGTTTGCGATATTGGCGAATGCCTTTCTCAACAATGATTTTTCCGTGCTGTATGTTTCCCAGCACTCCAACTCCGGATTGCCGTTGCATTATCGCTTTGCGGCGATTTGGGGCGGGCACGAGGGCTCGTTATTGCTCTGGGTAGCCATATTGGTTATCTGGACTGCAGCGGTTGCCACTTTCAGCAAACACCTGCCGGACGAAATGGTTGCGCGGGTGCTGGGGGTGATGGGATTGATCGCGGTAGGCTTCCTGCTGTTCATGCTGCTGACCTCGAACCCGTTCGACCGCCTTATTCCCGCCGCACTCGACGGGAATGAGCTGAACCCCTTGCTGCAGGATCCGGGTTTGGTGATTCATCCGCCGATGCTGTACATGGGTTATGTGGGATTTTCGGTTGCCTTTTCATTTGCGATAACCGCTTTGCTGGGAGGAAAGCTTGATGCCACTTGGGCGCGCTGGTCGCGCCCATGGACCACAGTAGCCTGGGTGTTCCTGACCACCGGAATCATGCTGGGCAGCTGGTGGGCTTATTATGAACTCGGCTGGGGCGGCTGGTGGTTCTGGGATCCGGTGGAAAATGCATCCTTCATGCCCTGGCTGGTGGGAACAGCCTTGATCCATTCGCTGGCCGTCACCGAAAAGCGCGGGGCATTCAAGAGCTGGACGATATTGCTGGCAATAGCAGCATTCTCCCTCAGTCTGCTGGGAACCTTCATGGTGCGTTCAGGCGTGTTGACATCGGTGCATTCATTTGCAACCGACCCCAAACGCGGTATTTTCATTCTGGGTTTTCTGACAGTCGTGATCGGCGCGTCGCTGCTGCTGTTTGCATGGCGCGCACCCAAGGTGGGCCTGGGCGGCAAGTTCGAGTTCGTTTCGCGTGAATCGATGCTGCTGTCGAATAATGTGCTGTTGACGGTTGCTGCCGCCTCGGTGTTCATCGGCACGCTTTATCCGCTGTTCATGGATGCGCTGGGCATGGGCAAGCTTTCGGTAGGCCCGCCGTATTTCGAGGCGGTATTCGTCCCGTTGATGGCACTGGCGGTATTGATGATGGGACTCGGGGCATTGGCACGCTGGAAACAGTCCAGTGTTCAGGAACTTTCCAAAAAACTGCGCTGGGGAATGGTTGCTGCAGTAATCCTCGCAGTGCTGGTTCCGATGGTGTTCGGCAACTGGTCTCCGCTCAAATCATTCGGCCTGCTGCTGTCATTCTGGGTGATTGCCTCGCTGGTGGTCAGTCTGCGCCAGCGGTGGTCGGGGCATGGTTCATTCATGCAGCGCGTACGCAGTCAAAGTTCGAGTTATTACGGTATGCAGCTGGCGCATCTTGGCATAGCGATATTCATCATTGGCGTGACTGTGGTGAAAGGTTACGCGACCGAGCGGGATGTGCGTATGGACATCGGTGATACGGTAGATGCCAGCGGCTATGTATTCCGTTTTGACGGTGTCCGGGAAATCCAGGGGCCCAACTATGTGGCGGCCGAAGCGCGCGTAACGGTCAGCAGGAATGGCAAGCTGGTAACCGAACTGTTCCCGCAGAAGCGCCGTTACAATGCTTCCGGTATGCCGATGACAGAAGCTGCAATCGACACCGGCCTGTTCCGCGACCTGTATGTTTCACTGGGCGAGCAGATACCCGGAACACGCACAGCCTGGGCGGTGCGTGTTTATTACAAGCCGTTCGTGGATTGGATCTGGGCCGGCTGTGTGCTGATGGCTCTGGGCGGTGTGTTGGCCATCAGTGATCGCCGTTACCGCATCAAAAGCAGGAAGACACAAACTGCCGATGATAGGAGCTCACCCGCTGTCGGCGGATTGACCTCTGAGGGCAAGGCATCATGATCAGATTCATCTGGCCGTTCGTGATATTTGTGGTGCTGGCAGGCTTCCTGTATGTCGGGTTGCAGCTGAATCCGCGTGAAGTGCCTTCACCGCTGATAGGGAAGCCGGCCCCGGCATTCAACCTTGCGCAGTTGCACGATCCGGCCAAACAATTTTCCCCGCAGGAAATGAGGGGCCAGGTATGGCTGCTGAACGTCTGGGCATCATGGTGTGTTTCATGCAGGGTGGAGCATCCGGTGCTGCTGGCATTGTCCCGCCAGAACATCGTGCCGATATACGGGCTGGATTACAAGGATAAACGCGAAGATGGCATGGCATGGCTGAGGGAAGGCGGCGACCCTTACGTGCTGAGCGCATCAGATACGGATGGACGCATAGGTATCGATTACGGTGTGTATGGCGTCCCGGAGACATACGTGATCGACAAGGAAGGCGTGATCCGTTACAAGCAGATCGGGCCGGTGACGCAGCAAAGCCTGCACGAAAAGATACTTCCTTTGGTTGCGGAGTTAAAAGCGAAATGAAAAAAATCTTGATACTGTTGCTTTGCCTGTTGCCGGGCTTTGCATGCGCCGATGTAGCAAAAGATTTGGCCGAAGATCCGGTACTGGAAAAGCGCATGATAGGATTGGCAGAAAATCTGCGCTGCCTGGTGTGTCAAAATGAGTCGCTGGCCAGTTCCCGCTCGGAGCTCGCCAACGACTTGCGCCAGGAAGTGCGCGAGCAAATGCAGAAGGGCATGAGCGACCAGGAGATCATCGATTATCTGGTTGCCCGGTACGGCGACTACGTGCTGTTTGATCCGCCGGTGAAAAGTTACACATTGTTGCTTTGGTATGGCCCGTTCGCACTGTTGCTGGTTGGATTAATCGGCTTGATATTTCAACTGCGCAAACGCAAAAGCAAGATTCCTGAACCGCATCTTTCCGACGAAGATGCGAAACGCGCCGCCGACCTGCTAAACCCTTCGAAAGACCTCTAAAAATGACTTTATTCTGGATACTCAGTGCGGCTTTGCTGCTTGTTGCAATTGTGTTTATTGCGGTGCCGCTGTGGCGAAGATCAGCATCCAATAACGATGTGCTGCGCGATGCGGCCAACCTTGGAATCCTGCGTGACCAGTCGCAGGAGCTTGAAGTCGATTTGCGCAACGGTTTGCTGACTCAGGAGGCATACGAGCAGGGCAAGAGTGAATTGCAGGCCCGATTGTTGGAAGAGGTGAAAACATCCGGACAGCCAGTAAAAAAGACGCCGCGCAATCCCGCCAAAGTGCTGGCCATTGTGATGGCGGTCTTGCTCCCGCTGTTCACCGTTCCGGTCTACATGAAGCTGGGCAACACCAAGGCGATGCTGTCGCCGCAGGAGCAAAGCGCTGCAGCTGGCGACGGTATCATCCGCACCGAGGAAGGATTGCAGGAACTGGCAAGCGAATTGCAAGACAATCCGGACAATGCGAACGGATGGTTCATGCTGGCCCGCTCATACATCGAGATGAAGCGCTATGAAGAAGGCGCCAAGGCATACGAGGAACTTGTCAAGCTGGTGCCTGACGAGGCTCAACTGTGGGCAAATTATGCGGATGTCTACGCAATGGCCCATGGCCGGACTCTGCAAAGCCCGGAAGTTGCAAAAATGCTGGAGCAAGCCTTGGCGCTTGATCCCAACAACATCACCGCACTCGCGCTGACCGGTTCAGTCGGCATGGAACGCGGAGACTATGTAATGGCACTTTCAAACTGGCAGAAGCTTTACGGATTTCTGCAGCCGGGTTCCCGGGATGCGCAGCAGTTCAAGGTCAGCATCCAGCGCGCACGCGATCTGCTGGCAGCCCAGCCGGGAGGCAAGCAAAAACTGGCAAAATTGCCATTCGAGGAAGCGCCCCAGCAGGCGGCAGCCAACCCGGCAGCGGCGGTTACCGGCAAGGTTACATTGAGCAAGGCATTGACCGGCAAGGCCTCTCCGGACGATACCGTGTTCATCCTGGCGCGCGCGGCACAGGGTCCGCCTATGCCGCTCGCTGTGTTCCGCAAACAGGTGAAGGACTTGCCGATGGAGTTCACGCTCGATGACAGCATGGCGATGCGGCCGGAAATGAAACTGTCAGGATTTGATCAGGTTGTGGTGGTGGCGCGTGTATCCAAGTCTGGCCAAGGCGGGAGGGCGCAGCCAGGCGACTTGGAGGGGAAGTCAGCAGCGATAAAACCAGGCACCAAAGGCCTGAATATCGTCATTGATTCAGTGGTTCCCTAGGCATGGTTGTGACGTCACCCGATTTCACGATCGGGTGGCGCTGGCGCCTGCTTGATAGACGGTGCCAGAAATATCCTGTTGTGAATCTGATTGCTGGTTACTACTTGTCGATCATCGCTTCCCGTCTTGCTGTGCTGCGGTTATATGAAAACGCCAATTGATGCCCTTAATTGCCGAATGGCAAGGCGTTGTGGCTGACCGCGACGAGAACTATATAGGCGAACACTGCCTGGGCAGCCAGCCAGGCGAAAATTCGCATGGTTCTGGTCTTGCCATATTTCAGCGCGACAAATCCCAGTCCTATATACAGCAATACCCCGGCAACCTTTGCAGTCAGCCATGCATCCGCCAAGGGATATTGCCGTATCGTGAAAGCCAGAGCTATGGCCGTAATGAGTAACAGCGTATCCACGACATGTGGGACGATCCTGACCCAGCGCTGCCGCATGGTGGGTGTTTCCCTGAAGCTCCAGATACCTCGCAGAAAGAACAATGTGTAGCTGGTGATTGCACATGTGATATGCAATCCCTTGAGCAACAAGAAACTCATGGTGAATTCTCCCCGAGGTGCTTGGACGTGACGCGATACACCGAAATCGCGGTGAGGAGCGCGTATCCGAGCAGTGTGGCTTGCAGCAGCAAGCCCAGTGCAGCCATCCATGCCGCCGCATGCCACCAGGGCGCGAACAGCGCCGCAAGCAAAGTGCCGCGATGCAGCCACAAATGCTGCCACATCCAATGCTCGGGTATGATTTCTTTCATGTTTGGAACACCGCGTTTTACTCCGCCACGGAACAGATGGAACCACACCAGAAACGGGACGATCTTGTAAAGCATGCCGTTAATCGCCGACATGGCAAAACCGAGTATAAATAATGCTGCGGCGATTATTACAAGGTGACCAATAGCCGGAAAAAATACAGTCGCCAGCGCGAATATTGCAGCGCATAACAATGCAATCAACCCCAACCGGAAAAAACTCAGGGTGGCATCCGCGACGCGCCGCCGCCGCTTGCTTTGCAACATGAGTGTGGCCACGGCAAAACTGCCAGCCAAAAACCAGAACATGCTTTGTACGGTGATCACTGCCCAGTGTGGCCTGAATTCGAGCAGCAGGGAAAGCAGGTTCAACACCAGCACGATAAATATGGCAGGAGTCAAACTGATGCTTAACCATCCCGGATAGTTGGGCGTGAGCTGGAACATCGGCACTACTTGATAGGACACGCCGATGATCAGCAGCAAAACCCAGCCGCCCAACGACAGATAGACATGGGATGTGGCCAACTTGGCGTAGGGCAACTGCGCGCCGGTGGCATAACCGTGCGCCAGCATCATGCCCAAAACAATGGCTCCACTGAGCGCGAGGATGGACAGCAGTATTGTGGTTTTTGTTGCGTTGTGTGCAGGAGAGCGCGCCAGGCTGATCAGGCTGGCAATGATGAAGGTTGTAAAAGCCAACCCCAATAGCGGCCAGGCAAGATTGAGCAATACCGGCTTGCCCAGCAGGAAACCGGCAGGCAGCAGTACTGCGCCGGAAATCAGCGGCAGGAAGGTCAGCCAGGCAGTCAATCGCGAGGCCGGCATGGGGCTGACGATCACCACCGGCAGGATCTGCTGCATCGCACCCAGCATGATCATCGCCATGAAACCCAGGGTGATGCAGTGCGTCGCGGCAAGCAGCGCCGGCGAATGCATATCGGCAAACGGATTGTCTGCACCGGACAATAATATCAGGGCAGCCAGCAGCAGGAACAGCGGGGCGGACGTGAAGAAGCTTAACGGCACAGAAATCGGCGGTGCCTGCTGGGTATCGAGCGGGATGGTTTTCATTGGCCGTATCTGATGCGAATGGAAAAGCTGCCATCCTTCAGCTCGGTGGTCTGCCATACATAACCTCCGTCGCGCAACACTTCGTAAAGCGGGTAAGGTTCGCGATGGATATGCACATGCAGGCATTCTCCGGCGGGGAGTCTCTGCAATGTGCTGATGATGAGCTCGAAGGGCTCGGGAGGCGGCAGTCCGCGCACATCCAGCTTATGTGTCGGGTCAGCGCACATGATGGTCAAGCCGATTTAATGCTATCAAGCAGAGTCTCCCGCTGTGTTGCCAGGAAGTGATCGGCAATGGGGTAGAGCATCTGCTCTTCCTTGAGGTTGTGCTGTTGCATCACAATCAACAGTGTTTCAGACAGACCCCCATACCCTTGTGCATCCCGTTTATTCAATGCACCGGACATTTGTTCGATGAGCGCGTTCATTTGTGCGTGTTCCATTTGCATTGCATGCACCGGGCCGGCGGGACCGCCGGCAGATATCAGCGCCGGGAAAAGCCGCTCTTCCTCCATGCGAAAATGTCTGGCCATGTCAGTGCGGAAATTGCTGAACGCAGTTTCTGCCTGCGTCCAGTTGTTGTCCAAGGCAGCTTGTTCAGCGACGGCAAATGTCCCGTCACAAAAATGGTGGTTGTCTTTCATGAATTCGGCAATGGTCTGCATAGCGGTATCCTCGTCAAGCTGCCAAGTTGCCTATTTGTTGTTGTAATTGGGCGGAATTTAAAAACAGATTGGCATTACACAATAAAACATGTATATTATATACATGTATATATGCGTATGGGCGATATTCTTTCGGTGTTTTGTAAACATTTTTTAATGAGGCATTCAATATGACACATTCCTGCTCCAACGCTACCTCGCACGACATGCGCTACCCGTTCGATGCGCGCGGTGTGGCAAAACGCTTTCGCCATGCCGCAATTTTTGGTGCGCTGGATGCGCTTAATCCGGGTGAAACGATGGCTTTCGTCAATGACCACGATCCATTGCCGCTGCTGGCCCAATTGACTCAGCGTTACGGTGAAGGCATCGCAATCAATTATGTCTTGCGCGAGCCGGGGAAAATCGCTATCAACTTCACACGCAGATAAACTGCGCTCCGGCATCGCAAACTTGTTGGAGTGCGCTGCCCGTCTGCCTGCCCGCTGTGGACTTGAATGCATTACCTCGGAAATCGTGTGATCATTTCCAGTTCGTCATCCTTTGAATGACACATGAAACGCAGCACTATCTTGCAACCGCTGTCGCGTGAACACCACACCACGCCTGCGCTGGCAAAATCCTGCGAGCGCGCCGCGCTATCCGGAGATGGGGTTCTGGTGAGTTCGGCCTGCCAGCGCGTGATCCGGGCATACGCGAATGAACTGGAGCCGCACTTCAAAACCGAGGAAGCATCATTGCTGCCTCTGCTGCACGGGAACGAAACACAACTGCTGGCCATGCGCACCCTGGCAGACCACCAGCTATTGCGTGGGCTGATCGATGCGTTAAGGCAGAACGATGCCGGGTCATTGGGCAATTTCGGCAAATGCCTGTCGGCGCATGTCCGGTTCGAGGAGCGCGAGCTTTTCCCGGTGCTCGAGGGTTTGTTGTAGCGGGACTTGGAGGGCTGACGCATGGACAACAAGATTTACCTTCCTGCGCACTCGCTCTGGCTGGTCGGTTTCCGGCCGTTCTTTGCGTTGGCAATGCTATCGGGCTTGGGTCTGCCGGTTTTGTGGGCATTGATTCATTCCGGTGTGCTCTCTGCACCCAAAACCACCTTCTCGATGGTGCAGTGGCATGCCCACGAAATGTTCTTCGGCTTCGGCTGGGCGGTTCTGGGCGGTTTTCTGCTGACCGCAACCAAGAACTGGGTTCGGGTGCGCGGTTACTCCGGTTATGCGCTGATGTTCCTGGCGGCAGCCTGGCTGTTCGAAAGGGCAGGGATGTGGTTTCAGGGAATATTGCCGCCAGCGCTGTTTCTGGTTGCCAATAATCTGTTCATCGCAGCTATCGTCGCGATGCTGATGAGGACGCTGATACAAAATCGCAAGGACGATTCCTACCGCGACAACTATTATTTTCTCCTGATACTTCCGGTTTTTTTGCTGGCAAAGAATCTGATGCTGAGCCACGATTACTACCAAGCCGGCTGGAGCATAGCCGTGGGGCTGTTCCGCATGGCCTTTCTGGTGATGCTGGAGCGTACGCTGACCCAATTCATGAAAGGCGTCTTTCAGGTTTCGATCCTGAACTATCCGCTGCTGAACAAGGCGATCAAGCTGCTCGGACTGCTGCTGGTGTTTGCAGGCCTGATGCCGCCGCAGCTGTCAGGCTGGATCGCACTGCTGCTCGCGTTTCTGCTGGCAGGCCGTTTCATTTACTGGAAGCCTCAACTGGCGATGCGGCGTCTCGACATCGGCATCATGTATCTGGGTTACCTGGCGCTTGTCTCACAACTGCTGATTGAATTTCTCAGGCAGACCATCCGCCCCGAATGGCCGGTATCCGTGTCCATCCATGTCTTTACCTTCGGCGTGATGGGTCTGATCATTCCCGCTATGCTGATCAGGATAGCGAAGGGACATACGGGCAGAAAGGTGGTTTTTGATACGCTCGACAAATTCGCCCTGTGGCTCATGATGCTGGCTTTTGTATTGCGTATCATTGCGCCGCAGCTTTATCCCGTTGGACATATATACTGGATTTACCTCGCTGCATCGTGCTGGTTCATGTGTTTTGTGCTGCTCGCTTGGCGTTACATCCCGTTCCTTGTCCAGCCGCGAGTCGATGGAAAGGAGCATTAGGGGATAATGCAAGTGAGGGAATAAATCACATTATTGCCTTACTGCTGCTGGGTCTTCCGGGCATTTCAAAACAATCCCGGTGGATTATTTTTTCTGCAGTGAGTTATCCGGCAGTAGCCGGTATTTTTCACTGCCTTCATTGTTGCCACGCAGGTATCGGTAGACGGTGATTCCCTTCCCATCCTGATCGAACACGATTTTGAAGTACTGGTAATTCTTGAATACTTCCTCGATATTCAAATATTGTCCAGGCTCCCAGGGTTTTTTCCCCGGATCGAAATTGTCGAAATAATAAGGTGTTCCTGGGGTGAATTTGTCCGTGAGCAAGGATGCGCTTGCTGCATGAGGAAGTGCAAGCAGGAGCAGCGCCGCGAGGATACGACGCGGATTCAGCATGCTCAACCCGGTATCAGAAGGAAAAATCCATTTCGGCAGTCGCATTACGGCTTGGCAGCAGGAAGTACGAGTAAGCTTTTACGTTCAGCAGATTATTGATGGCCACGGTGCCTTTCATCCCCTTGGAAAACTCATACCCGAGCTTGGCATTCACGATGGTATAGGCATCATAGCTGCCCGGCACCCCTTCTACTGTATCGGTGTTTTGCGCGGTGAAAAAGGAGTGGCCGACATAGCGCGCACTCAGCGATCCCGACCATGCACCTTGTTGCGCAGTCAAACCGATGCCGGCGATGTTCTTGGGCGTATCGGTCAATCGTTTGCCTGCGCTTCCTGGATCGGCAGCGTTTTCGAGCATGACTGAATCGATATAGGCGTAGTTGGCATCCAGCTCCAGCCAGCTTGCCAATCTGCTGGAAGCGCCCAGTTCTATCCCGCGTATCCTGGCTTTCCCGGCGTTGATGCGTAACGACAGCGTGGGAGAAACCTGCTGCAAGTAAATCAAATTGCTGAGTTGAGTATCGTAATAGGTGGCCGTGATCTTGGTGAATTCGGTGACTCTAAGTTCGCCGCCTGCTTCCCATGTCGAGCCATGTTCGGGTTGAAGATTCGGATCACCCTTAGTTGTTCTGGGACCGATGATTGATGTTGTATACATATCTTCATTCGTCGGCGCACGAAAGGATCTGCCGAAGGAGGCGCGCAGTGTTGCGGCCTCGCTTGCCCGATAAACCGCGGATACCTTGGGGCTGAAGGCAGTTGCGCTGCGCGACGGATAAATCGTGGTGGTGGTTGTGACCGTGCTATCGCCTTTGGTTTTCCAGTTATCCAGTCGTCCGCCGAGATAAACCGTGAGTGCATCTGCCGCATCGATCTCGTCCTGCGCAAAAACGGAAGTCGTGGTCGAATCGCCATTGTAGCTGCCGGTCACGGCAGTTTTTGTATCAGGATTGCGCCAGTTGGCAAGTGAGTAGACTTGCTGGTTCGCAGTATCATTATGCAGCGCCAGCCCGGTCACGATAACCTGCTGCGAGCCGACCGGAAAGCTCAGCTGGGCTGTGCCGTCCAGCCCGGTGTTCGGTGTGTCATACAGGCTTCCAGAGCCGCTGTCCCAAGTGGCAGTGGAGCTTGCAAACGTAAAACTGTATGCGCGCCTGATCTTGGCGAGGTCTACCTTCAGCGCATAATCATTCCCCAGAGTACCGTCATAGCCAACGAAATACCGGGTAGCAGCCTCGTGCAGCGGCGAATTGTTGACGAAATTTGATTCCGTCAGGGGTACACCCTGGCCATTGATATCAAGCGGCCCATTCCAAACAGGGTTTCCAGCCCCATCCCTCAGATAAGTATTGGACCGGGTGTAGCCTTGATCGATTTTCTGGTAGACGATGCCGGTATAAATCTTGTCGCGGTCACTCAGGTCGTAATACAGTTTGACGGTCGCATTGGCAGAGTTCCATGGTGTCGTGCCCTTATCGCCTACCAGATAGGCGGCCGCTCCATCGCGGGTGGTGATAGGCTGCGCGCCTGTGACCGGAGTGCCTGCCGGACCTGACGGAGTTTTGACGACAAAGTCGTTCACATAGCTGTCGCGGTTCTGGTAACCGAGTCCCGCTGCGAGTCCCAGCCCGCTATCCAGTTTTTCGCGCAGATAAATACTGGCATCCTCGCCGCTGGCATCGCCCCAGCCTTTTTTTACCTTGGCGGTGAATTCATGCCGGTCCGGTTGTTTGGTGATGATGTTGATCACCCCGCCGATGGCATTGCTGCCATACAGCGAGGAAAACGCGCCTGGCACCACTTCGACACGAGCGATGTCGTCGACGAATGGGACTCGCCAGTTAACTTTTCCTGACCTGGCATCCTGGATGGGCTGACCGTCGAGCAGGATAAGCGTCCTGCTCTGATCCACTCCGCGCAGAGACATCCCGCTCGTCCCTGAAGTGCCCTGCGACTGGCCAAGCGCACCATCGCGCAAATAAAGGCTGGGCACCTGGTCAAGCACATCGCCCAGTCGCGAGGCGTTCTTTGCCTTGATTTCCTTGGCGGTTACCACCGTCACTGCGGCTGGCGCATCGGAGATCGAAATTTTCGTTCTGGTTGGCGTGGTTATCACCAGGACCAGTTCCTCGGTTTCGCTGCCTTCAGCAGCGCAAACTGCATGAACTAATCCAAAAATACAACAGAATGCCAAGGCCAAACGTATATTGTGAGTTGGAGCGCACATCTGGATTTCCTTGGAAGTTTGTTATTGCGACCCAGATAACCGGATCATCAGCCCATTGCATGCAGATTTACGAAAATTTCCCAAGTCGGAGCTCGAACATGCGAATCATAAATCAATTCAATAAAAAAGGGCGGGATCAACCCGCCCTTGATACGCTGACGGTGTACTGATAGCTTCCTAGTAAACGTCGTGCATCGTGTTGTTGACGTTGAAATGCCCGGTTGGCGTAATCAGCCTGTCGTCGGTGATCACCTTCTTCAGTTTGCGAGTCTTGTCGTCAACCACCACGATGGCGGATTTCAGGTTGGATGCACTCCAGACCGAGAACCATACCTCGTCGCCTGCCATGTTGTATTCAGGCTGAACCACGCGTTTGGCACCTTCGCCCAGGTTGGCCCACTCGGCGATCGGCAATACGGTGACCCCCTTTTCAAGATTATTGATGTCAAGCACACCGATCGATTGGCTGATCTTGGCTTCCCCGTTGAGGGGTGCGTCAACCCAAAGGTTCTTTGACTTCGGATGGGTCTTGATGAACAACGATCCACTGCCATGGCCTGGAATCTGCCGAACCATTTTCCAGGCATTGGCCTTGTGCTTGATCGGGTCGGTGCCAATTACAGCGATGGTATCGTCACCCAAGTGGCTGGTAGCCCATACCGGCCCGTACTTCGGATCGATGAAGTTGGCGCCACGGCCCGGGTGCGGAGTTTTGCCCACTTCAACCACGGCTGCCAGCTTGTTTTCCTTGATGTCGATCACCGCGATCTTGTTGGAGGCATTGGCGGCATCCATAAAGTAACGCTTGGTGGACTCAAAGCCTCCGTCATGCAGGAATCGTGGCGTGTCGATCGTAGTCGTCTTCAGGTTATTCAGGTCGGAGTAGTCCACGATCACCACTTTTCCCGTTTCTTTTACGTTGACCATGAATTCGGGCTTGTAGTGTGAAGCCACGATAGCCGCGACGCGAGCTTCCTTGACGTACTCCCCAGTTTCCGAGGCAATACCGCTGGTCACAACGATTTTTAGAGGTTTCAATGTGTCGCCTTCATGGATCACGAACTGTGGCGGCCAGTAGGTGCCGGAGATCGCATACTTGTCTTCCCAGCCCTTGAACTTGGAGGTTTCAATCGAACGTGCCTCGACCCCGGTTTTGACTTCAGCCACGACTGATGGTGTTGGCATCCACAGGTCAATCAGGCTCAGTCTGGCATCGCGGCCGGTCACATACAGGTAACGGCCGGATGCGGATATCCGTGAAATGTGCACCGCATAGCCGGTATTGAGGGTGGTCACGATTGCTTTGCTGTCGCCATCAATTATCGCAACTTTGCCCGCATCGCGCAGCGTCACGGAAAACAAATTGCCCAGGTTGAGTTTGTTCATCTGTTTGGTCGGACGGTCTTTCACCGGCACAATAAGCTTCCAGGTGGCTTCAATGTCTTTCATGCCCATTTCTGGCGGTGCCACCGGTGTTTGTTGTATGTAGCGCGCCATCAGGTCGACTTCTGCTTCGGTCAGCTCGCCGCTGGAGCCAAAGTTCGGCATGCCGCCCGGTGATCCATAGCCGATAAATGTCTTCAGGTATTCGGTGCCTTTATCTATGGTCAGGTTAGGTGTCAACGGCTTACCGGTTGCGCCCTTGCGCAGCACGCCATGACAGCCTGCGCAACGCTCGAAAAAAATCCGGCTGCCCTTGGCGAATTCTCCCTCGGTAATCGTCGGCGCATTCGGGATTGCATCGTGGTGTATCGCGTCTTCTGCCGTGCCGTAAGCATTGTGCACTGCTAGTGGCAGGGCCGCCACTACGGACAATGTCGCAAGTATATTTTTAATATTCATGATCAAATCCTCCCAAGGTTATGTTGACAATTCCTCGCTTGCGTAGAACTTTGTTGTCTTTATCTGGTATTTGTTGAACATCGGAATTACATGCATAAGCAGCCGCCGGATAAACATGCATACTCTATACATGTGCAGATGATACATATTTCAGCCCAAATTGCAACTCTTTTTTCGGCATCGGTACGCAGGTTAGGAACATGTCCGGTTTCACGGGGTTTGCGGAGATTCATGACTGGCTGTGCTTGGACGGCACTGTTGCAGTTTTCTGTTTTACGAAAGACGGCTTGAACGGACTGTCAAACCTGCCGGAAGGCCAGAAAGATCTGGAGCGAACCGGTGAGAGATGCGGGCGTCATTAGCGAAAATGAAGCACCTGAAATCCGCGATCAGGTCAGGCAACCATGTGCTGATGTTGCCATGATTAAAAATGATGCCGGCAACAGGCGGCTATTATTTCGCTTGGCAGTTGCCGATGCGCTTTCCGGAAATAACCTGGGTCATTTGCATATCGCTGGAGTGCAACTTCATCGTGCCCTTCATGGTGTTTTCAATACGCGTCACTTCTCCATTGCCTCTCATCGGGTCCCTGCCGGAGCAGTTCACATTCCAGCTGGTCTTGTTTCCGGATACCTCGAGGCCGGTCACTTCGCAGCGTTTTTGGTGCGGTACTTTGCCCGGTTTGTAGCCCGCCCCTTTGGCAAGGCAGACAGTCTGGGTCATTGCCGGCATGGGCATGCCGGGCATTTCCGTCCTGATGGTCATTTGCCACAGCTCGTCGCTGTCTGCTGCCCATGCCGAAGCAGCCGCAAATAACAACATGCCGGATAATAATTTTTTCATGGTGTCCTCACATCGCTTAAATCAGATTCTTGCAGAACAGACATTACAACGAAGCTCAATGGCAATGGATGCCGGATTACAAACCGGTTTTGAATCAATTCCGTTTTGTTTACTGGCAGCAATTACCGCTGTTGACGTTTGCATTCGATGGTCCGCATCTTGCCTGCAATTGCCATCCCTCATTACGCCATTCTGCAGGCAATTCATCCGGGGCGAGGGGTTTTGCGCGAAGCTGCGAAGTCTATTCTTTTGCCTTTTGCCTTGCCGCATAACTGGACCGGGGATAAAACTTGACGGTTGACTTTTGATGCAACGGCATCAAAGCGCTTTCAAGTGCTTTTCTGTTTTTCACCAGATCGGCCAGCGTGACTTGCCGCAATACCCCAAAAAATGCTTCACGGGCGTTATCCAGAACTTTGCTCAGCCTGCACACATCGGTTATGACGCAGTGATTGTCCTCGCCGAAACATTCGACCAGATCAAAATTGTCTTCAGTTGCGAGCAATGCTTCCTCAACGCTGATGCTTTCCGGGGATGTTGCCAGGCACACGCCGCCATTGCGGCCGCGTGCGCTTTCAATCAATCCTGACTTGGTCAATTGATGCGAAATCTTGACCATGTGATTTTTGGAGACCGCAAACCGTACACTCACTTCCTGGATCGTGACTGTTTCGCCATGGCGCAATGCCAGATACATCAGCAGCCTTAAGCCTAGATCGGAATATTGGGTCAGTTTCATTATTGTCCTCGATTGGGTTGTTTAAACGGCTTGGCGCAGTGTTCGGCTTGCATATGCTGTTTGCTGCCGATATGCCTGCCAGCCTGAAAACATGCAGTAACCATACATGTTTATTATCATTCTGGCAAGCCGATCAATTGTTCCGATTAAACCTCTTGACAATATGTGGCATTAGGAATATGTTAACAAAAACTGTATCAATGATACATGTATTATTTGGCGGATACAGATTAATAACAAGGGGGGATATTCAATGGAACCAGCCAAGTCCGCAAATCCGCCGGTCAACTTCCTGCGGCAGCTGATACACAACAAGTTTCTGCTGCTGACTGTGGTGCTCGCAATCGGCGCGGCAGCTTACTTTGGTATCGGCCTGTTCATGTTGCTCAGACACTGAAAATTCTTTATCAGAGTGTTTTTTCGTTTCTATACTTCAATGGCGCCAGCCATAAATCGTTAAAGGAGGAGTAAATCATGTCAGAACCAACTTCAAGCGATGCCAAACCTCATGCGATGCAAAGGTTGCTGGATAACAATTGGATATTGTTGTTGCTGGGCATAGCGGTACCTGCCGTGTTTTATACATTATGGGGTCTTTGGGATGTGATCAATATTCCGATGTCCAGATAATCACGCTCACTATCTAATTAATGAGGAGAAACTAACATGGGAACTTCATATACTCCCCCGACAAATCCTGACTGGTGGCGTGAACCGATCGAACGCACAGAATTGGTCTGGATCGTGCTTTCCTTTACCTGGTGCCTGTTCATGTTCGGCTGGATGATAGGCTGGCACTGGATCGGAAATCAGAACATGAGCAATGAGACCTACAAGACCACTCCTGAGGCATTTGCGCAGAAGGTGGCAGATATGCAGGCGAAGTTCACTGTCCGCAAGGATGAATCTACCGGTGAAGATGTCGTGGCTCCTCCTCCCGGCACCGATGTCTATCTGGCCGGCATGCAATGGCAATGGCGCCCCATCCTTGAGTTTCAAAAAGGCAAGACCTATCGCCTGCATATGTCTTCTCTCGACGTGGGTCACGGATTCTCGTTGCAACCGGAGAACATCAACTTTCAGGTCTATCCGGGGTATGAGCAGGTCATGAATCTGACCCCGAACAAATCCGGCGTTTTCAGCATAGCATGCGGTGAATACTGCGGGGGCGGAGATACAATGGGCCATCAAACGATGCTGGGCAGAATTTACGTGAAGGAGTAAAAAAATGTCGACGACTACAATGTCTGAATTCCGCATCGACCCGGTATCCGGCCTGAAAGTCAACAGGACAGCCAACACGCTGGTCAAATGGAATGCGTTTGCGGCAGTCGTGTTCTTGCTGGTTGGGGGATTTTTTGGTCTTGGCGTGGCACTCACTCGCATGCCAAGCGTTCAGTTGCTTTCACCGGAGATATTTTATCTGGCGTTGACTGCACACGGCCTGATCAATCTTGCGGTATGGATCATATTCTTTGAGATGGCCGTATTGTACTTTCTGGGTGCGCATGTATTGGGCAACCGCTTGGCGACCCCGCGCTGGGCTTGGGCGCAGTTCTGGCTGATGCTGGTCGGAGCGGCTATGGTGGCTGTTGCGGTGCTGGGGGGAAATTCAAGCGTGATGATGACCTCTTATGTGCCGCTCACTGCCGAGCCCCATTTTTACCTGGGGTTGATCCTGTTTGCTGTGGGCGCGTTGATCGGATGCTTCGTGTTTCTTGGAACGCTGGTGGTTGCCAAAAGAGAAAAGACATATAACGGCTCGCTCCCTCTGGTGGTTTTCGGTGGCGTTACAGCGACGATAATTGCCGTGTTTACCATCGTTTCCGGTGCGCTGATCCTGATACCGACGTTTCTCTGGTCAGTAGGTCTGATCAGCCATATTGATCCGATGATGTATCGGGTCATCTGGTGGGGGTTTGGCCACTCATCGCAACAGATCAACGTGGTTACCCATATCTCGATCTGGTATCTGATTGCGTCGCTGGTATTCGGCGCCAAGCCGATGTCAGAGAAGGTAAGTCGCGGTGCGTTCCTGCTGTATATCCTGTTCCTGCAACTTGGTTCTGCGCACCACCTGCTGTCCGATCCCGGTCTGACTTCTGCATGGAAGGTATTCAACACCAGTTATATGATCTATCTGGCAGTGCTGGCCAGCATGATCCATGGTTTGACCGTTCCCGGCTCTATCGAAGTTGCGCAACGCAAGAAAGGGCTTGATGCCGGATTGTTTACCTGGTTGCGCAAGGCGCCATGGGGCAATCCGATATTTTCCGGGATGTTCCTGTCGCTGGTCGGCTTCGGTTTCATCGGTGGTATCACCGGCGTGGTGATGAGCGTCGAGCAGATCAACATGATCATTCATAACACCATGTACTTGCCAGGCCATTTCCATGGCACCCTGGTAGTTGGTACCACCATGGCATTCATGGCAGTCACCTACTGGCTGATCCCGGTGGTATTCCAGCGCAAGATAGCGCTTTCCGGGATGGCGAAATTACAACCTTATGTGTTCAGCCTCGGAGGATGGGTGTTTTCCATAGCAATGATGGGTGCTGGCACGATGGGCGTGCAACGCCGTCATGCAGACATAACCTTTGCCGGACAGCCATTGTCTTATCAGTATCCCGAGATCGCCAAGGGCTTGATGGATATGGGCGAGATCTTCGCGGTGATCATGACGGTTGGCGCGATCATGTTTATCGTCGTCGTGCTGGCATCCATTTTTACCGGTGAACGTATCGCGGAAGATTCGGCTCCATGGCCGAAAGTAGCAGATGCTGACGCTGTGTTTGAGAAGTCCGGCAAGAAACACATTGGCATCGGTGGCATGGAAGCGCCGGGCACGTTCGTGCTGGCTATGATCCTGTTTGCAACCATAGTTTTGTATTACTTCATCAACTTCAAGTATCTGTCCACTGTATGGGGTATGTCCTGAAGAAAAGCGATGATGGGAAGCGATGTTAGCGCATCGCTTCCTGGCTCCTGCAAAAACCATCTCCCGGCGTCGGGGAGAGCGAGAATACGGAGTGATGATCATGTTTAAACAATACGTCAATGTTTTCAAGTTGCGCATAGGTATGGTGATTGCTTTGGCTGCGCTGGGCGGCATGGCGATCACCCCGGGGGAATCGCTGCCGGCATGGAAAATCCTGATCCTGTCGCTGACGGTTCTGATGGGCTCGGCGGCAGCCGGTGCATACAACCAGTACAGCGAGTGCGATATGGACGCAAAAATGCTGCGCACAAAAAATCGTCCTTTTGTGACCGGAGTATTCCAGCACGGTCCAAAATGGCTGGCGGTGATCGGGCTGCTGCTTCTGATCGCGGTGGCAGCCTCGGCTGTTGCCCTCAATGCGATGGCGGCACTGAACATTTTTCTCGGCGCTTTCACCTATGCAATCGTTTACACGGTGTGGTTGAAGCGGCGTACCTGGCTGAATATCGTATTTGGCGGATTGTCGGGAAGTTTTGCGGTGCTTGCCGGCGCGGCAGCGGTCGATCCATCGTTCGGCCCGCTTCCAGGCCTGCTGGCGCTGGTGTTGTTCTTGTGGACTCCGCCGCATTTCTGGAGCCTGGCGATTGCTTATCGCGATCAGTATGCCGCCGCAGGAGTGCCGATGTTGCCGGTGGTCAAGGGCGACAAGAAAGCAGCTCGCATCATTCTGGGACATACGATACTTCTGGTACTGGTATCCCTGATGCCGATGTACTATGGTCTAAGCTGGATTTATCTTGCCGGCGCCTTGTCGGGCGGAACCTATTTCCTGATCAAAAGCGTGCAATTGGTGCGCAACCCGACCAGGAAAACGGCTATGGCCAATTTTTTTGCCTCTATGGTGCAACTGAGTCTGTTGTTGTTTGCGCTGATGCTGGAAAGTTTCATCTATTGACCAGTCCTGCAGGCAGAATATTTTGAAGAAGTTTGCTGGCGAGAATGGTTTTGTGTGTGTGCATAAAGAAGAACGCAACATGCCGTCTTGGGTAGCGGCAATACAAGCAACATTACTGGATGGAAATGCAGATCATGCAACAGCACATTGTACCGCTGTGCCTTACTGCCTTATTGATTGCAGCACAGCCTTCCCAGGCACAAGACAGTGATGCTGAGGGATTGAGGCTGTATCAAGCTACTGTATCGACTGCAAAGACGCAGATACAGCCGGTCGATGCATTCCAATATTTTGATGAGAAGCAGGCGCTGAAGATAAGCCAGGCCGCAATAGGCAATCAGCTCGGCGACTACACCTTTCTGAATCGTAGCGGGCGCAAGGTTCGCCTGTCGGATTACCGGGGCAAACCGCTGGTTATCAGCATGATCTACACGCGCTGCCCGTTCGTATGCGCGACCACCACACGAAACCTGAGTGCGCTCAAACTGTCCCGTGACGCACTCGGGCCAGACAGCTTTGCAGTTCTTACGATAGGTTTCGATACCGAAAATGATACTCCCAAGGCGATGGACGATTTTGCACAACGTATGGATGTGAAACTGCCTAACTGGGAATTTGTAAGCGCCGATCCGAAAACGATCAAGAAATTGAGCAAGGATCTTGGATTTGTTTTCTTCCCATCTCCCGAGGGTGGTTTTGAACATATAACCCAGACTACCTTTGTCGACGGGCAAGGCAAGGTTAATCTCCAGATTTACGGTGAAGAGTTTGAAAACAGGACTCTGCTCCAGCCTTTGAGGGACATGATATACAACGTCAAGTCTACAGATCCAATCTACAACTTCGATACAGCGGAGTCAGGCTTTGCAGGTATTGCGAAAAGTATAAAGCTGTTCTGCACGGTATACGACTCTAAAACCGGCAAGTACACGGTGGATTACAGTTTCTTTTATGGAATTGGCATGGGCATTCTTATGTCATTGTTTATCATATGGTGGATCGTGGCTGAGTATCGTCGCAGCCCGAAACGGCATCATCCCGACCATGCCTGATATGAACAGACCTTAATTCCGGGCGCGCCAAGTTTTGATTCTTCCTGAAGTAATTATCCTTGGAGTCATGCGGTGATCAAACTCATACAACGGGTTGGTCAAAGCGTTTTTTTGCGTATTGAGATCGCATTAAACGGAACATTCGGGTCCTCGTTCAATCCGTTTTATAATCTGGGTGCGATCACCTATCTGATGTTCTGGATCATTGTGGTGAGCGGTTTCTACATCTATGCCTTTTACGATACCGGCGTGGATGATGCTTACAACTCGGTAGAGAGCATAACTCATGGGCAATGGTATCTGGGCGGCATAATGCGCAGCCTGCACCGTTATGCTTCGGACGGGATGGTGCTTGCTGCCGTTTTGCACATGCTGAGAAATTTTGTTTTTGACCGCTACCGGGACTTTCGCTGGTTTTCATGGTTTACCGGCATCGTGGTGTTATGGCTGGTATATATGGCCGGCATCAACGGATACTGGCTGGTCTGGGACAAGCTGGCCCAGTTTGTCGCAGTGGGAACCGCTGAATGGCTTGATGCCCTGCCTATCTTCAGTGATCCTCTGGCGCGCAATTTCCTGGAACAGGGCAGTGTCAATGATCGCTTCTTTTCGCTGCTTTCGCTGATACACATCGGCGTTCCGTTAGCCACCTTTGCGATCATCTGGATCCACACTCAGCGTGTACCCGAGGCCAAGACATCCCCGCCCAGGGTTCTCAAGTTGGGGCTGATCCTTTCCCTGGTTGTGCTTGCACTGCTCAAGCCTGCACTAAGCCAGGGGCCGGCGGATCTGGACGCTTCGCCTTCGATTCTGAACCTGGATTGGTTCTTTTTATGGACTTATCCGCTTCTTTATACATGGGGGCCGGGCAAGGTATGGGCCTTGGCCGGTGGAGTTACCTGCTTGGTGTTATTGCTGCCGTTTCTGGGGGGGAAAGGGCGCGGCAAACACGAATATCAGATCAGCGCTATTCCATGCGGGCGAATGATTACGGCCATGCAGGGCGAGACCATACTCGAGGCAGCACTGCGCCAGGGAGTGAATCTGCCTTACCTTTGCCGCGACGGCGCCTGCGGGACCTGCAAGGGCAAGATACTGAAAGGCGCGGTCGATTATGGTGCTTATCAGAAGGGCGTGCTCACCGAGGCGGAAAAGGGGCAGGGCAAGGCGTTATTCTGCTGTGCCAAGCCGATAACAGACCTGGACATAGAGTGCCATGAAATCGATGAGTTGAAGAGATTTCCGGTAAAGGCCATGGAGTTGCGGGTGAAAAAAATGGAGCGGGCGGCGCAGGATGTCATGTTACTGGAATTGCGGGCTGAGGGCGGTGAACATATGGATTTCATTGCCGGTCAGTATGTCGCCGTGTTGCTGGATGATGGCAGCAAACGCAGCTTTTCGATCGCCAACCCTCCTCATCTGACCGATCGGTTGCAACTGCATATTCGCCTGGTGGCAGGCGGCAAATTTACCAGCCATGTTTTTGCCGGAATGAAGGAGGGGGATGTGCTGCGAGTGGAAGGTCCCTACGGCAGTTTTTTCCTGCATGAAGACAGCGAAAAACCCATCATCTTCATGGCGGGCGGGACAGGTTTTGCCCCGGTCAAAAGCATGCTGGAGCGAGCCTTCGACGCGGGGTTGAAACTGCCCATGGTGCTGTACTGGGGGGCCAGGATTCCGGCTGATCTGTACCTTGCCGGATTGCCGGAAAAATGGCAGCAAGAGCATGATAATTTCAAGTTCATCCCGGTTCTGTCCGAAGCCGGTCCTGAGCACGACTGGCATGGCAGGACCGGACTGGTTACCGAAGCCATCCTGCAGGATTACCCTGAACTGGGCGGGTATCAGGTTTATGCCTGCGGTTCGCCCGCAATGGTCGATGCAGGCCGCGCGGCTTTCATCGCGAGGGGACTGCCGGAAGAGCAATATTTTTCCGACGCATTTCTGGTGACGCAATACAAAACACCGATCACGGCAGAATTGGCATCCAGCGAGAGGGGCGTAAATGCCTAAGCCATTACAATACGCTGGACAGGGATTGTTTTACTTGCTGTTTGCGGCAGTGATAGGATTCTTTTCCACTTCGCCTGCTTATACTCACCTTCCGCCTGATGAAACATTGATCAAACTCAGCTTCAGCCATGCCGGCCAGCACAAGGGCGCATGCCGGGAACGCACCCCTGAAGAGCTGGCAAAACTGCCGCCATATCAGCGTAAGGCGACCACGGTATGCCCTCGCGAGCGATCCGATGTCGTGGTGGAACTGGAAATGGATGGCAGGCAGCTTTATCACGTGGTATTGAAACCTGCCGGTTTCTCGCATAGCGGCAACTCGAATATCTACCGGCGCATCCCGGTGAAGGCCGGCATCCATACCCTGAAGGCGCGCCTCAGGGACCATGATGGCGATGATTTCAACTTTGTTCGCGAGGAAACGGTAAATCTTGCTGCAGGCCGCATCATGGTGATCGACTTCAAGGCTGAAACCGGCGGATTCATTTTTAAAAACTATGCACCCTGAGGATGACTAATGAGCACGGCATATCAGCAACAAGGCATCAGACAAGAACACGGCGCCGGAAGCGGGTTTGCAATTTCAATGCCATCGGAGGCCAATCGAAAATTGGCTTCCGGCTGGTTATGGCTCGGCATCGCATCGCTGGTGGGCGCCGGATTGTTCGCAATCCTGCTGGTGCTGGCGCGCACTCCCTACATTCAGGATATTTTTCCATGGGTCGATTTTTTTCACTCCGCGCTTGTGGTGCATGTGGACCTGTCGGTATTGCTGTGGTTCCTGGCATTTGCCGGAGTGTTGTGGAGCCTTGATTCATCTTCCCGGTTCATAGGCACAGGCTGGGCGGCGCTGGTGCTCGCAGCGGTTGGCGCTGCGATGATCGCTCTGTCCCCGTTTGTAGAAGAAGGCGAGCCGCTGATGAGCAATTATGTTCCGGTTATTCAAAGCACTTTCTTTTTTACCGGGTTTATCGTGTTTGCAGCCGGCATGGTAGTGCTGGTTATGCGCAGTTTGGCAGCGATACCGCCTGCCCGGCTGTGGAGTGGAGGGGAAGGTTCCGTGCGTATCGGCTTGCATGCCGCCTCGATCTCCATGCTGTTTGCGTTGGCGGCTTTTGCGTGGTCATACCTGATCGTACCGGCCAATTCGTATAGCACGATCTATTATGACCTTCTATTCTGGGGCGGCGGTCATGTGCTTCAGTTCACCTATACGCTGCTGATGCTGGCCGGGTGGTTATGGCTGGGGGATGCATGCGCTGTCAGGAATCCGTTGTCGCCAAGGGTGGCGTCCATCCTTCTTGTGCTGGGTCTGCTGCCGGTATTCTATGTTCCGGTCATTTATCTGACTTACAACGGCGAGATGGGCCATTATATGGGACAGTTCACGCAGCTGATGCGGGTCGGCGGCGCTTTCGCAACAGTGCCCATCGGCCTGGCGGTTCTTTATGGGATCTTTGCGGGGAAGGGTACGGCAGCGACCGGACCACAGCGTTCTGCGCTGCTTTCATCGGTATTGCTGTTTGCCTTGGGCGGCGGGATCAGCCTGATGATCAAGGACAGCAATACCATCATCACGGCACATTATCACGGGACCGGCGGGGCGGTCAGCCTGGCATTCATGGGACTGACCTTTCATCTGCTGCCGCGCCTTGGCTATCGCGAACCGGATTTGAGGTGGGCCACACTGATGCCTTATGTATACGGGGCGGGACAATTGCTTCATATTCTGGGTTTGCTGTGGTCCGGGGGATATGGCGTGCAGCGCAAGGTTGCCGGGGCCGCGCAGGAACTGCATGGTTTTGCCCAGACTGCGGGCATGGGATTGATGGGCCTGGGCGGACTGATAGCCGTTGCGGGCGGTATCATGTTCCTGGTGGTGGTTTTCAAAGCCATGCGGCATCCGAGGCGGGTGTAATTGGCCCGGCTGGGCGATTTCCGCTCAATCCGAAGCAAGCAGCATGGATTTGATCGTACTGAACGAGATGAATGCCAGCACCAGAATGATGAAAAAAAACACGATGCTGCGGTGCTTGAAGCGCTCACCGCGATAAATCTCGATGCGATCGAGCAACCAGTCGGATGCCAAATAGAGTATTGCGGCAACCAGAGTGTAATAGACGACTTCCAAGATTATCTCCTCGCAATATTGCAAAATGCACATTATATGATGCTGCCCGGCCATGTAGAGAGTGATACAGCTGGTTATTTTTGCGGCAAGGAGATGAATTGACTGCTGCCAATCCAGATCAGGCTGTGCTGCGCAGGGCGCTACTGGGCCTTGAGGGTGTCCTGAACAGGATGTTCGGCAACGATCTCAACCCGCTTTATTATCTCGGCGCGCTGGGATTTTATTTTTTCTGGGTGGTTGCCGTCAGCGGCGCATATATCTACGCGTTCTACAAGACCGGCATAGAATTATCTTATCCTTCCGTTGAATATATCACCCATGAACAATGGTACCTCGGCGGGATCATGCGCAGCCTGCACCGCTATGCTTCGGATGCTCTGGTGCTGGTGATGGTGCTGCATCTGTTGCGCGAATTCATATTGGGCCGCTATCGCGGCGCACGCTGGTTCGCCTGGATCACCGGCGTGCTGCTGATATGGCTGATATTCGCAGCCGGAATCAATGGCTACTGGATGGTGTGGGACAAGCTGGCGCAATATTCCACCGTCGCCACGGTCGAATGGTTCGACTGGCTACCGATATTCGGCGAACCATTGTCGCGCAGCTTTGTGACCCGGGAAGTGCTCAACGACCGGTTCTTTTCGCTGATATCGTTCGCGCATGTAACCGTTCCGCTGTTCATCCTGTTTTTGCTCTGGGTGCATATCATGCGCATCAGCAAACCTGTGGTCAATCCGGGGAAAGGTTTGGCCGCCGGGATGCTGCTGGCTTTACTTGTCCTGTCGTTGGTTGAACCGGCCATGAGCCAGGGGCCGGCAGATATGGCGATCGAGCCAAGCAACCTCAATATCGACTGGTTCTACTTGTATATTTATCCGCTGCTGGATATCTGGACGGCAGGGCAGGTCTGGGCGCTGGTGATCGGATTGAGCTTGCTGCTGGCTGTGTTGCCATGGCTGCCATCCGGGTTCAAACAAATACCGGTTGCCGAAGTACATCTCGACGATTGCAGCGGATGCAGGCTTTGCGTCGCGGATTGCCCTTATGAGGCGGTGGTGATGAGGCCGCGCAGCGACGGCATGCACTTCCTTGAGGAAGCGGTGGTGGTGCCCGATCGCTGCGTGAGCTGCGGTATTTGCGCGGGGGCATGCCCGTCATCGAATCCCTTCAGGGGTGAAGAAGGTTACACCAGCGGTATTGAAATGCCATCTATGACCATGTCAGACTTGCGTACCGGCATGAACAACGATCTGGAAAAGCTATCCGGGGATGCGCGGATATTGCTGGTAGGCTGCGATAATGCCGCGGATGTCGCCCAGTTGCGCAGCGCATCGGTTGCGGTTTTAAGCCTGCCGTGCACGGCGATGCTGCCGCCATCGTTTATAGAATATGCGCTGCATCAGCATCATGTGGATGGCGTAATGATCAGCGGATGTCGCGAGAACGATTGCTACCACCGGCTTGGCGTGCTTTGGTCACAGCAGCGCCTGGCTGCGAAAAGGGAACCGCGGTTGCGCAGCCGTGCGGAGCGCGAACGCATCAAAATTTTCTGGGCTGCTTCGACTGATTTCAAGGAACTGGAAGCTGAATTGGAGTCTTTCCGCGCCAGCTTGGCCGGGAACCAAAAAGTATTGCAGTATATCGAGGAGCGATAATGAACCGCCGAAATTTTCCGGATACACAGGCCATGGCAATTTTGCGCAAGGTATTCGGGTTTGAACAACCCGCGTCATTCGATGAAAATCACAGCGAATATTCAACAGACTTTAAAATTATCCGGGTGAGCCCAATGAAAAAATCGATCAGTAAAGTCCAGGTGCCGAAATGCCGCAGCTCAACTTGCCACAACTTTGCTTTGTCTCTGCTCTGCACGCTGTTGATCGCAGGTTGCGGCGACGCGCTGACACCCCAGCCATATGTTTTTGACATGACACGCATCAACCAGGACGGCAGCATCAATGATGGCAGTGATTTTTCCAAACGGCCATGGGAGTGTGTGAGAGACAACCAATCTGGCATGACCTGGGAGGTAAAAACTCCCGGGCTCGGTTTGCGCAGCATCGACAATACCTATAGCTGGTATGACCCGGATCAAGACAGCAATGGTGGATACGCCGGCAAAACCAATGGCGGAACATGCTCCGGCAGCGATTGCGATACTGATTCCTACGCCAAAGCGGTCAATGCAACAAAGCTCTGCGGCCTGTCCGATTGGCACCTGCCCAGCCGTTTCGAGTTGAACACCATCGTGGATACCAGCATCTTCTTTCCCGGCCCCACTTTGCCGCAGGCATTTTTCCCGGAAGACCTGCCGGGAAAATATTGGACCGATACGACGTTCAAGACCCGCCGCGCCGGCGCCTGGGTGTGGCGCTTCGATTATGGCAACGATTACGTGGTGGAAAAGAGCGAGGCGCTTAATGTAAGGCTGGTGCACGCCACTCCGAAGGCGCCGGACGCAACGCCGTCTGCCAAATGAGCGCAACAGCCGGCGCAGGCGGGAAAACAGCCGGGCGTCTGACCGGGATTCAGCTTCCGGCGCTGCGGATCCTGTGATTCAGCATCGCCAGCAATATCACCAGCAGTGCTGCGCCGCCATTATGTATCACGGCCAGCGCCAGAGGCAGATCCAGGAAGACGGTGGAAATTCCGCTGGCTAATTGCAGCGTGATCGCGACCAGCAGCCAGCGTGAAGTCTTGCGCAGCCCGTCGATTCCAAGTCCCTTTACAGCCGTCCACGCAAGCAGCGCCACAACTGCAAAGGCGAATGCCCGATGCGTCCAGTGGATCGCAGTCAGCGCCGGGAATAACAGATAATCCCCCTGAGCAGTCTTGCCCAGATCTCGCCACAGCGTGAAGCCGTTGGCAAAATCCATTTGCGGAAATAATTCTCCGTGGCAAAGCGGAAAATCCGTGCATGCCAGCGCCGCATAATTGCTGCTGACCCAGCCGCCGAGCGCAATTTGGATCGCCAGCAGTGCAGCAGCCATTGCCGCTGGTGCCAGCAACACGGAAGCCGAGCGCGATACCGGCGGATGATCCCTGAGTTGCGCACCGAACCACGTCAACAAGGCCAGCAACGACATGCCCAGCAGCAGATGTATGGTCACGATGACCGGCTGCAGCTTCATCGTGACAGTCCATGCGCCGAATGCACCCTGCAGGCAAACGAATGCAAACAGCAGCGATGGGAACAGCGGAGAAAATTTCTTTTCCCTGCGCCCCGATTGCAGCCATCTGAGCCATGCGGTTGCCATCAAAGAGACGATCAGCACGCCGATACCCATCGCCAGGTAGCGGTGGATCATCTCGATCCAGGCTTTCATGACAGTCACCGGCCCTGTCGGCAGCGCGGTTTCGGCGGCACTGATGTCCGCATGTGCCTGTAGCGGGTTGGCATGCCCGTAGCAACCGGGCCAATCAGGACAGCCGAGTCCGGAATCGGTCAGCCGCGTGAATGCGCCGAACATGATCAGGTCAAATGTCAGAAATAGCGTGACCCACACCAGTTTGCGGTATTTGTCGGTATCGCTTGACACCCACACCATGGTCAGCGGCAGCAGAGCCGCCAGCACGCCCATCGCGGCAAGCTGGATCAGCATGGGCTTCCCGGATCAGGTTGTCTGGCAAGTCCGGGGCGGCACAGGCAAGGGGGATGACAGACAATCATGCAAAATAAAAAATTGATCTTTCTAAATGCCATGACAAGCTTTAACTTCAGGACAGTAACCGCGTCCTTATTTCAGCGAGAATCCTGGCAGGCGATAATGACTTTACATCCAAAGGCGGTAACTCCTGCGCATCCAGGGTGTTTTTCACCAGCAGGCCCAGTTCGGTGTCGCCTTCCATGCGCAGCCGGCGGCTGAAAAAAAGTGTGTCGGGATCTTCCTTGCGCAGGGCAAGCATCAGGAAATCGCTGGCACGGGCGGTGATGGCCAACTCCGGTGCCCGGGTCCGATGGCAGGCAACCATGCCGTTGCGGTCGAGAGTGAAATAAAAATCAACGCCGGCATCGGTCACGTGGATGTTGATGAGCTTGCCCTGCAGGGGCCGCATCGCTTCCGATCGGAGGGCGTCACCCATCGCCAGGTTGGCTGCATGGACGAACAGCAAGGTCTGTGGATACCCCGGCAGAATGGACAGGATATTGCCGAGCGGACGGGGAAGAGTAAAAGGCAGAATATTCATATCGATTGCAGGTTCCGTATCCTTCTTGGGCGATCAGTGGCTGCCCAGTGATTATATGCTTAATAAACTATTGCGCTGCTTTATTCATTTTGTATCTCACTTGCGAGGAACGTTTGTTCTATCCCGGGCCGGCCGTGCCAGTAGCCGTCGCAGCCAGCTTCCGGAAACAGGCTCTCCATTTGCTGCATGGCACTCTTCGGTTCCACATTCTGATCAATGCAGTCGCGGAACAGGCGGATGACTTCTCCGCTATGTTCGGATTGCGGGCTGATGCGCACTACATCAACCCCGGTATGTTGCAGAGAATCCAGATCGCCGATCAGGTTGTACACCTGCGCGGATTGGGTCTGAATTCCGTTGATCGCCAGAAACGGCTTGCCTTCGCGAGTGTGCATGGTCTTGCCGTCGGGATCATTGATGCACAGGAAACGGCAGTCGTCCTTGGGTAGGTTGTGAAAGCGTGCGGTGAAGCAGCGCGAAGAAAATGCCAATGGCAACCTGCCATAGGAAAACACTTCCGTTTCCATTTCCGCCGGTCGCGATTGTTGCAGCGTTTGCAATGCTTCGTGAGACATTTCCACCGGCATCACCCAGCGCTTGGCGCCGAGAGTCGCGACCAGTTCCAAAGTCCGCGGGTTATAGATATTCAGGCAAGGACCGGCAATGAAAGGAATGCGGTTCGCCAGAAGGTGAACTGCACCCATGTCATTGGCCTCTACCGTGAAATTGCCGTTTTCCGTGATTCTGCGCAGTGACTTCAGGTCGGACTCGGATTCGATCAGCGTCAAAGTGGAAAGCACCACTTCCTTGCCGGTTGCAGCAAGCATCTTTGCCACTTCCAGCCAGTCAGCCAGGCGCATGACATGGCGCCGTGAGCAAACCGTCTCGCCGAGATAAACGATATCAACCGGTGTGGCGGCGATTTCCTCATAGTATGCCTGCAGCTTTTCCCGCGGCCAGTAGTAGAGGATGGGACCGAGCGCAAGTTTCATGTCTCGCTCATTTCCATGGCCGGTGATAAGCCCCCAGAGTATGTTGCTGGCCTTCGGAGATTTTGCCCAGTTCTGCTGCCCATGCGGGTTTAACGTTGAAGCCCGGAGGATCTTGCATGCACTGGTCGATCGCCTCGCGCCAGACATGGGTGACCTGCGCCACATAGGCCGGGCTTCGTTGCCGTCCTTCGATCTTGAGGCCGCGCACCTTGATGCGCAACAACTCCGGCAACAGCTCCAGCGTGTTCAGGCTGGTCGGTTCTTCCATCGCGTAGTAGGTTTCTCCCTCCACTACAAAACGACCTTTGCACAGGGTGGGGTAGCCGGCATTTTCTTCATCGGAGTACCGATCAATGAGCACGCCGTTGAGGCGTGATTCCAAGCCCCTGGAAGTTTGCTGCCATCGCACTGCCTTGGGCGGCGAGCATACGCCGCAATTGTTCGGCGATTCGCCGGTGGCATAGGAAGAAAGCGAACATCGACCTTCGACCATGACGCACAGGCCGCCGAATCCGAACAGCTCGAGCTCTACCGGTGTGCCGCCTGACAACTCCTCGACTTGCGCAAATGACAGCACGCGCGGCAACACCGCCCGGCGGATGCCGAAGCGCTCGTGATAAAAATTGATCGCCTCGTAATTTGTTGCGGAACCCTGCACCGAGAGATGGAGGTGCAACTGCGGGTGGGTCTTCATCGCATATTGCATCAGGCCAGGGTCGGCCAGGATGATCGCATCCATGCCAAGATCAGCAGCCTGGTCGATTGCCCTTTTCCAGCGTTCCCAGCCTGCAGCCCGGGGATAAGTGTTGAGCGCCAGGAAAACCTTTGCGCTTTTCGCATGGGCATATGCAACACCTGCACGCGCATTTGCCGCATCGAAATTCAGCCCGGTGAAATTGCGCGCGTTGGTGTCGTCGCGAAAACCGAGATAGATGCAGTCCGCGCCGTTGTCCACGGCGACTTTCAGCGCCGGCAGGCTGCCTGCCGGACAGACCAGCTCCAATTTGTATTCAGGCTGCTTCAAGGATGGCTTCCCGGGCGGATGGCGGTTTGGCAAACTCCCCCTGGCGATGACCGCGACGTTTCAGCTCCAGTTCGATACCGTTAAGGATATTCCACTTTTGTGAACACCATGAAGGGGCAAGCAGGATGTCTTTAGATGCGGTGCCGGTGACGCGGTGGAACACGATATCGGGCGGGGTGCGTTCGATCAGATCGGCCGCAATCCGGATGTAGTCGGCTATTTCCAGCGGATGGTATTCGCCGCGCCGCCACTCTGCGGCCAGCACGGTGTTTTTCACCACATGCAGCGGATGTATCTTGAAACCGTCGGTTCCCAACGCCAGCACGGCATCGAGCGAGGTGTGGTAATGGCGCTCTGTTTCGCCGGGCAGGCCGATGATCAGGTGGGTGCATACCGGTATACCCAGTTTTCTAGCGGCGGTCACGGTTTTTTCATACTCCCCGAGGCCATGGCCGCGGTTTACCCGCTTGAGGGTCGCGTCGAAAGCCGATTGCAACCCGAGTTCCAGCCACACCACCAGTCCGCGTCGCTGATAGCTTACCAGCAGATCCAGCACCGTTTCGGGAACGCAGTCAGGACGCGTGCCGATGGACAGGCCTGCCATATCCGGTTCGGACAATGCCTCATCGTAGAGCGATGCCAGCCTGGCTACATCAGCATAAGTGTTGGTGTATGCCTGAAAATAGGCAAGGTAGCGGCGCGCCCGGGTGCGCTTTGCTATGGCGCGTTTACCTTGGCTGATCTGTTCTGCGAGTGAGGGAGGAATGCGCCCATTCGGGCTGAAGGAAGCATTGTTGCAGAAAGTGCACCCCCCCAAGCCCCTTGCGCCATCCCGGTTTGGACAGGTAAGGTTTGCATCAAGCGCGATCTTGTGTACCCGCTCTCCACGCTGTTGCACCATATACTGCCCGAAGGTAAGGATATAGTCAGAGAGCGCCATTGATCGCAAGCGAATCGATTTGCATAAGGCTTAGGCTATAACATGCAGGGGAAATCCATTTTGATATAAATCAAACTGAATTGCGCTGGTGCGATTGCGACCTGTTGCAGCAAGCGTGAAAGAATATTCTCAACGTGACAAGAGTGCCGAACTTGCTCCTTGTTGCTAATTTCGCTAACCTCGCAGCCGCTGTTGGAGTGCATCATCCGGATGCAACCACTGCAATCAGCAAGGAATGCCCCGTGAAAACTTTTGCAAGCTGGTTCCTGGTATTCGCTGTGTTGTTCATCCCGGCAGTTGAAGCGGGGCAAACCATCAACGGCTGCCAGATCAAGCGCAGAACGAATTGTCCCGGCGCCGACCTTTCCGGCGCGAATTTGACCAGGTCGAATCTGGCGAGTGCCGATCTTGCCGGAGCCGATCTGTCGGGTGCCGATCTGAGCGGCGACAGGATCACGGAAGCCAACTTGACCAGGGCGAATTTGTCGAACGCCAATCTCTCGGGTGCCGACCTGTCCGAAACGTATATGAACAATGCGAATTTATCGCAGGCAAATTTATCCAATGCCGATTTGACCCAAAGCAATTTGCCGGGCGCCAATCTCAGGCAGGCCAACCTTGCAGGTGCGAAATTGACCATGGCCGATCTTGAGGGGGCCGATCTGTCCGGCGCGAATGCGAGCGGGGCGGTGTTCGCGATGACCAGCCTGGTCGATGCCAATTTCAGCCGTGCCGACCTGAGCGGCGCAATATTGATCGGCGCCGATTTGCGCAACACCATCTTTGAAGGTGCAAGGTTTTGCAGAACCACCATGCCGGACAAAACCATCAACAACCGCGATTGCACAAGATAGCGCAAGTATGGACAGATATCCCATGTATCCGAAACTTGTGCTGATCACCTGTGTGATCGCCTTTTGCGCGGTGGTTTTCAGCGCCTACGCGCGCCTTTCCGATGCCGGACTGGGTTGTGCCAACTGGCCTGCCTGCTATGAAGAAAACGCGCTGAAGCAAAGACAACCCCCCAAGGCTGATGTCACGCGCGACCATGCTGCGTGGCAGTGGAAACTGCAGAACCTGGCGGGTGCGCTGCTGGGAATACTGGCCATCGCGATGTGCGGGCATGCGTGGCAGAAACGCAGGGAATTGCAGCAATCGCCTTTGCTGCCGACCCTGCTGGTGGTGTTGATGGCATTCCTTGCGCTATTCGGCATCCTGGCCTTTTCCTATCTGCCACGGGCGGTCATCGTGCTGGTGCATCTTGCCGGAGGAATGGCCATGCTGATGCTGTTGACGTGGATCGCATTGCGCCTCTTGTCGCCAGGCGAAGTGAGGATAAATCAGACGAGGGGACTGCGAGTATCCTCGTGGCTCGGGCTGGTGCTGGTAATTGCCGAGATCATGCTGGGCGGCTGGGTAAGCGCGAACTTTGCCGCGCTGGCCTGCACTGGATTTCCGCTTTGCCAGGGCGCGTTGCTGCCGGCGATGGATTTTTCATACAGCCTGGTAATGGATGGTTTGCCGCTTTCCGCTGAAAGATTGACGGCGATACACTGGATGCACCGGGCCGGCGCCTTTCTTGCCCTGTTTTACCTGAGCTGGCTGTCGTTCAGGGTTATGGCGGTGGCGGAGCTGCGCAGCATCGGCAAGGTCATGTTGGGATTGATTGCGCTCCAGTTTGCGCTCGGCGTTTGCAACCTGCTGCTCGGTTTCCCGTTGGCGGGAGCCGTCCTGCATAACGCGACAGCGATGCTGCTGCTGGTTGCATTGGCACAGTTGAACTTCAGGGTTCGTGCCAGCAAGGAATTCTGATGCCAGGTCAACCGCTGCCCGGTCATGCCCGTTTAATAAATGACTATCCAAGATACTGCTTGACAAAGCAATGCTTTTACTCCAGCATAATATATGTGTATGAATAATACATGTATATTCGGGTGTGATTATATCGATCCAGCCGAGGGAGAGTCGGATGTGCATGGTAAAGATTTAACTGCGTTAATCCAGTAGCAGCTTTATTCATTCTGTATTGAGTGTCATTTTTGCCATGCTTTTGAGTTGATTTAATAATAATGGAGGAAATATGAAAGCAATAATCGTAAGCATGGTTGCAGCAGCAGGTTTGATGATGGCCGGTGTCTCGGTGGCGGCTGATATGCCGGAACTTGCCAAAAAGCACGGCTGCACCAATTGCCATAAAATCGACAAAAAAGTGGTTGGCCCGTCGTGGAATGACGTTGCTGCCAAGTACAAGGGCGACGCTGAAGCGGCAGCCAAGCTGAGCACGAAGATAATCAAGGGTGGCAGCGGCGCATGGGGAGCCATACCGATGCCCGGCAACTCGAAAATCAGCGATGCGGAAGTCAATGAATTAGTTACTTTTATTCTGGGCCTCTGATTAAGTCCTGTTTGCGAAAAGCCGGCACGAGCCGGCTTTTTTTGTTTCAAATAAGCAGTGCCTGATCCATGGAATTCAAGAAATCGAACGGGATTTCATAAATGCGGGCGATGTCCCGCTTTAACAATGCTTCATAAAGCCGGAAAAATAAAAAGCCTGCAGAGTTGCAGGCTTTTTTATCTGGCTCCCCGACCTGGACTCGAACCAGGGACCTGCGGATTAACAGTCCGTCGCTCTACCGACTGAGCTATCAGGGAATGAAGAGGTGCGCATCATAGTGATTTTGCCATGCATGGTCAACATGGAATTTTCCTTCCATGAACCGGTTGATGAGTCAGTTGCGGGCCGGCTGACACTGAATATTGCGGCCGGGTGATCGCATCGGATGATGTTCATGCCGGATCAAGCGGAGGGATAATTCAAGGTCTTGACTCGGCATGGCCGGGAGAATCAGAATTATGGCGCATTTGAAATGATTTTCCGGCGGTCATGTTGAATGGGGCAGATGGGATTTGCCTTGCCGCAAAGGTTTCATTCTCTTCCGTATCATACCGGTGCTATCAGTTAGAATGGGGTATGGACAGTAAAACAATTTTTTCCAGGACCAGCAAGGGCGAAGACGAGATACGCAGTAAAACAGCGCATCTTTCCGGCGACATCAAGCGCTCGTTGCTGATGGTCGATGGCAAAGCCACGTTCGGCGAAATCAACAAACGTGCCGCACCCAGCCTGCGCAGCAGCCTTGAGCAGATGTTCAGGGAGTTGATACAGGACGGTTTCATCCAGGAGAAGAGCGGTACCGGAAAAGCTTCCAGGAAGGCTGTCCCGTCCGGGATGGTTCCCAAGATGATCGTCCCATCCAGCAAGGCCTCCGCGCCCAAAACCACGGAGGAGGACGAAGGCGACATTGATCTGGACTTCGCATCCGAGTATCGAGCCCATTCTCAGGAAGAACAGCCGGATGAAGCGGACAAGGCTGAAGCCGAGGCGGAAGCCATGGCGAGTGCCCTAGCCCAGATGCAGGCAAAGCAGAACGCCGACGCAAGAGCCGAAGCCGAGGAAAAAGCCGAAGTCGAGGCGCAAGCCCGGGCAAAGGCCGAAGCAAAAGCCAGGCGGGAAGCGGAAGCCAAAGCGAGCAGGAACGCTGTAGGGGAGGAAACCGACTCGCTGGAAGTTCAAGCGCGAGCGCTGCAGGAAGCACGGGAGCGTGCCGAAGCAAAGGCGCGGCAGGGAGCCGGAGCACAAACCCTGTCGCATGCCGAAGAACAAGCCAGACGGGAAGCTGAGGAAATAGCGAAACTGGAGGCGGAAGCCAAGGCGAAACGGGAAGCTGAAGCGAAAGCGCGCGCCGCATTGATTGCTCAAGAGCGTGCATTGGAAGCAGCAAGGGCCCGTGTCGAAGCCGAAGCAAAATCCAGGCGTGAGGCGGAAGCAAAAGCCCGGGCAGAGGCCGAAGCAAAGGCCAGGCGCGAGGCGGAAGCAAAAGCACGGGCAGAAGCCGAAGCAAAAGCCAGGCGTGAGGCAGAAGCCGAAGCAAGGGCGCGTGCAGAAGCCGAAGAGAGGGGCCGGCGTGAAGCTGATGCCGAGGCAAATCTGGGGCAGGAATTGGAAGCGGCCGGGCTGGGCTCGACAAATTTGGAGGCGCGCACCACCAGCGCGACGGTGTTGTTCTTTGATGTGATTGGTTATACCAAGCAGCCGGTCAACAAGCAGATCGAAATAAAAAAACAGTTCAACCGTCTGGTCTCCGATTGCCTGGAACAACTCGGAAAGAGCGAGCGCATCATACTGGACACAGGGGATGGCGCGGCGATAGGCTTTATGCAGCATCCCGAGGACGCATTGAAAGTGGCGATGCAGTTCCGCAATATGGTGACCGCCAATCAGCACAACGACTATCCCGAACTGAAAGTGAGGATCGGGATACATCTTGGCCCCATCAGCATCGTAAAAGACATGAATGGCCTGAGCAATATGGTCGGCGACGGCATCAATGATGCACAGCGCGTGATGAGCTTTGCCGGCACGGACCAGGTGTATATTTCCCGGCCCTATTTCGATTTCATCTCCCGGTTGAGCAGCGAGTACACCAGTCTGTTCCATTATCAGGGCGCCTTGCCGGACAAACATGGGCGTGAGCATCCTGTCTACAAACTGGTCGCTGCGGTGGAACCTCTCGCGGATGGAGAATTGCTCCAGGCCGGTATGGATGCTTTGGAAGTCAAATTGGAGCCATTCGACCTGACGCTTCCCGAGGCAACCGGACCATCTGCGTCCACCAAAGTCAAACACTCGGGTCTGGGCTTGCGCAAGGACGATGTTGCTCTGTTGAACGATATCGGGAAGTTCACACAGCCCGATGAAACGAACAAATCGCCCGCTGCAAAAATATCCGATCAGAGCCGGGAACAGGAAGTGGCGCCAGAACCGGAACATGCGGAGAAAACAGCGCCATCCCCGGAAACTGTCGGATCCGATACGGAACAGCGCAGGCCTTCCGAGTATGAGGTAAAAAAGCTCGAGGAGGCCCAAGCCAAAGTATGGGCAGAAGCCGAGCAGCGCGCCAGGCAAGCAAGCAAGGCCAAAGACGTATGGGATGCGGATCTGCCGTCCGAACCGCAACCTGCCGTAAAAAAGGCGGCACCGGTGGCGAGAGTCAAGCGCAAGCCGTTCCCCTGGTACAAGCTGGCGGCGGGGATGGTTGTTGCAGTGCTGCTGATATTGTTCGTTGCGCCATTCATGGTGCCGGCCAAGGAATATGTTCCAGGGATAATCAAGCTGCTCAGCGGCAAATTTCACCAGCCGGTCTACATCGGCCGTCTGGAGGGACGATTGCTGCCCATGCCGCGTCTGGACTTGATCGACCTGGCTATCGGCAACGATAAGCAAATCAAAGCCAAGCTGGTCCGTATGGATTTCGCGATACCCGCATTGCTCACCGAGGTCAAGTCGATAGACACTGTCGAACTGGAAGGTGTGGAAGTCGATGCTGCGGCATTGCCGCTGGCATCTGAATTGTTGCAACAGGCTGCCGCCGACACCGTTTTTCCGATTGCCCGCATCCTGCTGAAGGAAGGCAAACTGGTGACTGAAGGCTACACATTGTCCGGAGTCGGCGGCGAGTTGAATTTCAATCAGGACGGAAAATTCAGCCGGGCCAAATTCCGTGCCGAGGGCAACAAATACGAATGGGAACTGGTATCCGCCCCGTTGTATAAAACCCGGGTATCCATCTCGGTGCATGGCAGCGGCTTGCCATTGCTGCCGGATTGGGTTTTCGATGACTTGACTGCCAAGGGCGAAATGGCCGGCAACGAGCTGATGATCACCGAACTGGATGGCCATATCATGGGAGGTACAGTGCATGGCAACGCGCGGCTGGGATGGCGCTCAGGCTGGAGCGCTCAGGGATCATTGGCGGCCAAGGCCATCACGATGCAGAACATGCTCAAGGTGCTGAGCGGAGACATGGACGGAACGGCGCGTTTTCAGATGCAATCGGCAAGCCTGGCACATCTTGCCGATGCGGCGACGCTGGGTGGTTCCTTCGTCATCAAGAACGGCGTGATCAACGGTATAGATATCGCCGAAACAGCGCGCCTGCACCGCGCCGAAAACATGCCGGGCGGGCGCACCCATTTCGATGAATTGAGCGGTGATCTGAACTACGACAAGGGCGTCTATGCTTACCGCAATCTGAAATTGAGCGCCGGCGTGCTGGCGGCCAAGGGCATGCTCGACTATTCCGGGCAACAGGCGGCGGGATTAATCAGCGCCGAACTGGATTTTCACGAGGGGATAGGGCCGGTCTTGCTGGAGCTCGGGGGCACGCGCGATAACCCGACGCTCGTAGCTCGATAGCACAAGCCGGCGGACTAGAAGATCAAGCCAGCGCTTTGGCGAGGCGCTCCAGCGCCTTCTTGAGGTTGTCCATTGACGTGGCAAACGAGATACGGATATAGCCTTCGCTGCCGAAAGCCGAGCCCGGTACCACTGCTACACCTGCTTCCGCCAGCAGATATTCGGACAGCGCGATGTCGGTGGCTTCTTTGATGATGCCTTTTTTGTGCAGGGTGGCGATCGCACCGCTGGCATCCGGGAACGCATAGAACGCGCCGCCCGCCATGATGCACTTCACACCCGGGATCTTGTTCAGTTCATTTACCACGAACACATGCCGCTCGCGGAATGCCTTCAGCATCGGCGTGATGCAGCTCTGATCGCCGTTCAATGCGGCTTCCGCCGCCACCTGCGAAATCGAGGTGGGATTGGACGTGCTCTGCGACTGAACATTCTCCATCGCGGTGATGATGGGCTCCGGCCCGGCCGCATAGCCGATGCGCCAGCCGGTCATCGCATACGCCTTGGACACGCCGTTCAGCACCATCGTGCGCGGATACAGATCCGGGCAGGCATTCAGGATATTGGCAAACTTCGCATCGGTCAGCGCGATGTGCTCGTACATATCGTCGGTCGAGATCAAGATTTCCGGATGTTTGCGCAACACCGCGCCGAGCGCCTGCAATTCTGCCAGCGTGTACACCGCGCCGGACGGATTGCTCGGGCTGTTGATCACCACCATCCTGGTCTTGGGCGTGATCGCCGCTTCCAGTTGCGCGGGCGTCATCTTGAAGCCTTGGGCTATGCCGGCCTGCACGATCACCGGCTTGCCCTCCGCGATCAGCACGATGTCGGGATACGACACCCAGTACGGCGCGGGTATGATCACCTCGTCGCCGGGATTAATCACCGCCAGCGCCAAGTTAAAGAAACTCTGCTTGCCGCCGCACGAAACCAGAATCTGTTTCGCGGTGTAATCCAGCCCGTTGTCGCGCTTGAACTTGGCAATCACCGCTGCCTTGAGCGAGGGCGTGCCGCCCACCGCGGTGTACTTGGTAAAGCCCTTGTTGATCGCTCCGATTGCCGCATCCTTGATGTGTTGCGGGGTATCGAAATCCGGCTCGCCCGCGCCCAGCCCGATGATGTCCTTGCCTTCGGCTTTGAGTTTCGCGGCACGCGCAGTGACGGCGAGGGTAGGGGAGGGCTTGATGGCTTGTACGCGTTTGGAGAGTTCCAAGATATTTCCTTGCAGTATAGATTGTGGGGGCGAATTATACCTGTGCTGGGGAAAGTTATGAATCGGTGGTGGCGAGATATGGGGTGTTTGAGGTCTGATGTCGCGTGCGAATTGAATAATGCTAACCGCCATCGTCACGGTCGCGCGTTGGGAGAGCGTCACGAAAGACATCAAAAGTTTTCCACGCCGGGACAGGCGGAGTGTAGTCAGGCCGCGGCGCGTAGACAGAGTGTTCGACAAGTTGCATTTTGTGCAGGTAGCGTGGGCAGTTCGGAAAAATTTTTGTAGCCGTGACACGAATGATGAACACTGAGCCAGGGCATTCGCCAAGCAAAGGGTCGTCTTCACTGATCTGCGCTGTACCATTCACCCGGATCCGTCTTGACTGCTCAAAATCCAGGAACAATAACCCGACATGGGGGTTGACGAGTACGTTTCCCCAGGACCGGTACATGCCGTTGCCGTCGTAATCAGGAAATGCCAGGGTGCGATCGTCGAGGATGCGCACGAATCCGGGCAAACCACCCTTATAAGAGCAGTCAGGGTGGCCATGGGTATCAGCGGTTGCTATGAAAAACATAGGGCAACGCTGAATGAACGCGCGGTCGTCTTCGGTAAATGCTGTGCGAACGGCTACCTGCTCCAGGCGGTCAGCCAAGGCCCGCGTTTCACGGGCGTCCTGAAGGCGCCGCATTCCGTCGTGATACATCGGATCATTTGCCATCATCCCTCCCGGCAGGTTAATGCGATGACACTCTAAAGAAAATTTACCGTATTACCGTGGCTGCATTTTCCGTCACGTTTTACCGTTTGGCAATTCAATCTTTGCCCGTACAATGCGCAATTGATCATGAACATCAAAACCTACCCCAACAGTCCCTACCGACTGCAAGCCTATGTGGTTGCTTTGTGTGCGTTGAGTTTTCTTTTCCTGTCGCGCATTATTGGCCAGCTGATTCAATATTTCTACCCGGTAGAATGGTTGCCTGCTCTTGAATCCTGGCAGGGGAGTTCATTACCGTATGGATTTTTGCTTGTTAGCCAATTGATCATTTTGGTAGTCATGCTGCGCGTAATATTCCAGCATGCATCGGGCTGCGCCCGAAGAAATCCGAACAAGGGGAGATGGCTGCTGTTTTTTGGGACAGTGTATTTTGTCAGCATGACGGGACGGCTGGTAATAGGGCTTGCGAATCTTTCCGCGCATCCCTGGTTTCACAAGGCCATCCCCACATTTTTCCACCTGGTGCTGGCAGCTTTTGTATTATTGATTGCAGGATTCCACATGAACTGGGTGGGCAAGAGCACCATGAATGATTTTGGCGAGGCTGTGCAATGACCAACAATACGATGAGTTATTTGATTTACCCGGCCGTCGTTGCATTGGCTGTCGGGTTATATGCATATTCAAGCAGCCATGGTAGCGACCTTGCTCTCAGCGCCTTCGGAGCCGTTCTGCTCGGCGCATTGCTGATCGCGGTGTTTGAACAGCTTTCGCCTTATCAACTTAATTGGCGGCCAAGGTCTCAGGATGTAAAAGATGATGTGCTCTACACGGTTCTTATACAAATTGCAGTCCCCAGGCTATTGGGTTTTCTCCTGGTGTTGTTGCTTGCCGGGCAGATCGGGCCGGATGCGCCTTTGGCCAGTATTTGGCCACGCGAATGGCCCATTCCCGCACAAGTGTTATTGCTGATAATCAGTGCCGATTTCATGCGTTACTGGCTGCATCGCTGGTCGCACGAAACCCCGCTCTTGTGGCGCCTGCATGCTGTGCACCATTCGACGGATCGGCTTTACTGGCTCAATACCAGCCGTTTTCATCCCATTGAGAAAACATTGCAATTCATGCTGGATTCATTGCCCTTTATTCTGATGGGTGTTGATCCGCGCGTGATTGGCTTCTGGTTTGTGCTGTACTCGGTTAATGGCTTCTTTCAGCATTCAAACATCCGCTTATTCTTTGGCCCGTTAAGCGGAATATTCAGCACAGCGGAACTGCATCGCTGGCACCACTCGCAAATTCCCGCTGAATCGAATTCCAACTACGCCAATGTATTCATACTGTGGGATCGTCTCTTTGGTACTTACAACCGCCCGGCCAGAGAAATCGGCACACTCGGGCTGCTGAATCCAGATTATCCGATGGGCATCGTTCAGCAAATGAAGGCTCCGTTTGTGGCTGAGTTATACCGGCACAATGAATCTTCGCCACAGCAAAAAAATGATTGAGAATCTGCTGGTGCATGGCTGGATGTTTGCGATACGCCATACGCACTGGCGCAATCTGGTCAAATCTGCGACAAACCCGCTCGCCACTCAGGAAAAAGTACTTCAGACCATATTGCGGGAAAATCGCAATACCCAATACGGCACTGCCTATAACTTCAATAAAATCTCGTCCTATCATCAATTCGCGCAACAAGTGCCTGTCGTTTCCTATGAAGCATTAAGGCCATTCATTGAAACGCAGCTGCGCAGTGGCGCATCGGCGCTCACGTCTGTTCAGCCAACCCTGTACGCAACCACCAGCGGTACAACGGGCGAACCGAAATATATTCCGGTTATCTACAAAGAACTTCAGCATCAAAAACGACATACCGCGTTACTGACCTATTCGCAGTATGCCTTTGATCCCCGCGCGTTCAGCGGCAAGGTTTGGGTAATGGCTGCATCAGCGGTGGAGGGCCGCTTCGACAACGGCATCCCATGGGGCTCGGCTTCCGGTTTCCTGTATGCCAGCATGTCGCCGGCAATTGCCAAGAAATATTTGATTCCGGCGGAGGTATTTGCGATAGCGGATAACGGGCTGAAATATGACTTGATCCTGCGCCTGGCGCTGGCCGAGAAAAATATCACCTATTTCAGCGCGGCAAATCCAACTACGCTGCTGCGCTTATGTGCATTGGCGAATCAGCGCGGACTCGAACTAGCCCAGGATATCGAGCAGGGACGATATAGCAGGGAATCTGAATTGTCTGCGGATGTGAGGCAAGCTATAAGGGAAAGGCTCAGGGCAAAGCCTGATCGGGCTGCTGAATTGCGCAGCTTGTTTAATTCCAGCAAGGAGGCTGCTTTCAGCGACCTCTGGCCGCACCTGCGGCTTGTTTCAACCTGGACCGGTGGCAATTGTGGCGTAGCAGTCAAATCGGCAAGAGCGCTACTCCCCACTGCTACGCAGATCGTCGAGCTGGGTTATTTATCCAGTGAATTCTGTGGAACCCTTACGGTGGATTGCAACAGAACGGCAGGCATGCCAACCATTACCGACTATTTTTACGAGTTCATCGAACCGGAAGAATGGGAGGCTGGAAACCGCGAGTTTCGCCTTGTTCACCAGCTTGAGGCGGGCCGTGACTATTACGTAGTGATCACCACACCATCCGGGCTCTATCGTTACTTTATCAATGATATTGTTCGTGCAGAGGGCAGTTTTCACAACACGCCGTTAATCCGTTTTATGCAAAAAGGCAAAGGCGTCACAAATATAACCGGAGAAAAGCTGTATGAGAGCCAGCTTACCGAGGCGCTGGCACGGGCAGAGCGGCACTTCGGTTCGCATCCGGATTTTTATCTTATGCTGGCTGATGTAGAACGGCAGACTTATTATCTGTATCTGGAGGCAAACGGCATTGCGGAGAGCCCAGCAGAAATCGCAGCCTATTTCGACAAAGCCCTCGCCGAGCTGAACACCGAATACCGCACCAAGCGCGAAAGCGGCAGGCTGCACCCGCTAGGAATCACATTGCTGAAAAAAGGCACGGGAGAAAAGTATCGTGCCCATTGCATTCAGTCTGGGCAGAAAGACGGGCAATTCAAAATGGTGACCTTGCAATACGTCGATCAATGCTCATTCCCGTTTCAATCCAGCGCAATTTGCACCCCCTCTCCCGCAGGGCGGGAGAGGGCTGCGGAATAAAACTCCATGAAAATACAAGAAATAAAAGCGACATCTCTTGAGATACCTTTTAAAACCTCCTTCAAGCACGCATCGGCAGATCGCGCTAAAACGGCCAGTGTTTGGGTAGAAGCCCACGCAACTCACGGCGGGCTGGTCGGCTATGGCGAGGGATGCCCCAGGGAATACGTGACCGGCGAAAGCCTGCAATCCGCGCTTGGTTGGATAGCCCGTTATCAATCCTCCATCGTTAACGATGTAATCGACCTGGCATCATTGAAAGCATGGGTGGCAAAACACGTGCAAGCAATTGATAAAGACCCCGCAGCCTGGTGCGCGGTCGAACTCGCGCTGCTGGATTTATTGGGGAAAAGCGAAGGCCTATCGCTGGAAGCGCTGCTGTCATTGCCACCACTTCCGCCCGTATTCCAATATTCAGCAGTGCTGGGCGACAGTGACCTGGCTGGATTTTCAAAGCAGGTTTTAAAGTATGTAAGCGTTGGGTTCAGGGATTTCAAAATAAAACTGTCAGGTGATCTGGAAAAAGATAGTGCAAAAATTGCCTGCCTGAACAGCGCTGGAGTACCCGTAAAAATTCGTGGAGATGCAAATAATCTGTGGCGCGAACCCGCGGAAGTCGTTGCCTACCTTGACCGCTTGGGCCAGCCCTTTTGGGCGCTCGAAGAACCGCTGGCCCCGCGCGACTTTGCAGGACTGTCAAAAGTCGCTGTGCAAGCAGGCGTCAGAATCATTCTTGATGAAAGTTGCACACGTGCGCAAGACCTGCGCGACATCGAGAATACCCCCGACCTTTGGCTACTTAACCTGCGCGTATCCAAACTGGGCGGGCTTATTCGATCCCTTGATCTGTTAAAGCATGCACGCTCATCAGGGTTGCAGACCATCATTGGCGCACATGTTGGCGAAACCAGCGTGCTATCCCGCGCCGGCCTCACCTTGGCAGCGGCGGCAGGCGATGCCAGAGTGGCGATGGAAGGGGCATTTGGCACACATCTGCTCGAACATGATGTCTGCGAACCGCCACTCATGTTTGGCAAAGGCGGGGAGTTATGTCCGGTGGAATGGCATTTCTCAACTCAAGCGGGGAATGGGCTTGAGATTAATGGGCGGCGCACGCTGTGACAGCAAGGGTAGGGAGTACCGCGCAGTATCCTGCAGGCATCCCCGTTTGGTTATCGCCCCTTTAGCCGTACAATAAGCGGCTCACCATGAACATCATCACCTTCCCCGACAGCCCCTACATCCTGCACCAGCCGTTCGAGCCGGCGGGCGACCAGCCCACGGCCATCGCGCAACTGGTCGAGGGCATCCGCGACGGCCTGTCGTTCCAGACGCTGCTCGGCGTGACTGGCTCGGGCAAGACCTTCACGATGGCCAACGTCATCGCGCAGCTCGGCCGTCCGGCGATCGTGATGGCGCCGAACAAGACGCTCGCGGCGCAGCTTTATTCCGAGTTCCGCGATTTCCTGCCGGAGAACGCGGTCGAGTATTTCGTCTCCTACTACGACTATTACCAGCCCGAGGCCTACGTGCCGTCGCGCGACGTGTATATCGAGAAGGATTCCAGCATCAACGAGCAGATCGAGCAGATGCGATTGTCCGCGACCAAGGCGCTGCTGGAGCGCGAAGACGCCGTGATCGTCGCGACTGTCTCGGCGATCTACGGCATCGGCGACCCGGTCGATTACCACGGCATGATTCTCCATTTACGCCACAACGAAAAGATGCACCAGCGCGACGTGATCAAGCGCCTGATCGAGATGCAGTACGAGCGCAACGAGATCGATTTCTCGCGCGGCAAATTCCGCGTGCGCGGCGACGTGATCGACATCTTCCCGGCCGAGAGCAGCGAAAATGCATTGCGCGTGACATTGTTCGACGACGAAGTGGAAACCCTGTCGCTGTTCGACCCGCTCACCGGCCACATCCTGCAGAAGGTGCCGCGCTACACCGTCTATCCGTCCAGCCATTACGTCACGCCGCGCAGCACCGTGCTGGAAGCGCTCGAGACCATCAAGGCCGAGCTGGCCGAGCGCATCGCGTTTTACATACGCGAAAACAAACTGGTCGAGGCGCAGCGCATCGAGCAGCGCACCCGCCACGACCTCGAGATGCTCAACGAGATCGGCTTCTGCAAGGGCATCGAAAACTATTCGCGCCACCTGTCCGGGCGCAAGCCGGGCGAGCCGCCGCCGACGCTGATCGATTACCTTCCACCCAACGCGCTGATGTTTATCGACGAAAGCCACGTCACCATCCCGCAGATCGGCGGCATGTACAAGGGCGACCGCGCGCGCAAGGAAAACCTGGTCAACTACGGCTTCCGCCTGCCTTCCGCGATGGACAACCGCCCGCTGCGTTTCGACGAATTCGAAAAAGTGATGAGACAAAGCGTGTTCATCTCCGCCACGCCCTCCACCTACGAAGCAGAGCACACCGGCCAGGTGGTCGAACAGGTGGTGCGTCCCACCGGGCTGATCGATCCACAGATCGAAGTGCGCCCCGCTACCAACCAGGTGGACGACCTGATGTCCGAGGTTAACCTGCGCGTGGAGCAGGGCGAGCGCGTGCTGGTTACCACGCTGACCAAGCGCATGGCCGAACAGCTCACAGAATATTTTTCGGAGCACGGCATCAAGGTGCGCTACCTGCATTCCGACATCGAGACCGTCGAGCGCGTCGAGATCATCCGCGACCTGCGCCTCGGCATGTTCGACGTGCTGGTCGGCATCAACCTGCTGCGCGAAGGGCTGGACATCCCCGAAGTATCGCTGGTCGCGATACTCGATGCCGACAAGGAAGGCTTCCTGCGCTCCGAGCGTTCGCTGATCCAGACCATAGGCCGCGCCGCGCGCCACATCAACGGCAAAGCAATTCTCTATGCCGACAAGATCACCGACTCGATGAAGCGCGCCATCGACGAGACCGAGCGCCGCCGCACAAAACAGGTCGCGTACAACTTCGCGCACAACATCACGCCGATAGGCGTGCAGAAACGCATCAAGGACATCATCGAAGGCATGTACGAACCGGATGCCGCGCGCAGCCAGCTCAAGGCCGCGCAGGAACAGGCGAAATACCTGGCGATGAGCGAAAAAGAAGTGTCCAGGGAAATCACCCGGCTCGAAAAGGAAATGCTCAAGGCAGCGAAGAACCTGGAATTCGAACATGCCGCCGCACTGCGCGACGAACTGAAAAAACTGCGCGAGAGCGTGCTGATCTCGCCGTTGTGAAATTTCCCTCTCCCTTAATGGGATAACCAGCGACTTGGCTGGCGTTAACCAATGACTTAGTTGGCGTTGTCTGCCAACTTAGTCAGATGGCTATGCAAAGCCTTTGGCAGCCTAGTTGAATGGCTATAACCAACCACTTGGCAACCGTCGTCTGGTTGCTTAGTGGGATGGCTTAGTAGTTCCATCAGTTGTTTCACTCAGAAGGGGGAGAGGATGAAAGATGGGCTAGCTTGACTTACGGTTAGCTACAGCGTCACCCTCTGCGTATGGTGCAGCTGTTTCAGATAACGCTGGGTCTGCATCTCGGTCAAGCGGCTGACGGTGCGGGCAAAATCGCCGGACTTCACGCCATCGGTATAGATCCCATCCGGCGTGGCTGCTGCTGACGCAACCAGTCTGACATTGTTGTCGTAGAGCACGTCGATCAGCCAGGTGAAGCGCCGCGCCTCGGCGGAGTGATCGGCGGTCATGCGCGGGATGTGCGACAGGAACAGCGTGGGGAAACGGTGGGCGATCTCCAGATAATCCTCCTGCGCGTGCGCACCGCCGCACAGTTCCCTGAAGTCGAACCACACCACGTTGCGCGCGATCTTCTTCACCGGGATCTGACGGCCAATCACTTCGACATGCTGTTCGTCGCGCCGCGTACCGGCAGTTATCCGCTTAAACAGTGCGTCCAGGCGCGCTTCGTTCGCGGCTTTTCCATTGGCGTTGTCAGCCACCAGGAACAGCGGCTCGCGGGTAGGCGCGCGCAGGCGGTAGTCGTTGTCGCCATCGATATGCACCACTTTCAGTTCGCGCTTGAGCAGTGCTATCGCGGGCAAGAAGTTCTGCCGCTGCAAGCCGTGCTGATACAGGCCATCGGGCGGGTAGTTGGATGTGGTGATCAGCACCACGCCGCGCGCGAACATCGCTTCTACCAGCCGCCCCAGTATCATTGCGTCGGCGATGTCGTCGACGTGAAACTCGTCCATGCACAACAAGCGGGTGGATTTGGCGATCCGGTCGGCCAGCGCGATCAGCGGATCGTTTTCGTGGGCCAGCAATTTCATCTCGTGATGGACCTCGGCCATGAAATTGTGGAAGTGGATGCGGCGTTTGCGGCGATAGGGCAGGCAGGCGTAAAACATATCCATCAGATAAGTCTTGCCGCGACCCACGCCGCCCCACAGATACAAGCCTTTGGGCACCTCCGGGCTGAGCAGGCTGCGGCCCAGGAATTGATTTCGTTTGGATTTGAATTCGACCAACTGATGCCACAGCTCATCCAGTTCGTCGATCGCGGCGGCCTGCGCGGCATCTTCGACGAAGTCCGGCAAGTTGCATATGCGCTGATACCATGCCTTGGGGCTGATGCCGTCAGAGGGTGCTTGTTGTGACATATATTTCAGTTTAACCTAAATGATCCATTAGCCGGTCATTGTCAGGACTACTAGCCATTCGACTAAGCCCGCAAGCAAGTCGCTGGTTATCCGGCGCAGCTTTGTTTAAATGGTGTTTGGTTAATAACATTTGACCTTATTTCCGGATTGGTTACTATCTCGCCTCCGGCAACGAGCCGCAAAACCAAACTACTCAGGGAAGAATAAATGAGCCACACCTTATATCAGGCCTCGGTGCAACGAGTACAGCGCTGCGAGCTGGCCGTGCCGGGCTCCAATCCGGGCATGTTCGAAAAAGCGCTGAAGAGTGGAGCGGATTTTGTTTTTCTCGACCTTGAAGATGCGGTCGCTCCGGACGACAAGGTCCAGGCGCGCAGGAACATCATCCAGGCGATCAACGATCTGGACTGGGCCGGGCACGGCATTACGTTGTCGGTTCGCATCAACGGTCTCGATACCCAGTACATGGTGCGCGACGTGGTCGATCTGGTTGAGCAGGCCGGACACAAGATCGACACGCTGCTGGTGCCCAAGGTGGGCGTGCATGCCGATGTGTACATGGTCGAGGCGATGCTGAACCAATTGGAAACGCAGCAGGGCCTGAAAAACAGGATAGGCATCGAGGCACTGATCGAGACTGCGCTGGGCATGGCCAATGTCGAGGAGATCGCGCGTCAAGGTGCAGCCGGACGGCTCGAGGCATTGCACTTCGGCGTGGCCGACTACGCGGCCAGCAACCGCGCGCGGACCATCAACATTGGCGGACTCAATCCCGATTATCCGGGCGATCAATGGCACTATGCGATCAGCCGCATGACGGTTGCCTGCCGCGCCTACGGCTTGCGCCCGATCGACGGCCCGTTCGGCGACATCAAGGATCCCGCCGGATTCCTGTTGGCAGCCAGGCGCGCCGCCGCGCTGGGCGTAGAGGGGAAATGGGCGATCCATCCGTCACAGGTGGCGCTCGCCAACGAAGTGTTCACCCCGCCTGCCGCTGAGGTTGAGAAGGCACAGCGTATCCTGACTGCGTTGAAAGAAGCCGCAGCGCAAGGCAAGGGCGCTGCTTCGCTGGACGGCCGGATGATCGATGCCGCATCGGCGCGCATGGCCAGCAACGTGGTCAAGGCGGCGGAAGCGATCGCCGCGAAAAAATAATCACAACAAAAATTCAGCCAAGAAACGATAAGCGGTCCACGAAAAACACGAAAGGCACGAAATAAAACAGGGGGCTTGCCTCGATGCAGTAATTCACCCATTGGGCAATAATCTAAAGTGTTTCAAAACCAAGAATGTTTTCGTGTCTTTCGTGTTTTTCGTGGACAATCGTTTTTTCTAGATTCAGCAGTTGGTTAAGCAAGGGGAAATAGTTTGGACATCCATGAATACCAGGCGAAAGAGATTATTTCGGACTATGGCGTCAAAATCGCGGAAGGCGGACTGGCGCACAGTCCCGAAGAAGCGGTGCAGCGCGCCAGGGAGATCGGCGGTGACGTCTGGGTGGTGAAAGCCCAGATCCATTCCGGGGCGCGTGGCAAGGCCGGCGGCATCAAACGCTGCAAGACGCACGCAGAAGTCGAAGCGGTTGCGCAGGAGTTGCTGGGCAAGACGCTGGTCACGCATCAGACCGGCCCGGCGGGCAAAGTCTGTTCCAGGGTGTATGTCGAGGCGGCGACGGATATCGCGCGGGAAATGTATTTCTGCATACTGGTCGACCGCAGTGCCGAGCGCATCGTCATGGTCGGTTGCGCCGAGGGCGGGATGGAGATCGAGGAACTGGTGGTAACCAATCCGGAGAAGATCAAACGGATCTACGTCGAACCGGCAGTCGGCCTGCAGGATTTTCAGGCGCGCAAGATGGCGTTCGCATTGGGCATAGAAGATTCCCAGCGCAACCAGGCAGTCAAGACCATCAAGGGCTGTTACCGCGCGCTGCGCGATCTCGATGCCAACATGCTGGAGATCAATCCGCTGGTCGTTACCCGCACTGGCGATCTGGTCGCGATCGACGCGAAGATGAATTTCGATGCCAACGCCCTGTTCCGCCGCCACCGGATATTCGAATTGCGCGACAAGAGCCAGATCGACCCGCGCGAAATCGCGGCTGCGGATCATGACCTGAGCTACATCGGGCTGGACGGCGACATCGGCTGCATGATCAACGGCGCGGGCCTGGCGATGGCCACGATGGACATGATCAAGCTGGCCGGCGGCGAACCCGCCAACTTCCTCGACGTGGGGGGCGGCGCTTCCGCCGAGCGCACCGAGAAGGCGTTCCGGCTGGTTTTGGCGGATAAGGGCGTCAAGGCGATGCTGGTCAACATTTTTGCCGGCATCAACCGCTGCGACTGGATCGCCGAGGGCGTGGTGCATGCAGCCCGCAACATCGACATGAAAGTCCCGCTGATCGTGCGGCTGTCCGGCACCAATGTCGAGGCGGGGCGCCGCATCATCGCCGAAAGCGGTTTGCCCATCATCATGGCCGAGACCCTTGCCGATGCCGCCGAGAAGGCGGTCAAGGCGCGCAATGAAGTGGTGGCGCGAGAACAAAGAGGTAATGCGTAATGGCGATATTGATAGATAAAACCACCCGCATCATCGTGCAGGGCTTCACCGGAAAGATCGGCAGCTTCCACGCGCAGGACATGATCAATTACGGTTCCAATGTTGTCGGCGGCGTCACGCCCGGCAAGGGCGGGCAGCTCCACCTCGATCGGCCGGTATTCAACACCGTGAAACAGGCGGTGCGCGATGCCGGGGCCGAAGCCAGCATCATCTTTGTGCCGCCGGCGTTCGCAGCGGACTCGATCATGGAAGCCGCCGACGCGGGCATCAGATACTGCGTGGCGATCACCGATGGCATCCCCACCCAGGACATGATGACGGTGAAGAACTTCCTGCGCCGCTTCTCCAAGGAAGAGCGCATGATGCTGACCGGCCCCAACTGCGCAGGAACGATCAGTCCCGGCCAGGCGATGCTGGGCATCATGCCGGGGCACATCTACATGTGCGGCAATGTCGGCATCGTCGGACGATCTGGCACGCTGGGCTATGAAGCCGCCGACCAGATGAAAGCGTTGGGCATCGGCGTCTCCACTTCGGTGGGCATCGGCGGCGACCCGATCAACGGCAGCTCGCACCGCGATGTGCTGGAAAAGTTCGAAGAAGACAAAGATACCAAAGTGGTGCTGATGATCGGCGAGATCGGCGGGCAGCAGGAGATCGAAGCCGGCATCTTTGCCAAAGAGCACATGAGCAAGCCGCTGATCGCCTACATCGCCGGTCTGACCGCGCCGCAAGGCCGCCGCATGGGCCATGCCGGCGCGATCATCTCCTCGGCGGGCGAGAGTGCCGCGGAAAAAGTCGCGATGCTGAAGGAACTCGGCGTCATCATCAGCCCGACCCCTTCCGCGATGGGCGAAACGGTCGCAAAGGTGTTGGCCGGAATGTAGATGGAGTTGATGAGGCCGCTTACACCGCTATGAAATTTTTTGCAAGAGCGGGCCATGCGGGTGTCAGGACAAAAGTTTTTCGTACCCGCGAACAAAAAAGACAATCGCGGGCATGGTTCGCTCCTGCAGGGTGGTTTTTCGTTTGGAATTTTCATTAGCTTGATATTAGGTACCATCACGTGATAATAGGCATCCCAAAAGAAATAAAAACCAACGAAAATCGCGTCGCGCTGGTGCCGGCAGGGGCGGCGGCGTTGGTCGCGGATGGCCACACCGTGATGGTCGAAACCGGCGCTGGGTCGGGCAGCGGATTTAGCGATACGCTGTACCAGGCTGCGGGCGCACAGATCGCAAAGGATGCCGATGCGGTCTGGGCGGCAGCCGGCCTGATCGTCAAAGTGAAGGAGCCGATAGAGCCCGAATGGCAGCGCATCAGGCCCGGCCAGACCATCTTCACCTACTTTCATTTCGCCGCCAGCGAACAGCTGACCCAGACGCATATCGCCTCGGGCGCAACCTGCATCGCCTATGAGACCGTCGAGCTGCCGTCGGGCGAACTGCCGCTGCTGACGCCGATGTCCGAAGTGGCCGGGCGCATGGCGGTGCAGGAAGGCGCCAAGTATCTGGAAAAACTCTACGGCGGGCGCGGCATCCTGCTCAGCGGCGTGCCGGGCGTGCCGCCCGCCAGAGTGGTGATACTCGGCGGCGGCGTGGTCGGATCCAACGCGGCAAGGATCGCTGCCGGGATGGGCGCAAATGTCACCATCCTCGACCTTTCGCTGGAGAGGTTGCGCTATCTCAGCGATGTGATGCCGCCCAATGTGCAACTGGTATTCTCGGATCGGCATACTGTGCAAAAGCACATCGCTGGCGCTGATCTGGTCATCGGCGCGGTGCTGGTGCACGGCGCCGCTGCGCCAAGATTGATACGCCGCGAAGACCTCAAGACGATGCACAAGGGTGCAGTGATCGTGGATGTCGCGATCGACCAGGGTGGCTGTGTCGAGACGATGCGCCCGACTACACATGAAAACCCCACCTTCATCGTCGAGGGCATCGTCCACTATGGCGTGGCCAACATGCCCGGCGGTGTGCCGGTCACTGCCACACTGGCGCTGACCAATGCGACCTTGCCCTATGTGCTGAAACTGGCGAACAAGGGTTGCAGACAGGCGCTCAAGGAGACTCCGGCCTTGATGAAGGGCCTCAATATCATGGCCGGAAAAGTGACCCACAGGAAAGTCGCCGAGGCGTTCGGCCTTGAGCATCACCCTGCGGAAGCCGTGATCGATTGACTCATCAGCCGCTTGAAGATTTTATAAGGTAGCGACTATGGCAAAGTGGCTCGTCATTATCGGCATCATTTTCATACTGGTTGGAGTGGCCTGGCCATGGCTGTCCAAACTGGGAATCGGCCACCTTCCGGGCGATATCAGTATCCAGCGCAAAGGATTCAGCTTCTACTTTCCGATTACCAGCAGCATCGTTATTTCTCTGGTGCTGTCTATCCTTTTCTGGATATTCAGAAAATGAACGGATGCAATTCTTTTTATTGCCGTTTTCAGGACAGTTGACCCATTCGAAGCGCGGCTCTTTGCTGGCAAGCGTACATTGCTGATCGGGCACAAGCTGTGAAAGAACAGGAACAATCGGAATATCGTGTCTATCAGGTCTGGCGCATGGACGACAACGGCAACGAGTTCATGGTCGATAAGTTCGATGACCGGAAGTCGGCCGAGACCAGGATTGCCGAGCTTGCGTCGAGCGGACACAAACAGGTGTATTGGTTAAAGGAAGCTGCCGTATAACAAATCATCCGGGCCTGCGCCGGCGTGACTGAAGTATCTGGTTTTGAAATATCCAGCGGGCTTGTATTTTTCAGAACAAAACTGCATGATGAAATACAAATCGAAAGCCGGTCTCATTAACCTGTTGAATCACGCGTTGCCTTTCATTATGCGCCACATGAAATTCAGGAGAACAAGCATGAGCAAACTCCCGTCGTTGCTCGCTATAACACTGCTCATGGCGACACCGCTTGCCGTGGCAGAAGACGATAGCCCGGACGATCTCAGGTACTGTCTCGAACTGCAATCCAACTATGAAATTGCAAAATGTGCAGGGGAGGTTTCAGCAGGCGGCAAAGGCAGGCCTTATTCCAGGGAAGAGGTAAACAAAATCCTGTCCGGGGAACGGGCGAGCGCGCCGATCAGCCCGAATGAGTCATCAGACACACCTGTCTCAGACAAGCCAGCCCCGGACGATCAAGTCAAGGATTTGTTGCTGGAACAGGACGAAGGCGGCAGCAACCAATAGGCATCGTCCGCCGCGTGCTCGAGAACATGTCGTTCCGTTTGGCAGCCGATTTGGTCCTTTTGCTCCATCTGGCTTTCATCCTATTCGCCGTTTTGGGCGCAGCATTGGCGGTACGGTGGAACTGGATCCCATTTGTGCATTTACCGGTAGCCGCTTGGGCGACATTTGTTGAGCTTACCGGACGCAGTTGTCCGCTCACGTTTCTGGAGAACTATCTTCGTATCAAGTCGGGCCAGCCGGGTTACACCGGGAGTTTTATCGAGCGCTATCTGCTGGAAATCATCTATCCTGTCGGCCTGACCAGGGAAATCCAGCTCGCGCTGGCCGGTGCGGTGATCGTCATCAATACGGCAATCTATGGTTGGCTGCTGGTTCGCAGGCGGGTACCGCACGGAAAGGATGTTTGATTTTTCCGGCAACCTGAATCTTTATTCGGCTGCCAGCCGCGGCCGCAGATGTTCTGCTTAAACCAAAGTTGATGGATCAAGTGCATTCCTAATATCGGAAAATCGCCTTTCCATTGTTCTGTTCCTTTCCTTTATCTAGGAAAACCAGGACAAAATCAATGCTGACGCAAGCAGTTTTAGCCTGAAAAAACAAACGCATAAACAAGCGAAGCAGACCATGGCGCAATATTTGCATGTTTTTCATTACGCTTGCTGTTGTTAATGCAATGGTGGTGAAAATGAAATACTTTTTAGCTTGTATGCTCATACCCGTCGTTCCCATCCTGCTTGCGGTTGTGTTTGGAATCGGCGCGCTGTATTTTGGTGTTGCCAACCAGCTGGAACGGGGCGGGCGGTAAGAGATTCGCGTTGGATACCGGATATCCGGAGGCGGCCATTTTGCCAGGCAAATTTGAAGGTACTGTCCCACAGCCAGGTTTGTATGAACAAACACCTGGAAAACAGTTCTTGCAGGTAAGTATTACGAACAATAAAACATGAAAAGAAATGAACCGCTCTGATCTTATTTCCCGCTTGGCCGAATTACACCCGCAATTGCAAACCAAAGATGCAGAGCTTGGCGCGAAAGTGATCATTGATGCGCTTGCCGATACGCTGTCCAAAGGCGGACGTGTCGAGGTGCGTGGCTTCGGCAGTTTTTTCCTGAATTACCGGCCGCCGCATACCGGCCGCAATCCGAAAAATGGTGTACTGGTGAAAGTGCCCGCGAAATACGTGCCCCACTTCAAAGCCGGGAAAGAGCTCAAAGAACGGGTATGCAACGCTGGCAACAATACCAAGCCCGCCATTTAGCGCGATGAGTTCAGGGAGCGTTAAGCGCCAAAGCGCAGTCGCCGGGAAGAGCAGGTTAATGGTTTTCAGCTAATGTATCTGCTTGCCGAGCTCGGTCTGGTTGGATTTCATCGCTTTGACGCGGTTGATCGCCTCACTGATCAATCTGATCGGTTTGGCAGCTTTTCTGTCGGATTGATGGTAAAGATCCTCGGCCTTGTCGAGATCGCCTTCTATTTCGGCGCAAACACCCAGGTTGTAATACAGCGCCGGTGAATTGGTGTCGCCGGCCAGCGCATCCCTGAATATTTCGCAGGCACGATCCACACGTTTTTGCCTGATATATTCCATTGCTCCCTCGAGTTTTGCCTTGGTGGCCGGACTCATGGAATCATCCTTGTCCATGAACTCTATGCTGAGCATGACAGAATAAGGCGCCACATCCTTGCGTAAATCATTCAATATTTGCTTGATGGCCTGGTTGCGCAGATCAGTTTCGTTTTTGCCGCCGGCACCGCCACAATCGGTATCACTGGCCTTGCCGGCGTAGGTCTGGGTAAAGATGATAGTACCCTGCTGCACGCTGACTGCCTTGAGGGTCAAATCAATGTTGGTGACCATGTCTGCACATGATTTATAGCGGGTTTCCTTTTTTGTGCACTTTTTGTCCAGGCAGTAATCCACCGCTTTCCGGTAATAACGCACCGAAATGGGCGGCTTGCTTACGCTGCCCATGATCAGGGTGTCGGCCCCGGACAGTTTGCCGAGTTTGACTGCATCATTTTCATCGAAATAACCGGAGCTGGATACCATTCTCTGCTCATCCATGATTTTGTCGAGCATTTCCCGTTCGAGTACTTTGAAGTAGGGTGTGCCGCGCACATTGATGTTGCTCAGATACGATTCCACTTGGGCGGTAATAGTGCCATCGATGTCGCCATTGAAATAAAAGACAGCCAGCTTTCTGGAATCGACCATGCCCGATTGGCGCGCCGGAACCTCCACTACCTGCGACACTTTTGCGGCAGCACAGCCGACCAGCATAGCTATGGCTGCCGCCATGGCTGCTATTACCAGATTCTTCCAGATCATTTTCTCTCCCGGAGTATCGCCTCTGCTGATTGGAGCTCTTGCCGCGAGATGATTGCAGCCAGCGTGGGCATGCCGAGTTTATTCCTCACATTGGCGCCAAGTCAATCAGGCATCAGCCGCAGCATTTGCCAAGCCCTGCCGATAGGTGAATCGATATGGAGCTGAAGAAATCCGGTATATGTGCAGCTCGGCAAATCACCTCTCCGGATGCCGCCGGTCCGGCCGAGGCATCGGGGTTATGTCAAGCTTGATCCGGGTTTTAAGTGTGGCCGGCAACTGCGGCAGCCGAACCGGTCATTTCCATTTAATCACGCTTGCATGATTGACGAAGGTGATACTGGGAAAGGTGCGGTTCAATGCTTTGCTGCTGAAATTCTCCATGGTTGAGCCGTTATCGAATTTTATGATATCGCCTTTTTTCGCGGCGATCGTTGAAGCGGCCAGCCATCGGGTCTGGTTGTTCTGTTTGACCTCGATGTAAGTGAATTGGGGAATGTCGATGGAGCTGATCACCGTGGCTGTTTGCGTCTGGGCGGCATCGGCTGCGTCGGTGAGAGCCGTCGCCTGATCTGCAGAATTCACTGGCGGATGTCCGGCGGGTAAAGTGTCCGAGGATTCAAAAACTGGGGTCGGTATAAATGGTTCCTGGGACGGTTTTTTGTCGCACGCCGTGAGGGTGAGCACGAATACGACAGAGACAAGCGCAGTGTGTTTCATTTGATTTCCTTGGAAAATGATGTCTATGGGGTTATGGCGGGCGCGATTATCCTTAAATCGGCCGTCGGCTGGCAAATTTCAATTGTCGGATAATCATGCTGCGTCCAGGGTGTTGCGACGGCCAGCGTGTGGGTGCCGAACAGAACAAAAGTTCCTGTAAGGAAGGTTTTTTCTTGAACGAACCAATTAATCTTGTGCTTCGTTCCGTTGCAAATCAGAATACGCAACCATTCATTAATCTCGGCAAGACACCATGAGCAGCTTATCCGAATATTTCAACGAAGCGATTGAACTTTTCGACAAGGCAAACGCGGCAGACCCGAACAAGGAGATGTTTGAAGGCAAGGAATATCCCAAGGAATTGCTTTACGCCCAACGCATGACCGCCTGGCTGGACAAATTCGCGCCCGATGCTTCCGAGGCGTTGCGTTTGGCCGCGCGCGCCCAGCATATCTGCCGCTGGAAGATCCCGCGCAGGGAATATCCGATGGATCGCGACGGTTACAACAAATGGCGCACCACATTGGCGAAAATGCACGGTGACATCGCTGCCGGGATCATGCGGCAGGCGGGTTATAACGAGCAAATGTGCGAGCAGGTCAGGGCGCTGTTGATGAAGGATCGCATCAAATTCGCAGGCCCGGACGGGCAAACGCTGGAAGATGTGATCTGCCTGGTGTTTCTGGAGTTCTATTTTGCACCTTTTGCGCCGCAATACAGTGCGCCCAAGCTGACCAGCATCGTGCGCAAGACCTGGAAAAAGATGTCGGAGCGCGGCCATCAGACCGCGCTGACGCTCGCACCGAACTGGCCGGCGGATTTGCTGGAGATCGTGAAGAAGGCGATAGGCTGATTTGTTGAGGCTATGCCCAGGCAGGACATTAAAAATAATATAAATCAAATGGTTGGCTGATGAAAACGCCGTGTTTCTGGCGCTGGCGTATAATGTCCGGGCGCGGGGAGGTTTGCCCGTTATCATTTTGAAGAGATCAGGACATTGAGTACGATCAGTTTTGAACAGTTGCAGTTGGCGCCGGAGATTCTCAAGGCGCTGACCGAGTCCGGTTACACCACACCTACACCGATACAGGCACAGGCCATCCCGCTGGTGCTGGAAGGCCGCGACCTGATGGCAGGCGCACAGACCGGAACCGGCAAGACCGCTGCGTTTGCGCTGCCGATGCTGCAAAAGTTATTGCCGCAAGCCAGTTCCAGCACTTCGCCGGCGCGCCATCCGGTGCGCGCGCTGATACTGGTGCCGACCCGGGAGCTGGCGATCCAGGTGGAAGCAAGCGTAAAGGCCTATGCGAAACATACCAAGTTGCGTTCGCTGGTGGTTTACGGCGGGGTGGATATCAAGACACAGACACCGCGTCTGAAGACCGGTGTGGAAATACTGGTCGCCACGCCGGGCCGTTTGCTGGACCACATCGAGATGAAATCGGTGCAACTGAATCAGGTGCAGATGCTGGTGCTGGACGAAGCGGACCGGATGCTGGACATGGGTTTCATGCCGGACCTGAAACGCATCCTGGCATTGCTTCCGCGGCAGCGGCAGAATCTGATGTTCTCGGCCACATTTTCCGGCGAGATCAAAAAATTGTCAGCCGAGTTTCTGACCCATCCCAAGCTGATCGAGGTGGCGCGCAGCAACGCTACAGCCGAGAATGTCACGCAGAAGGTTTACCTGGTCGATCAGGCAGACAAACACGTGCTGCTTTCGCAACTGTTGCGCGGCAGCGATGCGTCGCAAGTGCTGGTGTTCACCAAGACCAAGCTGGCTGCCAGCCGCCTCGCCAGGCAATTGCAAAAGGATGGCGTGGCGGCCGATGCGATTCATGGCGACAAAAGCCAGTTGGAGCGCATCCAGGCGCTGGATGCGTTCAAGCAGGGCAAGGTTAGCGTGCTGATCGGAACCGATGTGGCCGCGCGCGGCCTGGATATCGATCAGTTGCCGATGGTGATCAACTATGAAATTCCCCACGCGCCGGAAGATTACGTCCACCGTATCGGCCGTACCGGTCGCGCCGGGGCATCCGGCAAAGCAATTTCGCTGGTGTCGCCGGAAGAAGAAAAATACCTGAAGGAAATCGAGAAGCTGATCAAGAGCGAGATTCCCAGGGAGACCGCAATCGTTCCGCATTCGGCGAAGTCGAGCAGGTCGACACGCGGCGAACATAACGAGCGCAGTCGCGACTCGCGTGGTGAACGTTCAGAGCGCGGCCATGCTCCGCGTCCGGCCGCGCCGAAAAAGCCCAGCCATGATCCATGGTTCGACAAGCCTTACGAACCCAGTGGCAGTGCCAATCCTGTTGCCCAGCCGGTGCAGCCAGCACATCCATCCAACAAGCCGAAGAAGCAAGTGGCGGCGATACTGGTCAGGCGTCAAGGCTGAGGGGAAGCCTTGCAGGCAGGGCCCGCTCCTGCACAAACACGTTAAGGCAACACGGGTGAAACTACCAGCCATTCGACTAAGCTGCCACACACCAGCAGCCATGTCGCTGGTTATCAGGACGAGCAGCTCGCCTCGGTCTGTCGCGCCCATACGCGCCTCTATGTCCGATCCCGGTTCCAGTTGCAGCCGTGCCCGATAGGTATCGGCCCAGGCATCGAACGCTGCTCAGTCGATGAACTGGTCGCGCAACTGGTCGTTGGTCGCATGCGCTGCCGAGATCGATCAGCTTGGCAGCGCTCTTATTGAAGCTGACCAGATAGGGGTCGGGCAACGGAGTGGGATACAGTCAGCTGTGAAAGCTGTCCGGCAGGTGAGCGTAGGTGTTTTCGAAATTCAGTCGTTCAAGTTTGCGTATGCGGGGGCGTCGCGCCTTTTCAGGTTGGCGCTACACAACTGCGATAGCGAAGAAGGTCAGACGCAGCCGGTCGGTTTAGGCAGGCCGCCGTATTTGGTGATGGGTTTCATCGGCCCGGTCATCCACAGGTCGAAGACTTCCTTTTGGTCTTGCTCGATATATTTTGCGAATTTGCGGATTGGCGGCACTGTGCCGAATTCTTCGTAGAACTCGCGGGCCTTCATGATGTGGGCCCATTTCTCATCATTCAATTCGTAGTTGTCAGCCTCGGCCATGGCCTTCGCGATCTCCGGTGTCCAGTCACTCATGCTTTCCAGATAGCCGTCGCCGTCGCGTGTCGGGATTTCCATTTCCATTGCTCCTGATGATTGAATGAGGACCATGATAATTAACCCGAGTTAATCAGTCAAGTAATAACACCGGATGATGCGCGACTGCAATGACTGACGGCATATTCCGGGCACTGGCTTCGAGTGTGTAGAATGGCGAAGAAATGGTTATGGACAGGTTTGACAGGTTGCTTGCAATGGTTGATGGAGATGATGAATAAGGTTGCAGTGGTATTCGTTTGCATGGGCAACATCTGCCGCTCTCCCACAGCGGAAGCAGTGTTCCGGCATTATGTCGAAAGTGCGGGGCTGTCCGAACATATCGTGATCGATTCGGCCGGTACGCATGATTACCACATCGGCGATCCGCCCGATCAGCGCACGCAACGCGCAGCGCGGCAGCGCGGTTATGATATGAGTGCTATACGCGGGCGCCAGGTCGAAGCGGACGACTTCCGCCGATTCGATTATGTGCTGGCAATGGACCGGGGCAATCTCGCCATCCTGCAAAGCCTTGCACCGCCGGATAGCGCTACCCAAGCGCGGCTGTTCCTCGAATATGCGCGCCATCATGCGGAGCGTGAGGTGCCGGATCCCTACTATGGCGGTGCGGATGGATTCGAGCGTGTGCTGGATATGGTGGAAGATGCAGCGCAGGGCTTGCTGCAGGAGATCCGGCAACGGCACTTCGCAGCACAGGGAAGTTGAACCTGAAAACTACAACTGGTCCACGAAAAGCACGAAACTCACGAACGAAACAATATATAGCTGCGGTTGACTCACCATCGCTAGGGTGATGTTCCAAAGTCGGATAGTTTCTGATTTTGTGAACGTCCTTGTTGCGGCGGAATTACTGTTCACTTCATTTCGTGTTTTTTTGTGTATTTCGTGGACCGACTGTTTTTTGGTATGGATTAAAAAGCCGCACGATTTTCATCGTGCGGCTTTGTTCATTCCCAACCGGAATTATCCTTGCGGAGTGTGCTGGGTCTCGATCTGCACCAGCGGCTCATTCTCCACATACACTTCCCGCTGGCGGGTGCGGCGGCGCGAGCCACCTGCCGGCTGGTCCGTGTAAACAGCGGGGGTGAGCGCTGCCAATGTGCTGAGCTTGACCGGATCGGTCTCGATCTGGATCAGGCCGCTGCCGGAGATTGCTGCAACCGGCGCCGGGGATACCACCACAACTGCTGCCGGACTCGATTGCGTCACGGCTGCTGCCGCGACTGGTTGCGGGGCGATAGCAGGTATTGCGATGTATTCGCTTGGTCTGACGAAACCCTCGGGGTAGGCGATATACTCGGTCGGTTTGACCATAGCGGGCGCCGCGTGCGTCTGCGCTAAGGAGTGCTGCACTGCCTCGCCATTGGTTGAAGCCTCCACCGCGTTCTGTGCTGCAATTTCGCGTAGCTCGCGCTCACGGCGTCCCCCGCGGCGTCCGCGCCGGCGGGAGCCGGACGGGCTGCCAGTACCGGTCTTTTCGCTGGCTGCGACTACGATCTGGCTTTCCAGCGCAGGCATCTCTTCGTTAATGCGTGCTGGACGAGGTTGCCTGGGTGGCCGCGGCTCGCGCAACTCTTGCGGTTTGGCTGCGAGTTCGGTTTGGGCCGGTTTGCCGCGCGGCTCATTGCGGTCGCGATCACCGCGTCCGCCACGATCACGGCGCTTGCCGCCGCCTTCGGGGCGTTCGCCACGCTGGGGCCGCGGTGCGTTGCGCGGTCTGCTGGCGGCTGGCTTGGCTGCGGGCTGTTCTTCTTCAGCAAGAGATTTGATCCAGCCGAAGAATTTGCCAAAGATCGAAAGTTTTGCAGCTTCTGCTTTCACCGGAGCGGGTTGCATCGGAGTGATGCCCTGTACAACCGCTTGCGCGCGCACGGCTTTTTGTTGCTCTTGCACGCCGTTCAGCGGCTTTTCTTCAAGCGGTTTTTCCACCAGTTTGTAACTGGCCTGCAACACTTCACTGGTCATGTCATCGAGACGCAGGCGGTTGATCGCGTAATTGGGCGTTTCCAGATGCGGGTTGGGGATAATCGTGACCGCTACTTTCAGGCGCGATTCGATACGGTGAATGTCGGAACGCTTCTCGTTGAGCAGGAAAGTGGCTACATCGACCGGCACCTGGACGTGGATCGCCGTGCTGCTTTCCTTCATCGCTTCTTCCTGGATGATGCGCAGGATGTGCAAGGCGGATGACTCGGTGCCGCGAATGTGGCCGATGCCGCTGCAGCGTGGGCAGGCGATGTAGTTGCTTTCGCTCAGGCTCGGTTGTAAACGCTGCCGAGAGAGCTCCAGCAGGCCGAAGCGGGAGATCTTGGCGGTCTGCACGCGGGCGCGGTCATAGTGCAGCGAGTCGCGCAGGCGATTCTCGACGTCGCGCTGGTTGCGGCTGTTCTCCATGTCGATGAAGTCGATCACGATCAATCCGCCCAGATCGCGCAAGCGCAGCTGGCGGGCGATCTCCTCCGCCGCCTCGAGGTTGGTGTTGAACGCAGTGGCTTCGATGTCCGAGCCTCTGGTGGCGCGCGCTGAATTGATGTCGATCGCAGTCAGCGCTTCGGTATGGTCGATGACGATTGCGCCGCCGGAGGGCAGGCGCACTTCGCGCGCATGCGCGGATTCGATCTGGTGCTCGATCTGGAAGCGCGAGAACAGCGGCACATCGTCCACGTAGCGCTTGATGCGGTCCACGTTGCCCGGCATCACGGTGCTCATGAACGCCAATGCTTGCTGATAGACGTCTTCGGTGTCGATCAGGATCTCGCCGATCTCCGGGTTGAAGTAGTCGCGGATGGCGCGCACCACCAGGCTGCTTTCAAGGTAGATCAGCGATGGCGCTTTTTCCGATTCTGCCGCGCCTTCGATCGCATCCCACAATTGCTTGAGGTAATCGAGGTCCCACTGCAGCTCTTCCTGGTTGCGCCCGATGCCGGCGGTGCGTGCAATGATGCTCATGCCTTGCGGCACTTCGACATGCGACAGCACTTGACGCAACTCGTCGCGTTCTTCGCCTTCGATGCGGCGCGATACGCCGCCGCCGCTCGGGTTGTTCGGCATCAGCACGATGTAGCGGCCGGCCAGGCTGATATAGGTGGTCAGTGCCGCACCCTTGTTGCCGCGCTCGTCTTTTTCCACCTGCACCAGCAATTCCTGGCCTTCGCGCAACGCCTCCTTGATCGAAGGACGATTGCCGCTGTTAGGCTGGAAATATTGCGGGGAAACTTCCTTGAATGGCAGAAAGCCGTGCCGGTTGCCGCCGTATTCGACGAAACAGGCTTCGAGGCTGGGTTCGAGGCGGGTGATGACGGCTTTGTAGATGTTGCTCTTGCGTTGCTCTTTGCCGGCGGTTTCAATGTCGAGGTCTATCAGTTTCTGGCCATCGACAATGGCGACACGAAGTTCTTCCGGTTGTGTCGCATTGAATAACATGCGTTTCATTTTATTGTCTCCCGCGCTCTGACACGGGCAAGACCAGGCTACGCGCGATCAGGCGCGAGAGAGGAGCAATCGTGCAAAAATTCTTGTAGTGTGCAAACGGTTGGTCAATTAAATTCTCTGTCAGTAGCTGGTCTAAAAAATATCGTTCTCTTGGATTTCTGTACCGGTGGCTGCGGGTGCATCGCTGCATACGCTGCGCCGACTGGTGCAAAAGTTCCTAGGGGGTGAGGCAGCAATGCTGGCTGCTTCACGAAAAATCCACAGGTGCTTTGAGCGCGTAAATCAATTATTATCGCTGCTGGTACCGGTGAGCGATATTAACCGGGCTGCGGCTGGAAGGGTGGCGGTGCGTCGCACCGTCGCTTGTGCCAAAAGACCCTTGGCGGGGAATAAATTCCCAAACTTACCCAATCCAAAACGCGCGAGCGGCGAAGTATAAGCAAAATGAACGGTTTAAGCAAAGATTCTGTGAACTTTGTGGAGATCGATGAAAGCGGCGCGGCGCAGCGCATCGACAACTTCCTGTTCAAGCACCTGAAAGGCGTGCCCAAAAGCCACGTTTATCGCATCCTGCGCGGCGAAGTCCGGGTCAACAAGAAGCGCGTCGACCAGACATATAGGCTGAAGTTGGGCGACCTGCTGCGCATCCCGCCGATCCGCATCGCAGAAAAACACGAAGCCGAACAGGCACAAATCCCTGCGGTCGAGTTTCCGATCATTTACGAGGATGACGCGCTGGTCGCGGTGAACAAACCGGCCGGTGTAGCAGTGCACGGCGGCAGCGGGGTCAGTTTCGGCGTCATCGAGCAGATGCGCCGCGCGCGTCCGCAAGCCAGGTTCCTGGAACTGGTGCACCGGCTGGACCGCGAGACTTCCGGCGTACTGTTGCTGGCAAAAAAGCGTTCCGCGCTGACCGCGATGCACGAGATCATGCGCGAGGGCAACAGCGACAAGCGTTATTTGACGCTGGTGCTGGGACAATGGAAGAACGCCAAGCAGCACGTCAAATTGCCGCTGCACAAGTTCGATACTGCGCAGGGCGAGAAGCGCGTGATGGTCAGGGAAGACGGGCAGGCCTCGCATACCATCTTTGCGCTGCAAAAGAGCTGGCCGGAGTTTTCTCTGCTTGAAGCGCAGCTCAAGACCGGGCGCACCCACCAGATCCGTGTGCATCTCTCCCATCTCGGCTTTCCGATCGCTGGCGATGACAAGTACGGTGACTTCGCGCGCAACAAGGTGCTGATGAAACAGGGATTGAAGCGCATGTTCCTGCATGCGTACAGCATCGCGTTCGCGCATCCGCTGACGGGTGAGCCGATGCGGCTGGATGCGCCGCTGCCGAAGGAGTTGGAGAGTTTTATTGCGAAATTGGATGCGGGGGCTGCTTCAGCCAAATAACTCTTATGCTTCATCATTCCGGCGCAGGCCGGAATCCAGCAACTCCCTCTCACATTTATGGGAGAGGGGTGGGCGAGAGGGGAAAGTCAAAACCGCCGGGCTACCACCGTCGACGTTGATTTTGTTTGTCAGTGTAGGGTGCATTCCATGCACCATGGTGCGCAAAGCGCACCCTACAAATGCGCCAATTACCCCTTGGTCTTCGTCAAAAACACCGTCACTTCCTCGCGGTCGTGATAAAGCTGCTTCGCCATCATCCGGTAGTTGATCCCTTCATCATCCAGCCGTTTGCGGATGCCACCCAATGCGCTGTCGAGTGCGGCGACGCGCTGCTTCATCGGCAGTTTCAGATTGAAGATGGCATGTTTGCACCAGCCCGCCGCGAACCATGTGCCGATCAGCTCGGAGACCCTGGAGGGTTTTTCCACCATGTCGCATACCAGCCAGTCCACCGCTTTGCGCGGCGTATATTTGAAACCATCCTGCTTGAGATGTTGCACCAGCGGATGATTTATAAGCGCGCCCTTCATCGGGCCGTTGTCCACCGCGGTCACGCGGATGCCGCGCTTGACCAGTTGCCAGGTCCAGCCGCCCGGCGCCGCGCCCAGATCGACGGCTGTCATGCCTTGCCGCAGAAAGCGCGTTTGTTCGCTGCGATCCATGAACACTTCGATCGCCTCTGCCAATTTCATCGTGGAGCGGCTCGGCGCCTCGGCGGGCATGGACTGGCGGGTTATGCCCATGATCGCATCCGCGTTGTTGTGCGGATCGCTGGTGCCGATCAAAACGGAATTTTTGTCGGGGAAAAAAATATGCAGGCGCGGCAGTGAGGCTACTCCCCTCTCCCCCTGCCCCTCTCCCTTGAGGGGAGAGGGGTTGTGAAGCCGTTCCTGTTCGCACAGCGCGGTTTCCAGCAATGGCTGAAAGCGGCGGATGAACGGGGCCAGCAGTTTGCCCTCGTTGGTGTCCGGCGCTTCCAGCCACAGCGTGCCGAATGTGCCGGGTAGGGCAGCGATGGCATCGAGTATCGGCGTCAGGCGGTCACGCTCGGGGAGTGCCGAGATGCTTTGATGCAAACGGATCAACTGGCGCGCGAAGATCAGTTCGCGATAATTCAATGACTGATCATTGAGCGCTACGATGATATAGCCGCTGTCCGGTTGAATCGGCGGTTGTTCTGCGATCACCGGCTTTTGTTGTCGCGCCTGACGCAGCGTTTCCTGCGCGCAATCCTGTTCGAAGCCGGGACGGCAATACAGCATCCAATACTTGTATGGGGATTTTTGCATGCGTTCATTGTGGCACAGGTTGGGGGACTAGCCCGGAGGTGGTAATATCCGCGCTTCATTTTTTGTGGCAAGGCAATGAGCAAACGCTATGATTTGATCGTGTTCGACTGGGATGGCACAGTGATGGATTCAACAGGTGTTATCTCCGGCTCGATACAGGCAGCATGCCGCGATCTGGGCTTGAATGTTCCTGATGATGAGACCGCGCGTCATGTGATCGGCCTGGGGTTGGACCAGGCGCTGCGTTATGCCGTGCCAGACATGCCGGATGCTTTGCGCCCGGAACTGGTGGCGCGCTATCGCCATCATTTTCTTGCCCAGGATGAAAAGATACCGTTGTTCGCCGGTGCGAAAGAGACGATAGCGGAGTTGCACGCAGCAGGTTACTGGCTTGGTGTGGCGACCGGCAAGAGCAACGCGGGTTTGAGCCGGGCGATGGAAGCCTCATCCATGAGTAGTTATTTTCATGCGACGCGCACGGCAGACCAGACTTTTTCCAAGCCCGATCCGGCGATGCTGATCGAACTGATGGAGGAATTTGGTGTCAGTGCCGAGCGCACGCTGATGGTGGGCGATACCACGCACGATATGCAGATGGCACAGAATGCCAAGGTGGACGCAGTGGCAGTTGGACACGGCGCGCATCCGCCGGAGCAGTTGCAGGAACTGAACCCGCTCGCGTTGGTGCGGGATTTTGCGGAATTGAGGACGTGGTTCAAAACTAACGCGTAACGAATTTACCAAAGGAAATATGATGTCAGATCAAGACAACAACTGGGAACGCGGCGTGCTGGAAAAGCTGGCGATGTCGGCCTTGCAGGAACAGCGCCGCGCGCGGCACTGGGGGATTTTTTTCAAGACGCTGACGTTCGGCTACCTGTTCATCCTGCTGTTTCTGTTCATGGGCTGGATGGGCAAGAGCGAATCGGCACTGAGCACCGGCAAACACACCGCGCTGGTGGACATGCAGGGCGTGATCGCAGCGGATAGCGTGGCAAGCGCCGACAATCTGATCCTCAGTCTGCAGGATGCGTTCGAAGACAAAGGCACCCAGGGCGTGATCCTGCGCATCAACAGTCCCGGCGGCAGTCCGGTGCAAGCCGGCCAGATCAATGACGAGATCGTCCGTCTCCGCGCCAAGTACCCAAAGATTCCGCTGTATGTGGTGGTGGACGACATCTGCGCGTCCGGCGGCTATTACGTTGCCGCTGCGGCGGACAAGATCTTCGTGGACAAGGCCAGCCTGATCGGCTCCATAGGCGTATTGATGGATGGTTTCGGTTTTACCGGCACGATGGCCAAGCTCGGCGTGGAACGACGCTTGATCACGGCCGGCGCCAACAAGGGTTTCCTCGATCCGTTCTCTCCGGCCAGGCCGGCGGATCAGGAATATATCAAGCAGATGCTCGCGCAGATCCACCAGCAATTCATCGATGTGGTCAGAAAGGGACGCGGCAAGCGCCTGAAGGAAACGACGGACACTTTCAGCGGCCTGGTATGGAACGGTGAAAAGGGCGTCGAGATGGGCCTTGCGGATGGCTATGGCACGCTGGAATCGGTGGCGCGCGATGTCGTCAAGGCCGAGAAGATCGTCGATTTCACGACGAGGGAAAACTTTGCGGATCGTCTGGCCAGGAAATTCGGCGCGGACGTGGCGCGCGCGATCGGTTACTCGACGCAGAGCGGGGTTTCGCTGCGTTAAATCTTCTACTGATTCCGGAATAATTACTGGCTTGTGTGGTTTGTTATTAAACCTGTTCCTGCAGTTTTATATGACCGTTGGGGGAAGCGATGAAGATTTCTCGTGTAATGCTGGTGATATTAGCGGCTCTCGCTTTGATTAGTGCTAGTGCTGGAGGTTATTTCTATTATCAAAAAGGGAAGGAAGAAAAGGAACGAACAGTTCAACTAGCCTTGATAAAAGCTCAGGCGGAGCGTTCAGCGGCAATGCGTCGAGCAAAAATGTTGGCAGAAAATGCACACCCGCTAGCTGACAAAGCCATGAATGAAGCAATACCCAAGTCATATCCTCGCCCTGTATCTGACTGGAAAACTACCGAAAAGTCTGTTTATCAAAAGCTGCTATCCCGTGGGCAGTTCGATGTGCTTGTAGTCCCTTTTCAAGTTCAAGAGTATGCGCTGGATCGTCCAACCCGCTCCCTTATGACTGCTGAACTTGCGCTTGCAGTTTCGGCGGGGTTGAAAATGAGCGTGCCTGACCCCTATCTCGTTGCGAGAGCGTTGGGAGAAGGAGATCGCCGTTTGGATCCAAACGAGGTATATGGCCTTGCCGACAAGATAGGTGCGAAAAGGATTATCTGGGGGTATGTTGGTCACGACCGCAAAAACCAGATGGCATTGAACGTACAATCTCAGGAACGGAGCACAAACGGCATCTTGAACGCACAGACAACCTCCACTACAAAGAACTTCGAGAACATTGCCTTTACGGATGAGCGCCCCCCGATTGAGGTATACCAGTCGATGTTGCCAGAATTATTGACAGCGATTGGAATTGATGGATCGATATGGGCGTCACCCAAGCCGGTAAGTCGATTCGATGGCGCTAAATTACCTCACTCTCCGCTTGCTATGGTGGCTGAAATGCAGAATCCTGCACGCGATGCCCTATATTTTCAGTTACTGGCTTATCTGGCTCCTGATGCTGAAAGAACACAAGAGCGTTTTGCCGAAAAGTCATATCTGGCGATTCACAGAATGTCGCCTGATTCGCCGGATTACCGGGTTCTGAAGGCCAGGGCGCTGATGTTGCTTGGCTTGCGTCCAGCGGCCCTTCAAGCGCTTGGAAAACCCAAGAGCATGGAAGAGAAAGAACTGGTTGCCGTGCTCAACGGAAATCAACCAGATGTCGAGCTGTTCAGTTCAAAAATTAAGCCGAGTATCAAAAGATTCATGGCAAAACGGGATGCGAATTATCTTGGTAGCGTCTACGGGGGCGCTGATAAAAACAAATCACTTGCTGCAGCAAACTCCTTGAAATTGCCAGGGGAAATATGGTCATTCTTGGCTGCGCGAGCATTTTCAGAATTGGACATGTGGGCACAGTTTGACAACATTAATCTCAAACAACTGCTTGATCATGAGTTCCCCATTAAGAATTACACGGCGGAGGGAATGATCCGAGGTGCAGCCTCGCTTGGTGATACAGGGAAGTTGCAAACCTTGGCGGATCTATCTGTTGTTAATCATGTTCGAAAGCTGTTGGAGATTGATGCTGCGAAATGGTGCTGTCAATCAATCATTGATCGTCCTGCGGCACTGGATTATTTGAATCTCATCGAGGCTATTGGCGATGATGATTTGATACGCCGCGCAGACTTCCTGACAGAAATCCAAGGTGTTCCGGAACAGACGCTGGAGTTTCTGAACCGGATTGAAAATGTGTACAAGGGCCATCCGCAATTTTCCTTGGCCCGTGCAGAGGCGCAAATTGAAAGAGCCAAGTCAGCAGATGGCGCAGAAAAAGAGGGGTTGTTGAAATCAGCATACGTTAATTTATTTGATGTGATGTACTGGGAGCAGGGACAGTCTTTTTCATCTGCGACAGCCTTTAATCTGGTAAGTAAAACGGGGCAGCAGGATTATAGCGACAATTATGACAACTTTTATGCGGCTGACTATCCGTTTCGAGCTTATTACCCTACCTGGGAGCAAGGAGGGGCTACAGAATACAATGTCCTGAATGCCGAAGCCGCATTGAGAAATTCCACTTCAAATCTTACCGCACTAACTTACCTCGACTGGTACTTTAAGGACCTTTCCAAACAGTACGATAAGCATGACGCTTTGCTCAAGTCTGTCGAGGGGCGTTTTGCAGGAAACCCGGGGCTGTATCAGCTATTGGCCGAGAACAGCGTTAATAAAGGAGATGCTCATTTAGCCGAGAAGTATTTCCGTGAAAGCATCAAGGTTCAACCTATGGTCTGGAAAGCATATATGGATCTTGGCACGCTCCTCATTGAACAAGGCCAATTGAAAAATGCAGCCAAGCTCTTTATGGGTTATCCCTCCTTTAAGAAAGACTCCAAAGAGAATCCTGTGGGCATATCCAACTCTGCTCATGAGGCGGGTTCAAAATTTTATTGGATGGGTGAGTTTTCCTTGGCAACACAACTTTATAAGATAGCGTCCAGGAAAGAAACAGGCTCCAAAGCCGATATCACCAGTCGCATCCGCCTAAGTCTGATCGATGGCGATTACCGTGGCGCATTACTTGGCTCCTTGGAACGAGCCAATCGCTACAACGACACCTATGCATATCGAGACTATCTCGGATTGCTTCATGCGATGGGTGCAGCCAAGGAGGCTTGGGACGCGTTTAATGTTTTGGCTAATCAAACTGATGATCCGCATATTTGGGAGGCAGTTCTTGTTGGCCATCGGAAGGAGAAGAAATCGGAGTTGGAAATTACGGCTTGGGCAAAACAGGAGGTTGCGCACAACATTGGTAGAAACTCCAACCACACGGCCAAGTATCTTTTACGGGCTGGAGTGACTGACCGTATCCCCACCAAAGATCTTGCTGCATCCTTAGCTGACATCGCACTCCCAGCATGGGAAAACTATGCAGGGTATACTGTTCAACCATCCGAGGATGGGGGACTTGAGTACATAGTAGGGCCTCGACTCTGGGTGGGAAAGGCGCTTCAACTTGGTGTCAATAACGCTCCCCAAAAAACTCCAGTTAAATCTAGTCTTGTTTATTTCGCCGAATCCATTCGGGCAATTCGTACAGGCGATTTTGCATTGGCAAGGTCGTTACTGCAGGAAGCTTCAACGCACTACGATTTGTCTCAGGATGAATTTGGCTACTTTCTTCCATATTATGCATTTGCCGCAGCGAAAACGGGTGATATATCTGCGGTAGAAGAATACATGTCAGATTTCAGCCCCATGGAAAAAGGTTTTGATTATCTTCTTGCCAAGGCCGTAATTTCCGGGATTGGTGGAAAAACAGGAGAGTCCGTGAAGTATCTCAAGAGTGCGTTTTATCGGCGTCCATTTACCGAAGCTCGTCCACTACAAACGGAATATCAGTATGCGGAAATTTGTGAGTGGTTATATCAAGCTACCGGAAAATCAAAATATAAAGAAATAGCATTAGACTGGGCAAAAAAGAACCAGAAATTTCAGCCATGGTTTGCATGGGCTTATGCAATGGAAGCTGCCCTTTCAAATAATAAGGAAGAGCGAAAGCAGGCTATCGCCATGGCGTATTACCTTGATCCCAGATCGGTGATGCTTAGGAGAATCCCAAAAAAAGAAAGGGAGATAGCCATAAGGGAATTTGAGGGTAAGAATCCATTTCTTAAAATGGACGATTCGGTGATAAAAACTCCGGTATGAATGTATTGACTGAATTTTGTATTGTTCAAAAATTCTTGATGTAGTTATGGCATGCAAGTTGGGATGTTCGGCGTAAAGTGGGATCTCTTTGCGCTAGTCACCCGTCATCATGGTCTGCTTAACTGTTCAAGCAACTCGTCAAGGTTGGTGAGCGGAGGCAAACATACCGTTCCACGGCATAGCCATGCAGTGGTTTTTTCTCCATGTGGTTTGTCGAGCACGTCGGGCAGATCTGCTACATCATCAGTCAGTGCTATCGTCATCACGCCAGGCAGGTAGCGGGATCGCAACACGTCCTGCCATTCGATTGTGCCGCTGGCTGTTCCGCGCAACACCAGCACAGAGGGCGGCTGCAGATATTCCGCGAGTGCCGTGCACAGGCTGCTGTGATATCCGGCGGCCTGTTGCAGCGCCGGGAAAAACAGCTTCAGGCAGCGTTCGGCGGCTTCTGCATATTCCATGTTGCCGGTCAGTGCAGCCAGGCGCAGCAAGGCCTGCGTGGCGATGCCGTTGCCGGACGGCGTGGCGTTGTCCGGCCCGATCTTGTTGCGCTGGATCAGCGCTTCGTGGTCATGGCTGGTGAAAAAGAATCCGCCGTTTTGCTGGTCTTCGAAGCGGGCCAGCAGCGCACCGCCGAGTTGCTCGGCAAAGGCCAGATCCACGCTGCGGAACTCCGCTTGCATCAGTTCCAGCAGCGCATCCAGCAGGAACGCATGGTCATCCAGATAGGCGTTCAGGTGCGCCTTGCCATCCTTGTAAGTCGCCAGCAATTTGCCACCACGCCACAGGGTGTTGCGCACGAAATCCATTGCCCGCTGCGCCGAATGCAGCCAGTCTGGCTTGGCGAACACCCGTGCGGCACGCGCCATGCCGGCGATCATCAGGCCGTTCCATGCAGCGAGTATCTTTTCATCGCGCCCCGGGCGGATGCGCCGTTCGCGCGCGGCAAATAATTTTTTCTGTGAGCTGACAAGTAATGCAGATGCTTGCTCTTCGGAAAGAATCAGGCGCCGGGCGATCTCTGCCAGCGATGAGCTGATGCGCAGATTCCACGCGTGATGCTCGAAATTGGGTGAGCGTTCCAGGCCGTAATAGGGGACTATCAGTGCGTATTCATCGTCGCTCAACAACTGGCGGATATCGTCGCGCTGCCACACATAAAACTTGCCTTCTTCATGTTCCGAGTCGGCATCCAGCGAAGAGTAATAACCACCTTCCAGGGACTGCATCTCGCGCAGCACCCAGCCGGCAGTCTGCTCGGTGACGCGCGCAAACAACGGATCGCCGCTGTTTTGCCATGCATCGCAATACAGCCCGAGCAGCAGGCCGTTGTCGTACAGCATCTTTTCGAAATGCGGGATGTCCCAACGTTCGTCCACGCTGTAGCGGCAGAAACCGCCGCCGAGCTGGTCGTACAGCCCGCCGTGCGCCATCTGCTGCAGTGTGTGCAACACGATGTGCCGGGCTGGTTCGTCAGAGGTCGCGTGAGCGTTACGCAGCAACAGATCGAATTCCGCCGGATGCAGGAATTTCGGCGCGCCGCCGAATCCGCCATGCACGCTGTCGTAGTTTTCCTTGTGTTGTTGTACTGCCATTGCCAGCGGCTGGTTATTCAGCGACACCTCGGAACGGCCGCGATGGGGTACAGTTTGAGCGAGTGCGGCGATCAGGTGTTTGCCCTGCGCGTCCAATTCTGCGCGGTTGTCGCGGTACACTTGTGCCACGCGTTTCAGCAGGTCGGGAAAAGCGGGCAGGTTGTAGCGCGCCTGCTTGGGGAAATAAGTGCCGCCGAAGAACGGCGTACCGTCGGGGCTGAGGAACATCGTCAGCGGCCAGCCGCCGCTGCGCTGCGTCAGCAGGTGATGCGCGGCCTGGTAGATCTGGTCGAGGTCGGGGCGCTCTTCGCGATCCACTTTGATGTTGATGAAATGTTCATTCATCACGGCGGCAACTTCGGCGTCCTCGAACGACTCGTGCGCCATCACATGGCACCAGTGGCAGGCCGAATAACCTATCGAGAGCAATATCGGTTTGTCCTGTTCGCGGGCCAGACGCAGCGTGTCAGGATTCCACGCATGCCAATCCACCGGATTGTCAGCATGCTGCTGCAGATAAGGACTGGTTTCTTGCGCGAGTAGATTTGGCATATGGTCAATGCAACAAGTGCTTCAGTTCCTGCAGCACATTCAGCATGATGTGCTGCTGTGCGGCAGCAACGGGATGCAGGTTGTCGGGCTGGAATTGATCTGCGGCTACACCTTCCAGCAGGAACGGCAGCAGCAGGATATGGTGCTTTTTCGCGAGGCGCGGATAGAGATCGCGGAACTTCCTGGTATAGGTTGTGCCGTAATTAGGCGGAATCTCCATGCCGACCAGCAGCACCTTGGCGCCGGCGCGCTGCGACTGGGTGATGATCGCGCTCAGGTTGGCCTCGATATCCGCAGGGCGATAACCGCGCAACCCATCGTTCGCACCGAGCTCTATGATCACGACAGAAGGACTATGCTGCTTCAATGCCTTGGCGATGCGCTGCTTGCCGCCCACCGTGGTCTCGCCGCTGATGCTGGCGTTCACGATGCCGAACCCGGATTGCGTGCGTGTCAGTTCCTGTTGCAGCAAGCTCACCCAGCTTTTTTCTATTGCGATGCCATAACCGGCTGATAGACTGTCGCCGAATACCAGAATGTTTTTCGCGGCATGGGCGTTAAGTGGCAGCCACAGGGCACCGAACAGCAAGATCGCAAGCAATACCGTCATTCCGGGCTTGACCCGGAATCCAGCGTTTCCAATAAACTGGATTCCCGCTTTCGCGGGAATGACAAAACCTAAAATTCTTAAGGTATCTACAATAGTCATGGCAGCGATTGTGCAGGCAGTTGAACTAACCAAGCAAGTATTAAGCGGCGACCAGCCACTGACCATCTTGCACCATGCAAGTTTCACGGTCGAGGCTGGCGAGAGCCTGGCGATCCTGGGTGCGTCCGGTTCCGGCAAGTCTACCTTGCTCGGCCTGCTTGCCGGGCTGGACGTGCCGAGCAGCGGCAGCGTGCTGCTGAATGGCATGGACCTGTTCGCGCTGGACGAGGATGGACGCGCCAGGCTGCGCGGCGAGTTGGCGGGCTTCGTGTTCCAGTCGTTCCAGTTGCTGCCCGCGCTCTCCGCACTGGAGAACGTGATGCTGCCGCTGGAACTGCGCGGCATGGCGGATGCAAGTGTACGCGCAGGGGAATCGTTGCATCAAGTGGGGCTGACAGCGCGCGCCCACCACCTCCCCAAGCACCTCTCCGGCGGCGAACAGCAGCGCGTCGCACTGGCGCGCGCCTTCGTCACCCAGCCGAAGATCCTCTTCGCCGACGAACCTACCGGCAACCTCGATGCCGCCACCGGCAGCCAGATCATCGAACTGATGCTGGAACTGAACCATGCGCAGGACACCACGCTGATACTCGTCACCCATGACGAGGCGCTGGCGCGGCGTTGCAACAGGCAGCTGCACTTGGCGGCGGGAAGGGTGATGTGATGAACATAAAGCATGAAATTCGAGCCTTAAACGCTTCGGCTGAATTAATTGAGAACTATGTCAATTACTCAGTATGTTGTTTTCCAGAAGATAGAACAAAGACTGTCGTAACTGTTTTGCCACAAGATCACATAGCCAAAAAATATTTCTATATATTGCTGCTAGAAGTAATTGCAGGGGTAAACAAAGAAATTATTCCAAGCAAAAAGAATGGGGATAGCCTGCTCGACCTATTACATAGGATCGCCACCTCTCCCGAATTGGGGAAAGAGATTTCTGATACGCACAGATTATTGTTAGCGACCCAAAACTTTATTTCATGGCTTGACCATGAGCTTGAATATAAAATTTATTCACAGAATATCGGGAAAGAGATTCGAATAAAGTTGACGCGAAAAAAGGCGTTGTATTTGATCGGCAACCGTTGCAAGCATTCATTGCTTCGATCAAATGCGATACTTGAAGCAATGATCACTATCTATAAAAGCAGTGGTGTCGAATTAGATGTGGGGACGGAGCTATTGATTCTGGAAGATATTGATAATTGGTTGCTCGATGATTTTGGTGGTTACCATTTTACGAAACTGTGTGAACTGAGCAGCGAAGTGCATCATGGCATCATGCAGTATGTTGCTCCAGTGCGTAGAGCAAGGCTGGAGCAGATTGATGAGATACGCTATGCCTACAAAATACCTCCTTCATTGACTGAGGAAGAGAGCAAATTTGAATTCTATGAATTGCTCAATCGAGCCAGATATCCTTGGATGCCTACAATAAAAACTGATAAGTATTTGGAAAGAGAAAATTATTTATAGCTACTTCAGTAAATAGAAAATGAACCTCCTCCGCCTCTCTCTCAATCTCCTGCGCCGCGACTGGCGCGCCGGGGAGTGGCGCGTGCTGCTGCTGGCGCTGGTGCTGGCGGTGGGCAGCCTCGCCACGGTCGGGTTGTTCGCCGACCGGGTGCGGCAGGCGTTGCAGCAGGAGGCGACCAGCCTGATCGGAGCGGACATGCGCATCACTTCGACGCGACCGCTGCCGTCTATCTATCGCAACAGCGCGCAGGCACGCGGCTTGAGCACAGTCGAGAGCCGCAGTTTTCCGAGCATGGTGGCATTCCGCGAAAAGACGCTGCTTTCCGAGATACAAGCGGTGGAAGCGGGCTATCCGTTGCGCGGCAAGATCGTGATTGATGATGGTAATGGGGGAGATGTGCGCTTAACATTTTCGACCCCCACCCTAGCCCTCCCCCTGCCAGGGGGAGGGAATGATACTGAGGAGGAGGGAGAAAATCGTTCTATCCCCGCGCGCGGCACAGTGTGGGCCGACGATCGTTTGCTGCGCCGCCTCGATGTACGTGTCGGCGACGAGGTGAGCATCGGCGCGCTGCGCTTCAAGGTTGCGGCGCGCATCGTCAAGGACATCGACCAGTCCATCGGTTTCTCCAGTTTTGCGCCGCGCGTGCTGATGAACATGCAGGACCTTGCCGCGACCGGCCTGCAGCAGGAAGGCAGCCGCATCATCAATCGCCTGATGGTCGCGGGCGAGGCGGCGCAGGTCGCTGCGCTGCGCGATGAGTTGAAGGCGAAACTGTCCGGCAACGAGCGGCTGGAGGACGTGCGCGATGCGCGACCGGAGATACGCAGCGCACTGGAACGCGCCGAGCATTTTCTCGGCCTTGCCGCGCTGACTGCAGCGATCCTCGCGGGCGCAGCGATCCTGCTGGCAGCGCGGCGTTTCGTGCAGCGTCATCTGGATAGCTGCGCAGTGATGCGCTGCCTCGGGGCGCAACAGGGTCAGGTGCTGCGATTGTTCTTGTACCAGTTCTTGCTGCTCGGCCTGTTCGCGGTGTTGCTGGGCTGTTTGCTGGGCTATGCCACGCAGGCAGCCTTGATCTCTTTTGTCGAAGCGATGCGCGATGCGGCGCTGCCGCAACCTTCCGTGCTGCCCGCGATCAAGGCCGCCGCCAGCGGCTACGCGCTGCTGTTTGGGTTTGCGTTCCTGCCGCTGCTGCAATTGCGCAAGGTGTCGCCGCTGCGCGTGCTGCGCCGCGAGCTTGGTGCGCCACAACCAAACATCATACTGGCTTATGGCCTGGCGGTGCTGGTGCTGGCGGTGCTGTTCCTGTGGCATGCGGGCTCGCTGGAGCTGGGTTTTGCCGTGCTGGGCGGCTTGCTCGCCGGGCTGGCCGTGTTCGGCGGTTTGGCCTGGCTGATCTTGCGCGGACTGGGGCGCTATGTCCCGAATCTGGCGTCGCACTGGCGGCATGCGGTTAATAATTTGGTAAGACACGTGCGCAACAATGCGCTGCAGGTCGTCGCGCTGGCGCTGGGCGGCATGGCCCTGTTGCTGCTGACACTGGTGCGCGGCGATCTGCTGCACGGCTGGCAGGACAAGTTGCCGCCGGATGCGCCGAACCGCTTCGTCGTGAACATCCAGCCCGATCAACGGCAACTGGTGGTGGATTTCTTCGCGCGCGAACAGCTGCCGCAGCCGCAGTTGCAGCCGATGGTGCGCGGGCGGCTGGTCGCAATCAATGACAACCCAGTCAATGGCGACAGCTATCCGGAGCCGCGCGCGCGCGGGCTGGTGGAGCGCGAGTTCAACCTTTCCTATATGGAGCAGATGCCGGAGTGGAACGAGCTGGTGAGCGGCAAGTGGTGGGCACCCATTCCGGCAAAATCTAACCCCCCCATACCCCCCAACCCCCCACCCCCCTTGTCAGGGGGAGAACCAGGGGGGAGTCAATCGGGGTTAGGGCAATTGTCGGTCGAAGAGGGCATCGCCCAGACGCTGGGCATCTATCTTGGAGACAAGCTCACCTATGATGTCGCCGGCAGCCGCTTCACCGCGCGCGTGACCAGTCTGCGCAAGGTGCAGTGGGACTCGATGCGGGTGAATTTCTTCGTGATCGCCACGCCGGAACTGCTCCGCGACTTTCCTGCGAGCTATCTCACCAGCTTCTACCTGCCGCCGGACAAGGTGCGCGCAGGCGATGCGCTGGCGCGGGAATTCCCCAACGTGCTGGTGATTGACACCGGCGCGATCATCGCCCAGGTGCGCCACATCATGGACCAGATCACGCAGGTGATGGGTGCGGTGTTTCTGTTCACTTTGTTGTCCGGTTTTGCGGTGCTGTACGCCGCGCTGCTTGCCACGCAGGATGAACGCACCTTCGAGGCGGCGGTGCTGCGCACGTTAGGGGCGGATGGGCGCTACCTGCGCCGGCTGCACCTTGCCGAATTCACCGTGCTGGGCGGCCTGAGCGGATTGTTCGCGTCAGCGGGCGCGGTGTTGCTCGGCTGGGTTCTGGCGCGCTTCGTTCTGGAAATCCCGTATCAGCCGGGTGCAGTGATCTGGCCGATCGGCGTGCTGGGGGGCATGGCAACGGTGGCGCTGGCAGGGTGGGTGGGCACGCGCTGGCTGACCGTATTGCCGCCGCTGGCGATATTGCGCGAATAGTTATGGAGTGCGGCGACGTGTTGCCGCATTTTCGGAAGCGCTGACACGTCAGCGCACTCCAAAAGAACCTGTGGAGATATTTCTTATGTCTGATTTTGTTCGTGCGTTGTTTCTTGCAATCGTTGTGCTAATTGCCGGGTGTAGCACCGATCAGGCCAAACGAACCGCCTACGAAACGCTGCAGAACGTCCGTCAACAGGAATGCCTGAAAAATCCATCTTTGGACTGCGGGAAAAGGGAAAGTTACGAAGATTACGAACGCAAACGCAAGGAGTTGGAACCTTTACAGTGAAGAATGAGCAGGTGGGGTTAGCCGGATTGCCGGGTTGCGCTGTGCTGACCAGCGACTTGGCTGATGTTTTTTATCAGCAAAGTCGAATGACCGTGCAAAGCCAACCCGACCTACTGCCTGTATTGATGAAGTTGAGCTAAGTGCTGCATTGATGATAGAATGCGCGCCGCTTCGGAATAAGAGCCTATCTCAGCAGGTTTTGCAAGATGCGTTGCAGCCAGAATCGGGATGATCGCAAGAAGCGCGACGAAGGTCGTAGTTGTTCTACGATGCCGAGGAGTGCGACACAGCGAGCGCCAGATTCTGGCGCAACCCGGAGGGACGGGGCTTTGCGGGCGACTGGCTGTGTTGCGCGGCTAGTGAAGGGAATGTCCATTCACTGCACCGCGCGCCTTGCCATTCATCCCGCAAGGCCGCCGTCGCACATGCAAAACCTGCTGAGATAGGCTCTAATGGAGCAAATTTCCCGTTCGCACAAGTTGGGGTGCTCTCAGAGTTTATGAGAGTCAAGCTGGCGAGCGGTAGTCAATAACCCTTACGATTGGAGCAATCATGGCTGTAACTATGCGTCAAATGCTGGAAGCTGGTGTGCATTTCGGACACCAGACACGTTTCTGGAATCCCAAGATGGCACCGTACATCTTCGGTCATCGCAACAAGATCCACATCATCAACCTGGAAAAGACCGTCGAGATGTTCTCCGAGGCGGAGAAGTTCGTGCGCAAACTTTCCGCGAAAAAAGGCACCATCCTGTTTGTCGCAACCAAGCGCCAGGCTCGCGAAATACTCCAGGAAGAAGCAGTGCGCGCTGAATCCCCGTTCGTGAATCATCGCTGGCTGGGCGGCATGCTGACCAACTACAAGACCGTGCAGGAATCGATCAAGCGCCTGCGCGAACTGGAGCAGATGACTGCCGACGGCGCATCCGAAAGGATCTCCAAAAAAGAAGCGCTGATGATGAAGCGCGAACTGGAAAAACTGGAGCGCAGCCTAGGCGGGATCAAGGATATGCAAGGCTTGCCGTCAGCGCTGTTCGTGATCGATGTAGGCTACCAGAAGGGCGCCATCGTCGAGGCGCAAAAGCTGGGTATCCCGGTGATCGGCGTGGTCGACACCAACAATTCCCCGCTCGGCGTGGACTACATCATTCCGGGCAACGACGACTCGACACAGGCGATTCGCTTGTATGCCCGCGGCATCGCTGACGCGGTGCTGGAAGGCAGAGCGCAAGCCATGAACGAGTTGGTCGAGCAGGTTGCCGAACAGACCGCTGCTTAAGTTCAAATGACACGCAGAAAGGGGCGCGAGCCCCTTTTTTTATAAGTGATAAATTATGTCTGACAACCGCAGAAGCAAGATCGTCACCCAGGGCGTGCAGCGTTCACCAAACCGCGCGATGCTGCGCGCGGTCGGATTCGGCGACAAGGATTTCGACAAGCCCATCGTCGGGGTCGCGAATGCGCACAGCACCATCACACCTTGCAACAAAGGCATCGGTGCATTGGCCGACCGCGCCGAAGCGGCGTTGAGAAAAGCCGGCGCCATGCCTCAGGTGTTCGGCACGATCACGATTTCTGACGGCATCTCGATGGGCACCGAGGGCATGAAATATTCGCTGGTGTCGCGCGAGGTGATCGCCGATTCCATCGAGACCGTGTGCAATGGACAGAGCATGGACGGAGTGCTTGCGATCGGCGGTTGCGACAAGAACATGCCGGGCGCAATGATCGCGATAGCGCGTCTGAACATCCCGGCGATATTCGTCTACGGCGGCACGATCAAACCCGGCCATCACAAGGATCGCGACCTGACCATCGTGAGCGCGTTCGAGGCAGTGGGCCAGTATACGGCGCACAAGATCGATGAAAAGGAACTGATCGAGATCGAGCGTCACGCCTGTCCGGGGGCGGGTTCCTGCGGCGGCATGTATACCGCGAACACGATGTCTTCAGCCATCGAGGCGATGGGCCTGAGCCTGATGTATTCCTCCACGATGGCGGCGGAGGATCTGGAAAAGGCCGAGAGCACTGCAAAATCCGCCGAAGTTTTGGTGAGCGCGATCAGAAAGCAGATACTGCCGCGCCAGATATTGACGCGCAAGGCGTTCCAGAATGCGATCGCGGTCACCATGGCGGTGGGCGGGTCCACCAACGCGGTGTTGCACTTGATGGCTATCGCCCATGCCGCGCAGGTGACACTGACCATCGATGATTTCGAAACCATCCGCGCGCGCGCGCCGGTGTTGTGCGATCTGAAACCTTCCGGAAAATATGTCGCCACCGATCTGCATCGGGCCGGCGGCATTCCGCAGGTGATGAAGATATTGCTCGCGCATGGCGTGCTGCATGGCGATGCGCTGACCATCACCGGCCAGACGATCGCGGAGGTGCTGAAGGATGTACCGGCAGAGCCGCGCAAGGATCAGGATGTCATACGTCCGTGGGATGCGCCTGTCTATGAGCAGGGACACCTCGCGATCCTGAAAGGAAATCTGGCCGAAGAGGGCGCGGTAGCGAAGATCACCGGCATCAAGCTGCACAAGATCACCGGACCGGCACGGGTGTTCGAATCCGAAGAAACGTGCATGGAAGCGATACTCGCACGGAAAATCAAAGCGGGCGATGTGATTATCATCCGTTACGAAGGCCCAAGGGGCGGTCCCGGCATGCGCGAGATGCTGTCGCCGACCTCGGCGATCATCGGCGAAGGGCTGGGCGATTCGGTCGGCCTGATCACCGACGGCCGATTCTCCGGAGGCACCTACGGCATGGTGGTAGGGCATGTCGCGCCGGAGGCTGCGGTAGGCGGGAATATCGCGCTGGTGATCGAAGGCGATTCCATCACCATCGATGCCGATGCGCGTTTGCTGCAACTGAACGTTGACGACGCCGAACTGAAACGGCGCCGCGCTGCCTGGCAACCGCCCGAGCCGCGCTATACGCGCGGTGTGCTGGCGAAATATGCCAAGCTGGTGTCGACGGCAAGCAAGGGTGCTGTGACTGATTAACTGATTTTTACACGTACATTAGAGAAAAAACATGGTCCACGAAATACACGAAAAGCACGAAAAAACAACCTGGCTACATTAGACTTTCGTGCTTTTCGTGTTTTTCGTGGACAAGGTGTAACACCAGTAATTAAAAATTTTTGTTGAATGTTTTTTATGGAGTAGAAGATGTCAGAAGTTACTGCAAGTATGGTCAAGGAGCTGCGCGAGGCGACCGGTCTCGGTATGATGGAGTGTAAAAAGGCGCTGGTCGAAGCCAATGGGGATTTCAAGGCTGCCGAGGAACAATTGCGCATCAAGGGCGGCGCCAAGGCGAGCAAGGCCGCCTCGCGCGTGACTGCCGAAGGCGTGGTCAGCGCGTTCATCGCGCCCGATGGAAGGACCGGTGCAGTGGTTGAAGTGAATTGCGAAACCGACTTCGTCGCGAAGAACGATGATTTCACGGCATTCGCAAAAAATGTGGCCGAAACCGTGGCGAACAACGACCCCGCAGATATCACGGCATTGTCCGGCATGAAGTTGGTCAATGGCTCGGGTACCGTGGAAGAAACACGCAAGGCGCTGGTGATGAAACTCGGCGAGAACGTCAGCATCCGCCGATTCGAGCGCTACACGACCAGCACCGGCAAATTGTCCAGCTATCTACACGGCAGCAAGATCGGTGTGTTGCTGAACTTCACCGGCGGGAACGATGCGTTGGGCCGTGATCTTTGCATGCATATCGCCGCCAGCAAGCCCAAGTCCATCGATGTTTCAGGGGTGAATCCGTCGGAAATCGAAACCGAGCGCCGTATCGCGATTGAAAAGGCGCGCGAGGCAGGCAAACCCGATGCGATGCTGGAAAAGATCGCCGAAGGCACGGTACAGAAGTTTCTCAAGGAAGTGACCCTGATGGGCCAGGTGTTCGTAAAGGCCGAAGACGGCAAACAGACCATAGAGCAGTTGCTGAAGAGCAAGGGCGCGTCTGTTAGCGCATTCCAGATGTATGTGGTGGGCGAGGGTATCGAAAAGAAAGTCGAGGACTACGCGGCTGAAGTGGCTGCTGCGGTAGCGGCCGCCAAAGGATAGCTACATGAGCGCGCCCGCATACAAGCGTATCATGCTCAAGCTGAGCGGCGAAGCCCTGATGGGCGATGACAGCTATGGTATCAATCGCGAAGTTATCGAGCGTATCGTTGCCGAGATCGCGGAAGTCGCCGGGCTTGGTGTTCAGGTGGCAATCGTGATCGGTGGCGGGAATATCTTTCGCGGCGTTGCTCCGGCAGCAGCAGGCATGGACAGGGCTACTGCCGATTACATGGGCATGCTGGCCACGGTGATGAATGCCATGGCGTTGCAGGATGCGATGACCCGCGGGGGGTTGGATTCCCGTGTGCAGTCAGCATTGAACCTGGAACAGGTCGCCGAACCGTTCATCCGCGGCAAGGCGCTGCGTTATCTGGAAGACGGCAAAGTGGTTATCTTCGCTGCGGGCATCGGCAGTCCGTTCTTTACCACTGACACGGCTGCCGCATTGCGCGGTGTGGAAATGTCTGTCGAAGTGGTGATCAAGGCGACCAAGGTCGATGGTGTGTACACCGCCGATCCAAACAAGGATCCCAAAGCCACACGCTATCAAAGTCTGGGCTTTGACGAAGCGATCAGCAAGAATCTCAAGGTGATGGATGCAACGGCCTTGACGCTGTGCCGCGATCAGAAACTGCCGATTATAGTTTTCAGTATTTTCAAGCCCGGAGCGCTGAAACGTGTGGTTATGGGTGAAGGTGAGGGTACCCTGGTTCGGGTAGATTAAGGGTGCGTGTTAGCTGTTCCAGGAGATAAACCGTGATTGCTGAAATTAAGAAGACCACTGAGCAGAAAATGCTGAAGTCACTGGAGGCTTTGAAAGCCGATCTGGGCAAGGTGCGCACCGGTAGAGCGCATACCGGCCTGCTGGATCATGTGACAGTGGAATACTATGGCAATCCGACGCTGATCACCCAGGTGGCGAATGTCACGCTGATCGACGCCCGCACCATCGGTGTCCAGCCCTGGGAAAAGAACATGGTCGGGCCGGTCGAGCGGGCTATCCGTGATTCCGACCTGGGACTGAATCCTGCCACCAATGGAGATCTGATACGGGTACCGATGCCGATGCTTACCGAAGAGCGTCGTCGCGATCTGATCAAAGTGATCAAGGCCGAGGGCGAGACCGCCAAGATAGCGGTGCGCAATATCCGCCGTGACGCCAATAACGTCCTTAAAGACGCACTCAAAAACAAAGAGATCGCTGAAGATATGGAGCGCCGCACACAGGACGAGATCCAGAAATTGACCGACCGCTTCGTCGCAGAGATCGACAAGGCGCTGGCGGCTAAAGAAGCAGACCTGATGGCCGTCTGATCCCGGCCATAACTTGGAATCATGGTAAATCTCCCGCCCAGTTCCACCCGAATCATCCCGGAAACAGCCAGTATCCCGCGTCATATCGCCGTCATTATGGATGGCAACGGGCGCTGGGCGAAGCAGCGGTTCATGCCGCGTGCGGCCGGCCATCAGCGCGGGGTGGAGGCGTTGCGCGATGTGGTGAAAGCCTGCCGCGAGCTGGGCGTGGGATATCTGACGGTGTTTGCATTCAGCAGCGAAAACTGGCGGCGTCCCGCCGACGAAGTCACCTTCCTGATGTCGCTGTTCCTGAAAATGCTGGAGCGCGAGGTCGCCAAACTGCATGAGAACGACATCCGCCTGAAAATCATCGGCGATCGCAGCCGCTTTGATGACAAGCTCAAGCAAACCATGCAGGATGCCGAGCATCTGACCGCGAATAATTCCGCGCTGACGCTGACTGTTGCCGCGAATTATGGCGGGCGATGGGATGTGATGCAGGCGATAAAATCTATGCTCGGGGAACATCCCCAGCTCGCGCGGACTTTCACCGAAGAGGATTTGCAACCTTATCTCTCGATGAGCGACGCGCCTGAACCGGATCTGTTCATACGCACCGGCGGCGAGCAGCGCATCAGCAACTTCATGCTGTGGCAATTGGCTTATACAGAACTATATTTTACCGACATCCTGTGGCCGGCATTTGGCCGCAAGGAGCTTGAGACGGCGATCGCATGGTATCAACAGCGCGAGCGCCGTTTTGGGCGGACCAGCGAGCAGCTGGAAGAACTGCAGACAGCAAGGAGCGGAAATGCTTAAGTCCCGGGTCATCACGGCGCTGGTATTGCTGGCGGTGTTTTTGTTGTCGCTGTTTGCCCTGCCTGTCGCCGGATGGATTGCGCTGGTGATTTTGCTGGTTTTGCAGGGAGCTTCGGAATGGGCGAAGCTGGCCAAACTCGGCGGCATGAAGGCTAACCTGTTCTGGTGGTCGACACTGCTGATTATGCTGGGTCTGGTGTGGTTCGATGCCCATCGTTCCTATGAGCAGCAGGTGTTGGCTCATTTGCCGGTCTATGCCGTGTCTGCCCTGCTGTGGGTGATCATAGTGCCGACCTGGCTGATAGCCGGGTGGAAGGTCGAGCACCCGGTGCTGTTGGCGCTGACCGGCTGGGCGGTTCTGATACCCACCGGGTTGGCCATGCTGGATCTGCGTGTCATCAGTCCGTGGCTGCTGTTGTCCATGATGGGCCTGGTCTGGGTCGCGGACATCTCGGCCTATTTCGCCGGGCGGAGATTCGGCAAGAACAAGCTCGCTCCCAGCATCAGTCCGGGCAAGACCTGGGAAGGCGTGGCGGGCGCGATGCTGGGTGTGTCGGTTTACGTTCTGCTGGTGTGGTTCAATACCAGTTTCGAATATCGCGGAGTGTTGCCCTACCTGCTGCTGGCCTCCTGGTGGTGGGTGGGACTGGCGGTGATAGGCGATTTGTTCGAGTCGGCCATCAAACGCCAGGCCGGGGTAAAGGACAGTGGTGCGCTGTTGCCTGGGCACGGCGGGTTGCTGGATCGCATCGATGCATTGACATCGACATTGCCGCTTGCAGCATTGGTCATCCTGATGCAACAGATAAAATAGGCAGCCATGCAGCGAATCACCATATTAGGTTCTACCGGCAGCATCGGCACCAGCACGCTGGACGTGGTGGCGCGCCACCCCGACAGATTCCAGATCTTTGCACTGACGGCGAACCGTCAGGCCGATCTGCTGTTCCGGCAATGCCGGCAATTCAAGCCGACATATGCGGTGCTGCTGGATGAACGGGCTGCGTTGCAATTGCGGCAGCAGGTGCGTGAAGCGGGCTTGAGTATCGAAGTCTTGAGTGGCGTGGCTGCGCTGGAACAGGTGGCCGTGTCGCCGGAAGTGGATGCAGTGATGGCCGCCATCGTCGGTGCGGCCGGCCTGCAGCCTACGCTGGCCGCAGCGCGTGCCGGCAAGAAGATCTTGCTGGCGAACAAGGAAATTCTGGTGATGGCGGGCAATGTGTTCATGGATGCGGTGCGCACCAGCGGCTCCGCGCTGCTGCCGATCGACAGCGAACACAATGCGATCTTCCAGGCGCTGCCGCGCGGCTATGACGGCGACTTGGCCGGCAATGGGGTGCGCCGTATCCTGCTCACGGCGTCCGGCGGACCGTTCCGCAACACCCCGCTGAGCGAACTGCACGACGTCACACCGCAGCAGGCGTGTGCGCATCCGAACTGGGTGATGGGCCGCAAGATATCGGTGGATTCAGCCACGATGATGAACAAGGGTCTGGAAGTCATCGAGGCGCACTGGCTGTTCGGCGCAAGTGCCGACGACATACAGGTGGTGGTGCATCCGCAGAGCGTGATCCATTCGCTGGTGGAATATGTGGATGGATCGGTATTGGCGCAACTTGGCAATCCCGACATGCGCACACCGATCGCCTACGGCTTGTCCTACCCCGAGCGCATCACTTCCGGCGTGGCAGCGCTGGACCTGTTCAAAGTGGCGACGCTGGATTTCATCGCGCCTGACTTTGACCGTTTCCCCTGCCTGGAGCTGGCATATCAGGCGTTGCGCGCGACAGGCACCGCTCCCGCGGTGCTGAATGCCGCCAACGAATCGGCGGTCGAAGCTTTCCTTGTCGGGCAGATTTCCTTCCTGGACATACCGCGTGTCATTGCGTCAGTGCTGGATGCACTGCCAGTCAAAGCGGTCAATAGTCTTGACGATGTGCTCGGTGCCGATGCCGAGGCGCGCAGGGCCGCGATACAGCAGATTCGTGCGCTGCCAGAGGCAAGGAACGCGGCTCCCTTGCACAGGGGGCTTTAGCATGGTCACCCTGCTTGCGTTCGTCGGCGCAATCGCGCTGCTGGTGGTGTTTCACGAATTGGGGCACTTTTGGGTGGCGCGCCGCTTTGACGTGAAAGTGCTGCGTTTTTCGGTCGGTTTCGGCCGGGTGATATACAGCAAACGTTTCGCCAACAGCGCAACCGAGTGGGTGATCTCCGCGATCCCGCTGGGCGGCTACGTCAAGATGGTGGACGAGCGCGAAGGCGAGGTGGCAGCGGATGACCTTCAATTTGCCTTCAATCGAAAACCTGTATTGCAGCGCATGGCGATCGTGGTGGCAGGGCCGCTGGCGAATTTTCTGCTGGCCATTGTGTTGTATTGGGCAATGTTCGTGCACGGGGTGCCGGGACTGAAACCGATGCTGGGTGATGTTCCGCCGGGTTCGCCTGCTGAAATTGCGCAACTGCAATCGGGCGATACCATCCTCAGCATCAATGGCGAGACGATCCCGAGCTGGCAGGAACTGCGTTGGCGGTTACTGGACCTGGCCTTGCAAAAGGCCGAGGTCAGGATTGAGGCTCTGAGCACCAGTGGCACAACGAGGTCTCATGCACTTGATGTAAGCAGCCTGGAAGCAAAAGATCTGGATGGCGAGTTCCTGGACAAACTCGGTCTGCATCTACATCAACCCGTGGTATTGCCGGTTATCGGCAAACTTGCCGATGGCGACGTGGCACAGCGTGCCGGTCTGCAGCAAGGCGACCGGGTAGTGCGTGCAAATGGCATGGCGATCACCCTTTGGAGCGAGTTTGTGGAGGCGGTGCGCGCACATCCCGGGCAAACCTTGCAGCTCGAAGTGCAGCGTGGAGATAGGGCGCTGAACATTGCAGTGGTGCCGCAATCCGTAACCGAATCCGAATCCGGGAACATGGTAGGCAAGATCGGCGCGGCCCCGCAAGTTGATATGGCGGAATGGAAAGTGTTGCTGGTCGAGGTGAATTACGCCCCTGCCGAGGCGCTGGCCCGCTCTTTGCGCAAGACCTGGGAAACTTCAACTATTACGCTGAAGATGCTGGGCAAGATGGTGCTGGGCGAAGTGTCCATGAAAAATCTCAGCGGCCCGATTACGATAGCCGACTACGCGGGCCAGTCTGCCGCGATGGGCATCGCGGCTTATCTGGGCTTTCTGGCATTGATCAGCATCAGTCTCGGCGTGTTGAATCTGTTGCCCATCCCATTATTGGATGGGGGCCACTTGCTGTATTATGTCGCTGAATTGGCAAAGGGTAGCCCGGTCTCCGAGCAGGCTTGGGAATTCGGCCAGAAAATAGGAATTGCACTGCTGGGTACTTTGATGGTCTTCGCCATCTATAACGATGTAAATCGGCTTGTTTCAGGTTAAATTCAGGTTAAATAATGATATTAAAAAAACTGGCGGGATTGCTCACCCTGCTTTGCATGGCTTCAGCCTGGGCTATCGAGCCGTTTACCGTCAGGGATATTCGCGTTGAGGGGATACAGCGCACCGAAGCCGGCACGGTGTTCAGTTATCTGCCGGTCAAGGTCGGCGACACCATGGATAACAAACAGGCCGCTGCCGCAATTCATGCCTTGTATGCCACCGGTTTTTTCAAGGATGTGCAGTTGAAAGTGGATCGGGGCGTGCTGATCGTGCAGGTGCGTGAACGCCCGTCTATCGCGAGTATCGAAGTTAACGGTGTCAAGGATATACCCAAGGATCAGCTCAAGGAGAGCATGAAATATGCAGGGCTGGCCGAAGCCCGCATCTTCGACAAAGGTGTGCTGGAAAAAGCCACCCAGGAATTGAAGCGACAGTACATTGCGCGGGGAAAGTATGGCGTTTCAGTGACGACTACCGTCACTGAACTGGAACGCAATCGTGTCAATATCGTGTTCAATGTGGTGGAAGGCGACGTCTCAAAGATCAAGCAGATCAATCTGATCGGCAATCATGCCTACAAAGAGAAAGAGTTGCACGATCTGATGAAACTCAGCACTCCCGGATGGTTCAGCTGGTTCAGCAGCAGTGACCAGTATTCCAAGCAAAAGCTTTCTGCAGATCTGGAAACGCTGCGTTCATTCTATATGGACAACGGTTATCTGGAATTCAACATCGATTCCACCCAGGTTTCGATCACGCCCGACAAGGAAGATATCTATATCACCATTAATCTCACCGAGGGAGACAAATACACCGTCGCCAATGTAAGCGTCTCGGGTGATACGCTGATCCCCAAGGCGGAAATCGAAAAATTCGTCCAGGTAAAGAAGGGCGACACCTTTTCACGCAAGGCGCTGACCGATACCAGCAAGAAGATTGCCGAACGCCTGGGTCAGGAAGGCTACGCATTTGCCAATGTCAATGCGATTCCGGAGATCGACAGGGAGAAGCACCAGGTTTCTTTCGACTTCATGGTGGATCCCGGGCAACGAGTATATATACACCGCATCAATATCTCCGGGAATGACAAGACCCGCGACGAGGTCATACGCCGCGAATTCCGCCAAGTCGAGGGAGAGTGGTTCGATGTGGAAAAAATCAAAAAATCAAAGCAGCGCGTCGACAAGCTGGATTTCTTTTCCGAAGTGAATATCGAGACGCCGCCGGTGCAGGGGACCGCAGACCAGCTCGACGTGAACATGTCGGTCAAGGAGAAATCAACAGGGAATATTTCAATCGGTGCGGGCTTTTCCAGCGGCGAAGGCTTTGTGCTGAGCGGGGGTGTGACGCAGGCGAATCTGTTCGGTACCGGGAATTTCCTTTCCACCCAGGTCAACACCGGAAAAATCAATCAGGTGTACTCTGTTTCCTACACCAATCCATATTACACCGATGACGGTGTGAGCCGTGGTTTTGATGTTTACAAGCGCAACACCGATTCGCAAAGCACCGCAGTCAGCCAGTATTCATCGCATACCATGGGCGGCGGTGTGCGTTATGGTGTTCCGATAAGTGAGGAACAGTCGATAAATTATGGCCTGGCGGTAGAAAGAACCGAATTGGGATTGTTTTCGACCAGCCCGACGCGTTTGATGCAATATGTCAATGTCTTTGGAGCGTTTAACACCAATTTGCTGGGAACGATCGGCTGGGTGAGGGATAGCCGGGACAGCGCGATCTATACCACCGAAGGAACGGTGCAGCGTGCCTTTGCCGAAATAGCCTTGCCGGCTTTCGACATGCGCTACTACAAGCTGAATTACCAGCACCAATTGTTTTATCCCGTGAACAGTGATATCACGCTGCTGTTGAATGGTGAGGCCGGTATCGCGGGAGGTTATGCCGGCAAGGAGTTGCCGTTTTTCAAGAACTTTTATGCAGGAGGACCCGGTTCGGTGCGGGGTTACGATGCCAGTTCGCTGGGTCCGCGTGATTCCGCCGGTTTGGTATTGGGCGGCCCGCGCCGTGTGGTCGGCGGGGCTGAACTGATGACGCCATTCCCGGGCATGGACAAGGAAAAATCCGTGCGCTTGAGCGGATTTATCGATGCTGGCGCGGTGTATGGCCCCGGCGATCAGCCGGGCAGTGCGGGATTGCGCTATTCTGCTGGTGCAGCTTTTACCTGGTTGTCGCCTGTGGGACCGCTTAAATTCAGCTACGCGTGGCCGCTGAATAAGCAATCGGTGGACAAGGTGCAAAAATTCCAGTTTACTCTGGGTTCGATTTTCTGATGGAACAACTAGCCATCCCACTAAGCTGCCAGAAGACGGCAGCCAAGTGGTTGGTTATGATGAAACAACTGATAAGGCTACTAGCCATCTGACTAACCCGGCAAAAGATGCTGGGCAAGTCATTGGTTATAGCCATTCGACCAGGATGATAGAAAACATCATCTGAGTCACTGGTTATAAAAAAATACCGGGTATTCAACCATGCAGGCAAAACGCCCGCCACGAATACCCGCAATAGATACGTCGTGGCTGTAAATGGCAAAAGACCCAACGATACGCGCAGGCTGGTATGATTGGATTATCCATTCCATTGGTTTGTCAAAATGCTGGCCATCCGGCCAGATTGGCAAACTACGCCGCGAGTCATCGGCAAGTTTTGCCTGTCCGGTCGGCCAGGGTGGCAAAGATCGCCAGACTGCCGGTCAACGACAAGTAAGTGGATGGCTATGGATGCGAAGGAGTAAATAATGAAAACCATGATCAAAGCCGGAGTGTTGGCCTTGTTGCTGGGAGCAGGATCAGCCCAGGCTGCGGATTTCAAGGTGGGGGTGGTGGACACCGAACGGGTGCTGCGCGAGTCAGTTCCGGCGATGAATGCGGAAAAGAAAATTGAAAAGGAATTTTCCGGCCGCGATCAGGAAATCAAGAAGCTGATCAAGCAGGCGAAGGAATTGCAAACCCTGCTGGAGAAGGAGGGCACCGCAATGTCCGATGCCGAGCATCGCAACAAGGAGCGCGAATTGACTGCCATGAACGTGGACTTGCAGCGCATGCAGCGCGAGTTTCGCGAGGATCTGAATCTGCGCAAGAACGAGGAATTGGCCGTGGTGCTGGAGCTTGCCAATAAGGCCATCCAGACGATTGCCGATGCTGAAAAATTCGACCTGATCCTGCAGGAAGCTGTGTATCGCAATCCCAGGATAGACATAACCGACAAGGTGATCAAGCAACTCGCCACTGATAAAACCGATGTCAAAACCGACAGCAAGGACGACAAGGACATTAAATAAGCGGAATCGCCAGCATGTCAGCATCATACCGATTATCCGAGATTGCGGCGCAGTTGGGCGGGCGAGTGTTGGGCGATGCCGAAGTGCGTATCTCCCAGATTGCCACGCTCGAAACAGCGCAGCCCGACCAGATCAGCTTCCTCACCAACAGCAAGTACCGTGCTCAGCTTGCGGGTACCCAGGCCGGCGCAGTTATTCTGGCTGAAGAAGATGCTGATGCGACCGGGTTGCCGCGCATCGTCTCGGATAATCCCTACGCTTATTTCGCCAGGGTCTCTGCCTTGCTTAACCCCTTGCCTGAAGCCCGGCCCGGCATCCATCCCAGCGCGGTCATCGGTGCAGGCGCAAAAATTGACGCCACTGCCAGCATCGCCGCGACCGCCGTTATCGGCGAGGGGACAACGATAGGTGCTCACAGTGTGATCGGCGAAGGCTGCTATATCGGCGCGAATGTCGCCATTGGCTGTCGGGCCCGGTTATATCCCCGCGTGGTGGTATATCACGGCTGTGTGATAGGCGATGACCTGATCGCCCATTCCGGCGTGGTGATAGGAGCCGATGGTTTCGGCATCGCGATGGATCAGGGGCGCTGGATAAAGATCCCGCAAATCGGCCGGGTGGTGATCGGTAATGATGTGGAAATCGGGGCTAACACCACCATCGACCGCGGTGCTTTGGACGATACGGTGATTGAAGACGGTGTCAAGCTGGACAATCAGATCCAGGTGGCGCATAACGTCCGCATCGGTGCGCACACGGCTATTGCGGGCTGCGTCGGCATCGCGGGCAGCAGCACCATCGGCCGTTATTGCCGGATCGGCGGCAGCGCCGGTATTCTGGGGCATCTGAAAATCGCCGATCACGTGGAGATCGCAGCATTCACGCTGATCGGGAAGTCGATCCGCGAAGCCGGTTCATACGCCGCAATTTTTCCGTTTTCAACGTCGGAAGACTGGCGCAAGAATACCGTACACCTGCGCCACCTGGATGATCTGGTCAAGCGCGTCAAGATACTCGAACAGAAACTTGATTCATTAAAATTGAAGAATTGAACCAGACCTTGTCAAGGCAACAGTTAAAAGGGAAAGATTGATGACTACGCATATGGATATCCACGAGATTCTTGAGCACCTGCCACACCGCTACCCGTTCCTGCTGGTGGATCGCGTGTTGTCGATCGATCCAGGCAAGCAGATCGTCGCATTAAAGAACGTCACCATCAATGAGCCGTTCTTTCCGGGGCATTATCCGCACCATCCGGTGATGCCCGGCGTGTTGATCATCGAGGCGATGGCGCAGGCTGCCGCGCTGCTGACATTCAAGTCTTCAGGCAGCAAGCCGGACGATAAGTCGGTGTACTACTTTGCCGGTATCGATGCCGCACGTTTCAAGCGGCCGGTCAGTCCCGGGGACCAATTGATCATCAGGGTGACGCTCGTTCGCAGCATGCGCGGGGTTTCAAAATTCAGCGCGACCGCTGAAGTGGAAGGCCAGCTCGCAGCCGAAGCGGAATTGATGTGCACGGTCAAAACTGTTTCGTAATGCACCACCCAACGTCCATCATTCATCCCAATGCCAGGCTCGCCGATAATGTCGAGGTGGGCGCGTATTCCATCATCGGCGAGCATGTCGAGGTCGGTGAAGGCACGGTGATCGGCCCGCATGTGGTGATCGGCGGACACACCCGCATCGGGCGGGACAATCGCATTTTCCAGTTCTGTTCGCTGGGAGAGATCCCGCAGGACAAGAAATACGCCAATGAGCCTACGCGTCTCGAGATCGGCGATCACAATACCATACGCGAGTTCTGCACCTTCAATCTGGGTACCGCGCAGGATACCGGCATCACCCGAATCGGCAGTCACAACTGGATCATGGCCTACGTGCATCTGGCCCATGATTGCCAGGTGGGCAATCACACCATTTTCGCCAACAACGCACAATTGGCCGGGCACGTGGCGGTAGGGGATTATGCGATTCTGGGCGGTTTCACCGTGGTCCACCAGTTTGTCAGGATCGGCGCGCACATCATCACCGGCATGGGCACGATCCTGTTGCAGGACGTGCCACCTTATGTGCTGGCATCCGGCAATCCCTGCGCGCCGCATGGCATCAATTCCGAGGGGCTGAAACGGCGCGGATTTTCCAGCGCCACAATCATGGCGATCAAGCGCGCTTACAAGACTTTATACAAATCCGGTTTGAGTCTTGATGACGCGATAGACTCAATTCGGTTGCAACTGGGCGAGCATTCTGAGTTGCAACCATTGGCCGATTTTCTTGCCGCATCTGAACGCGGCATCATCCGCTAACATCAGTTTAATTTATGGCACAAAAAATTGTGATAGGTATCGTCGCGGGCGAAGCATCAGGTGACCTGCTAGGCAGCCATTTGATGGCAGCCCTGAAAGAAGCCCTGCCCGAAGTGCGATTCGCCGGCATCGGCGGATCCAGGATGCAGGCGGAGGGACTGGAGGTATTGTTCCCAATGGAAAAGCTGGCGGTGCGCGGCTATGTGGAAGTGCTGCGGCATTACCGCGAAATCGTCGCTATCCGCAGCAGTTTGAAAAAATATTATTTGTCCAACCGCCCGGATCTTTTCATCGCAGTGGACGCGCCGGATTTCAATCTGGACTTGGAGCTCGCACTCAAGCAGCGCGGCATACCCACCATTCACTATGTCAGCCCGTCGATATGGGCGTGGCGCGGGGAGCGCATCCACAAGATCAAGCGCGCGGTATCGCATATGCTCGCCCTGTTCCCTCACGAGCCCGAGCTCTATCATCAGGCCGGTGTGCCGGTGGATTATGTCGGGCATCCGCTCGCCGATATGTTGCCGGAGCAACCCAGGCGTGACGAGATGCGCGAGACGATGCGCATCCCGATACACGCAAAGGTCTTTGCGTTCCTTCCCGGCAGCCGCCAGAGCGAGGTCAGCCAGCTTGCCCACACATTTATAGAAACTGCCAAGCTGATTTTGCAGCAACAGCCTGAAGCGCGTTTCCTGGTGCCGCTGGTCAGCCGCGAAACACGCGGCATTTTCGAACAGGCGCTATATGATTGCCATGCGCAGGAACTCCCGATCACAATGCTGTTCGGACATGCCCAGGATGCGATGACGGTTGCCGATGGTGTGCTGGTCGCATCGGGAACGGCGACGCTGGAAGCAGCGCTGCTAAAGCGCCCGATGGTGATCACCTATCGGATGCCGGAGCTGTCATGGTGGTTGATGAAGCGAAAAAGCTACCAGCCCTATTTCGGTTTGCCCAACATCTTGTGCGGACGTTTCGTTGTGCCGGAACTGATACAGCAGGATGCGACTCCCGAGAACCTCGCCCAGGCTTTGCTCAATCTGCTCAACAACAAGGATGCGTTGGCAGAGCTTGAGCAGACTTTCCTCGACTTGCATCGGTCGCTGCGGCAGGGCACGGCACAGAAGGCTGCGCAGGCTATTTTGCCTTATCTGCCAAATGCATGACATCGTATATGTCTGTGGAGTAGATGAAGCGGGCAGGGGGCCTTTGGCCGGTCCGGTAAGTGCCGCTGCGGTGATACTTGATCCGGCTTTCCCTATTGCCGGTCTGACCGACTCAAAAAAACTTTCCGAAAGACAGCGCGACCGATTGGCCGCGATCATACGAGAGCGTGCGCTGGCATGGTCGGTGGCCTATGCCGAGGTCGAGGAGATAGACCGGCTCAATATCCTGCAAGCAACGCTGCTGGCTATGCGGCGTGCCGTGCTTGCCTTGAGCATTAATCCGCAGCAGGTGCTGGTGGATGGTTTGTATTGTCCTGAAACGGGGATTCCCAGCCAGGCGATCGTAAAAGGCGACAGCAAGGTCGCGGCAATTTCCGCCGCATCGATCCTGGCAAAAACGGCACGAGACGAACATATGCTTGGTTTGCACGAACGATATCCCCACTACGGTTTTGCTGACCACAAAGGTTATCCGACCGCAGCCCATCTGGCAGCATTGCGCGAATTCGGCGTAACCCTTGCACACCGCAAAACCTTCAGGCCGGTGCGCGAACTATTGGCTCCCTTGTGATCAAGTCGCAACCCATGCAGGAGCAGTTGGCAGGGTCACGGTATGTGATGATGGATGCGCAGCAGCCTTTGCGGTATCGTACTGCCTGACCAACAACTGACCGGAATCGGACCATGGCGGCATTCAAACTGATACATCTGCTTGCGGTGCTGGTCTGGGTGGGCGGCATGTTCTTTGCGTATGTGGCGCTGCGCCCCGCTGCCGTCGAAACGCTTGACCCGCCTCAACGCTTGCGCCTGTGGGATGCAGTATTCCGCCGTTTCTTCAACTGGGTATGGGGCGCAGTCGGCGCTTTGCTGGTCAGCGGATTCTATATGGTCTACCTGTATGGCGGCATCGCGCATGTGGCGCGTCATGTACACATCATGCTGGCACTGGGGGTGGCGATGATGCTGATCTTCGGCTATGTGTTCTTTGCCTGCTATGTGCCCCTTAATCTGCACGTTGCCAATCAGCGCTGGAAGGAAGCGGGCGAACTTCTGGGCAGGATACGCAAACTCATCGCGCTCAATCTGATGCTCGGACTGTTGATCGTGTGCGTGGTAATGTTCGGCATGGCATAGTCCAAAGACGATACAGGGATCGCCGGGTTCGGGGCATCCGGGCCGACCTGATATACTGCAAATTCATGGCTGGTGCTATGCCGGGACATGAAACACTCGAATGCAATTTTAATACTTAGGAAGCGAATCCATGGATGCAAAAAATGACATCGGTCAGCTCAAAGAGCGCCTCAATAACGACATCAACGACATCGACGCCGCGTTATCTCTGGGCAATCTGTATTACGACATGAACGATGCGCCGAGTTCCATTGTTTACTACAGGCGCGTTCTTGATTTAAACCCGGCATTGTCCAGCGCGCGGACGGATCTTGGCGCGATGTATTGGCGCAATGACGATATCGGCCTGGCTGAACAGGCTTTTCGCGACGCTATCGCAAATGATTCGAGTTTCGCACAGGCCTATGTGAATCTGGGTTTGTTATTGCGCCACGCCAGGGGAAAAATCGCCGAAGCGCGCGCGGTCTGGCAACAGTTGCTCGCAGTCAATCCGGATCATGCCTTGGCGGCAAAGGCGCGCGAATTATTGCAGGAAACAGCGTCATCGATTAACTAGGTGGGCGAGACAGGGCGTTGCGGCTTTCACCCAGATCAAGCCGCCTGATGTAGTGGCAGGTATAGCCGCCGCGATTCTTGACCAGATACTTCTGGTGATATTCCTCGGCGCGGTAAAACTCCTTGAATGGCACGACCTCAGTGACGATTTTGGCTTGCCACTCTCCGGAGGCATCCACGGTCCTGATGACCTGTTCGGCGGTTTGTTTCTGCTCTGCATCGACGTAAAAGATTGCCGAGCGGTATTGCGTGCCAATGTCATTGCCTTGCCGGAATTTTGTGGTCGGGTCGTGCATGCGGAAGAATTCGAACAGCAAATGCCGGTAGCTGAGTTGCTGCGGGTCAAACACGGCCTTTAGCGATTCGGCGTGGCCGGTGCGACCCGTTTTGACTTGCTCGTACACTGCATCCGGCGTGTTGCCGCCGGTATAGCCAACTTCTGTGGCCAACACGCCGGGGATCTCCCGCACCAGCTCTTCCATGCCCCAAAAGCATCCTCCGGCTAGATAGGCGGTTTGTGGTTCTGTTTTGTCAGTACTGGTCATGGCTATTCACGTCGTAACTTCTTCATAGCTTATTAGGCTTTGAGCTTCGCATTGCGTTCATGTTCAGTTTGAGGTGTTTGTAGCTACGGCCGCGCGCGATGCGCTTAACATTCGCTGAGCTCATACAACACGCCGCATCGCGGCTTGTTGCGGCGAAGACTAACCTTCAGGTTATGTCGAAGCCAACAGCCTGCGCCGCAAGCGCGCACTTTGGCTATCGGCGCTCCTTTTTCATAGCTTGCTGTGCTTCACGTTTTGAGTCCCGTTCCCGTTCTGTTGCGCGCTTGTCATGTTGTTTTTTGCCTTTGGCGAGGCCGATTTCCAGTTTGACGCGGCCGTTCTTGTAGTGCATGTCCAGCGGCATCAGGGTATAGCCGGCGCGTTGCACTTTGCCGATGATCCTGTCGATTTCCAGTTTGTGCAGCAGCAGCTTGCGGGTGCGCACCGGGTCGGGGTGGATGTGCGTGGAAGCATTCAGCAGCGGGCTGATGTGCGAGCCGAACAAATATAACTCGCCGTTCTTTACGGTGACGTAAGCCTCTTTAAGCTGGGCACGCCCGGCGCGGATCGCCTTGACTTCCCAGCCTTCCAGCATGATGCCTGCTTCATATTTATCCTCGATGAAGTACTCATGAAAGGCCTTTTTGTTTTGTATTATGCTCATTGAAGCTCAACTTAGGTGAGTTTTGCGGTGTGTTCGGTTATTCTACCAGCCTTTGCAATCGCAACCCCTTTGGCAAGCATCTTGGACAAGCAATGGCGTTAGTGGAAAAAACGGTACTGGTTCCATACAGCGCGGAACAGATGTTCGATTTGGTGGATAATGTGGAAGAATACCCGCAGTTCCTGCCGTGGTGCGGCGGGGCCAGCGTCACCGGTCTGGATGGGGCCACGGTGCATGCCACGATCCATATCGATTACCACCATATCAAACAGAGCTTCACGACCGAAAACGTGCGCAAGCCGCCGGAGCGGATCGACATCACCCTGCAGCATGGTCCGTTCCGGCACCTGGACGGCTGCTGGCAATTCATCCCTTTGAGCCCAACTGCCTGTAAAATAGAACTTCGCCTGCACTATGAGTTTTCCAGCAAGCTGCTGGAAAAGCTGGTCGGGCCGGTGTTCCATTACATCGCCAACAATTTTGTGGATGCATTCATCCACCGTGCAGAAAAGGTTTATACGAACGCATGAGCAACGACATTAACATAGAGGTGGTGTACGCCCTGCCGGGTGTACAAACGCTGCTCAAGCAGCCGGTGGCACCGGGCACGACGGTGGCGGAGGCGATTCAGGCCAGCAGCATCCTGCAGAAATATCCCGAGATCGACCTGACGGTCAACAAGCTGGGAATATTCGGCAAGCTGACCAAAGCCGATGCCGTACTGCGCGACAAGGACCGCATCGAAATCTATCGTCCGTTGATCGCCGACCCCAAGGAGGTGCGCCGCAAGCGCGCCGAAGAGGGGAAGGTCATGAAGAAAGGCGGCGGTGACGCTTGAGTACCTCCGTCAATCTATTGCGCAGCCGGATTGCGGCGTCGCGTGCTCGTTCGTTCCTCGTCTACCAGACAAGGTATGCCTCGTCGCTCACTGCGCGGCTCCTTGCACTCCGGCTTGCTCATGACGATTGCCAGAGGTACTCAGATGCTTGATTACGATCTGCATTGCCATTCCAACATCTCCGACGGCACGCTCACTCCTACTGAAGTCGTTGAGCGTGCGGCAGCGCGCGGCGTGAAAGTGCTGGCTTTGACCGACCATGACGATATGGATGGCCTGGACGAAGCGCGCTGCGCCGCGACCCGGCATGGCATGACCTTCATCAACGGGGTGGAGATTTCGGTGTCATGGCGCAGCCACACCCTGCATATCGTGGGTTTGGGAATAACTCCTGAATATCCTCCGCTGGTCGAAGGCCTGCGCGGTGTGCGCAGCGGGCGCGGCCTGCGTGCGCAGATGATGGCCGACGAATTGGCCAAGGCCGGCATCGGCGGTGTTCTTGAAGGCGCCTATCACTACGCGAGCAATCCGAACATGATCAGCCGCACCCATTTCGCCCGATATCTGGTCGAAGCCGGGCATTGCAAGGATGTCAAGAGCGTGTTCAACCGCTATCTGGTGAAGGGCAAGCCCGGCTACGTGCCGCATCAATGGTCGGCTTTGCCGGATGCGATCGGCTGGATACGCGGCAGCGGCGGGGTGGCGGTGCTGGCCCATCCCGGCCGTTACATGAGCGGGCGCGTCGGCATGGGCAAGAAGACCATGCGCGAACTGCTCGCCGAGTTCGTCGACCACGGGGGTCTTGCGATCGAGGTAGTGACCGGCAGCCACACCCCAGAACAGTATGCAGAGTTCGCGCGCTATGCCGAAGAATTCGGCCTGTTGTGTTCCTGCGGTTCGGACTTTCACGGTCCTGGCGAGAGCTACCGGGACATGGGGCGGTTGCCGGACTTTCCGCTGGGTTGCCGCCCGGTTTGGAAAGCTTGGCAAGCAGCGGCATGATAAATAGTGCTTTTGAAAATGGGCGTCGGAAAATTCAGAGTTCGCCCAAATGCAAGGCGCGGGAAAAATTTCGCCGCGCCGCATATGGGTTATATGCAAGCAAGAAATTTTTTTCGCAACGCAGCAGTTGGGATGAAATCTGAGTTTTATGTCGCAGTTTTTCACGATACACCCCGATAATCCCAACCCCCGCCTGATCCGCCAGGCTGCGGCATTGCTGCGTGAAGGCGGAGTCGTGGTGTATCCTACCGATTCCTGTTACGCGCTGGGCTGTCATCTGGATGACAGAGATGCCGTTGCGCGCATCCGCCAGATACGCAAGCTGGACGAGCACCATCACATGACGCTGATGTGCCGCGACCTGTCCGAGATTTCCCGTTATGCCAGGGTGGACAACGCGAAATTCCGCTTGCTGAAAGTCTGCACCCCGGGCAGTTTTACCTTCATCCTGGAGGCGACCAAGGAGGTGCCGAAACGTTTGCAGCACCCGAAGCGCAGCACGATCGGCATGCGCATCCCGGATCATCCTGTGGCGCTGGCCCTGCTGGAGGAACTGGGCGAACCACTGCTGAGCACCACGCTGATCCTGCCGGATGAACAGGGTCCGCTGAACGATGCTGGGCACATCCGCGAATTACTGGAAAAAAAAGTCGATCTGGTGATCGATGGCGGTGCGGTGGGATTTGACTTCACCACTGTGATAGATTTGACTGGAGATGCTCCGGTGTTGCTGCGCCGCGGCAAGGGCGATCCCGCCCCGTTTGGAATTGAAGAATCTTAGGGCGGGTTCTACCCGCCGTGTCGGGCAAAGCCCGACCTGCAAACATTATGGAATCAAAAATTAAATGCAAATAGACCAACTGATACAGACCATCTCCCTTGCGGCGATACCCGTGCTGTTCGCGATCACCCTGCACGAAGCGGCGCACGGCTACGTGGCCCGGCATTTCGGCGATATGACCGCCTATCAGCAGGGACGCATCAGCCTGAATCCGCTGCGCCACATCGACCCGGTCGGCACGATTCTGTTGCCGTTGCTTACCCTGTGGATGGGCGGCATCCTGTTCGGCTGGGCCAAACCGGTGCCGGTCAATTTCGCCGCGTTGCGCCGTCCCAAGCAGGATATGCTGTGGGTGGCAGTCGCTGGGCCGGCCTCGAATCTGATCATGGCGCTGGGTTGGGCATTGCTCTATAAAATGGCATGGATGATTCCGGCAAATTATTTTGCCGAACCGCTGATGGGCATGGCAGAGATAGGGATTCAAATCAACGCGGTGTTGATGGTGCTGAATCTTCTTCCATTGCCGCCGCTTGATGGCGGCCGGGTTGCGGTCAGCATGCTGCCGCATCGCCAGGCTTACCAACTGGCCAAGATCGAGCCCTATGGCATGTTTATCCTGATTTTCTTGCTCATAACTAATTTGTTGGGGCTGATATTATGGCCATTGGTAAGAATGGTGATTGACGTAATTAAATTCATTATTGGACTATAAGTAGAAATATGTTTGCTGAACGTGTGCTGTCAGGTATGCGCCCGACCGGAAGTTTGCATCTGGGTCATTACCACGGAGTGTTGAAGAACTGGGTGAAGATGCAGAACGAATACGAATGCCTGTTCTTCGTTGCGGACTGGCACGCCCTGACCACGCATTACGACACACCGCATGTCATCGAACAGAGCGTGTGGGACATGGTGGTGGACTGGCTGGCTGCTGGCGTAAATCCCGCGCGCGCCACATTGTTCATCCAATCCAGAGTGCCGGAACACGCAGAACTGCATTTGCTGCTGTCGATGATCACCCCGCTGGGCTGGCTGGAGCGCGTGCCGACCTACAAGGACCAGCAGGAAAAACTTTCCGAGAAGGACCTCAGTACTTACGGTTTCCTCGGCTACCCGTTGCTGCAAAGCGCGGACATCCTGATCTATCGCGCCACCCAGGTGCCGGTCGGTGACGACCAGGTGCCGCATATAGAGTTCACCCGCGAGATTGCCCGTCGTTTTAACCACATCTATGGCCGTGAGCCCGGATTCGAGGAAAAGGCCGAGGCTGCAGTCAGAAAACTCGGCAGCAAAAAAGCCAAGCTGTATTTCGAATTGCGCACCCGATACCAGGAGCAGGGCGATGACGCGGCATTGGAGTCGGCCAAATCCCTGCTGGATGAGCAGCAGAGTTTGAGTCACGGTGACCGCGAGCGTCTGTTCGGTTATCTGGAAGGCAGCGGCAAGATGATCCTGTCGGAACCGCGTGCGATGCTCACGGCCGCCTCGAAAATGCCCGGGCTGGACGGACAGAAAATGTCCAAGTCCTACAACAATACCATCACGCTGCGCGAAGAAGAAGCCAGTGTCAGCAAGAAGATACGCACCATGCCGACCGACCCCGCGCGCATCCGCCGCAGCGATCCCGGCGACCCGGAAAAGTGCCCGGTTTGGCCGCTGCACCAGATATATTCCAGCGAAGACATGAAACAATGGGTAATGAAGGGCTGCAAGAGCGCGGGTATAGGCTGCATCGAATGTAAACAGCCGGTGATCGATGCGGTGCTGGAGGAGCAGCGCCCGATGCGCGAGCGCGCCCAGATGTATCTGGACGACCCTACGCTGGTGCGCAACATCATCGCCGACGGCTGCGAAAAGGCGCGCAAGCTCGCCGCGGAAACCATGCGCGATGTGCGCGAGGCGATGGGGCTGGATTACAGTTAAGTTCCCGATATGGAAGTTATCCTGAAATCCGTTATCACCTGTCCGCATTGCGGCGTTGCCAAAGAGGAAACGATGCCGACCGATGCATGCCAGTTTTTTTACGAATGCACAGAATGCCATGCGCTCCTGCGGCCAAAATCCGGCGATTGCTGCGTGTTCTGTTCATTTGGTACCATACCGTGCCCGCCGGCTCAACTGCAACTGGATTGCTGCAAGCATTAAATCATTATGACCCAGGCTGATATTCAATCTCCCGCACCGCTGGCATTGATCCACGGCGAACCGCTGCTGGTGATGCCGCAGGATCTGTACATCCCGCCGGACGCGCTCGAACTGGTTCTGGAGACTTTTCAGGGGCCGCTGGACCTGTTGCTGTATCTGATCCGCAAGCACAACCTCGATGTGCTGGATATCCCGATGGCGGAACTGACCCGCCAATACATGGGTTATATCGAGATGATGCATCAGCATCGTCTGGAACTCGCGGCGGAGTATCTGCTGATGGCGGCGGTGCTGATCGAAATCAAGTCGCGTATGCTGCTGCCGCGTCCGCCCAGGGTCAGCGAGGAAGACGTGGAAGATCCGCGCGCCGAACTGATGCGCCGCTTGCTCGAATACGAGCAAATGAAGCAGGCTGCGCACCGGCTCAACGAGTTGCCGCAGGCCGGCCGTGATTTCGAGATTGTGCAAGTGCTGATCGAAAACACCGTGCAGGTGCGTTTGCCGGAAGTCAGCGTGGAAGACTTGCGCCAGGCATGGCTGGGACTGCTGGCGCGCGCCAAGCTGAACACCCACCACAAGGTGCGCCGCGAACAGCTTTCGGTGCGCGAACAGATGACGCACATCCTGCGCTGCCTGCAAGGCGGCGAATACGTGATGTTCGACCGGCTTTTCGATGTGCAGGGCGGCGCGGCGAAACTGGTGGTTACCTTCATCGCCGTCCTTGAGCTGGCCAAGGAGTATCTGGTCGAGATACAGCAAAACGAAACAATGGGGAATATCTATGTCCGCGCAAGCAGAGCAATTACCGCAGAGTGAAACATCCGTCATCGTGCTGACTTCGCCGGTCGAAGGTGATGATCAGGCCATGCAGCCTGTCGATACCGCGCAGTTCAAGCGCGTGGTCGAAACCGCATTGTTGACCAGCAGCGAACCGCTTTCGCTGGCTGAACTGAAAAAGCTCGGCGATGCGCCGCTGGACAATAGCCAAATGGAAGCGCTGCTCGACGAACTCGCGCAGGACTGGCAGGAACGCGGCGTGGAATTGACCAGGGTGGCAAGCGGCTGGCGGTTCCGCGCCAAACCGGAGATGCAGCGTTATCTGGACCGGCTCAATCCGCAAAAACCTCCGCGCTATTCGCGTGCGGTGCTGGAGACGCTCGCCATCATCGCCTATCACCAGCCGGTCACACGCGGCGACATCGAGGAAATACGCGGCGTGGCAGTCTCCTCGCAGATTCTCAAGACGCTGGAAACACGCGGCTGGGTGGTGGCGATCGGTACCCGCGATACACCCGGCAAACCCGAATTGTTCGCCACTACCAGTCAATTGCTCGACGACCTGAATCTGCGAGCCCTGCAGGAGCTGCCTTCGCTGGACGAGATCGGCGTGCTGCTGGAGCAGGAATCGACCGTGCCAGAGGTGCCGCAAATTCCGGTTGCAGCGACTGTGGCGGAGTAAAGCCTGTCCAGGCATGAAGCTGATCCAGTCCCGGGACAATCCGTTCTACAAGGAACTCGTCAAACTCTCCGGTTCGGCGCGCCAGCGCGGCAAGGTCAACCAGACCCTGCTGGACGGCGCGCATCTGCTGGCATCGTATCTCGATGCAGGCATGCTGCCGCGACATGTCCTGCTCAACGCTGCCGCGCTGAACGATGACGAGATCACCGCGCTGCTGGGCCGGATGGACGGGGTGCCGATCACGCAACTGGATGAAAAATTGTTCGCCGGACTCAGCGAACTGAAAACACCCACCGGCATACTTGCGCTGATTGATATTCCGCATCCGGCAACGTCCATTGCCGATAGCCGCTTTGCGCTGTTGCTGGAGGATATCCAGGACCCCGGCAATCTCGGTTCGATGCTGCGTTCTGCGGCGGCAGCCGGATGCGATGCGGTGTTCCTGTCCCCCGGATGCGCGGATGCATGGTCGCCCAAAGTATTGCGCGCCGCGATGGGCGGACACTTTGTGCTGCAAATTCACGAGCTTCAGGATTTGCCGGGGGTAGCTAGGGCGTTTTCAGGCAGGTTGCTGGCTGCCACACTGCAAGGCGGCGTCAGCCTGTACGACTGTGACCTGAGGGGCAACTTGGCGTTTTTGATCGGCAACGAAGGGGCAGGGCTTTCCGGTGAGTTGCTTGATCTTGCAACACAGAAAATCGCCATTCCGATGCGCGGTAAAGTCGAGTCGCTAAATGCAGCGGCGGCAACGGCGATCTGCTTGTTCGAGGCGGTGCGGCAGAGTTATCGACACTAAGCGGTCACCGCGTTCCGCGGCTGCGCCCACTCGAAAATTTCGATACACTTCGTGTATCTCAATTATTCTCGGGGTACCGCTCAATTCGCGACCCCGTTGGGCGTCACCATATTGTTGATTGGACTGCCAATGAAGCAACTTAACCAACTTGAACTCGAACGCTGCCCCCACTGCAAGGTTGCGAAGCCTCTTTTAGGCCGCGTGTGGCACATGGATACCGCTGATCATGCCAAGGGAAACAAGCGTTTTTGGTCTATGTATTTATGCAAATCCTGTGGAGGAGTAGTCTTGACAGTATCGCCTATTGACGAGGCGCACGACATCACTTGTATTTGGCCAACTCCTCAAGCCGTAGCTGAAGAGGTTCCTGCTCGCGCACGCGAGTTTCTTTCTCAAGCAATTGCGAGCCTTTATGCACCAGCCGGAGCAGTCATGCTTACTGCTAGCGCGGTAGACGCTATGCTCAAGGACAAAGGGCACAAGGATGGCAGCCTCAACTCGAGAATTGGCGCAGCAGCGAAGGCTCACCTAATCACCGCCGAAATGGCAGCTTGGGCGCATGAGATTCGCTTGGATGCAAACGATCAACGCCATGCAGATGAAGCAGCGTCATTGCCGAGCGAAGCTGATGCGGCAAAGGCAATTGAGTTTGCAAATGCGTTGGCACAGTTCCTATATGTTCTTCCTGCCCGTGTCGAGCGCGGAAGAAAACCGTGAATCCCTGGGCCGTATGGACGTACCAACCCTGCGGTGCAGGGGACGCTGCGCGATAAAGCCGCGCAATACCCCTGACCTTGAACGTTGGGCATCGGAATGTTGTGCAAGCTCCTCTCACTCGTGGCGCCACAGGAACCCAGTTAACAATGTCCGACTTCCGCCCTGTCAATCCTGATGACAGGCTCATCTATGAGCTGATGCCAATTCTCATTGGGATTGGCCCAGACGAAGACCTGCATTGCTACGGGTCATGCTTTATAGCTTGGCCGCATATGGCGATAACAGCGAAACACGTTGTCGAACAACTGTTGAAGCAAGACCCGGAGATTGCAGCTGGACGGGAAGCTAAGTACGAATATTGGGTAGCGCAGGTTAAGTGGGAAGGTGATGAACATAGCTACGTGGTCTGGACAATCGATTCAATAGCCCTGTCAGCACATTCCGACATAGCGATAATCTGGTTGAGAGCGCTTGATGAAAATGCCAGTCGTTACAAGGAATGGAAGGCAGTTCCTGTGACTTTTGACCCCCCACCTGTCGGTGCAACTATAAGAGCCTTCGGTCTTCACAATGTTCGCTTTGACGGTTCCCGCGTCAACTCTGAGAGGAAATTTGAACACGTAGAGTTGAACTTTGATCGGTCAGTATCAACCGGAGTCGTCCGGCAGCACTATTGGGGCGGCAGAGATAAGGGCATGTACAACTTTCCGTGCTTTGAGGTCGAGGCGAAGTTCGAGCATGGGATGAGCGGTGGCCTTGTGATCAGTGACGATAATCGCGTTTGTGGGATCGTTTGTGGCAGTTTGCCTGCCATGTCACCAGATGAGCCCCACGTTTCCTATGTCACGATGCTGTGGCCAATGATGGCAATTCCGGTGGACGCTCTGCTCGTCCCCGAGAGCGACGAAGCTGTCCGTTATCATCTACAGCACTTGTCGGCGAAAGGAGTATTCACGCCGACTGGTTGGGAACGTGTACTTATCCGTGATGAGCTCGACCGTGGTGGGTCAATCACGATCCAATATCTTATGAAGACATGATCTGCTGCCTCGCCACAACGATGCCCAACCTTGCATTCAAGAGGGACGCGCTGAAGCGCGCCCCTTCATTTAACGTTGAATATCTGCTGTACTGCGCGAAGCGGTCGTTTGCATTGATTGCTGTGAATGACAGCAACGTGTCGCGAGCCGCCGGTGACCACTGTCCGCTTTACGGCTGCGTGAATATTTTTCTGCCAAGGTCTGATTTAGGGCAATTTACCGAGTCAGACCATGTACTGTTCCATGCCATTAGTGGTTGATTCATCCCATATACCGCCTTGCTTTACCTGGCAAGTTTGCATTAAACACCTTGACCTGTAAGCAGATTTCGCTATAATGCGCGCCCCTGTGAGGCTGCCTGTATATCCGATGGTCAGCCCACATACCTTGCTCCACCGCACCGCAAGCGGGGGGCTTTAACCATAAGGAGAAACAATGCGACACTACGAGATCGTATTTATCGTGCATCCCGATCAAAGCGAGCAGGTGCCCGCGATGATCGAGCGCTATCGCACGCTGGTCACCACCAATGGTGGCTATATCCATCGACTGGAAGATTGGCGCCGCCGTCAGTTGGCTTACCCGATACAAAAGATCCACAAGGCACACTATGTGCTGATGAATATCGAATGCAACCAGACAACGCTCGATGAACTGGAACACGCGTTCCGCTTCAATGATGCGGTGTTGCGTCATCTTACCGTCAAGACCAAGGCTGCCGTCACTGAACCGTCTGCAATGATGAAGGAAGAAAAGTCCCGCTCCATGCCGACTGAAGGTGGTTTTAGTGCTGCCCCGGTGCAGGCTGAAGAAGGGTTGGCAGCAGCGACTATTTAATTTTTTCATTGGAATTGGCGCGTAACCAGGTTGTCATCAGCGGCGAATTGATCGCACTGGAAAGTTTGCGCTACACCCCGGCCGGGGTGGCGAGAGTGGCGCTGACGTTAAGGCACAGCTCGCAGCAGTCCGAAGCAAATGGTTTACGGCAGGTGCAGTGTGAAGTGAATGCGCTGGCGTTTGCCGAAGCGGCCGAAAAGGTTGCCCGGTTTGCGGTAGGACAGAACGTCAAGGTGCGCGGGTTTTTAGCCCAGCAAAGTATCCGCAGCCGGCAACTGGTTTTGCATATCAACGACATAATTTTGGAATAAGGAAATATCATGGCTCGTCCATCAGACAAAAAGAAAGATGACAAGAACAAGCGTTCTTCCCGCAACAATCTGTTCAAGCGCCGCAAGTTCTGCCGCTTTACCGTCGAGAAGATCGCCGAAGTGGATTACAAGGATATCAACATCCTCAAGGAATTCATTTCCGAGAACGGCAAGTTGATCCCGGCGCGCATCACCGGCACCAAGACACGCTATCAGCGCCAACTGAGCACCGCCGTGAAACGCGCGCGCTTTCTGGCATTGATGCCTTACACTGATTTGCACTAAGGAGACCGGTCATGCAGATTATATTGATGGAAAAAGTGACCAACGTCGGCCAACTGGGTGATGTGGTCAAGGTCAAGAACGGCTTTGCGCGCAATTTTCTGATCCCGCAGGGCAAGGCCAAGCGCGCGACCGCCGCAAATATGGCTGAATTCGAAGTGCGCCGTGCCGAGCTCGAGGCGGCTGACAAGGCCAAGCTCGCCGAAGCGCAGGCGCACGGTGAAAAGCTGGCGGGTCTGACTGTGCAGATCGTGCAAAAGGCCGGCGTTGACGGCAAGCTGTTTGGCTCTGTTACCAATGCCGATATCGTGACTGCGTTGGCTGCACAGGGGTTCGACGTTGAAAAATCGCAGGTCCGCATGCCTGAGGGCCACCTCAAGCAGATCGGCGATCACCATCTCAAAATCGCGCTGCATACCGATGTGGTGGTGGACATCACCGTCTCGGTGCTCGGCGAACAGTAATTCATCGCTGCATAAGGCGATACAAAAGGACTGGCAACAGTCCTTTTTTGTTTTTAGGCTTTTGCCCGATAGCAGGGTAAAATACCTTCCGCATAAAAGCCCGATTGATTTAACTCCATGCAAATCCTTTCCAGCGCCGACGCACAGCTCGACCAGATCAAACTGCCGCCCCATTCGGTGGAGGCCGAGCAATCGGTGCTGGGCGGTCTGTTGCTCGAGGCCAGCGCGCTCGACCGGGTCGCCGACCTGATGACCGAAGACGATTTCTACCGTCAGGAGCATCGATTGATCTTCCGCCAGATCGTGCGCCTGAGTGAGATGGCCAAGCCGGTGGACGTGATCACCGTGGCCGAGGCGCTGGAGATCGCCGGCGAACTGGACAAGGTGGGCGGGCTGACTTATCTGGGCAGCCTGGCGCAGAATGTGCCGTCGGCGGCCAACATCCGCCGCTATGGCGAGATCGTGCGCGAGCGCTCCATCATGCGCAAGCTGGTCGAAGTCGGCACCGATATCGCCAGCAGCGCCTACAATCCGACCGGGCGGGATGCCGCGCAGTTGCTCGACGAAGCGGAAAGCAAGGTGTTCGAGATCGCCGAGGCGGGCTCGCACGGCAAGCAGGGTTTCGTTCCGATGCCGCCGTTGCTGACGCAGGTGGTGGAGCGCATCGAGACCCTGTATGCGCGCGACAATCCCAGCGATGTCACCGGAATCGCTACCGGTTTTACCGACATCGATCGCATGACATCGGGCTTGCAGCCGGGCGAACTGGTCATCGTCGCGGGTCGTCCGAGTATGGGCAAGACCGCCTTCTCCATCAATATCGCCGAGAACGTGGCGCTGGACAGCAAACTTCCGGTGGCGATCTTCAGTATGGAAATGGGTGCGACGCAACTGGCGATGCGGATGCTCGGCTCGGTGGGCAAGCTCAACCAGCATGATCTGCGCACCGGGCGTTTGCAGGATGACGACTGGGGAAGACTGACGCATGCGCTCGGCAGACTCCACGATGCGCCCATCCACATCGACGAAAGCGCCGCATTGTCTGCCATGGATCTGCGCGCGCGTTCGCGCCGCCTGCATCGTCAAAGCAACGGCCTTGGACTGATAGTGGTGGACTATCTGCAACTGATGAGTTCGAATGTGGGCAAGGCCAGCGAAAACCGCGCCACGGAAATCTCGGAAATCTCCCGCTCGCTGAAAGCGCTTGCGAAAGAGCTGCATGTGCCGGTGATCGCGCTGTCGCAGTTGAACCGCGGCCTTGAGCAGCGCCCCAACAAACGTCCGGTGATGTCCGATCTGCGCGAATCCGGCGCCATCGAGCAGGATGCCGACCTGATCCTGTTCATCTACCGCGACGAAGTCTATAACAGCGATTCGCCCGACAAAGGCAAGGCCGAGATCATCATCGGCAAACAGCGTAACGGCCCGATCGGCAAAGTCGAACTTGCTTTCCGGGGCGAATATACGCGCTTCGATAATCTTGCTTCCGGCGGTTATTGAGGGACACCGGTAATTTCCCCGATTTTTGTTTGAAGCGGGCAGGCCTTTCAGATACAATGCGCGCTCTTCAAAACAGGCGCGTAGCTCAGCTGGTTAGAGCACTTGGTCGACATCCAAGGGGTCGTTGGTTCGAGTCCAATCGTGCCTACCAAACAAGCAAGGGGTTAGATTTCAGTCTAACCCCTTGTGCATTTACGGTATCAAGTTCGAAATAAATTTGGAGCGGCAAACAATTTGAACTCGGCTATGGCGCTATTTACCCGCCAGCGACAGGAAAGCGATGATGTAGCCGGAAGGAATAAATAATACCTCTCTGGTTTTCTCTTTCTTCGCGCTCAGCCAGAAGCGAAGGCCGCCCTGCATATTTTCTTCCAGGTATTTTCGCGTCACATCGACAATAACTAGTTCTTGTTGTGCGCAATCAATGCGTTTGCATTCGTCAATATCACGGTTCATGACCGTCACGTTCAGAATATTTCCGTAAGTATCATAGGCCAAATTATAGAAACGCCAGTAACCCGTGTAGTTAATTACGACGTAGATTTCATAGGTGATACTTCCGGCATCCGATTTCAATGCTCGAATATATAGTTGATCCTGGGGATTGCTGGCTACGTTTGGCCCCTTGTAAAGGGTGGCCAAATTTGATTCTCCCCGCTGAACTTTTGTCGCTTTCGCTACGGATAAAGGATCGTCCGGGTCGAGTTTCGGTGCTTGCGGCATTGTTTGCAGCGCGTCCTTCTGGGTTGGCGAACCACAGGCTGAGAGCATGAGTATGCTTGCTGCCACTGCGATAAATTTCTGCACTTTCAATTGATTTCTCCTCATGGCAGGGAATACCCCAGTAATATGGAACTGGTTACCCGATTTTTTCTTCCAGCGCGCGTAAATGATTTTCAGCGTACTCGATTTCTTCTATATCCAACGGCACGATCTTTTCGCCGTGCTGAACAATTCTTCAAACCCGTAAATCATGTCTCCCTTGTCGACCACTTGCTTCTCCTGGAGTTTTTTCTGCGGGATTTATATAGACTGGCACGGATTAAATGATCAAGTTTTTTCTATATTGCGGAATATCTTGTTCATTTTTTTATTCTTTATCCTTGTATTCAGGAAATTCCCGACTGCCTTTGACGATAGGAGAAAATCAGTCCAGCTCCATCAATGCGGTTCCTGAGTGAAATCTTACCCTTGAACTGGTCTGCGATGCTGCGTGCGATCGCCAGGCCCAGGCCGCTGCCGACTTGGGTATTGCTGGGCAATCGGTAAAAAGCTTCGAAAACCCGCTCAAGTTCCGCATCCGGGATGCCCGGGCCATTGTCGATGACTTCGAGTATGGCATCGCCAGCCTCGCTGCCAATGCGCACAGTAACTTCTCCACCTTCCGGGGTGTAGCGCAGCGCATTATCCACTGCATTGCGCAGCATCAATTGTATCGCCGAAGCATCGGCATCAACCTGCACCTTCGCTTCCCGAGATAATCCCAGGTCGATTTTTTTTGCCTCGGCGATAGGCATCATTTCTTCGATGACAGTCAATGCAACCGTGGCCAAATCCACGGGAAGCAGGTTGGTTGCGCTTGCCTGTTGCCTCATCAGATCCAGCAACTGGTTAATCAGATGGCGTGATCGTTCCAACCCGTTCTTGAGCGGTACCAGTCGTGCCTTGCTGATGGCAAAAGAACCGGTTTTTTCGATATTTTGCGCCTGTAACGAAAGTGCCGTCAGCGGCGAGCGCAATTCATGCGCGGCATCGGCAATGAACCGGCGCTGTGATTCGTTCATCAGGTTGACGCGCTGCAACAATCGATTTATCGCGTGTATGAATGGAGCGACCTCGTCGGGAACGCTGCCGGTCGGTAATACCGACAACCGTTCTTCATTCTGCGTATCTATGATCTGTGCAAGGGTGCGCAACGATGACATCTCGGCCTTGATGATGTTGCGGGCAACGATTATCAATATCGGGATCAGGACCAACAGGGGCAACAATGTCAGCAACGCGCTGTTGCGAGCCATGGATTTGCGTATGGCTGCCTCCTGGGCAATGGCGACGTGCTGGCCTGAAATCGTGGCGTAGACATATACGCGCCAGTACAGACCATCAATCTTGATTGTGTGATATCCAGCGGATAAATTGGCGGGGAGTTTCAATAAAGGCGGAAAAGTGTTTGGCGAAGCGATTACCGGTTGCACCACTATGCGCTTGGGGTCGCTATCCATCGACTCCAGAATGCGTTCTTCTTCGAGAGGTGTCTTGTAGGTGTCGACCAGCAGGGCAATCTGGCGCAGCCCGTTATCCTGGAAATTTTGCGCTTCGTTATATGCCAGCCAGAATGAAGCGCCTGAAGCCAATAAGCTGATGAATAAAATGGCGATTCCGAGCCAGAGGAACAATTTGCTCTGCAGCGAATTTTTCATGAGTTTCGCGCCACCATCCAGCCGGCGCCGCGGACATTCTTGATAGCGTCAACACCGAGTTTTTTCCGGATGCCGTGTATCAAAAAATCAATCGCGTTGCTTTCCACTTCCTCATTCCAGCCGTATATGCTTTCCTCCAGTTGAGCTCGTGTCAGAATTGTCCCGGGGCGTATCAGTAATGCTTGCAGCAAGGAAAATTCCCGCGCGCTTAACTGGTATACCGCGTCGCCTCTGCTTGCTTCACGTGTCGCGGGATCAAGGCGGATGATGCCATTGCTGAGCAGCGGCGCAGCCTGCCCGCCCTGGCGGCGCAGTGTGGCACGCAAGCGGGCGAGCAATTCATCAATATCAAAAGGTTTGGTTAGATAGTCGTCTGCGCCCAAGTCCAGTCCTTTTACGCGATCTTCCACGCCATCCCGTGCGGTAATGATGATCACCGGCAACGATTCGTTATTGGCACGCAACTTTTTAAGGACTTCGAGCCCATCGCGGCGGGGCAAGCCCAGATCGAGCAATACCGCTTCATGTTCACGGTTATCCAGAGCCCTTAATGCCGTCTCGCCATCCTTTACCCAATCCACCGCATAAGCAGCATCGCGCAGCGCCACACACAACGCTTCCCCTATCATCTGATCGTCTTCAACAAGCAAAATACGCATGCATTGATTCCTCTGATTGAATAAGGAATAGACCTCAACAAATTATACGTTTGCCGAATTAGCAGTAGTTTTTCAGCATCCTGTCAACGCACCAGTTGGTTGATCTCGATGATCGGCATCAGCACGGCAAGCACGATCAATAACACCACCACACCCATCGCCAGGATCAGCGCCGGTTCAAGCAACCCGGCCATGGTCATCGCGCGCCGTTCCAGATCCTGCTCCTGTGCGTTGGCGGCACGTTCCAGCATTGCCGGCAGTTCACCGGTGACTTCACCGGCGCGGATCATGTGGATCAGCATCGCCGGGAAATGTTTGTGTGCCGACAGCGCGCGCGCAAGGCCGACGCCTTCGCGAACACTATTGGTTGCCTCCTCGACCTGCGAGCGCATTGCGACATTGGTCAGGGTGTCGCGGCTGGTTTGCAGCGCCCGCAATATTGGCACGCCGGAACCGATAGTGATAGCCAGCGTGCTGGCGAAGCGCGCCGTGTTGAGGCTGCGCTCGAACCTTCCATAAAACGGCGCGGTCAGCAACCAAGCATGCCAGCGCATCTTTATAGCGGGATCTTTCAATGCGCGGCGCCATGCGAAAGCCAGCGCGATGACTGCCAGCAAAACCATCCAGCCGTAGTGCCGCACGAAATCCGAAACGCCCAGCATCACTTTGGTCAGGAACGGCAATTGCTGCTTTGTATTGGCGAATACCGAGACGATTTGCGGTACCACATAGGTCAGCAGGAAAATCACGATCAGGAACGCCACCACGGTGACGATGGCCGGGTAGGTGAACGCGAGCCTGACCTTCTGCACCAGCACATTGCGCCGCTCGATATAATCGGCCAGCCGCGACAATACCCGTGCCAGTTGGCCGATCTGCTCCCCGGAGGCGACCAGCGCGCGATAAATATCGGCAAAGTCGCGCGGATGTTTCGCCAGCGCATCGGACAACGATGCACCGGCCATCACTTCGGAGCGGATCGACGCGATCAGATCACGAACATAGGTGCGTTCGGCCTGTTCCAGCAACGCCGAAAACGCCTGTTCCAGCGGCAGGCTGGCTTCCAGCAGGCTGGCCAACTGGCGCGTGAACAGCGCAAGTTCGTTCGTAGACAGACGGTCTCTGAATGCGCTGTGTTTAGTCAGCCCCGCCTCGTCGAGCTGGGTCACAATCGCATCTACACTGATCGGCACCAGGCCCCGGGTGCGCAGGTCTGATCGTGCCGCGCGGGCGCTGTCGGCGTTGACCACGCCTTTCTTGGTGGCGCCTGCCGCATCGACAGCCTCGTAACTAAATGCTGGCACGTCGCATCCTTAACAGGGTGTTGAAAAACGTGGCGAGCGATGGCAGAACAAGGCGCGAAAGGGTGAAAAAGCGGAGTTTACACGTAAGTAAATGAGCATTTTTAATCCTTGAGCAACACAGTTATGCCGAGCGCAGTAGTTTTTAAACATCCTGTTAGTCCTTGGTGACGCGCAACAATTCAGCCTGCGTCGTGGTGCCATCGGCCAGCCAGCGTTCGCCATCCTCGCGCATCGTGCGCATCCCGTCTCGCTGAGCGGCGGCGCGGATGTCGGCTTCGGCGGCGCGGTTGTGGATCTGTGCGCGGATCTGCTCAGTGGTCAGCAATAATTCATATACTCCGACCCGGCCCTGATAGCCGGTGTGGCCGCACCGGTCGCAACCGACCTCGAGCCAGTATTCGCCGTCACGGCGTTTGCAGTGCTCGCACAGTTTACGCACCAGACGCTGCGCGACCACCCCGAGCAGCGATGACGAAAGCAGAAAAGGCTCTATGCCCATATCCAGCAAACGTGTGACCGCCGAAGCCGAATCGTTGGTATGCAATGTGGCTAGAACCAGATGACCGGTCAGCGATGCCTGCACTGCGATCTGCGCGGTTTCCAGATCGCGGATCTCGCCGATCATGATGATGTCGGGATCCTGCCGCAGGATTGCGCGCAGCGCTTTGGCAAATGTCATGTCGATACGCGGGTTGACTTGGGTCTGGCCGATGCCGCTCAGCTCGTATTCGATCGGATCTTCGACCGTCAGGATATTGGTGCGCGCGTCATTCAGCCGCGACAGTGCGGCATACAGCGTGGTGGTCTTGCCGGAACCGGTAGGGCCTGTGACCAGCACGATGCCATGCGGCTGGGCGATCAGCTTGTCGAATTGTGCCAGCACCTGCGCGCTCATGCCCAGATTTTGCAAGTCGAGCCGTCCTGCTTCCTTGTCGAGCAGGCGCAACACCGCGCGCTCGCCATGCCCGGTGGGCAGCGTGGAAACCCGCACATCGACCGGCTTGCCGCCGACACGCAAGGTGATGCGGCCGTCCTGGGGCAGGCGTTTCTCGGCGATGTCGAGCTGAGCCATGATCTTGATGCGCGAGATCAGCGAGGCGTGGATCGCCTTCTTCGGCTTCACCACATCGCGCAGGCTGCCGTCGATGCGAAAGCGCACCACCGAGATTTGCTCGAACGGCTCGATATGGATATCCGATGCGCCCTCGCGCAATGCCTGCGTCAGCAGCGCATTGATCATCCGTATCACTGGCGCGTCATCGGCAGATTCCAGCAAGTCTTCGACTGCCGGCATGTCCTGCACCAGTTTCGCCAAGTCGAGATCGGATTCATATTCATCGATGACCTGTGCTGCGTCGCCGCCGGAACCGGCATAGGCTTTGGCGATCGCAGTTTCCAGATCCGGACGCGGCAGCGATCTCAGCCTGATGCTGCCAAAATTGCGGCTAACTTCCGCGATGGCGCTGGGCTTGGTCGTATCCGATACCCAGACTTCGACTACGTTGCCGTTGAGCTGAGCCAGCAGCCCGAAGTCGCGGGCGAACGAAAAGGGGAGCAGGCGGGTATTCATCACAGCATCGTTATTGCGCCGCCGGATCTGGTGCAGCGGGCTGGGGAGCAAGCTGCGATGCCTGAGGCGCGGCCGGCGCAGTCTGTTCGGACAGCGGGCCATCGATCATGCGCCCGTCCTGCAGGGGCGGTAACTGTGGTGCACCCATGTTGGGCAGCACCAGGGAATTCTCCGGCTGACCGGCGATTTCAGCGTTGCGGATGAAATCGTAGCGATCCCCTGTCAGACTCGCGCTTTGCTCGTTGCTGCGTATCACGGTCGGCCGCAGGAACACCATCAGGTTGGTTTTTTTGCGGGTGCGTTTCTGGTATTTGAACAGATTACCGAGGATGGGGATATCGCCCAGGCCAGGCACTTTGGCTACGCCATCCTGTAGCGTGTCGTCGATCAATCCGCCCAGCACGATGATCTGCCCGTCATCCACCAGTACGTTGGTATCGATGGAGCGCTTGTTGGTGATGATGCCGGCGGAGCCTGTCGCGTCGAAAACACTCGAGGTTTCCTGATAGATCGTCATCTTGACCGTGCCGCCTTCGGAGATCTGCGGCCGCACACGCAGCGACAGGCCGATGTCCTTGCGCTCTATCGTCTGGAACGGATTCACACCCGCGGCTCCAGCCGAGGCCGTGGTCGTGTATTGGCCGGTGATGAATGGCACGTTCTGGCCGACGATGATTTTCGCTTCTTCGTTATCCAGCGTGATCAGGTTGGGCATCGACAGAATATTGGTGTCGTCGTCGGATGCAAGCGCGCGCGCCAATGCTCCCAAAGTGAGCTGGCCGGCAGTCTGGCGGAAAATGCCCAGGGATAAACCATTGCCCGGGGGCAGCGCACTGCCGGTGGTGGCTGCGGCTGCCTGGTTGACCAGGTTATCACCGCCGGTGCCAAATCCGGTCAGTGCCCCGACCCGGTAATTGCTGCTGGCATCACCCGAGAGTCCCATCCACTGCACGCCGAATTCAGCAGCTCGACTGGCACTCACTTCGACGATCAGCGACTCGATATAGACTTGTGCGCGGCGCGCATCGAGCTGGTCGATGATGCTGCGCAAGTTGCGGTAGACCGCGTCGCCGGCTGTGATGATCAAGGTATTGGTGGCCGGGTCGGCCTGAATGAATCCGGCTGTACCGCCGCTTGGCAGCATACCTTGGGCGGGCATGGGCGCATTCATTGGTGCGGAAACCGGTGTTGTCGAAGGTGGTGAGGTAGTATCCAATGACACCACTGCGCGCAAGGTTTGTGCAAGCTTGACTGCATCTGCGTTCCTGAGATACACGACGTGCACATTGCCCGGCACCGTGGTCGGCTGGTCGAGTTTTTCGATCAGCGACCTGGCCAGGTCGGCGCGTGCCTCGGAAGGCGCGCGCACAATGACCGTGTTGTTGCGCGGATCTGCCAGCAGGCTGATGCGCCCGGCATCACCGCCAGGGGAGGGTGCTCCCGGCTCCAGCAGGCGATTGACCATCACAGCGATATCGCCGGCTATCGCATAGCGGATAGGCACCACATCCAGTTCGGCGCTCGCAGGCCCATCCAGCGCCCTGATGATTTTGCCGAGCCGCAGCAGGTTGTCTGCGTAATCGGTGATGATCAAGGTGTTATTGCCGGGGTTGGCATTGATGGTATTGTTGGGCGAGATCAGCGGGCGCAACACCGCCACCAGATTGGCCGCGGATTCGTTATTCAAGCGAAAGATCTGTGTGGCGATCTGGTCGCCGCGCATAGCGCCATACTGTATCGGTCCCGCCTGCAACTTGGCATCCGCTTCCGGTACGACCTTGGTATAGCCGTTGGCGGTCACAACGGCATAGCCGCGCAGGCGCAACACCGAGGTCAATAGCTGAAATGCCTGGGCCTTGGTGAGCGGCTTCTCCGATACCAGTGTGACTGTCCCTTTGACGCGCGGATCGATGATGAACGAGATTTTGGTGTAATCGCCGATTGCCGCGATCACCGACTCGATATCCGCGTCGACGAAATTGAGCGTGCCCCGATCGGGACCCGTGATTTTGCCGGTGCCGGCGATGTCATTCGGGCCCGGCTCCTGAGCCAGTGCCGGCTGCATCAGCACGATTGCGCAAAACAGCATCCTGGTTGCAATTTGATACGGTGTTTGCGTCAGTCTGGATCCTCCACTTGGATAGAGGGGAGAGAGAGCGGATTTATTCACGTTTCGAGATTTTTTCATTTGAATTCCAGCGCAATGACTTCTCTGCCGCCTTGCGTGCGGCGTTGTCCCAGCAAATTCAGCAAATTCGCCAGCTTTTCCTCTTGCCCGGCTTCAGCTTCAGCCTTGCCGGAGAACTTCAATCGCCCGTTGCTGATTGTCCCCGAACCGCTTAACAGCAACGGCCCTTTGTCTGTCTTCAATGCCACTGTCGCCTGCAGTCCGCGCCAGTCGAGCTCAAAATCATAGCTTCCCAATGGTTTGACCGGTGACAGCCGCGACGCGATGTCATTCATTTCCAGGTTCATCGTTCCGGTCATTTCGATTTTCCCATCCTGCTGCGTCAATTGCAGCAGTTGCCATGACAGGCGCATCTGGCCGGTCGGTTGTATCGTGTTCAGCGGCGCGCCCAGGGCAGCCAATCGTTCCGCCGGCAATGAGAGCGCCGCAGGGCTCACTTGCCATTGATGCCAACTGCCCGTAGCCATGACCGGACGAGACAGAGCCGCAGCGTTCTCCAGCTCGGCATCGATCCGGCCCAGCAGCACCATGGGCGACAACCGCCAGGCGAAGCGCCCGGGCAACAGTGCTGCAACCGGATCGTTGCCGCCGGCAGCGGCGCCAATGAAAGCGGAACCCCGCCACAATGTGCCCTGCGCATCTCCCAGTGTCAAGCGGCCCGCAGTCTGCATCTCCAGCAAAACTGCCAACCAGGTTGCCGGAGCAAAAGCCAGCGCGGTGAGCGCGACACTGATTATTCCTGCCAGCGACCATATCACCAGGCGGCGCATTAATCATTCCTGGCTTGGCGCAGCGTAAAAGTCGCATCGACCAGGTCTGGCTGGTTCAGCGCAACGATATTGGCATCGACCACATAAAGCAGCGCGGTCCTTTGCATGTCATCCAGCCAGGCCAGTGTGCCGGCAAAGGAGACTGCGGCGAGTCGCACCTCGGTGTAGTCGCCGGTCAATTGCAGGCTTTGCGGTTTCATGCCATTGCGCGCGAGCGCGTCCTCAATGCTTCCCCTGGTTATCGCGGTTGCGGTAGCCGGCTTTTCCGAAAGGGTCGCAGCTTGTTTCGATAATGCCTGCAATTGCGCGACTTGTTGGCGCAAATTCGGCAGATCGTTGTTCATTCTTTCGCGTCCAGTCAAGGCTGGGGCTATCAGCAACAAGTAGATCAGCCCCAGCACCAACGCCATAGCCCCGGCAGAAAGCAGCGCACGTTCGCGCGTGCCGCGCACCGCCCAGAATTCCGAGAACGATTGCCTGGATTGACCCAGCAGACCGGTCAGATTCATTGCGCGCTCCTGATTCGCCATACGACTGCGCCCGATTGTTCAGGTGCAAGTTCAAGAGATAAGTGGCGCTTGGCCAGTGCGGCTTTGATTTGCAGGGCAGGTGCTTCACCGTCAGGTTTAAAGCGCACCAAAAGGCCGCGATCGCGATATTCGAGCGCGGCAATAGAGGATGGTTTCGTCAGCGTGGCAGCGCTGTCTCTCCATGCTTCGCCGAAAACCGCCGTGATCGAGGTAAAATCGTCCGCTGCTGCCTGGCCGGAATCGCGCTTGGCAGCTGTGATCTTCTGCTGCATTTGCGCGATGGGATCGATGATCACAGTCTCGTTCGGATAAGCCGACTTGTATATTTGGATCATGGCTGAACGTAACGAACCAGCTTCGCGTTTCATGCGCCACCAGTCGATATTCAATGCGCCGATATTGATGAGCAGAACCGCGGCGGCCAGTGCCAGCGGCCAGCGCCATGCATGCCAGTCCAGCTTTGGAGAAGCTCCTGCGCCCAGCCCCGCCATCAGATCGAGCTCCGCGCTTTGCGCCCCGGCTATCCAGCGTGTCCAGTTGTCGGCAGTGATGCTGATGCGTTCCTTCAGTGCTGGAGTGTCGGCTGCTGCCTTTTGGTATGCGTGCATGTTTTCTTGGGAAACGAAAACTGTGACCGGTGCTGCGGGCACCACTGTGGACAGCGTGTGCAAGACCTCATGCGCCGATGTTACGCCCGGTTCGGCGTTGATCACCAAGCCGATGCCATCCTGTTCCGATAAACGCAACGTCAAATCTATATTGGTGTCCCGCTGGTGGATGGCCGCAGTCACCATGCCCGGTTGGCTGGACAAGCAATATTGGGCGGGCAGTGCCGCGATTTGACGCGCGCCGAACGAGATGAATGTCCTGGCCAATTGGTCGAGCCAGGCGCGCTGTACCACCGCGATGGTGCGCAATCTGTCGGACAAGGCGCCCGCGACGATCACGCAGTCGGCCGGATCGCAAAGCAACTGTTCTTCCACCAGGCCGGGCAATGCGGCCTTCAGTTTTGCAGGAGATATAGGCGGTACCTTAACGCGCAGCACGGTGACATCGCTGCCCGCCAGAATCAGCACCACGCGCTGCACCCCGGCTATCGTGCCGGACAGTTCCGACAATGGCGTTACGCCTTCACGCTCAATCGCGCCACTGTGGGATACCAGCGCAAACGGACAAGCCAAAGCAAGCCACTGCGGCGTACTATCGGCGGCAGCTTTGGAAGCCAGGCGGATATAGAGTGTGCTCAAATTGCCTCGCCAGCTTTACTGATGGGTAGCATGATAAAAAATTATGTTTGTCATACCGTTTTCAATATCTTAGCATGCCCTATGGGAAGTATAAGTATTGTGGAAACAGGCTTTAGTATCTCCAACCCCGGTTGTTTCATACCCGCCGTGATGTTACCGATATGGCAATAAAGCTGCACTGAATTCATTTTCATTCCATTGGAACCTTCATTCTCTGTATTTCTCTCAAGCAAATCATTGCTGTTTTTAAGGAGTATAGAGTCGGTTCCAATAAGAATATGTGCACTGCCGTACACAAGGCTGTTGAGGTACGCTGAAAACTGAACAGAAAACGCGTGTTGTGCGCGTTGAAAATTGACCAGGTAATCCTGATACGCAGATCATGTACGCTAAGATAAGGCGGATGTATCTCCGCGAAAATCAATCCATCAGCGAGACAGCTCGTAAAACGAGCCTGTAACGGAATACCGTCAAAATGGCTACGCGAGTCTGATGGCTGCGAACCCAAATACCGTAGAAACCGATCTGAAAAGACTCTCAAACCGCGAAGCTGTTTACAGAGGGCTGCCTCGAACTCGATTTCACTTGGCATCCGTAATGATAAACACCTGAAGGTCTCCTCAAATTTCCCGGATCCATATCAGTTTGGTGGTCGCGCCATTGCGTTCGATCAGTGCCTGGATATCCAGTTCGGCACGGGTCATGTGAACTCTGCCATTGACCAGGAAATAATTTGTCGTGACCGAAACCTTTCCGGGTGATACTGGAACGGTTCTGCCTGGCAATCGGTTGGTTAAGTCGGCTAGGTCTCTAAAGCTGGCAGAGTTACGGCTCACCACCAGCGCAGCAGCATCGGCCGGGGTGAGCGTGTCGAACACGGCGGACAGTACCTCGGCCGGTGCGGTATTGACATTGATCGGAGAGGCGCCCGGCAGGAAGATCACGAAATCCTTCAACTTGTCGAGCATTTCGGGGAGAAAACCAGGCACCGCGAGGAGATCCTCTGCTTGCGTCAGTTTTATCGGCTGTCGCATGGATTGACGACTGTTGTTGTCAGCGGCGGGATCCGGTTTTCTCGGCGTCGCCGCCATCACCTCCGCGGTTGCCTGTGCCAGTGCAGGGTTAATTTTCTCATGTTCGAGCAAACGCGCGAAAATTGCAACTGCGGCGGGATCAATGGATCCGCTAGGGCAAAGATTGGTCAGGTTGTAGCGCGCCTGTGCGTCACTGATACTGCCGGATAGCGTTGCATCGGAGATGTCTGTTTCGGCATGCCCGCTCTCAATATATTGGTCGAGACGCGTCTCAGCAAGCGATACCGCCCATGGCTCGTCCAGATTGTCCACGCTCGAGTATTTTGCATCCTCGCGCAGGATCAATCCGGCCCAATCGAGTGCGCCGCGCAATATCCATTGTTGCTGCAACTGCAACCGCTGGTTTTCGATCGAGCGTACCTGCACCTGCTGCTGCCAGAACAGGCTGGCGACTATCGTGATCGCCAGTGTGGTCAACAACAGCGCCGTAATCACCGCTACACCGCGCTGCCGAACGGATGGCGCAGGGCGGATTTTCATACAGCGCCCAGCAAAAATATCTTGAGCAGGCCGGTGTCGCGTCCGCGCAATCGCAGCGTTACTTCCAGTCCGGTCGGCAGCGGCGGAGAGGTGGTCGGGCCGGCAGGCATAGCCGATACCGGGGCGTCGACGCCTGAATGCCAACCGCCGCTGAACCAGAGCCGCATCGACATTGCGGCCACTTCTGATTGCAGCGCGACCGCTTGGGTCGTATCGGTATCGTTCGTGGCAGCCAGCCATAGCATATCCAGCTCCCGCAAGTCACGCGTTGCTGTTGATTCGCGTCGTGCCAGTATGCCGTCCCTGACAGCATAGGTGATGACTTGCAGCCGTGGTGGCTGGTTGTCGGCAAATACCGTGCGCACCAGTATCAGCCGGTCTCGCTCGACGGCGAGCGGCGGCCGGTCCGGCATGAGGGAGGCACTGGCCAGATGCGCGCAATCGCTCTGCAACTGCGCGAAGGTGAGTTGCATCCCGCGTGTCTGCTCAAGGTCGTTGTTGAGGGCAACGCGTGCGCGCACGATGCCATCAAGGCCGCGCCAGCCCAGTATCGCGACGAATCCGAGCACGCTGATGGCAACCAGCAGTTCGACCAAGGTCAAACCGCGCTGCCTGACCGGCGCCTTCAGGCGGAGCATACGGCGATTGTTGTCCGGGTTATTGCGCATTCGGCACTGCCTGGGTCAGTTTGATGATACGCCGCCCGGTATTTTGCGCGTCGAAGACGCTTACCTCGACGCGGCGGAAGTAGGGGTTGGGTGTGGTGAAAACGTTTTCCTCACACATCAACAGCAGCTCGCCTTGCGGGCAATCGAATCTGCGTTGGCCCAATGACGGCCATTCATGCGCCAGGCGGATTTGCGCCAGGCGGTTTTCAGCCGACCAGGTCGCCATCATCGCGGCACGCAAGTCGCCGCTGTTTTGAGTCAGGCTGCCGACCGCACGCAGACTGGCACCCAACGCGGTGCCGACGATGACCAGCGCCACCAGTACTTCGAGCAAAGTAAATCCTGTTTGACGCATGTTATTCCGATTTATTTCAAAATAATAATCATGTAGGGTGCGCTTCGCGCACCAAGGATGATGGTGCGTGAAACGCACCCTACGATATTCATTCTTGCAAAATGAATTCATTCCACCACAAAGTGTCCGATCCCGTCGGCACGGATAGCGACATGCGCATCGCCTGTTGCAAATGTCAGGACAAAAGGTCTGTCTACCGGCTCGCGGCCGAAGACTATGCGCAAAGGGGGCGCTTGTTCAGGCAAAGGAGGGCTGATCGTCAATGCAACCGGGAAAATTTTGAATTCACGTTCACGCAGCAAGTCATCCTGCTGCAGAGCTTGCCAAGTTTGTCCGTCGCGCAGCAGGAAGCGATAACGGTCAGCCTCTGCTTCAAATGCGATAGGACGGTTGCGCACGATCGCCTCATCGCGCGCAAGCTGCAACAGCAAAGCGATCCGCTGCGCATCGTTCTGCAACACTTTGCGCTCGTCCGGCATTGCATTGAAGGACACCATGCCGAGCGTGATACCCACGATCACCATGACCACCAGCAGTTCCAGCAGCGTGAATCCGCGTGATCGCCACCGGCATCGCGCACTGCGGCAGGCGCAAGCTGATTTGATCAATGAGGGTGTGGTTAGAGATCCCACGAGCCGATATCGGCATCGTTGCCGGTTCCGCCCGGCTGGCCATCAGCGCCAAGCGAAATAATATCGATCTCACCCCTTATCCCGGGAGACAGATATTGATAGGGATTGCCCCACGGGTCTTTCGGCAGTTTGTCGAGATAGCCGCCGGTTTTCCAGCCATCGGCAGCGGGGCCTGTGGTCGGCTTTACGAGCAATGCCTGCAAGCCTTGCTCGGTGGTTGGGTAGCGCTGGTTGTCGAGTTTGTAGAGTTTGAGAGCCTGCATTACGGTGGCGATGTCCTGTTTGGCTGCGATGATGCGGGCATCGTCGGTGCGCCCCATCAATTTGGGCACGACCAATGCAGCCAGAATGCCCATGATGACCACCACCACCATGATTTCAATCAGGGTGAAGCCGAATGCCCTGCCAAGACGGCGATATTTAAGGATAGATTCGTTTCGCATAGGTTTTAAGAATTCTAACAGGTGATAAATGAAACGCTAGTATAAGCCCGAAGTTGCGTTCCTGTGCTGTCATTGAGTCGATTGGATATCAATCCGGTGCCGGCTGGCCGTTATTCATGGATTCACGGGTGCAAAGCTCCGGCAATGAATTGTAAAATCTGCAGGGGGCACTATAATGCGTGGTCTCATGCAGCATCCATAAGCAGTTTTGATTAAAGTTTGCTCCAGTGCGGCATCGCCGCATTTTGTTTTTTTAGAAAAGAAAATATGCCAGTTATTACCTTGCCCGATGGTTCGCAACGCAGTTATGCGCAGCCAGTGACAGTTGCCGATGTTGCGCTGAGCATCGGTGCAGGCTTGGCGCGCTCCGCGCTGGCCGGCAAGGTGGACGGCCGGATGGTGGATACTTCGCATTTGCTTGAGAAGGATGCAGCGCTGTCCATCATCACCGACAAGGACGCGGAAGGCGTGGAGATCATCCGCCATTCCACCGCGCATTTGCTGGCCTACGCGGTGAAGGAATTGTTCCCCGATGCACAGGTGACAATAGGCCCGGTGATCGAGAACGGTTTCTATTATGATTTTTCCTACCATCGCCCGTTCACGCCGGAAGATCTCGCGGCCATTGAGAAGCGCATGGCGGAGCTTGCCAAGCGCGATATCCCAGTGACACGCAGGGTGCTGCCGCGCGACGAAGCGGTCAGCTATTTCAAGGGTATCAATGAGCATTACAAGGCGGAGATTATCGCCTCGATACCGGCGGGTGAGGACGTGTCGCTATACACAGAGGGTGACTTCACCGATCTGTGCCGCGGCCCGCACGTGCCCTCCACCGGCAAACTGAAAGCCTTCAAACTGATGAAGCTGGCCGGCGCATATTGGCGCGGTGATCCGAAGAACGAGATGTTGCAGCGTATCTACGGCACGGCATGGGCAAAGAAGGAAGAGCTGGATGCCTATCTGCATCAGATTGAAGAAGCGGAGAAGCGCGATCACCGCAAGCTGGGCAAGCAACTGGAATTGTTCCATATGCAGGATTCGTCGCCCGGCATGGTGTTCTGGCATCCCAAGGGATGGACGCTGTGGCAGGAAGTCGAGCAATACATGCGGCGCAAGTTCATCGAGCACGGCTACCAGGAAGTGCGCACCCCGACCATCATGGATCGCGTGCTGTGGGAGAAATCCGGCCACTGGGAGAACTACCACGAAAACATGTTCACCACCGCATCGGAGAATCGCGACTATGCGGTGAAGCCGATGAATTGCCCGGGGCATGTGCAGATATTCAACCACGGACTGCACAGCTATCGCGACTTGCCGCTGCGCCTGGCGGAATTCGGTTCCTGCCACCGCAACGAGACTTCTGGTTCGCTGCATGGCTTGATGCGGGTGCGCGGTTTCACCCAGGATGATGCGCACATATTCTGCACCGAGGAGCAGGTGCAGTCAGAGGTGTCGCAGTTCATCGTGATGCTGAACGAAGTTTATCGCGATTTTGGCTTCGATGAAGTGTTGGTCAAGTTGTCTACGCGCCCGGAAAAACGGGTCGGCTCGGATGAGACATGGGACAAGGCAGAAGCGGGTCTGGCATCCGCAATGCGGCAGAATAACCTGAAATATGACGTTCAGCCGGGCGAGGGAGCCTTTTACGGTCCCAAGGTCGAGTTCACGCTGAAGGACAGCCTTGGCCGACTGTGGCAGTGCGGCACGATACAGCTGGATTTCAATCTGCCGGTGCGTTTGGGGGCGGAGTTCGTCGATGAGGACAACAGCCGCAAGCCCCCGGTGATGCTGCACCGCGCGATACTCGGGTCGATGGAGCGCTTCATCGGCATTCTGATCGAGCACCATGCCGGCGCCTTCCCGTTGTGGCTGGCTCCCGTGCAAATGGCGTTGATGAATATCTCGCAGGCGCAGGAGGAATATGTGACCCAGGTAGCGCAGCAATTGCGGGCCGCCGGCCTGCGTGTGCAATTGGATTTGCGCAATGAGAAGATTACCTATAAAATACGAGAACATAGCTTGCAAAAATTGCCTTATCAGCTGATCATCGGCGATAAGGAAGTCGCAGGAAAATTGGTGGCCGTGCGTACCCGAAGTGGTGAAGATCTCGGACAAATGACGCTGGAAGCTCTGTTGCAGCGTTTGCAGACTGAAATCAGGACCGGGTAGCACGGCTTACATATTGTTCAATGTGGAGATATCGCAATAGCACAAGATAAATCGCAGCGCATGAATGAGATGATCACTGCACCCCAGGTGCGACTCATTGGTGTCGAAAAAGAGCCCCTCGGGATTGTTGCCATCGCAGAAGCGTTGCGTATGGCGGATGAAGCAGAGCTGGATTTGGTGGAGATCTCGCCGTTGGCGGATCCGCCGGTATGCCGCATCATGGACATCGGCAAATTCAAATATGCCGAGAGTAAGAAGTTGCATGAAGCCAAACTCAAGCAGAAGCAGATCCAGATCAAGGAAATCAAGTTCCGTCCGGGTACCGATGAAGGCGATTACAACATCAAGTTGCGAAACTTGATCAAGTTTCTGGAAGAAGGCAATAAGACCAAGATCACGCTGCGCTTTCGCGGTCGTGAAATGGCTCACCAGGAAATCGGCATGCGCTTGATCGAGCGCGTCAAAGGGGATCTGGAGGAGCATGGGGTGGTCGAGCAGTTTCCCAAGATGGAAGGCCGCCAGATGGTGATGGTACTGTCGCCGAAAGCCAAGAAGAAGGAAGTTAAGGAAGTTAAGCCAGCCAAGGAAGTTAAGGCGGTAAAGGCAGTCAAGGCAGTCAAGGCAGTCAAGGCAGTCAAGGAAGAATAAGCAGCAGTTGTTCCGGCAGCAAGGGATGGCCGGGATGATGCAGCAAACAGTCCCGATAAAAAGTGGTGTATGGGTCATCAAGTTTTTCCACAGGAAAACACCTGCCACCATAACTTAAGGAGCAGTCATGCCAAAAATGAAAACCAAGAGCGGAGCGGCCAAGCGTTTCAAGATTCGCGCCGGCGGCAGCGTCAAGCGCTCGCAAGCATTCAAACGTCATATCCTGACCAAGAAGACCACCAAGAACAAACGTCAGCTGCGCGGCACTGCTGAAGTCCATGCAACCAACAAGGCATCGATTCATGCGATGATGCCCTACGCATAAGGAGTAGATCATGCCAAGAGTCAAACGTGGAGTAATAGCGCGCGCCAGTCACAAGAAGATTCTTGACCTGGCCAAAGGTTATCGCGGCCGTCGCAAGAACGTCTACCGTATCGCCAAGCAGGCGGTGATGAAAGCGGGTCAATATGCCTATCGTGACCGCCGCCAGAAAAAACGCCAGTTCCGCACTTTGTGGATCGCGCGTATCAATGCGGCAGCGCGGGAGCAGGGCATGAGCTATAGCGTGTTCATGAACGGCCTGAAGAAAGCTTCAATCCAGATCGACCGCAAGGTGTTGTCGGACATCGCGGTGTTCGACAAGGCGGCGTTTGCACAATTCGTGGTGCAGGCTAAAGCCAGCCTCGGCGTGTAGGTTGGGTTAGGCGCGCTTTTGCGCCGCAACCCAACACAATTACGTTGGGTTCGCGATTAAAACCGCTCCCAATCTATGGTTCCAAAGGAGGCGATTCGCCTCCTTTTTTGTTTCTGGTGTTCCTTTAGGATTCTGGTGTTTATTTTTGCTGGTGTTAGGGATGGATGAACTGCAACAAATTCTCGATCAGGCGCTCAAGCAGTTCGGCGAGATAGTCGATGAAGCCGAACTTGAGCAGGTCAAGGCGCGTTATCTTGGCAAAGAAGGCAGCCTGACCGTCCTGCTCAAAGGCTTGGGCAAGCTGTCTGCGGAACAACGCCCCGCTGCCGGCGCGCGCATCAACCAGGTCAAGCAGGGTATTGAGGCGGCTCTGCAGCAGCGTCGCGAAGATTTGCAGAAAAGCAAACTGGCGAACAAGCTTGCGGCAGAGTCGCTGGATGTGACCTTGCCCGGGCGCGGCATGGGCACAGGCGGGTTGCATCCGGTTACACGGACCTTGCAACGCATCGAACAATTGTTTCATTCGCTCGGCTTTGCCGCCGCATCCGGTCCGGAGATAGAGCGCGAATTCTACAACTTCACCGCACTGAACATCCCGGAAAATCATCCAGCACGCGCGATGCACGATACTTTCTACATTGATCCGCAGCATGTATTGCGTACCCACACATCTCCTGTGCAAGTGCGTTACATGGAGGCCAATAAACCGCCGCTGAAGATCATATCTTCGGGGCGCGTATATCGTTTCGATTCAGATGCCACCCATTCGCCGATGTTTCACCAGGTGGAAGGTCTATGGGTTGATGAAGAAATCAGCTTCGCCAATCTCAAAGGTGTGGTGCAGGATTTTTTAAAGCGCTTCTTCGAGCGAGATGATCTTCAGGTGCGTTTTCGTCCGTCGTTCTTTCCGTTCACCGAGCCTTCGGCTGAAATGGATATGAGTTGGAACGGCGGCTGGCTCGAAATCGGCGGTTGCGGCATGGTGCATCCCAATGTGCTGAAGAATGTCAGTATCGACAGCGAGAAATATCTTGGGTTTGCTTTTGGCCTTGGGGTAGAACGCCTGGCGATGCTGCGTTACGGGGTGAACGATCTGCGCTTGTTTTACGAGAGCGATTTACGTTTTCTTAAACAATTCAATTAATTATAATATTTAGTTAAGCAACTGGTTTAATCAAGAGCATAGCCATGAAATTTTCTGAATATTGGTTAAGGACTTGGGTTAATCCCGACCTCTCCAGCGAGGAACTGGCGCACGTGCTGACGATGGCCGGGCTGGAGGTCGAGACGCTGGAACCTGTCGCGCCCGCATTTAATAACGTCGTCATCGCCGAAGTTATTGAGGTGGTCAAGCACCCGAATGCGGACCGGCTGAATGTATGCCAGGTCAATGTCGGTGAAGCGCAGCCGTTGACCATCGTATGTGGTGCGGCCAATGTGGCCGTGGGAGTGAAAGTGCCGTGCGCACGTATCGGTGCGATGCTGCCCGGCGGCTTCACGATCAAGCAGGCAAAGGTACGCGGCGTTGAGTCGTCCGGCATGCTGTGCTCCGAGAGGGAACTGGGTCTGGCCGAGGAAAGTGCGGGGCTATTTCTATTGCCCGGCGATGCGCCTGTGGGAATGCCGCTGCGCGAATATCTGGAGCTGGATGACATGCTGTTCACGTTGAAGCTCACGCCGAACCGCAGCGATTGTTCCAGCATAGGCGGCGTGGCGCGTGAGGTTGTCGCGCTGACCGGCAGCCCCCTCAAGCCGCTGGAAATACCATCTCAGCCGACTGTGTTGACCGAGCAATTGCCGGTCAGGGTGGACGATGCTACTAGTTGCCCGTTGTATTGCGGCAGGCTGGTGCGCGGCGTGGATGCGGCTGCGGCCACGCCGGCCTGGATGCTGCGCCGGCTGGAGCGCAGCGGCTTGCGCTCAATCAGCGCCGTGGTGGACATCACCAACTACGCGATGCTGGAGATGGGTCAGCCGATGCACGCCTTTGACGTGGCGAAATTGTCCGGTGGAATCACCGTGCGCAGGGCGCGCAAAGGTGAATCGCTGACCTTGCTCAACGATCAGCAAGCGGTGCTGGACGAAGAACTGCTGGTCATCGCCGATGATGCGCGCGTGCTGGCATTGGCGGGCATTATGGGCGGGCAGGGCAGCGGTGTGGAAACTACTACCCGCGACGTGTTCCTGGAAAGCGCCTTCTTCCATCCCGATGCAATCGCCGGCAAAGCACGGAGATTTGGCTTGGCAACCGATTCTTCGTTCCGTTTCGAGCGTGGCGTTGATTTTGCGTCTACGCGACTGGCATTGGAGCGCGCCACGCAATTGCTGCTGCAAATCTGCGGCGGCAGCGCGGGAGGCATCAGCGAAGTACGAGGGGTATTGCCCAAGCGCGAAGCGATCATGTTGCGCAGTTCACGTGTCGCGAGAGTGCTCGGCATTGTTCTGAAAGGCGAACAGATCGCGATGCTGCTGGCACGGCTGCGGTTGGAAGTCAGCACGAAAGGCGATGATTTCCTTGTGACGCCACCCAGCTTCCGTTTCGATCTTTCCATTGAAGCCGACCTGATCGAGGAACTGGCGCGCCTGCATGGTTATGACAACATTCCTGCAGAAGCTCCGCATGCCGCATTAACCATGCTGCATTGCAGCGAGTTGCGGCGTCCGTTGGCGCATATCCAGCAAGCGCTGGTGGCGCGTGACTACCAGGAGATCGTCAGCTATTCCTTTGTCGATGGTCAAGCCGAGCGCGAGCTTTGCGGCAACGCGAACCCGATTCCATTGCAAAATCCGATCGCCAGCAATCTGGCGGTAATGCGCAGCAGTCTGATCACCGGCCTGGTTGGAGCGCTGCGGTTCAATCTGAATCGCAATCAGTCCCGAGTACGCCTGTTCGAAGTCGGCGCGTGCTTTGCCGGCGTCAACGGCGCGTATGTTCAAAGCCAGCGCCTGTCGGGGATAGCCTATGGTGAATCCCAGCCGGAACAATGGGGTACTGCCGCAAAACCGGTTGATTTTTATGATGTAAAGGCGGATGTAGAAGCTTTGTTTGCACCTTACCGGCTGAGTTTTGCAGCGGCGTCCCATCCTGCCCTGCATCCCGGCCGTTCTGCCCGGATCGAAAGCGCTGGGCAGATGGTCGGCTGGATCGGCGAACTGCATCCACAGTGGCAGCAACGCTACGATATGGTTCAGGCTGGGGTATGGTTCGAAGTAGAACTCGATAGTCTGACTCGGGCGAGCGTGCCGCGCATCAGCGAAATCGCCAAATTCCTGCCGGTAAGGCGCGATTTGGCAGTTTTGGTGGATGAAGCAGTTGCCGCACAAACCCTGATCGACGCTATGTATGGTGCATCTGTGCCTAGCGTTCTGGAAATTGCAATATTCGACGTATATCGCGGAAAAGGTCTGGAGCAAGGTAAAAAAAGCCTTGCATTCCGAGTGTTATTACAAGATACTCAAAAAACTCTCACCGATTCTGAAATCGAGTCCAGTATTTCGAAATTAGTGGATGTAATGAATAAACATGGTGCGCAATTGCGTATGTAAGGGAGAAATATGACAACAACATTGACCAAGGCTGAATTGGCCGATTTACTTTTTGACAAGGTAGGCCTCAATAAACGTGAAGCCAAAGATATGGTGGAAGCCTTTTTTGAGGAAATACGCGCACAACTGGAGCATGGTGAGAGCGTAAAACTGTCCGGGTTCGGAAATTTCCAGTTGCGTGACAAACCGCAGCGTCCCGGGAGGAATCCCAAGACCGGCGAAGAAATCCCGATTACTGCGCGGCGCGTGGTGACGTTCCACCCCAGCCAAAAACTGAAAACCATGGTGGAAAAGTCCTATCATGGAAAACCACAAGCCTAATTCCGAACTCCCGCCGATTCCCGCGAAACGCTACTTTACGATCGGTGATGTCAGCGAATTGTGCGGGGTCAAGGCCCATGTGCTGCGTTATTGGGAGCAGGAATTCACCCAGCTGAAACCGGTCAAGCGCAGCGGTAACCGTCGCTATTACCAGCACCATGAGGTGCTTCTGATACGCCGCATACGCGAGCTACTGTACGGAGAAGGGTTTACCATCAGTGGTGCGCGCCACCGGCTGGAAGATGACAGCCATGCTGATATTCGTTCCGCCGCTCCGGCGGAAACGATAAAAAATATAACCGGGTTGCGCCACGAAATCAAAGAAATCATCGCATTGTTGAGTATATAACACTCAACTCACGCGTCACACCCAAGTGTGGCGCCATACCCCTGTTTCTTTTTCAACAATTAGCAATCCAAGCAAGCCGACCCTGTTGTTCCTGTATGCGCAATGTGCCGGGCCGGCTGGCTATTCAAGCCGACGCTAAGGTATGGGTTTGGCCACATCCCCGGTTTGGAAGCCGCTTCCGGACACTATAGTGGCCGAGGAGAGGTTTTCATTCTGGTGGCTGGCGATCTTGATTACGCCAATTTTGCTTTCTCTGTAGCCCAGCACCTGGCCATTGTCGGGGTCGATCAGCGCTTCGCCGATATGGTAGACGGCCAGCTGTGTTCCCTCCTTCAATTGGGAGCGACGACCGGCCTTCAAGATCAAGGCAGGCCCGTCGACGGCAAGGAGTTTTCCCTGGAAAGGCATGCTGCCCAGTTTGCGGATGACCTTCTCGGTGGCTTTGGCAAGAGCATCACGCAATGCGCCGTCGCGCAGGTTGGGATCGAATGAGGATCTTGCACCAAGACCCAGGGCGCCGGTGGTGGTCTTGCGGTATTCTCCGGCGCCGGATTCCGCCACCAGAGGCTTGCCGGTGGCGATATCGACCAAGGCGTAATCCACCGTGACCCGTGCCACGGTGGATTTTTTCTGGAACACGATGGCGTCCACGCCTTCTTCGACTTCCGAGTACGCGGTGATCGCGCCGGACAAGCGGTAATCGAGCGCATCAAAGCCGCTGTCGGCGTCTTTTTTTCCGATTTTCAGCACGCCGGAACGTTGCAGTGCCTTGAACTTATCAGCGTCTTTAAGCGCATTTTCATCCAGCAATATGGTTTTAAGCCCGGCTGTTTCCAGTTGCGTTCTGAGTATGGTCGCTGCCGCTTCACCCACGCCGGATACCTTTGCCGGGGCCTTGTTATCGAACTGGACTATCCCAATGGTGTATTGCGGGCCGGTATAAGCCGCGCCCGCGCTTTCCAGCTGCCTGGTCTCACCAGACCATGTGCTGTCATCTTTTGCCTTGCCGGTCATGTGCGTGGTACAGGCGCTGATGAAAAACATGGAGAAGGTGAGGATGATTGCGGCGATATTACGTGTCATAGTTGCGCTCCTTAGTGAAGATATTTCCAGCCTGACGGGAGAGTAAGCTGCAGGCGCTGATAATACTCGGAAACGGCACCTTGCATCGGTTTGCCTACGGACCTTTCCAAAACACTGCCGACCAGACCGCCGATAATTTGTGTGCCGAACGATTCGTTGCGCAGTGGGGAAAACGGCGCGCTGGCGCTGCCGTCATAGCTCCATACAGGCAGCCATGCATCGGCGGTGTACATCGTAAAACTGGCGGATACTTCGTTGTAAGATAACAAAACAGCGCTGAAATTTTTCAAGCTGCCGGTCACGATTGCATCTACATTCAGTCCGGCCGCGATTTTGGGGAGATCAGTTTCGGTGATCTGCCCGCCAAGTGAAATTCCGAACAGGTTTGCGAGTTGCTGGTCGGTCTGTTCGATCGACATTGGCGCGTAACCCTTGAGTTTTAGCAAGGCGACCATCTCCTCGCGCATATACAGTGCCCCGGTGACCGAGTTGGTTTGGTTGTCCATTGGCATTACGGCAATGGTTTTACCGTTGGAATTAACCTCGACGGATGCTGTGCTCGCACATCCATTGATGAAAACAATGGCAAAACAAGTCCACAGTAGAGAAGTCAATCTGAACATCGGCATAGTGAGGTTCCCGGGGCAGGGAATTTTCAGGGGCGCAGGGTTGTGTCATCGCTATTCTGTGCTTGTTGCTCAACGGTGAACAACACGGCCGCTTTGACCCTTGACGACAAGTTGAGTTTAGTCAGAATATGACGGACATGCTGTTTTACCGTGTCATAGCTGATTGACAGTGTTTGAGCTATGGCCTTGTTGCTTTCGCCGCGTGACAGCAGTTGCAATATTTCACGTTCACGATCGGTAAGCAACTTGAGAGAGTGCTTGGGCTCATCTCCCGGCTGATCGCCGCGCAAAATCTCTATCATTTTGATCGTCATTGCGGGTGCGACAACCAATTCGCCGGCGGCAACTCGCCGGATGGCATCAACGACTTCGTCGGGCGCCATGTCTTTGAGGAGATAGCCGCGCACGCCGGCACGTATCGCTTTGGCAAGGTCGACTTCGGAATCGCTCATGGTCAATACAACGGCCGGTGTCGTGCAGCCTTCTTTGCGGATTTCCTCGAGCATCGCCAAACCATCCAGCGGCTTCATGCGCAGATCCATGATCAGCAGATCGGGTTGCTCACTCAATAGTTTGCGCAATCCTTCAATAGTGCCGGTTGCGCCGAGTACAGCAAAGCCGTAACAGTTCCCGAGCAATTCGCTTAATCCGGTACGGCACAGATTCTGGTCATCAACCAGAACTACTTTCAGACTATCACCCATTAACTGATCTCCAATTTGAACCTGGTTCAGGAAAAATCAACTGTACCCGCGTGCCGGAACCCTTTGAGCTTTCCACTTTGATTTCACCGCCGATACGTTGTGCGCGCTCATGCATAATTATCATGCCATAATGGCCTTCTACAGGCGTGAAGGCACATCCGCCGCTTCCGTTATCTTCTATGGTGAAGACATAATTATTACCGGAAAATTCCGCAATCAGACGCGCACGGGTCGCTTCTGAATGAGAGGCAATATTGGCCAGTGCTTCCTGCACGATATGGTATACCTGAATCTCGTGTTCAAGAGGCAATTCCAGGTTGGGAACCCTGTTGATGTATTCCAGTTCGATCTTGTTGCGATGACAGAATTGCGCCGTCAGGGTTTGCAGCGCGTGCAGCAGTCCCGATGGATCCATCGAGCAACGAAAATCCGTAATCAGCTCCCGGACGGTTTTTTGACTGTTCTCCAGAGCCTCGTCAATATCGTGCGCATATTTGGTGACCATCAATTCATTGCGCGTGCGTATGGCTTCGAGCAGCAAACTCGTGCGCATCCGTGTATAAACCAGGGATTGTGCCAATGAATCATGGATCTCGTTGGCGATAGCCTGCCTTTCTGCGATCAGTTCGGCACGTTTGGCGTCCCGGTTTGATTTGTTATGTTCGATGATCGAGCCAAGCAGGCGGGTGAAAGCCAAAACAGTCTTGGAAATACGCTCGAATGGCCCTTGCGTTTCGTTGAAATACAGCGTGAGCACGCCAAATGGTTTTGCCGGTGCCGTATGGTATTCGATCGTGGCAGAGATCAAGGATTGAATCTGGCACCCGGCATAACGACAATTCTGCGGTTTCTTGCATGCACGGAGATTGGCTGAATATATGCCGCGAACGTTAAATGCCTTGTTGCACGTTTCACAATTTGTATCGTCGGCTCTTTCTGCCTCCAGAAGTTCAGCCGGCAAGCTGGCTGTACTTATCAGTTGCAGTGTTTGTCCGAGCGGGGAAAGCAATCTGATTATCCCCCAACTGGCACTGACGCAATCGACGGCGCTTTCGAGCAATTCTTCCAGCAGGAATTTCAATTGGCCAGCTTGAGAGACAGTGGGCGCAAATATATCGAGCATCGCCGCACTCCCTCCCTTATCGGGGGGAGCTAAGCCCGAATCTTTAGTCCACGAATAACCCGCGGAAACCGGATTCTTCGCGGAACTGGTTTTCTTACCCATAATTGACTCGAAAAGAAAGATGCCTTGATTAATTCGGGAGTTAGATTGAAGACTTGACTAATAGGTCTGGCTGCTTAATAGCAGATTCCGGTATGCTGAAACTGCATGCATGCTAATGAAGCGGGCAGTCGAAGTATTCCTTCAAACTAACTTGCCGGAGAGTATACCCCTCATTCGGGTTATATTGTTGCTACCCATTATAGTTATAGACATTAAAACTGCCAATTCTCAGAAGCAGATCCGTGACATCGTGGAATCTGCCTACGATCACGGTGCAGAGATGATCGTAACTCCCTGCCAACTCTGCCAGGCGAACGTCGAGGTCTACCAGTCTGAGATCAACAAGAAGAAAGGCACCAAGCTTGCCATGCCGGTGGTGTACTACTCGCAATTGATGTCGGTGGCTTACGGCGGAAATTTGAAACAGTCCGGTTTGGACGGTCACGTCATTCAGCCGGAAAAACTGCAGCAGATTGCTGAACGAAAAAATAACCGCTACCTGCTATTCCACTATACTGCGAGGGGAGTATAGCCTCTCAACGTGAACTCTCCGCTGGACTGCCGGCCCTGCCCGGGTCTATCATCACGCCATTCATTATTCGAACCAGTCCGGTTTTTGGAGCGCGACATGCAACATTTGACACCCAAACAAGCTTTTGAATTTTTGCAGGACAATCCCGAAGCGGTATTCGTCGATGTGCGCAGCGAGATGGAGCATATGTTCGTCGGCCACCCCAAGGGCTCCATCCTGATCCCCTGGGTGGACGGTCCGGAATGGGATATCAATCCCCACTTCGTTTCGCACGTGAAAAAAGCCGCCAGCGCGAACCGCCCGGTCGTGCTGATCTGCCGCTCTGGACGACGCTCTGTAGATGCCGGACTGGCCCTGGAAAAGGCCGGGCTGACGGAAGTCTACAACGTGTTGCACGGTTTCGAGGGTGACCTGGATGAAGGGCATCACCGTAACTCCCACAATGGCTGGCGCTTCGATGGATTGCCATGGGCGCAAACGTAGCAAATCTCTAAAAAATCGTCATTCCCGCGTAGGCGGGAATCCAGCCTGCCAAACAATCTCCGCGTTGCGGACAAAGCCGTGTTTGAGGGGTTGTCCCACTTCGTGGGGCATTCGTTAATCGTCTGGATTCCCACTTTCGCGGGATAACCAGCCGTTTGCTGCGGTTTTTGCAGCTTGGCGGATTGGCTAGTAGTTCCATCAATGACTGCTGCTGTATGTATTGAAGCCGCTACTCTTGAGGTGCTTCTTACCCTGCAATCGCAGTGAGTCGCCCAGCCTGTTTGGCAGCATTGAAGTTTAACAAACCTGACAGAACAGTACTCATTTTCGGGTAGTCACTCACAGCATAGGCATCGAAGCCTACCTGATGCTGGTAGGCCAACCTGTCACGTGGCACATCGCCGATAGCGCGCAACTCGCCCTTGTATCCGTAACGTCCGCGCAACTGGCTTGCAGTGGAATAACTCTTGCCGTCCGAGAACTTGTCGAATTCGATGGCGATCACAGTGAAGTCGTCGATGTCATTTTCGATCGCCTCAGCACCTTCTTCAGCGGCCAGCCAGGCACCAAGCGGCCAGCCGTGTTCATATTCGCGGTGTATCAGTTCGGCACGGCGCGCACGCCATACCGATAGCGGCACCAGCACCGGACCCACCGGCAACCGGACGCTCTGCGGAGTATCGCCTTCGGCGAGGGTCAGGGTCTTCCATCCATCAGCCACGATGCGGCCATTCTTGATTAGCTTGAACATAGACTGCCTTCCTTTCTGTATCCCAATAAATAGGTCGATTAGTAATTCAATCCCAACTTGTTGAGGCGCAGTCTAGAGATATTACTTATGTCTGTGAAATACTTATTGGTTACTTTTAAATAACTATTGGATATATAAAGGGGCCCCAAAGCGGAACTTGGAGGATAGCAAAGTGCCAAGAATGTGACTTCAGGGTTGCGTTGCGACCTTCTGCTTTTCGGCCATAGCTGACTAATCCTGGAACGCCGGTTCTTCTTGCCCAGGCCTCTCATCCGCAAAACCTCTTCTACCAAACTGTTTAAATCAAACACGCTATCCCAGGCAAAGCCAGGGACAGCGCATTTGCCCCTTTTTGCTATACGCTATAATCTCTTATCCTATTTACAATCAATTGATGAGGGTAATAACTTGGCATCGAATAAAGCACGCGCCCATTTCACACTCTGTGGTTATCATTTCGATCCTGATGACATCACGCGTTTGCTTGGCATCGAGCCTACCTCGGTTGATGCATCCGGCGCGCGCAGTGCCCTCGATAAACCCGTGATCAGTTCATGGGAGTTATCAACGGAAACGATGATGGACAATATTGACGTTTATAAAATGACGGAGATCCTAATTAAAAAAATAGAGCCGGCCAAGGAAAAAATCCTGCAAGTAATTAAAAGCCACAACTTATCGCCCAGAATCGGCGTAGAACTGGTGTTGTCTGTTGATAAAGGTGAAACCTGTCCGGATGTGGGTTTCGGCGCCCGAACGATTCGTTTTCTGGCCGATATTGGCGCTTTTATTAATGTGGATTACCAGCTTTCTGAGCGTATTTAAGCTTTAAAGAGCACTTTAATATTGAGGAAGCGCCGAACAAGTCTGAATTTGTCACTCCCGCGCAGGCGGGAGTCCAGTTAATTTAACAAGCTGGATGTCCGCCTTCGCGGGCATGACGACTTAATCGGCGTTTCCTTAAAAAGAAAAGCACGCTATCAAAGCGTGCTTATCATCAACCAGGGCTTGAGTTGTTCAGGGTTATCCTCGCGGCCTTCGACCATCTATCAAAGTGCCGCGCAGCTAATTGCCTTAAACCCGGATTATCCATTGGGACAAAAAATGGCGCTCAATCTCAACCATTTCAAATGATGCCGCAACTCAGTTCTCCCCCTGATAAGGGGGAGCTAGAGGGGGTTTGGACTTTGGCTGAAACCCTAACCCCTCCCGGCCTCCCCAACCCACCCCAGCCCTCCCTTGTCAGGGAGGGAGCAGGGGGGAGCGATGCATTTCATACTCAAATGTCTGATGGATTATCTGGGATAAATATTCTTGTCAGGGCTTCTTGGGAGTGGTGTATGGAACTTCTTTCTGGTGCGGTTCCCAGATAGTTTCATAGCCAACAAAAAACTGCCCCGGTACAATTTCTTTCTGGCGAGTTGTCACGTGGAATGCGTGGCCATCTGGAACCTTGGGACGGGTAAAAGGCTTCTTGTCATCACTCATGATCATATCTCCTTACTGGTTGAAAACGGGAGGAATTTCAACAGGGTTGCCAGCCCCTCCCACTTAACTGACTAAATTACACTATCTAGCGCGTGTAATGTCCCTTCTTTGGAATCACGTGGCGCACGCCCCCCTGGGGATTCTCGACATCACCCCGGTAGCGCGGAATGATGTGAATATGGACATGGAATATACTCTGCCCGGCCGCCGCTCCCACGTTAACGCCGATATTGTAACCATCAGGCTTGAGTTCCTCGTCCAGTCGCATGCGCTCCTCGGTGATCAGCCCCATGCAGGCATTGACCTCTTCGGGCGTCAGGTCGAAAAAGCTGGCCACATGGCGACGTGGGATAACCAGGGTATGGCCCGGGCTCACGGCGTAGGTATCGCGCGCACTGTAGGCAAGTTCATGCTCCAGTGATACGCCGCGCGGATCTTTGCAGAACAGGCATGGATTGTTCGGATCCCGCTTTTTTTCTGTTTTTTCCACAGCCGGCAAACTTCGACCCCCTTATCAGCGGCTTGCGCTATCGGCAAGCGCCAGCGATCTTGCCTTGTCCATTTGCTCCTCGCAATGCCTTAGACAGAGCGGCTGAAGGGCATGCGAAAAACATTCGATAATCACTTCAAACTCATCGGCCACTTCTTCTGCAAGCCTGGTATCGTTTGTTAATTCTGCCAGTACATTCTGTGCTGTCGTCTTGTTTACCCTGCATAGTACCGCCAGATGAATGGGGAGTTGCTGCTCCATGCTGACCGTTAACGCCTTTTCATAAGATCTTATCGCTTCCTCCATGCGTTCGGGGTTTTCCTCTGACTCACCGAGATGATGCAATGCGGCAGCACGGTTATTATGTGTAGCGGTTAACTCCAATGCATAATTATCCGCATCGAGTACGGCAAGCGCATTTTTGTAGGCTACAACGGACTTTTGAAGTTGACGGTTCCCTTTAAGCAGTTTTCCGTACGCATGGAAAGTATCTCCAAGCTGATGCATCGTAAACATCCAGTCTTCCGGAGACGCGTCTCGCGTCCAAACCAGCAAAGCATCGGTGTAAGCATCTACAGCGATCTTCAACGGCTTTGTAGCATCAAGTAGCCGACCAAGCGCCTGGTTAGCCGTGCCCAGGTTATATTGCGTAGCTGCCCATTCCAATGGTGCGTTTTCCTGCCTGAACTCCTCTAGTGCATTGCTAAAACACCGAATGGCCCGTTGAAACAATTCTGCATCTCTTCGCTGCTGTCCCAGTGCTGCAAGAATATTTCCGAGATCATTCTGTGTCGCAGCCCAGGCTGATGGCTCCTGGTCACATCTGATATTTGGAGTCAGAGTACCTGGAGCAGGGGTGTCTGTCAGCGATCCCTCAAGCGCCTCACGCAAACTCTCAAAAATTCTGGAACTGAAACGGTGCTGCTCATAATTCCCCCTTGTGTAACGAAAATTATCCGCTACAGTGACTTTGGTATCCGGAACGGCCGCTGCGGCCACCTCTTCACTCAGCATGCCTATAGAATTCGCTATTGCACGCTCCAGAGCCCTGTTCTCAGGATAAATTATGTAATTGGTTGAGAATCTCATTTTGCCCGGGCGAGTATTTCATCTAAGCCGGGATCGGCGCCGACCGCTCCGCCAAGCTCGATTTCTTCCTCGGTAGCTTCGCGTATAGACAAGACTTCCAGCATGAAAGTGACTTCTCTGCCGCAAAGGGGGTTATTACCGTCGACAGTTAATGTCTTGTCGTCGAATCGGGTAACGATAAAGTTTCTGGACTCACCTTTTTCATTTTCCATGGTGATGGTCATGCCGATTTCCCGATACTTTTCCGGGACATTTTCTATACGATCGGTAAATACCAGTGATTCATCTCTCTCGCCGTACAACTTTGCAGTGTCTACTGGCACTTCGATGATATCGCCAACTTTCTTACCATACATTTCCTTTGTCACTTCTTCAGACATTACATCATTCACACCATGAACATAACCCAGCGGATAATCCACAGTAACCAGTATGTCACCGGTTTTGTTATCGATGACTTTATAATTTAGTTCAACGAATTTTTCGTCTTCAATCGTATCTGACATGTCTATTAACATCTTTCTAGAACAGCGTGGCCCCAAAAATTTTCACCTTGTCCTTTTCATAACCCAGCACCAGTCTTCCCAGCCATTCACCTTTATTTTTTTTGTTTATCACTTTATATAAAACAGTGACATATTCTCCACGGCGTATCATGCCAAGATACGTATAATCTTCTGACAGGTTTTTCGCAAGGTCGCTTCTCGCAAACTGCTTACCCATTTCAATCTCATTTGCACCCGCAATAAAAGAGCTCGAAAAATTACGCGTGAATGCACCGTAGTTTCCTTCATTAGAGTACTTGATAAGATCAGCCCACATCGGGTTGGCCAACTCTAAAATCTCTTCATCTGTCTTTTCAAGAATGTTCATAAAAATATCTCACCTACACAGTGCTTCATAATTTCATCTATAGCGATGACACACTTCTAGCTATTTCGAAAAAAAGGACCAACATAAAATATGCCGGTCCTCTCTTCATACATTAGCAAGTTATCGCAAATATATTTTTGCTGGCCTGATCTTACACGGCTGGTAAATCTAGCCTACATTTGCTTAGTGGTGCTCTTCTGGCGGCGCTTTCTCTACATCACCTACCAAGTGGTAGAGCGGTGCCTTTTCCATCGTGTACTCACCCGTCTTGGGATCGCGACGAGAAACTGTCAGCACGTGCCAGTTCTCATCATCCAGCTTCATTGCATCACCACGGTAGTAGTAACCCGGCCAACGTGTCTCCTTACGGAACAGCGTATGATGGAACACACTTTCAGAAGTCAGGAAACGATGTTTCAGCTCCCATGCACGCAATAGCTCGTGTATATCGGAAGCGGCGACCTTTTCCAGATCCTGCCCCAGGATGTACATTTTCTTGAGACCGATGTTCAGGAGCTTGTCGTTGGTCATATAGTTGACGCCAAAACCACCACAGTATTCATCCATCAGCTTCTGCAAGCGATCAAGGCCCTGTTTCGGGTTGATGAAGTTGGGATTGACGGTACCGGCAACCACTTCGTTACTATAAACGCGATAAGTTTCCAGGGGCTTGTAGATCTGTTCCCGACGGCGATCGATCTGGGCGTCGGAAACACGGATGCCTTCTCCTTTGCCATCATCAATATATTTACAGGCAGCCTTGGCAGCCAGACGACCTTCAGTAAAGGATCCTGATGAGAAGGCGTGAGGAGTTCCGCCTGCAGCATCTCCCGCACCAAACAGACCTTCAACGGTCGTCATGCGGTTGTAGCCCCAGAAGTATTCCGGCGGAGATATATCTTCCGGACCCGAACACCAGGCACCACAACCCGTTGCATGCGAACCCATTACATATGGCTCGGAAGTGGTCAGTTCAGGGTTTTCGTACTTGGGATCAACGTCATTTGCAGCCCACAGTACCGCCTGACCGACGGTCATGCCCAGGAAGTTGTGCCAGCCGATCTCTTCAAGATGGGGATCCTGGAAGGCTTCCATGGTGACCATGTGAATAGGACCGCGGCCGGCATTCACCTCAGAGATTATCGCGTGGTTACGCAGACAGGTCGGAATGGGACGATGGGTTCTGTGCGAAACTTCCGGGTCCAGATATTCCTTACCGACCATTTTCTGTAGTTCCGGGAACCATTTGGACTCGTACTCTTCACCGTAGGCATTCTGGGTATAGGTCTTGAGGTGGAGAAAATAGGCGCCGACAGGACCGTAACCATCCTTGAATCGAGCCAGTACGATACGGTTTTCCATTTGCGTCATTTTCGCGCCTGCTTCGATCATCAGACCATACGCAGAACCTGATGACCATGGCGCGTACCAGACACGACCCGCACCTTCACCGACAGAACGCGGCTTGAAGATGTTGGAAGCACCACCGGCACCGCAGATAACCGTCTTGGACTTGAACACGTGGTAGTTACCCGTGCGCACATTAAATCCTACGGCACCGGCAACACGGTTTTCCTTGGATTCATCCATCAGGAGGTGGGTCACACAGATGCGGTTGAAAACCTTGTCCGCTGACTTCTTGGCCGCTTCAGCAACGATAGGCTTGTAGGATTCACCGTGAATCATGATCTGCCAACGCCCTTCACGCAGAAACGAACCCTTCTTCTCGTTGCGCATGATGGGAAGCCCCCACTCTTCAAAGTTATGTACAGTGGAGTCAACGTGACGTGCCATATCAAAAGCGAGGTCTTCACGAAGCATACCCATCAGGTCGATACGAGCATAGCGTACATGATCTTCGGGATTGTTCTCGCCAAATCGCGTTCCCATGTAGCAGTTGATCGCATACAGACCCTGGGCTACCGCACCAGAACGCATGATGTTTGCCTTTTCGGCGATGACGATCTTCTTGTTCTGGCCCCAATATCTAGCCTCGAATGCTGCACCCGTACCGCCAAGACCCGCACCCACAACCAGGATGTCGATATCGTCTTCAATAATTGTCGAGTAGCTCATTAGTATTGCACCCCTTTTTTGATTTCCAAGCCATTGGATTCCAGTGTGTGTAATCCACCTTCATCCATACGAATGTATTTAGGCTCATTGAACAGCAATTGACTGTCGCGCATTGCCTGACTGGGCGCAGGCACCTCTGCGAGTTTCGGTGTCGCCGAGCCCCAGGGCTTGGTCGTGATGGGCGCCAGTAGCTCCATATCTTTTTTGCCGTTGCGGAACTTGATGCGCCACGCAATCGTGCCTTTTTCCTCATCGCGAATTACGCGTACCGAGTGACCCAGTGGTGCAAAGTCGGCATAACCGCGTACATCAATGGCGTGATGCGGGCAGGCTTTTACACAGGAGTAGCATTCCCAGCACATATTCGGTTCGATGTTGTAAGCACGACGCAGTTTTTTATCGATGTGCATGATGTCGGACGGGCAGATATCGACGCATTCTCCACAACCATCACAACGAGTCATATATACAAAGGTTGGCATAAAGTACTCCTCTATTTCCTATAGATAATCAGTCGGGTCAGGGTTAGTAGTGTTTTGCTCTTTCAGCCTTGATACAAAGCCCCATGTTTGGCGGGTTCTTACCCATATACATCGGGACGTCCGGAAACTTGCGCTGTACTTCAGGATCCGTCAAATCATAGTCAGGAGGCAAATTCTCCCGGGAACCATCGGCCCGGGTAATTTTTTTCTGGTACGCCGCAGCAGGCTTGAAGAACATATGGGCAAACTTGGACCAGTAAACGCCGCCAAAGAGAACGGTGCTGGACAGGATGAACAAGGCAAAGGATATGGTTAATCCCCCGCCGGTAAATGACCAGATTAATGCGAAAGTCGAGGTAGCTAGAAGCGAGAGAATAAACAAATCCGCACGCTCGAACCGGAACCATGGAAGGCCTTCCGCTGACACATCAACGCGAATAAAAAACCAGAACCAGTATCCCCCAACGGCCAGCATCAGCGCACCGATATGCCATAACATTGGCAGCAAGGAAGGTGTGGGCGTTTCCGGTGTGGGATAGCACAAAATCATGATCGCGGTGGTCACAACGAAAATAATGGTTCCCCACATGGTCAGCAGATGGGAAAGCCTGCGTCTTGGATTGCTGAATTCGCCGGAAGTCAATACCTCGTTCACCAGCACAGAAGCGGCAATCGCTGCTTTTTCTCCACCACTCACTGTCCGTTTTGCGTTCTTCTGCGCTTTTTTCGCATTTTCGAAAAAATACTGCGCGCTTTTCTTATGCATCATGTCAAGGATAGTCCCGCCCATGACCAGCAGGACCATAAAAACGATATACCCCTGCATCATTGCAGGTGATATAACTTCCGAAAGTTCGGCAAAGTGGTTGCTTATGAACATTAGGCTCTCCTCAAAAAATTAAACGCAAAATATCATTCAATCGGTTGGCCGTCGAGTATGGAAAAAGTTATCTCCCGCAAAAATTCTTCACCCTACGGACCTGCCACCATTACTTCACTTAATCAGCCCGAACAAAAAGAGGGTGTGTTTTTTATCGTCCCGAATGACCACTGAGTTTCACTTCAACTTTTTCATTGTCAGCCAGGCTGGCGTAATGGGCGCGCAGTATTTCCAGCACCTCCGGGCGGCTGAATTCGGCCGGCACTTCAGCGCCTTCGGATAACCATTTGCGCAGCTTGGTGCCGGATACCAGCAGGCGATCCTTTTCATCATGAGGGCAGGTGCGCGCTGAGGCCATGCCACCGCACTTGTAGCACCAGAAAGTCCAGTCTATCTTGAGCGGCTGGGTCTCCAGCGAGCCCTTGGGTATCTCGTCGAAGATGTGATGTGCATCGAACGGGCCGTAGTAGTTGCCGACCCCGGCATGGTCGCGTCCGACGATCAGATGCGAGCAGCCGTAGTTCTGGCGGAACAGCGCGTGCAGCAGCGCTTCGCGAGGGCCCGCGTAGCGCATGTCGAGCGGGTAGCCGGCCTGAAGCACGGTTTTCTTCACAAAATATTTTTCCAACAATACCGAGATCGCTTCGGCACGCACATCGGCGGGAATATCGCCGGGCTTGAGGTGGCCGAGCAGCGAGTGGACCAGCACGCCGTCGCAGGTCTCGATCGCGATCTTGGCCAGGTATTCATGCGAGCGGTGCATAGGATTGCGCGTCTGGAATGCGGCTACCTTGGACCAGCCATAGGAATCGAACAACTCGCGTGTCTGCGCCGGGGTCATGAACAGGTCGCCGTACTTCTCCGGGAAATCGCTCTGAGAAAGAACTTTGACCGGACCGGCAAGGTTGATGTCGCTTTGTTCCATCACCATCTTCACGCCGGGGTGATCGGGGTCGGTGGTCTTGAACACCATGGCGCATTCGTGCGCCTTGTCGATGGTGTATTTCTCGGTGACATTCATCGTGGCGAGTATCTCGCCGTTGTCCGGATCGACCAGCGCGACATCGCTACCTGTCTTGAGGAAGTCGGCTGCCGCCTTGTCGGTGGAGAGCGTGATGGGGATCGGCCAGAACAGGCCATTGGACATCTTCATGCCGTCGCACACGCCTTCCCAGTCTGCGCGGGTCATGAAACCGTCGAGCGGCGTGAAGCCGCCGATGCCGAGCATGATCAGGTCGCCCTTTTCGCGCGAGCTGACTTTGATCTGCGGCAATGAGTGCGCACGCTGCGATTCGTCCGCGAGCGCTCTGCCATTGAGCAACAGCGGATTAAGATCGCGCCCTCCGTGCGGTCTTACCAGTGCCATGTTAATCTCCTGTTCGACAATTATTACTTTGTGCGAACTCGATAATTTTGCTAACTATGAAGTTGCTGGAATAACCCTTGTAAATATGATGCATATGCTAAGGCTTTCGCCGAGTAGCCACGATAACCCTTACGGGCTATAAGCCAATAGCTCATCACGGTTATGGATGGTGGGGTGGTGAGTTGCGCATACTAGCGCCCCTTTCGAATGATGAACTTTGGTTTCGCCAGAACGGCATTCAAATTACCAATGGGCAGTTGATGAATAACCATAACTTTGGCGACTCACAGAGCACGATTACCCCGCTGCACGATCCGCTGGCATCGCCCGCACCGGATGCCAAGAACGAAGTGCGCAACACGACCTGCTATATGTGCGCGTGCCGCTGCGGGATACGCGTGCATCTGCGCGATGGCGAGGTGCGCTACATAGACGGCAACCCGGATCATCCGCTCAATAACGGTGTGATCTGCGCCAAGGGTTCGTCTGGCATCATGAAGCAATATTCTCCCGCGCGGCTGACCAAGCCACTGCGGCGCAAGCCGGGCTCGGATCGCGGTGCGGGCGAGTTCGAGGAGATCAGTTGGGAAGAGACCTTCAGTATCCTCGCCGAGCGGCTGAGCAAGATACGCGCGACTGACCCCAAGAAATTCGCGCTGTTCACCGGGCGCGACCAGATGCAGGCATTGACCGGATTGTTTGCGCGTCAGTTCGGCACACCCAACTATGCCGCTCACGGCGGTTTCTGTTCGGTGAACATGGCGGCGGGCATGATCTACACTATCGGCGGATCGTTCTGGGAATTTGGCGGACCGGATCTGGAGCGTGCCAAGCTGTTCATCATGATCGGCACGGCGGAAGACCATCACTCCAACCCGCTGAAGATCGCAATCTCGAAATTCAAGCGCGAAGGCGGGCGTTTCATTTCGATCAATCCGGTTCGCACCGGATATTCCGCGATTGCCGACGAATGGGTGGGGATACGCCCCGGTACCGACGGCGCGCTGTTGCTGGCGCTGATCCACGAAATCATCGCGCTCGGTTTGTACGACCGCGATTTCCTGGTGCGCTATACCAACTCCGGGCAACTGGTGAATCTCGATGACCAGCATGACGAATTCGGCATGTTCGTGCGCACCGAGGTTCCCGAGGAAGAGGGGTGCTATGACCCGCAAAACAAACTGTGGTGGGATCGCAACAGCAACAAGCCGGTGATCACGCACAGCGAGGGAGCAGACCCATTCCTGTTCGGCGAATTCAAGCTCTCGGATGGCACACCGGTCAAGCCTGCCTTCCAGTTGTTGAAGGAACGGGTCAAGGATTACACTCCGGAGTGGGCGAGCCAGATCACTGGCATTCCGGTCGATACCATCCGCCGTCTCGCGCACGAAATGGGCATCACGGCGCGCGACCAGAAGATCGAATTGCCGATCCCCTGGACAGACTCATGGGGCAAGGAGCACGACAGCGTGATCGGCAATCCGGTATCCTTCCATGCGATGCGCGGTCTGGCCGCGCACTCCAACGGCTTCCAGACCATACGGGCGTTGTCCATCCTGATGACGCTGCTGGGCACCATCGATCGCCCCGGCGGTTTCCGCCACAAGACGCCGTTCCCGCGTCCCATCCCGCCGTGCGCACGCACGCCGAACACACCCCTGGCAGTAAAGCCGAACACGCCGCTCGATGGCATGCCGCTGGGTTGGCCTTCCGACCCGGACGATCTGTTCGTCAATCCGGACGGCAGCCCGGTGCGTATCGACAAGGCTTTTTCGTGGGAATATCCGCTGTCGGTGCACGGGCTGATGCACAACGTCATCACCAACGCCTGGCGTGGCGATCCCTACAAGATCGATACGCTGTTGCTATTCATGGCCAACATGGGTTGGAACTCGACCATGAACACCGGCGAGGTGCGCAAGATGCTTACCGACAAGGAAGAGAATGGCGAGCACAAGATCCCGTTCATCGTGGTGTGCGATGCTTTTCATTCGGAAACCACGGCATTCGCCGATCTGATCCTGCCCGACACTACTTATCTTGAGCGCCATGACGTAATGTCCATGCTCGACCGCCCGATCTCCGAATTCGACGGCCCGGTAGATGCAGTGCGCATCCCGGTGGTGCCGCCGACGGGCGAATGCAAACCGTTTCAGGAAGTGCTGATCGAACTCGGAACGCGCTTGAAACTGCCGGTCTTTGTCACCAGGCAAGGTGAACGAAAATTTCGCGACTATCCGGACTTCATCGTCAACTGGGAGACCGAGGCCGGATCGGGTATCGGTTTCCTTTCCGGATGGCGCGGCAAAGGCGGCGAAAAAACCATGCGCGGCGAACCGAATCCCAATCAATGGGAAATGTACGCCAGGAACAATTGCATGCATCACCTGAAGTTGCCGCGCTCTTATCAATTCATGCGCAACTGGAACAAGGGCTACCTGGAATGGTCGCAGCGCAACCGCATCACGCGCTATGCCGAGCCGATACTGATACATCTCTATTCCGAGGTGTTGCAGAAATTCCGTCTCGCAGCCCAAGGCAAGAGCATCACACGCCAGCCTCCCGCGCATCTCGCCAAGCGCATCGAAATATTTTTCGATCCGTTGCCATTCTATTATGAACCGCTCGAGACACAGTCCAGCAACAAGGACAAATACCCGTTATCGGCGGTGACACAGCGCCCGATGGCGATGTATCACTCCTGGGATTCGCAGAACGCCTGGCTGCGTCAGATCCACGCCCACAACTATCTCAATGTCAATTCACGCACCGCAAAGGATGCAGGCATCGCCGACGGCGACTGGATCTGGGTAGAGTCGCAATGGGGCAAGGTGCGCTGCATGGCGCGCTGCAGCGAATCGGTGGAGCCGGGTACGGTATGGACCTGGAACGCGATCGGCAAGGCCGCCGGGGCCTGGAACCTGTCGCCGGACGCGAACGAGTCCCAACAGGGATTTCTGCTCAACCACCTCATCTCCGAGGAACTGCCTGCAATGCCGGATGGCAAACGTTACTCCAACTCAGATCCGATCACCGGGCAAGCAGCCTGGTATGACGTGCGAGTGCGTATCTACAAGGCGAAAAAGGGCGAACCTGAACAAACCTCGCCGCAATTTGAATCAATGAAAAAATATCCCGGCATGAAAAACGCCCCGAGTTGGATTGCCTATTTTGGCGGAAGAGGAAAGAAGAGGTGAGTATCATGAAGAAACGTCGTGAGCCGCCCAGCAAGCTTTTCGAGGTGATCAAATGACCCAGCTTGCTCTGGTCATTGACCTGAACGTCTGCGTCGGTTGCCATGCCTGTGTGACCAGTTGCAAGGAATGGAACACTTCCGGTTCGGCAGGGCCATTGTGCGACGAGAATCCCTACGGGGCCGACCCGACCGGTACATTCTTCAACCGGGTGCAGACCTTTGAGGTCGGCCAATACCCCAATACCGAAACCGTACATTTCCCCAAGTCATGCTTGCATTGCGAGGATCCGCCTTGCGTGCCGGTGTGCCCGACCGGGGCCTCCTACAAGCGCAAGCAGGATGGCATCGTGCTGGTGGATTACGACAAATGCATCGGCTGCAAATATTGCAGCTGGGCTTGTCCTTATGGCGCGCGCGAGATAGATGAAAAGCAGCAGGTGATGAAAAAGTGCACCTTGTGTGTTGACCGGATCTATGACTTGGCGCTGCCGGAAATCGACCGTAAACCAGCCTGTGTCAAGGCCTGTCCGACCAGCGCCCGCTTGTTCGGCGACATCCACGACCCCGAATCGGCGATAGCACAGGCGATACGTGAAGAGGGCGGCTATGCCCTGATGCCGGAGTGGGGCACACATCCTGCCAACCATTACCTGCCGCGCCGCAAGACCAAACTCAAGATCCATGAGGACGAGCTTGAGCGCGCGGACAATCCGCTTAAAGTGGACGGCCTGTTGCCCAAGCCGGGCAAGGGCGAGCCATCGATGGAAGATGTTTCCGCGTGGTGATGCAGTGATATGAAACCCGCTTTCTCGGTAATTTTTCTGACAACCTTGCTCGGTGCCGGGCAAGGACTGTTCCTCGCGTTGTTCACACATCAGTCGTATGCGCTGTTCGGTCTGTTGCCGATGCAGACCGGCGCTTTTTACGGTTACGGCAGTGTTTTGGCTTTGTTGTTGCTGGCAGGTGGATTGATTGCCTCTTTTTTCCACCTTGGCCGGCCAGAACGAGCGTGGCGCTCGGCAACGCAATGGCGCACTTCATGGTTGTCGCGCGAAGTCATTGCGTTGCCGGCGTTCATGGGATTGGTATTCCTCTACGGTGCGGCGCATTTGTCCGGATATCAGTTTGAGGTGGTGAGATTGCCCAGCGGCTTGCTTATCGATCTGACCATTCTGCTGGGCGTCATCGGCACGCTGGCATCGTTCGCGCTGTTCGTCTGCACCGGAATGATCTATGCCTGTCTGCGTTTTCTGCGCGAATGGCATACGCCGTTGACGGTGATCAACTACATCCTGCTCGGCGGCTCTTCCGGTTTCATACTGGCAGCTTTCTATGCAGCTTCGGTAGTTCCGACGCAAACAGATTTTTTCGCCGGGTGGGCGATCATCATCACTTTGCTGGCATTTGCCGGCAGAAGTGCATCGCTGGTGCGCAATGCGCACCTAAGACCGAAATCGACGATACAGACCGCGATCGGCATCAAGCATCCGTATATCGTGCAGCGTTCGCAGGGTGCAATGGGCGGCTCGTTCAACACGCGCGAGTTCTTCCACGGCAAGAGTGATGCATTCCTGCGCATGATCAAACCGGCTTTCCTGTTGCTGTCCTTCGTGATTCCACTGGTCTTGTTGGCTCTGGGCATGTTCACCCCAGCGTTGCTCGGCATTGCGTTTATACTTCAGTACATAGGCTTGCTGGCTGAGCGCTGGTTCTTCTTCGCACAAGCCAACCACCCGCAGAACCTTTACTACCAGACGATAGGTTGACCACAACATCTTGAAGACCGCCCGCTCAGGAAAATACTGGCTGTATCATGTGTTGCCGTTCATGCAGTGGTGGCACATGGTGGACCGCAGTTCCAGCAGAGCAGACCTGCTGGCCGGCTTGGCTGGTGCTTTGATCGTGCTGCCGCAAGGGGTGGCTTTCGCGACCATTGCGGGGATGCCGCCGGAATACGGACTGTATGCGGCCATGCTTCCGGCGATCATTGCCGCATTGTTCGGGTCGAGCTGGCATCTGGTTTCCGGCCCGACGACCGCGATCTCCATTGCGGTGTTCGCGGCAATGAGTCCACTGGCCGACCCCGGTTCGCCAGAGTTCATCAGCATGGTGCTTACGCTCACCTTCCTGACAGGGTTGTTCCAGTTAATCCTGGGATTGGCCCGCATGGGGGTACTAATCAATTTCATTTCGCATACGGTGGTCATCGGTTTCACCGCGGGAGCGGCGGTGCTCATTGCGCTCAGTCAGGTGAAGAACTTCTTCGGCATCGACATCGCGCGCGGTGTGCAACCCCATGTGGTGATCGAACAATTGATCGTGCAGGCCGGCAACATCAATCATTACGTCACGTTTGTCGGTGCGATCACGCTGGCTGCAGGTATTCTGGCCAAGCGCTACATCCCCAAGCTGCCGTACATGATCGTGGCGATGGTGGCAGGCAGCGTGACTGCCTATCTGGTCAATCTGGAGTTCGGAGTGGAGAACACGCTGATCAAGACGGTGGGCGCGTTGCCTGCGCATCTGCCCCCCTTCGTCATTCCCGATTTTTCCTATGAGACCATCAACAAGGTGCTATTCCCGGCTTTGGTGGTGACCATGCTGGCACTGACCGAGGCAGTTTCCATCTCGCGCGCTATCGCGGTGAAATCCGAACAGCGCATCGACGGCAATCAGGAATTCATCGGCCAGGGCTTGTCGAATCTGGTTGGCAGTTTCTTTTCCAGCTATGCATCCTGTGGTTCGTTCAACCGTAGCGGCGTGAATTACGCGGCGGGCGCGCAGACACCGCTTGCTACGGTGTACGCGTCGATCTTCCTGGTGCTGGTTCTGTTGTTGGTCGCGCCGCTGGCTTCCTATCTGCCGACAGCGGCGATGGCGGGGATATTGTTCCTGGTAGCCTGGGGGCTGATCGATTTCCACCATATTCTAAACATCGTGCGTACCAGTCGTGCCGAGACGGTCACGCTGGTCGTTACGCTGGTCGGTACATTGGTCGATCTGGAGAAGGGCATATTCTTTGGCATCCTGCTTTCCCTTTCCATTTATCTATATCGCGTCTCGCGCCCGTTTATCATTCCGGTGGTTCCGGCAAAAGAGGAGGGAGCCTACCATTTTGTGAGCGCCTATGGCCATCCTGAATGCCCGCAATTAAGCATGGTGCGCTTCAACGGCTCGATCTTTTTTGGAGCCGTCGATCACGCTCAGAGTAGTCTGATGCAGATCGACGAAAAAGAACCGCAAAAAAAATCCGTGCTGATTGTTGCTACCGGTATCGATTTTGTGGACGTGGCGGGTGCGGAAATGCTGGCGCAGGAGGCGCGCCGCCGCCGCAAGTTGGGCGGCGGGCTGTATTTCTACCGATGCAAGGATTCCATCTACGAGTTTCTGAGCAAGTCAGGCAAACTTGCCGACATCGGCGATGGCGTTTTTTTTCCAGTCATGTCGAACTGGATCAAGCCGGTCTATGCCAAGCTCGATCCGGAGATCTGTCGAAGCTGCAAGGCGCGCATCTTTTCCGAATGTCGTGACAAATTGCCTAACGGCGAACCCAGAACGTCATGAACAAGCGCATCGGCCGCTTCCTGCCCTTTCTGTTCTGGTGGCCATTGCGCAGCGAAATGGTCAGGGCCGACCTGATCGCAGGCATCACCGTCGCGCTGGTGCTCATCCCGCAATCCATGGCGTATGCGCAACTGGCCGGACTGCCAGCCTATTACGGCCTGTATGCGGCGTTCCTGCCAGGCATCATCGCAGCGCTGTGGGGTTCGTCGGCGCAACTGGCTACCGGCCCGGTCGCTGTAGTCTCTCTGTTGACCGCTTCGGCCCTCGCGCCGCTGGCCGCCAGTGGTTCCAGCAAGTTCATCTCGTTGGCGATCCTGATGGCATTGATGGTCGGCATCATTCAACTCCTGCTGGGTGTGTTCAAACTCGGCGTGGTGGTGAATTTTCTTTCTCATCCCGTCATCGTCGGCTTCACCAATGCAGCCGCCATCATCATCGGCCTGTCACAACTCAACAAGCTATTCGGCGTTTCGATGGGGCGGAGCGAGCATTTCATCAGCGATATCTGGGGCGTGCTGATGCAGGTCGGCGATACCCATCTGCCGACGCTGCTGATGGGTATCTCGGCCTTTGCGATCATGTGGGTGTGGAAGAAATTCGCGCCCAAGCTTCCCGGTGTGTTGATCGCAGTCGCGCTAACCACATGGGTGAGCTGGTCGATCGGCTTCGAGCACAACAGCAAGGGCAAGATCGATGAGGTCATGGATATCGAGGTGAAGACCCTCGCCAACGAATTTTCCCGGATCGAAATCAAGATTGACGAGTTGAACGGCAAGCTAGGCGCCAAATCGGCGGAACTCAAGCAGAACCTGAAAGGCCACGAGGGAAGCTCGCAGCGCACCGCTGCGCTGAACTATGAGATCGAACTGCTCAAACTGGAACTCAAGGACGCCGAAGGCGAAAATCGCAAGATCGCCCGGTCCCTGCGCAAGTTCATTTTCGAGCGGGTGACTGCAACCGAAGGTCAACCTGCCAAATTCTATCTGTCCGGTCAGATGCCGCCGGGTGAAAAAGCCGACGGCTACCGCTGGCGCATCAAGAAGGTCAGCAAGGGCGAGTTCGATCTTGTCGGCGGCGGCGAGGTGGTGGGCGCCATTCCCGCCGGATTGCCCCGGTTAGACCTGCCGGCATTCAACTGGGAAATGATTTCGGCGCTCATATCCAGCGCACTGGTGATATCCCTGGTGGGATTCATGGAGGCCATCTCCATTGCCAAAGCGATGGCGGCCAAAACCAGGGATCGTATCGACCCCAATCAGGAGCTGATCGGACAGGGCCTCGCGAACATGGTAGGCAGTTTCGGTCAGGCTTTTCCGGTCAGCGGTTCCTTTTCCCGTTCGGCGGTGAACCTCAATGCTGGTGCCGTATCTGGCATGTCCAACGTATTCGCAGGTCTGATTGTGCTGCTCACGCTGCTGTTCCTCACCCCGCTTCTGTATCACCTGCCTCAAGCGGTGCTGGCAGCAGTGATCATGATGGCGGTGATCGGCCTGATCAACTTCAAGGCGATCCAGCATGCCTGGCATACTCACAAACACGACGGCATTGCTTCGGTGGTGACTTTTGTCGCCACGCTGGCCTTTGCGCCGCACCTCGACAGCGGCATTCTGGTCGGCGCGGGACTGGCCATCATCCTCTATCTTTACCGCACCATGACTCCGCGGGTCGCCATTCTCGGCCGCGCCCAAGACGGCACGCTGCGCGACGTGAAAGTGCACAACCTGCCGGTCAGCGAAAACATCATCGCGATCCGCTATGACGGATCGCTTTATTTCGCCAACGTGTCCTATTTCGAAGACGCCATCCTTGAAGCGGTATCCAATAACCCGCGCGCCAAACATCTGCTGATCGTGTCGAATGGCATCAATCAACTCGACGCTTCCGGTGAAGAAGTCATACATCATGTGGTGGAAAGGCTGCGCGCCAACGGTATCAGGGTAGTTTTCAGCGGACTGAAGAAACAGGTAGTCGATGTCATGCATCATTCCGGCTTGTTTGATTATGTCGGGCAGGAGAACATTTTTGCCGATGAGGATATGGCGCTGGATTCGATTTATGCCGAAGTGCTCAAGGTTGTTCCGGATGCACCATGCCGCCTGCTGAAACAGCGGATCGGCGGTGACGACGGGGTGAAAACCTGGCTGTAGTAGATTTGTCCACTTCACCGTGGACTATCTGTCCGCTTTGTGGAACACGCATTCTGCTTTTGGCGGTGAAGTGAAGGGCGACTTCCTACCAAAGCAGTCGGTCGATCTCCCCAGGCGACTCAAAAAAGTTGATCAGGCTCCCCGCATCATGATGCGGTACTGTATTTTCATGGTAATGGCGGAACCCGCAACAATGGATGCAAACACCAGCAAAGACCCTAATGACAGGGTCGAGACACCGGTTATGCCTTGGCCTATGGTGCAACCCATGGCTGTAACACCGCCGAATCCCATCAGTATGCCCCCGATGATGTGGTAGAGCATGTCCTGCACGGAGGAAAAAGCTTCCCAGCGGAATGACTTGTTGATCATGGCGTAGAGGAAAGACCCGATACCGACGCCAAATACTGTGGCAACACCAAAGGTGATGATGTTCGAGGCATCGGTCCAGTACGCCCAGTATTCCAGGGTGTAGGCGGCCGGTGCGATAAAGGACATCGATTCCGCCAAGTGGGTATTGGTACCCAGATAGGTCATTTCAAGCGTATCGGGGTTCTCGCCAAAGCCGAGGTGACCGGTAACATACCAGCCGCCTGTTACGATCAGACCGACAATCAGGCCGGCCAGGTTGTTGTCCAGGCTGTTACGGAAGCCCTTGTCCTTGAACACAAAAATCAGGATCGCCAACCCGATCACGCTGGCTATAGCCAACTGAAGGGTGTCGGGAGAAAGGCCGCCAATGCCTGACAGGAGGGCAGGGAGTGTTTGGCCATGGTCGAACTGGACGGTGACATCAGGCGCCTGCAAAACATTGACACGGAATGCGCCCAGGATGCCTTTTAGCGTCGCCATTGCAGCAAACCCCAAAAATATGAACACGACAACGGATCTCAGGTTGCCGCCACCGATGCGCACCAGCGTTCTGTTGCCGCAACCCGAGGCGAGCGTCATGCCGACGCCGAAGCAAAGTCCCCCAAAGATATAGGCAAGCCAGGGAAAGTTGTTGCCGGTATACAAGGTTTTGGTCAAGTCCAGGTAACCAAAATAAGACAGCGCATTGGTGCCGATCATCGCCACTGCAATGGCGAGCAGCCAGGCGCGCATCCGCCCCCAGTGACCCATATTGACGACATCCGAAACAGCACCCATGGTGCAGAAGTTGGTCTTGTTGGCGATGAACCCGAATGCGACGCCTAAACCAAATCCCCACCAGACTATCATTTTGACTACAACCGACGCATCCATAATGTGTTATCTCAAAAATTATCGAAATTACCAGAATGCAGCAAATCCTGCATATACTGCATCACCTCACCTGAAGAATGTATCAACGTTCAACTAAAGCAATCCCCGCGTTACCATCAACGCCGACCAATTTTGGCAGGTTGAGCCTGCGCGGGGCAATCACTTTTTTGTCCCGCAAGTAATCTGTCAGGACACCCCAGATCGGCTCGCCGGTAGCACCTTCGGCCACCGGTGCCCATCCCGCCACCTTGTATTTCTTGTTGGGATCCAGCGCCTTGCCGTTAAGCATCATGTTGTTGATGCGCTTGCCGATGCTCTGCCGCAGATCGCAGGTATAGCTGATGCCGCCGACGCGGACCATGTCTCCGCCCTGCTGCTTGTAGGGGTCGGGATTGAACAGATTGTCGCAGACGTCTTCCATGATGGCCTTGATGGTTTCACCGGTCATTTCGGTCAGCGTGGTTTGGGGATAGGTGATCGCGGTCTGATCCATTACATGTTCCAGCGTGATGGTTTCTCCGGGCAAAAGCGATGTGCCCCAGCGAAAACCGGGGGAGAATGCAGCATCCGCACCCTTCACTTCCATCATCGCATCCAGGATCAGTTGATCGAAAGTGCCGTTGAAGTTGCCGCGGCGGTAAAGCGTTCCTTCTGTGACGGCAAGCTGTTCGGCCAGCTTCGCTTCATAGGGGGCGCGTACATTCTTGATCAAGGTTGCCATTTCTGCATCAGGCTCGATCAGGTTGGCAAACACCGGCAACAGTTTGTATTTGATGTCGGCGACCTTGCCGCCCTTGACATCGAAATCCATCACACCGAGAAACTTGCCGTTGGAACCGGCATTGGTCACCAGGGTTTGCCCGCCGGCGTTCTTGACTGTGATAGGTGCGGGTACACCATCATGGGTATGGCCGCCCATGATGGCGTCGATACCGCTTACTCTTCCCGCCATCTTCAGGTCAACGTCCATGCCGTTGTGGGACAGCACCACGACCACTTGCGCACCCTTGGCCCGTGCTTCATTGACGACCAGCTGCATATTGTCGTCTTGAACACCGAAACTCCAGTCCGGAATCATGTATCGTGGATTGGCAATCGGCGTGTAGGGAAATGCCTGGCCAATTATCGCGACTGGTATGTCATTGATCTGGTTGATCACATAGGACGGGAATACCGGGTCACCGAAGTCGTTGGTCTTGATGTTTTGCGCAACGAAATCAATTTTGCCCTTGAAGTCGTTGTCAACGACCTGCTTGACCCGCTCCGCGCCCAAGGTAAATTCCCAGTGGCCTGTCATCACATCGACGCCCAGCAGTTTTCCGGCGTCAATCATATCCTGCCCCTTGGTCCACAGTGCAGTGGCGGAACCCTGCCAGGTGTCTCCGCCATCGAGCAGCAAGGCGCCAGGGCGGCTGGCGCGGATTTTTTTGATCAGTGTAGCTAAATGGGCGAAACCACCCACTTTGCCGTAGGTGTGGGCGGCATTTTCAAAATCGAGGTAAGTGAATGCATGGGCCTCACGCGTTCCTGGCCTTATGCCGAAAGCCTTGAGCAGCTTTTCTCCCACTAGGTGCGGCGCCTTGTTCAGGCTTTGCCCCAAGCCAATGTTGGCATTCGGCTCCCGGAAGTAGATCGGCAGCAATTGGGCATGGCAATCGGTGATGTGCAGCAATGAAACATTGCCAAAGGAAGGCAGATCGTAGAAGCCGCCTGCGCTGTCTGCAGAAAGCGCAGTACGGCTGTTCAATGCAAAGCCTGAGGCTGCCGCCACCGCCAACATCTGCATAAATTCGCGACGGTTCATGGACATGCGGGCACTCCTGAAAGGGATTATTGGCTACGAAAAACAGATATGCACGGATTAACCGGACAAATAATCCGTGTTAATCTGTTGCATTGATCCTACTTGCGGAACACCGGCGTCTGCATGGGCAGACCATTGCTCATGTAGGTCAGGTAATACTCAAGATTGTTGTATTCCTCGCTGTTTGCTTCTTTCGGTTTTGCGCGCACGTTCTTTTCGCATTGCTTGAAACGCCCTTGCAGCGTAACGATGTCTGTGCCGCCTCGAAACTCGGGCCAGTGGGATGCTTGGCCGATCATCATGGAGAGTTGATCACTCCTGATGAATTTGCCAGCACTCTGTACATGGCAACTCTTGCAGGAAAAATTCAGTTGACCGTTCCGAGTGGCATAATATGCTTTGCCTTTCTCATAAGCGGCCAGCGCGCCCGCACCCTCAACTTTGACATTGACTTTCATTCCGTCCGACAAGCTTCTGGCGTATGCGGTAAGCAGACCCATTTCCTTCTCGGCGTATTTGAGTGCTTCTTCGCCATTCGCCTTCAGGCAGGCATTGACGGCATTTTCGAAGGTCACTACACGGTTGGCGGCATTATCGAAATACGGGTAGTTCCCGGCCACGTTCTTGCCGCCATTTGGAAAGCATGAGGAAAATTTCTTGCCGTTCTTGAACGGCGTCTCCCACATTTTCTTGCCTTTATCCAGATCGATGGAGTAGGGCGGGAATGCCATAATTTCATCGTACTGACTCCTGGCATCCGGGTTCATGGCCAGAGCACCATAGATATAATTTTCGAACTTGATGTCAGGAAAGGTCTGCTGGTATTGTTTGATCAAAGTGTTGCGGTCATCTTCAGGGCCTTTAGCGGGGCCTGTATTGGCACAACCCAGTAACAGTCCAGCCATTATGAATGCGAGTTTCCATTTCATGTCTTATTTTCCCCTTGGTTGGAAGAATCAAATATTCTCAAAGCCTTCGGCCTGAATCAGGCAACGACCACTTCGCCATCGTACTTGGTGCCGAGATTGTCGACAGCGTTGACGCCGACTTTGTCTCCGGGCTTGCCACCCTTGATCCGGAAGCCGATGAAGGGGTTTTTCGCAATCCCTACACCCCACTGGGACTCCAGTACTGTCCTGCCATTCAATGTGGCAACGACCTGATTGATAAAGAATGCCGGTATCAATTTGTCGTTTTTATCCTTCATCGTTCCAGTATCCATTGGATGCTGGATCAGCACTTTCACCTCTACAGCATTGCCTTCCATCGTCGCGCGCATTTTCATTGCATCAGCCATGTTCGTGCCCTCTTCAAAATCGTCAAATTAAAAATTATGGTGAATTACCAAATCGGACAAACAGGATCAACCGCCGCAACCGCCGATCGTGACCTTGACTTCGCGGCTGCTGGTGTAATTCTTGCCGCCCGCTTTCACCGCTATTCGCACGATGGAAGTCTTGGCCATCTTGATGCGCGTGGAGATATACGGCTCGGCACCGTTTGAAAATTCGAAATCGGCTATCATCGGTGCTGGATTCTTTTCCACGAAAATGGCCATGGAAGTGGTTCCGGGGATATTGCTGGTGGCTGACACCGGCACCACAGCGCCGTTTTCCGCGATGTCCGGCGCTTTGATTACGATGTCGCCGCTCTCGGTGGCTCCGCCGTAACCTGCATTTTTCATGGCTTCTGCCGGGTCCTTTGCAGTGAAGGCGAGGTTGTTCCAGACCGCTGCCAATGCTGCGCCGGGTTTGAGCAAACCTGTAGCGATCGCGACCATGACCGTTCCGACGGCACCAGCGCTTTTCAGAAACGCTCTACGCAATTGATTCATATCATACCTTTCAAATTTAAATGCGACTTTAAAGACCCTGAATGTAATCTGTAACCAGATCGACTTCCTGCTCTGTCAGTATTTTGTTCCTGCCAAAAGGGGGCATAACGGAATCGGGGTTTATTGCAGTTTCATCCCAAATCCTGGCGCGCAATTTGTCACGATCAGGATAACGTGACTTCATATTTACAAGAGGGGGGCCGATATTACCCGGTGCCTCGGCCTCGGGTTCGCCGGGTATCGTATGGCATGCGAGACAATTGCCCTTCGTTCTGTCGAAAGCCAGAGTTCTGCCATCCGCCTGTTCGGCAACTCCTTCCGCCGCAAATCCCAGGCTTGCCAAGCCCAAAGATGCTACAAGAGAAAACACCATAGTCGTTTTAAAGCGCATTACAATCTCCTCCTCGTCAGACAATACAATCCATGCCATGCCATGCCATGCTTTTAATAATCACAACTTTATTTGCTGGTAACTAAGTGCATGTTTGTTGTACATAAAGATTTGTTGCCATACAAAAAATGCATTGAGCTGCGGCCGCAAAAATTATTTGACTCGAAAGTCGTAGAGCAATTTCTGGAATCGCCGGTATGGTAGTTTTGAATGTTTAATAATGCTAAACCTTCCGATGCTTAGTCATAATAACCCTTACGGGTAATGAGTTAATAGCTCATTGTGGTTATAATCCGAGCAGACCTCGCACCGTAACATAGCTCTTCCCTGAAACAAACGCTGGTCAATCTGCTCATCTGCAGAGGATGCAGTTCAAGTTTGTGGTAATAGATTCACATTCACGCCAAAACCTTTAGTTTGCCAGTCGGCTGACTTCACGCAAAATAATCCAGACCTTATTTTTTCTGGCTCGCTTCTGTGAGATGCTTCTCGAGCAGTTGAAGTGTTAACGTGCCAGGTTTGATGACGCCATCCTCGAAAATCACAGTAGGCGTCACGTTAATTTTCAGTTTCTCAGCATGTTTGGAAATCCTGTCCAATGCTGATGTGTCGCAATTTGCTGGTGATCGCGGCTCCACACCATTCAACATATGATTCTCCCATGTTTTCAGCCTGTCAGATGAACACCAGATAATCTTGGCCTTCTCTTCTGAGCCGGGCAGTATCGGAAACACAAATATATAAACCGTTGTATCGGTCAGGTTAACCATTTCTTTTTCAAGTTTCTTGCAATACTGGCAATTCGGATCGCTAAACACTGCCAGCCTTCTTTTGCCGTTGCCCTTTACGCTCCGGATTGCCAAGTCGAGCGGCAATGTATCGAAATCAATTGCGTAGAGCTGCTTTTCTCTTGCTTCGGTCAGATTCTTCATCGTATGAAGATCGAAAATACTGCCCGAAAAAAGATAATTCACTTTTTCGTCGGTATAAACCAACCGGTCATCAAAAGCCACTTCATACAATCCGGAATAAGGGGTCTTGCCGATGCTGATGATCTTTGAATAGGGAAATTTTTTTTCCATCTCAGCCCTAATGGCAGCTTCCCCGGCGAAAACTGAATTAGCTAAAAACAGAACAATCAGCAATGAAAAATTAAATCGTTTCATTCTTTTTTCCTATGGCAGGTTAGAGGGGCGGGCTATGCGCGAGTTTAACAGCAGATTTACTGGACTTTAAGGTCCCTGCCGAACCGTTGCGATTCGAATTCGTTGGTCGATCGATGCCACTATGCAAAGTATATCCTCATGGCCACATACACGAACAGTAATTCATAAGGATGAGTGTTGTTCGATATCGTCATTAGGCGTAATATCAGTCGCGTTTGATTGGGATTGGAGGGGGGGTGATTCCAGCTCAATATAAAATGGATTATGGAAAAATTCATCACAACATGAAGCGTAGTTTTATGGGGAAGTTTTACCTACCGCTCAAACAGCAGTTGGTGTTTGTGGCGTAATCGTCTTATTACAACAGGGAGGAGTTATGAAAATGAAACGGTTCCAAACACATGCAAGCGTCTGCGCCATTGGGTTGTCGTTATTTTCAGTAACCGTCCATGCGGCGGTCGAAGCGCATTCCCGCAACATTACCGCATCCTGCGCCGCCTGCCACGGCACAAACGGCAACAGTGTCGGCGGCACGCCTGTTCTGGCCGGAATGGACAAGGCGCTCTTCGTTAATTCAATGAAGGACTTTAAATCCGGTGCTCGGCCATCTACTGTGATGCATCATCATGCCAAAGGTTATAGCGACGAGGAATTCGAAATGATGGCCGAATTTTTCGCAGCCCAAAAACGTTAGGCGAACCAGCAAGGCATCCGGAACAATCAGAGTCAACAACTAGGGAGCAAATCATGTCATTAGATCGTCGCGATTTTTTAAAGCTTGGTGCGGCAGGGATTGTGGTCGCCGCGTTTCCGAACATTGTCTTGGCCGGCAGCGAACTCATTAAAAAGAAGGGGCGGCGAATTGTCATTGTGGGTGGTGGTTTTGGCGGTGCCACGGCTGCCAAATATATCCGCATGTGGGGTGAGAAGAAGATCGAAGTGGTGCTGGTCGAGCGCAACCAACTGTTCATTTCCTGCCCGATGAGCAATACGGTGCTGGGTGGCACCCGAACCATCGATGACCTTACGCAGAGCTACGATACCCTGAAGAAAAAATATGGTGTTAAGCTGGTACATGGAGAGGTGACGGCTATTGATCCGCAAAAACAGACCGTCATGCTGGCGGATGGTTATCTCAGTTATGACCGGCTAATTGTCGCACCGGGTGTAGATTTCATGTTCGACCAAATCGAAGGACTCAGCGCAGAAGTGGCCGAAAAGAGCATCCCGCATGCATGGAAGGCCGGCATACAAACAGTAGCGCTAAGAAAGCAACTCGAGGCCATGCCGGATGGTGGCGTATTCGCGATTTCCATTCCCAAGGCACCTTACCGTTGCCCGCCGGGGCCTTATGAACGTGCCTGCCAAGTTGCTTTCTATCTCAAGAACAACAAGCCAAAATCCAAAGTGCTCATATTGGATGCGAACCCCGATATCACCTCGAAGAAAGGCCTGTTTACTGCAGCTTGGAAGGAACTGTATCCGGGCATGGTTGAATATCGAGCTGATGCTGTCGTATTGAAAGTGGACGCAGCCGGAAAAACCGCAAAGACTGAGTTCGAGGATGTAAAAGCCGACGTGCTGAACGTCATCCCGCCGATGAAGGCAGGTGCGGTCGCCAGCATGGCGGGGGTAGTGGGAGCCGATAATCGCTGGTGCGCGGTGGATTTCCTGAGCTACGAATCCAAGTTGCAAAAGAACATACATGTCATCGGCGATTCGGTCGCGGCGGCATTGCCGAAATCCGGCCATATGGCGACCTCCCATGCAAAAGTATGCGCCGCCGCCATCATCGAATTGATGAATGGCGGTCAGCCGGATGCCGACCCGTCAATCGCCAACACCTGCTACAGCATGGCGAGCAACAACGAGGCCATGCATGTGGCCCATGTGTACCGCTACAATGCGGAAAAGAAGGAAATGGTCGCAGCTGATGGCGGCGGTGTTTCAACCAGCCGTTCAGAAATGGAGGGAACGCTGGCTAATTACTGGCTCAAGAATATCTTAAACGACGTTTTGCTTTAAAAAGGCATATCAAGCAGGACTGAACTAATACCACTCTCATTTCCTCGGTTCTGGAATGGGAGTGGCTTTAGCTCTATAACCGAGCATAGCTGGAGTCGAGTAATGAATAGTATGAAAAATAACCCTAACGGGTTATCCCGTAAACCCTTTGTGGGTATGGACGTTGGTTAGCTGCTTATTCCTATAATGCCAACATATCGTTGCTTCTGTACGATTCTGGAACTGGTTTTGGTGGAAATATTAATAACATGCAGGAGATGTATTATGAACTTTGACAAAGAATTTGACGCGAGCGGCTTGTCCTGCCCCTTGCCTATTCTGAAAACCAAAAAAGCGCTTGCCGATATGGCCTCCGGACAGGTACTAAAACTGATTGCCACGGACTGCGGAGCAGTCAAGGACATGCAGGCTTTTTCCGACCAGACCGGAAACCCCTTGTTATCTACGTCAGAAGAAGGCGGGAAATACATATTCTTCATGAAGAAAAAGTAAATTCTCCGCTACAAGTCAATATCAATCTTCAAGGAAAAGAAATGGCCACCAAGAAAATGGCGATCATCGCCACCAAGGGCACGCTCGATATGGCATACCCGCCGTTCATCCTGGCTTCTACCGCTGCCGCTTTGGGCTATGAGGTGCAGGTGTTCTTCACTTTCTACGGATTGCAGCTGCTGCGCAAGGATCTTTCGAACGTGATGATCAGTCCGCTCGCCAACCCTGCGATGCCGATGCCTGTGCCGATGCCGGTGATGGTGCAGATGCTGCCCGGCATGGAATCCATGGCGACCATGATGATGAAGCAAAAACTCAAGAAGCACGGTGTGGCATCTTTGGAGGAGCTGCGCGATCTGTGTCTGGAAGCAGAAGTGAAATTCATCGCCTGCCAGATGACGGTCGACCTGTTCGAATTCGACAAGAGCGAATTCATTGATCAGTGCGAATACGGTGGTGCGGCGATGTTCATGGGATTTGCCGGGGACACTGACATCTGCCTGTTTGTTTAGGATAGCGGTTTGTTCAAGAAGTTATAATTTTTCAGGTAGCAGGGTAAGGCTTTTCTTTTAATCAATCGGGGGAGTTTTTCATGAAAATTAGTAAAATCGCTGTTTCACTGATCGCCGCTGGCGTGATGGCATCGCCGCTCGCACATGCGACCAATGGATATTTTTCGCACGGTTATGGCATCAAAGCTAAAGGCATGGCGGGGGTCGGAATCGCATTGCCGCAGGATAGCCTTGCAGCTGCCACTAATCCGGCCGGTATCGTCATGGTCGGCAATCGCATGGATTTGGGCGTGGATTGGTTCAAGCCAAATCGTAGTGCTGATGCCCCTCCTCAAACTGGTGAAATAAGTGGCAACGGCGATAGTAGTTTTTTTATACCGGAATTTGGCTACAATAAATCGCTCGATGCAAATTCAGCCGTTGGTGTAGCGGTATATGGTAATGGCGGGATGAATACCAGCTATGACAATTCCAGCTTTGGTGCAGGAAAAATGGGGGTCGATTTATCGCAATTGTTCATCGCACCGACTTATGCGATGAAGATAAATTCAGACAATGCTGTCGGTGTTTCGCTGAACCTCGCTTACCAGAGATTCAAAGCAGATGGCCTTCAGGGTTTTGATGGAGGATCGTCTGCTCCTGGTAGCGTTACCAATAATGGCTATGATTCTTCTACGGGTTGGGGTGTACGTATCGGATGGACCGGCCAGGTTACCCCTGCTGTAACGCTAGGTGCGACTTATCAGACCAAGACCAAAATGGGCAAGTTCGATAAATACAAGGGATTGTTCGCCGAACAAGGCGGCTTCGATATCCCGGCCAACTATGGTGTGGGGCTCGCGTTCAAGCTCGACGATTCGACTACCCTTGCGGCTGATGTCCAGACGATACAATACAGCGGGGTGAAGTCAATTGCGAACTCCATGACCAGCGGGCAAATGGGTACCGATAATGGCGCCGGTTTCGGTTGGAAAGACATGACCGTATTCAAGCTGGGTGCGAGCCATAAGTACAACGGCAATTTGGAAGTCCGTGCTGGCTTAAGTACCGGCAAGCAGCCTATCCCGGATAATGAAACTATGTTCAATGTACTCGCGCCAGGGGTAGTAGAGAACCATCTGACCTTGGGTGCAACCTGGACTCTTGCAAACAATGGCGAAGTAACGGTAGGTTATATGCACGCTTTCAAGAAGACCGTTACCGGTTCAGGTGCTACAGCCGGCTTTAACTTGAACATGTACCAAGATTCTATAGGCGTTGCCTACGGCTGGAAGATGTAAACCAAGTCGCTATAGGATAAAGAAAGCCCGCAATCTGCGGGCTTTCTTTTTTTTATGGCCAAGAACAAATCATATTGTTTAAGAAGTTCCAGCAATCCGGTCGTAGTATCGAGCGCGGTAAAGCAGGCGGGGATGTGCCGGGTCGTCATTGAATGCAGCCCGGTCATGCAGCACGTTGTTGCACAACAACCCCATGCCGGGCTCGAGACGTGTACGGTGGATGTGCGGCAGATCAGAAGCGAGCAGTTTTTCCAAAGCGGCTACCGCAGCCAGCGTAGACGCTTCCTGCTTCCATTCGATGCTGCGGGTGCGTGCGGTATAGCGCATGTGCAGTTTACCAGTGGCCGGATCCGTCGAAAATACCGGGCCGGTCTGTGCGGCCCGGGCCACGCCTTGTTCATCGGTGCGCTCCGGGATCGTCATCGCATCCGGCGCGGATAGCGCGCGGATGAAATCGGCATTGCCGTCGCGCAACATCAAATAGGCGATCTCGTGATCCATCAATCGGTTCTCGCCCCCCTGTTTGGCGCTTTGAACACAATGCAATACAAAGCTGCGTATCTGCCGGTCGGGCGGATTGTAATAACCATCGGTATGCCATTTGATCGCACGGTTAGTATAGGGAATATAAGCTTGGCGTTGTCCTTCTTCGGCACTTACGGTGACGCGGGTGATGCCGTCTTCGTCTGCCAGCCAGTTCGCATCCAGGCTGTTCAGCCCGAACTGAGATCCGAGCTGGCGCACCATGTTTTCATCAACTGGTTCGGAATTGCAGACATAAATCACCATGTTGCTGCGGCGGCAACGTTCCGATAATGCAGCGTGTTCAGCTGTAGTCAGTGCACGAGGATCTTTGACCTCGACGACGAGTTCGTTGGTGTCGGTGATGGCGTTGGCCAGCTTGCGATCGCGCCAGCGCAGATAGGCAGCCTGGTTGTCGAGGTCGAATGGACTTTGCATAGCCGGGTTAAAAGGCGACAGCTAGTCGCCGCTGCTGTGTTTGGGGGTACGCGGTTGCCTTGGTTCAGTATCGAACAGGTTTTTCATGGTTTTTTCCACCATTTCCACGGCCTCAGGTGCTTCGATACTCATCATCTGATCGATGACCCATTCGACATCTTTTTCGTCCATGACTTCGCGCATACAGAATGCCAAATAACGCGTAAAGGCAAATTCCGGGCCGTCTATCCCATAGTTGAAATCGGCATATTCTCCGGCGCGCTGGTTGAGCTTGTCGATGAAGTGCCGCTTGTGGTCGGCGATGCCGCCACCCATCAACCGGCTTTGATTCTCGGCCAGTGTTTCCGCGACACGATTTGCCAACGTGCTGGTGAAGGCAAAACGATCTTCGGAGGGTAATCGGCGGTGCGCGATACGGTCTGCGACCTGGATCAGGAACACCAGAAATTCGGTGAGAAAGGAAAAATACTGCGAACCGATGGCGATCTCGAAATTCGCCCTGCGGGTATTCTTCAGCGCGTTATCGGCGATGCGCCAGATCGTAAACGCCATCGCACCTGCAATTTCCTGCGGTGTCTTTTCCCGGCCGCTTTTGAACCACTGGCTTTTGATGCGCATTTCAGGAAAGCTGCGAGCCCGAATCAGCCTTTTTGCAGGAAGAACTCATACTCGCCGGCTGCGACCTCGACGGTGCTGAGGATCTTTACGTGAGTCATGCTGGCCCAGCCGACAATGTCTGAGCGGATGCCGGGGCAGTTGCTGACCAGCTTGAGGATTTCCCCCGAATTCATGCCGTTCAGCAATTTCTTTGCCTCCACAATGGGTCCGGGACAAAGAACGCCGCGAATATCGAGTATCACATTCGCCTGGAGGGCCGCTCCCTTGCCCTTCATGATGTAATAGCCGGTGCCGCCATCAGGCATCGGTTCGGTTTTCAATACATCATTGTGAGTCTGCTCCGCCCAGGCAAACAGGTCATCCCTGGTGCCCGGGCAATCCGAAATCAGCAGCAGAATTTGCTCTTTTTTCAGATCGTCGACAACGCGCTTGGCACCGAGCAACGGAGCAGGGCAAGTCAAACCGCGCAAATCCAGTTTGACATTAGGATGCAAGTTTTGAGTGCTCATGATAATTGTCCTGTCAGTTTTTGAACGGCCGCCGGTTCAATATCCGCCCTTGCCATAGGGTTGCGGCAACCCGGCAACTTTCGCTCCTTGTTTGGCCGGCCCGGTCGGGAACAAATCATACAGGGCTTTGCTATCCGCTTCCGGCCAGAATTCATTGACGCCCTTCAGCATGTTGCGAAAATTGGGCGTGTGTCCTTGTTCACGGTACTGGTCGCGCATGTAATTGATGACTTCCCAATGCTTGGGCGTTAACTCAATTCCTTCTGCTGCCGCAATGACGTTTACTACTTCATCGCTATAGTCCGGCTCCAACAAGTAGCCATCATCATCGGTTTCAACTTCTTTTCCTGCAACTGTATAGCCCATGATTGACCTCCATCAAAACAAGGAAAACAATAATATTCAGTCCTCACTCAGACCGGTAATGACTTTGTAAGGTACAAATATGCCGCAGCCAAATTGACGGTCATCGCCCAGGCCGACATATTGCAATTGCAGCGATGCTTCTGGTTTCACGTCGTGCACAACCAGGCTGTAACCATGGATGGATCGTTGACTGCCGTTGATGGTGAGGCGTTTGCCGCAGATCAATTTTCCTGTAACGCCCAGTTCCTCCATCTGCTTTCTGATGTCTTCCACGAAAAGCACTTCATCACTTTCACCAGTTACCAGTTGTGCATGAATTGTGGGGTAGGGCTGTATCGGGCGGGGCTTTGCCGACCCCACGCGCATGGCACTTCCGGCAATATCGAGTTGCTGTCCCATCAGGCTTGCTGAGGCAGACTCGGCAATCGTTGTCGGCATGCGAATTGCCAGTTTTGCACGTTTGGCAAGCAGCATACCCTGGCTGTTTACTGTTGAGCGCAACGGCAGCACTCCGATCAGCTTTTCTTCTGCGAGTTGCGGGGCATGGCGCAACAATGCGCCCCAAAGCGCGAAGGGATAAGCGGCGGGCAGTGTGCCGCCATCAAGATCGAATACCATGTCGATCATCTCGGGAATATCATTATCAATCATTCGCCGCCAGATTCTGGGAATCTGCCCAGCGTTGCATTGACGCCGCCCAATGTTGCGCCGTAGCAGGATCAATGTCGAAAATAGTAAAGCGTTTGCCTTCTCGAATCCGGACTCGCAACAAGCTCATCCCGCCCTCCACATGATCTATCTGTTGCAATTCGATTTCCTGGCCCCCTAAAGGAACCTTGAATTTGGTAAGTTCGATTATTTGTGTCATTCCGGTTGCCTCGATCAGGATAGATATCTATGCCCCATTGGAACATTCAGAACGAACCATTATATGTGTTTAAGTTTATCGTTAATATGCTTGATATTGGAATACTACCGGGGGAAGACGATGCACTACCCATAAGGGTTATTGAAGATAGCCGCTAAGGGTGATGGAATGCATCAAGTAATATATCGTAATATCCTAATACATCAACAAATATGGACTTGCCGCTACTCAATGGCGGTAGAATTTAGACTGGTTCACCAGTTCCCGCCTCTGCCGGGTCATTAATCGTTTGCCAGCAGCAAGCTACGGGCAACGCGACTGAAAGGAAGATTATTATGGCTAAGAAGATGCATGATACCCCGAACCTGGATCAACTCGAGGATGGCCCTTGGCCCAGTTTTGTGACCGGCTTGAAAGAATTGGCCAAGAACAAGGATTATGTCGTTGATCTGCTTGGGCAGCTTGAGACCTCGTACCGCACCAAAAAAGGTTACTGGAAAGGCGGCACGGTGGGCGTGTTTGGCTATGGCGGCGGGATCATTCCGCGCTTTACCGAACTAAAAGACAATGAAGGCAAGCCGGTTTACAAGGATTGCGCAGAATTTCATACACTGCGCGTGATGCCCCCGCCGGGCATGCATTACAACACTGAAGTGCTGCGCAAGATGTGCGATATCTGGGAAGAGCATGGCTCCGGTTTGATCGCTTTCCACGGACAGTCCGGAGACATCATGTTCCAGGGTGCCACGACTGAAAATGTGCAGAAGGCCTTTGACGAAATAAATGAACTTGGTTTCGATTTGGGCGGAGCAGGGCCGGCGGTGCGCACCTCGATGTCGTGCGTGGGCGCAGCGCGCTGCGAGCAATCCTGTTACGATGAAGCCAGGGCACAACGCAGTGTTCTGAATACTTTTCTGGATGACATTCACCGTCCTTCCTTGCCCTATAAGTTCAAATTCAAATTTTCCGGCTGCCCGAACGATTGTATGAACTCAGTGCAGCGTGCCGACATGGCAGTGATCGGAACCTGGCGCGACAATATCCGTACCGATGAGGAACTGGCGAAAAAATGGTTTGCCAAGCACGGCATGGATGAGTTGGTGAACGACGTTGTGGCTCGCTGTCCGACCAAGACCTTTCAGCTCAAACAGATCAAGAACGTCAAAATCGGCCCAAGCATCACCAGTGTTGCAATCAATGACACCCACGCGATAGAGATCGACAACCACGATTGCGTGCGATGCATGCATTGCATCAATGTGATGACTGGTGCGCTGGCTCCGGGTAAAGACAAAGGCGCCAGCGTGCTGGTGGGCGGCAAGAGCACACTGAAGATCGGCGGCCTGATGGGCACGGTAATTATCCCTTTCATGAAGCTGGAAACGGATGAGGATGTCCAGAAGCTGGTTGGCCTGGCACAGCGCACCATAGATTTTTTTGCTGAAAACGCGCTGGAACACGAGCGTACCGGCGAGATGATCGAGCGTATCGGTTTGATCAATTTCCTGGAAGGTGTGGAAGTAGAGGTTGATCCGAACATGGTTTCCACCCCGCGCACCAATCCGTATGTCCGCACCGACGGCTGGGATGAGGAAGTTGCCAGGATCAATGCCCAGAAAATCAAAAAGCAGCAAGCCGCCTGAGGAGATAAAAGATGAATCAAGCTGTTCAAGCAGAGAAGCCTGCCCAAAAGCGCAAGCCAAAAGAAACCGGTGTGCCGGACAACAAGCCTTATTTGCATCCACTGATGGCGAAGAACTACGGCAAGTGGAAATATCATGACCGCCCGCGACCCGGAGTATTGCGCCATGTGGCACATGGCGGCGACCAGATTTGGACTGTGCGTGCCGGCACGCAGCGGCAAATGGATGTGGGCACCATCCGCTTGCTGTGCGATATAGCCGACAAGTACGCAGAGGGACATGTGCGTTTCACGATCCGTTCCAACATCGAGTACATGGTGTCCAAGGCTTCGATGGTTGATCCATTGATAGCCGAACTCGAAAAACACGGTTTCCCGGTTGGCGGTACCGGCAATTCGGTTTCCATGATTGCTCACACCCAGGGCTGGTTGCACTGCGATATCCCGGGCACCGATGCTTCAGGCGTGGTCAAGGCATTGATGGATGAGCTGATCGTTGAATTCAAGCGCGAAGAAATGCCCAATCGCGTGCATCTATCAACGTCATGCTGCGAGATCAACTGCGGCGGACAGGCCGATATCGCGATCATCGTTCAGCATACCAAGCCGCCGGTGATCAATCACGATCTGGTCGCCAACGTTTGCGAGCGTCCGACGGTGGTGGCGCGCTGTCCTGTAGCGGCGATACGCCCGGCCATGGTGAACGGCAAGCCATCCCTGGAAATCGATGAGACCAAGTGCATGTGCTGTGGTGCCTGCTATCCTCCTTGTCCGCCGATGCAGATCAATGACCCGGAGTACTCCAAACTGGCGATCTGGGTTGGCGGTAAAAACTCCAATGCGCGCGGCAAGCCGACCTTCATGAAAATGGTCGCGTCCGGTCTGCCAAACAACCCGCCAAGATGGCCCGAGGTCAACGAGGTGGTCAAGCGGATACTGCATGTCTACAAGGAAGATGCCCGTCCCTGGGAGCGCATGGCTGATTGGATCGACCGTATCGGCTGGCCGCGCTTCTTTGAAAAGACCGAATTGCCGTTCACCAAGTATTTGATCGATGATTGGCGCGGTTCACGCTCCACGTTCAACGCCTCAACTCACATTCGCTTTTAACGGAGTGGCGCATGAAATTCGGTATCGTCGTTAACGAAGGACCTTATCAGCATCAAGCCAGCGATAGCGCCTACCTATTCTGCAAGGCGGCTATCGCAAAGGGCCATGAAGTGTGGCGCGTGTTTTTCTATCACGATGGGGTAAATAACGCCTCCAAGCTGACCGAACCGCCACAGGATGATCGCCATATTGTGAATCGCTGGAGCAAACTCTCAGAGGAACACGGTGTTGATCTGGTGGTTTGTGTGGCAGCAGCACTGCGGCGCGGCATCAAGGATGAGAACCTGGCATCCGGTTTCCGTATTTCCGGCCTTGGCCAACTGGTTGAAGCCGGCATACAGACCGACCGCACAGTCGTGTTCGGCGATTAGGGGCGGCCATGAGCGAAGGAAACAGCATCAAGAAATTCATGTTCGTCAACCGCAAGGCGCCTTACGGCACGATTTACGCGCTCGAATCGCTGGAGGTCGTGCTGATCACCGCCGCTTTCGATCAGGACGTCTCGCTGGTGTTTATGGATGACGGTGTCTATCAATTGAAGAAGGGCCAGCAGACCAAGGGTATTGAGTGCAAGAATTTCTCGCCGGCCTATCGCGCGCTGGAAGGGTACGACATCGAGAAACTTTATGTCGAAAGAGAATCGCTGGAGGCGCGCGGCCTTAGCGAAACGGATTTGCTGGTGGATGTTACCGTGCTCGGCCGCGCTGAAATGGGCGAATTGATGAATCAGCAAGACGTGGTCTTGAGCTTCTAGGGAGAATTGCCGAATGCTGCACATCATCAACAAATCTCCGCTGGCAAGCGGCTCGCTCGACAGTTGTTTGCGGGTCGCTCAATCGGGGGGGGATATTTTGCTTATCGAAGATGCGGTCTACGCCGCCACATCCGGCAATGCTTTCGAGGGTAAAATACGCGAGGCGCTGGGGCGCTTCAAGATCTATGTTTTGCAGCCAGATCTTGAAGCCCGCGGACTTGCCGATCGCATTATCACAGGTGTTTCACCAGTTGATTACGGCGGCTTCGTCGATCTCACCGCCACCAACAATAACTGCCAATCCTGGCTATAGCTTCCATCTTATAAGGAGAATTACCATGGGTACCATTGAAGTTGACGGCAAATCTTATGAAACAGATGAAGAGGGCTACCTCGTCAATCTTTCCGACTGGAATAAAGACGTCGCCAACTACATCGCTCAAACCGAAAACGTCGAAATGACCGACCAGCATTGGGAGGTTATTAATTTTCTTCGCGAATATTTTGAAGAATATCAAATTGCTCCGGCAGTTCGTGTGTTGACCAAAGCGATCGGAAAAAAATTGGGTGCGGACAAAGGCAATAGCGAGTATCTGTATGGTCTGTTCCCTTACGGGCCAGGCAAACAGGCCTGCAAGATTGCCGGATTGCCGAAACCAACAGGTTGCGTTTAAACCCGGCTTCCGAGAAGTATATTCAAGGACATTTCCATGACCGGCATCCTGTTCGCAATTCTGTTTTATTTTGCCACCTTGATGTTTGTCGTGGGCACGCTCTACCGTATCGGCATTTATACCCGTACTCCCGCACCGCTCAAGATTCCTACCACGCCGGCACCGATTAACACTGGCGGGGTAGTGTTGCGCATGATGCGGGAAGTGTTCCTGTTTGAAAGCCTGTTCAAAGCGAATTTATGGACCTGGGCGGCGGGGTGGTTGTTTCACGCCAGTCTGGCACTGGTTTTGTTGCGCCACTTGCGTTATTTCACCGAGCCTGTATGGGCTTGGGTGGCTTTGATTCAACCATATGGCATGTACGCTGGTATCACCATGTTGCTCGGTGTTGCGGGCCTGTGGGCTCGCCGCATTTTTGTCGAGCGCATTCGTTATATCTCCACTCCGTCCGACCACTTGATGCTGGCGCTGTTCATGGTGATCGCGCTATCCGGGCTGGCGATGAGTTTTGTTGAACATACCGATATGATCGCCGTAAAGGGATACATGCTCGGATTGATGCAATTTGCCTGGTTGCATTCTGATGTCCAGACATTGCCTTCCGACTTTGTTCTTTTTGTGCATCTGCTCATGGTGGCAGTATTGTTGATGGTTTTCCCGGTCAGCAAGTTGTTGCATGCGCCAGGATTGTTTTTCTCGCCAAGCCGCAACCAGGCAGATAACCCGCGCGACAAACGGCATATATCCGGCTGGGCCAAACAACTGGAGCCCAATGAAACGGGGATCGCCAAATGAGCGCTACGATTACTGCACCTGCCTATCGCGTAATTCCGATCATTCCGGCTTTGAAACCGGGTTCGATGGAAGGAACCGGACCGTTCGTCGCCAATGAAAAGATTCAGGAAGGGCTTGGTTTTCCCGGCAAGCTGGTCGATGACTGGCACGACCAGGCAATTGCCAAGATGGGTGAACTGCTCGGCAAATACCGCTCCCTCAAGGTGTTTATGGATGCTTGCGTGCATTGCGGGGCCTGTTCGGATAAATGCCATTACTTCATAGGCACGCAGGATCCGAAGAATATGCCTGTGGCGCGTCAGGATCTGATGCGCAGCGTATACCGCCGCTATTTCACCTTGCCCGGCAAGTTGTTTCCAAAACTGGTTGGTGCACGCGATTTGACTCGAGAAGTGCTGGATGAATGGCACAACTACTTTCACCAATGCTCCGAGTGCCGCCGTTGCTCGGTATTCTGTCCCTACGGTATCGACACCGCCGAAGTCACCATGGCGGCCCGCGAGATCCTTGATTCCGTCGGCTACGGCCAGAAATATGACAATGAGATCATCGGCAAGGTCCACAAGATAGGCAATAACCTCGGTCTGCCAGGTCCGGCCCTGATCGATACGCTGGAAGGATTGGAAGAAGACGTCAAAGAGGATACCGGAATCGACGTTCGCTTCCCGGTTGATGTCAAAGGAGCGGAGGTGCTGCTGATCACGCCATCAGCAGACTTTTTTGCCGAGCCGCATATAGACAGCCTGGTCGGCTATGGCAAGGTGTTTCACGCTACCGGAACCAGTTGGACTATATCCTCAATGTCTTCAGAGGCCGCCAACTTCGGCATGTTCATCGGCAATTATGAACAGCTGCGCAAAGTTGCGTTGCGGATACGCCAGGCTGCACTGGAACTTGGGGTAAAGCGCATCGTGGTCGGCGAGTGCGGGCATGCCTGGCGGGTCGCCTACAGTTTCTGGAATACCCTGACCGGTGTGGGTGACGGAGCGGACCCAGATGACCAGTTTGCGATGATGCTGCAGAAGCAGCTCGACCATCGCTACAAACAGCCGATGCATATTTGCGAATTCACCTGGGAGATGATCGAGCGGGGCGCGCTGTCTTTCGACAAGGAAGCCAATGACAAGCACATCATCACTTTCCACGATTCATGCAACGTAGCCCGCGGCTCGCGCATGGGCGGATATCCCGGCGGCCAGTTCGACATTCCGCGCAACATCGTCAAGTCGGTCGCCAACCATTTCGTCGAGATGGATCCAAGTACCACACACGAAAAAACCTTTTGTTGCGGCGGCGGCGGCGGGCTGCTGACCGACGATCTGATGGACTTGCGCGTGAAGGGCGCGTTGCCGCGCATGGAAGTATTGAAACAGGTGGTGGATCAACACGGGGTTAATTTCATGGCGTGCATATGCGCGATTTGCAAGACGCAATTCTCCAAGGTGATGCCGTATTACGGGTTCGACAGAAACATGGTAGGCGGTGTTCACCAGTTGGTCAGCAATGCGATCAGGCTGGGTGCCAAATAATACAACACTGGAGGCAGGTAATGTCATCAACAACCGAAGCAATCAAACCATTAACGTTCCGCCGCTATAAAGATGGCGACAACAAAGTCGGCCGCCTGAGTGAAAAGATTTTGCAGGCGAGTTTTTCGCACAAATGCCCGACCTATATTCAGTCCACGCCGCCTTGCCAGGGGAGTTGCCCGGCTGGCGAGGATATCCGCGGCTACCTGGCCATCGCGAGAGGCACGGAAAAACCGCCGGTCGGAGCGGATGGCAAACCAACAATGCCCTGGCAGGAATATGCCTGGCGCAGATTGACCGAAGCAAATCCATTTCCATCGGTGATGGGCCGGGTTTGCCCGGCACCTTGCGAAACCGGGTGCAATCGCAATGCACTGGAAGATCACGTAGGCATCAACTCGGTGGAACATTTTCTCGGGGAATATGCGATAGCCAACAATCTTGCATATCACTCGGGTGCAAAGCCGACCGGGAAAAAAGTGGCCGTCATCGGCGGCGGCCCGGCCAGTTTGTCCTGCGCCTATCAACTCACCCTGAAGGGGCATGAAGTCACCATATTTGACGAGCACGAACATCTTGGCGGCATGATGCGCTACGGTATTCCCGGTTTCCGTACCCCGCGCGAAGTACTGGATGCCGAGATAAAACGCATCATTGATTTGGGCGTGAAGACCAGGATGAAATGCCGCGTCGGCACCGATATCACGCTGGAACAGATCCGCAAGGATTTCGATGCCGTTTTTCTCGGTATGGGTGCGCAGGCCGGTCGCGCGTTGCCTCTCGAGGATAGCTCGGCGCCCAACGTGGTGACTGCCACTGCCTTTCTCAAGGCATTCAATGACGGACGTCTCCAGCATGTCGGCAAACGCGTCGTGGTGGTCGGTGGCGGTGATACCTCGATCGACGTGGCTACTGTTGCACGCCGTCTCGGCCATCTCGAACAGTCCAAACCGACGGATTTCGAGCAGGCCATCGCAGGACAGATGGCCCATGATGTGGCTGAGATTTCGGTGAAGCAGGGTGCCGAAGTGACGCTGACTTCGATCTTCGCCATCGACAAGATGCAGGCCAACAAGCACGAGATAGAACAGGCGCTCGCCGAAGGTATCGTGATACGCGGCGGCTTGGCTCCGATAGGCATCGTGCGGGGTACGGATGGGCGCGCCAAAGCGTTGCGTGTCAGCCAGTGCGAGGCCAAGATGGCCGGCGGCAAACTGGAAGTCAGGAACATGCCCGGAACCGAACAGGATATTCCTGCAGACCTGATCGTGTCGGCGATCGGTCAGGCGGTGGACTTTGCCGGGCTGGAAGAATTCAACAATGGCAAGGGTGCGGTGTCTACAGATCGCAATTATCTGGTATCGGGACAGAAAGGTGTGTTTGCCGGCGGCGACGTGATACGCCCGCATCTGTTGACCACTGCCATCGGTCATGGCTCCATTGCGGCGGATGGCATACACAATTATCTGCTTGGCAAGGATCTGGAAAAACGTCCCAAGATCGATGCGCACCAATTCGACCTGATGCGCAAGATGGTGGAGAAGGGGCTTGAGGTCAAGGAAATCCACGAGCCATTGCGCGGCACGTACAGTTCCAATGTCGCGGTGCACAATTTCGACAACCGCTCTGATCGCTATGTGATTCCGCACGAGAAACTGTTTCTGGGTCACTTCTCCATCGTCGCGCGCAACAGACGCAATATCATCACGCTAAGCAAGGAAACCGCGCTGGGTAATTTCCAGGACCGCTTGGGTGTCCTTTCCCAGGAGCAGGCGGTTGCGGAAGCCAAACGCTGCATGAGCTGCGGCATGTGTTTCGAGTGCGACAATTGCGTGGTGTATTGCCCGCAGACAGCCGTGTTCCGGGTGAAGAAAAATCAGGCCACGCTCGGGCGTTATGTCGATACCGATTACAACAAATGTATCGGCTGCCATATTTGCGCGGATGTGTGCCCGACGGGATATATCCAGATGGGTCTGGGCGAGTAATACGGCATGAACCTACTGCGCGATCAATCTGCTGTGTTGCGTGCTCGCTCACTGCTCGCCTACCTGCAAGGTATGTCTCGCAGTTCGCTCCGTCGCGCCTTGCATCTTGATCTGCTCGTGACGGTTCCTTTCCGTATTACTGTATCCCTTGCCGCATTGTTTTGCCTGACAAGTATCGCGGGTGCCACGGAAAGCTACGGCATGCCCAAGGTCGATATAGGCAAAGGTGGCCAGTGCGTGAAAGACCCCCAGTGGATGCGCAAGAACCACATGCATCTGCTCTTTGAGCAACGCGATGAAACGGTGCACAAGGGGATACGCGATGAAAAATTCAGTTTGAAGAACTGCATCGAATGCCACGCCAGCACGAAAGATAACAGCGTGATTGGGCGTGCTGACAGTTTCTGTGAAGGTTGTCATCGTTACGAAGCAGTCAAGATCGATTGCTTTGAATGTCATTCCAGCAAGCGAAGCTCTGCAATGGCACAGAAGGAGCGTTAAATGAGTGACACCAATGTTCAGCGCAGGCAATTCCTGAAAACCTCGGTCGGGGCGGCGGCGGTAGCGATCGCCCCGGGAATGCTGCTGTTCGACATGGCGCATGGCAAGACCGAAGCCGTTACAAGCAAGGTACGCTGGGGGATGCTGATCGACACTGCGAACTGTGCGGATGGTTGCGACGACTGTGTGACCGCATGCAACAAGGAAAACGGCTTGTCCGGCGGACTGAGTCCGACGGACTCTCAGTGGATCCGCAAGGTCGAGCTCAAGGACATGCGTGGCGGCAGGACGCTGTCACTTCCGATGATGTGTCAGCATTGCGAAAATCCTCCCTGCGTGGACGTTTGTCCGACCGGATCTTCATTCAAACGTGCTGACGGCATCGTGCTGGTCGACAAGCATCTCTGCATCGGTTGCCGCTACTGCATGATGGCCTGCCCGTACAAGGCGCGCTCCTTCGTGCACGAACCGCTGCATGACCAGAAGCCCGATGTGCCGCGCGGCAAGGGCACGGTGGAAAGTTGCACGATGTGCGTGCATCGCGTGGATAAGGGCCAGCAACCCGCTTGTGCGGAAGCTTGTCCGAACAAGTCGATACTGTTCGGCAATCTGAACGACCCCGATAGCGAAATCTCCCAAAAAATACGCACTGTCGCGTCAATCCAGATCCGTGCTGATCTTGGATTGAATACCGGTATCCGTTACCAGGGGCTATGAACCAAATGGCCAGCCATTCTCCCCTGCAGTTTAAAAACAGGCTCTACTACGCACTTGTCGCTGCCGGTGGTTTGGTCGTGCTGATGGGATTGTACGCCGCGCACATGATGAAGCAGCATGGCCATATCATCACCGGGATGAACAACCAGATCGTTTGGGGTGCCCCGCATGTGTTTGCGATTTTTCTGATTATCGCCGCTTCCGGCGTGCTCAATGTGTCGTCCATCGGATCGGTATTCAACAAGCCCGCCTACAAAGCCAGGGCCCCATTGGCAGGCTTGCTTTCGATTGCGATGCTCGCCGGCGGACTGACGGTATTGATGCTGGATCTGGGCAGGCCGGAACGAATTATCGTGGCTGCTACCCGCTACAATCCCACTTCAGTATTCGCCTGGAATATCCTGCTTTACTCGGGCATGTTTGCAGCCGTGGTTGTGTATCTGTGGACGATGATGGAACAGCGCATGAATGCGTGGTCCAAGCCGGCGGGACTATTGGTGTTTGTCTGGCGTTTCGTGCTCACCACCGGCACCGGCGTGATCTTTTCCTTTCTGGTTGCGCGGCAAGCCTTTGGCACCGCGATCCTGCCACCGATGTTCATCGTTATATCATTCGCCTGGGGCATGGCAGTGTTTCATATTGTTCAATCCTCCATCTATGCCTGGAATATAAAAAGCCTGGATGAATATGTGCAGAAACGCATGCGAAATCTGATGGGGTTGTTCGTATTAGCCGCGTTGTATTTTGTGGCGACTTACCATCTTACGAATTTGTATTTCGCGAAGCAGACTGAGTTTGAGTGGTTCATACTGATTACTGGCGGTGTGTATCCGTTATTGTTCTGGGTGGGCTACGTAGTAATTGGAAATCTGCTCCCGCTACTGCTGATTTATCATCCAGCCTTTGGAAAAACCAGGAGTGTAATCGTCGCCTCATTGTTTATCATTCTGGGGGGCTTTTCCCTGCTGTATGTGCTCATCATTGGTGGCCAGGCGTTCCCCTTGTCCATCTTCCCCGGCTTCGAGGCAAGCAGCAGTTTTGGTGATGGCGCCATAGGCCTGTATCACCCATCAATACCCGAACTATTGCTCGGGCTTGGTGGTGTGGGAATATCCTTCTTGATCACTGCGATCGGTATTCGTGTACTGGATTTCGTGCCGCGTGAGATACCAAAATCATCCTGAAATGAGCTATCGGATGCTGATTTCCGCAGCACATAAATCCTCCGGAAAAACGATGGTCAGCATAGGCTTGTGCGCCGCGCTGAAAAAGCGCGGACACGCTGTCCAGCCATTCAAAAAAGGTCCCGATTACATCGATCCGATGTGGCTCAGCATGGCATCAGGCCATGCCTGCCGCAACCTCGATCTGTACCTGATGGAACGCGACGACATCGTCGCCACCTTCACTCGTCACAGCGCGGAAGTAAATCTGGTCGAGGGTAACAAGGGACTCTATGATGGCTTGGCGCTGGACGGTAGCAACAGCAATGCCGCGCTTGCTACCCTGCTTGATCTCCCGGTATTTCTCGTCATCGATGCGCGCGGTATGACGCGCGGCATCGCCCCCTTGATTCTCGGCTATCAGGCTTTCGACCGGGATATTCATATCGCCGGAGTGATACTCAACAACCTCGGCGGGTCGCGGCACGAGGCCAAGTTGCGCGCCGTTATCGAGCATTACACCGACGTGCAGGTGATAGGCGCGATCCATCATGACGAGCGCCTCAGCATCATCGAACGGCATCTCGGGCTGATGCCCAGCTACGAGTCCCGTGTCGCAACCGCAAAGATCAAGCAGATCGGCGATGCGATCGGGGAACAGGTCGATCTTGACAGGCTGCTTGCGCTTTCACAAAAAGAACCTCTGTCCGGCCCTCACCAGAGCCCTCACTCCAACTCTCTCCCAGAGGGAGAGAGAGCAAACGTGAAAAACAATTTTCAATCTCCTGCCGGGGTCAGAACGCTGCACTGCGGCAACAAGGTGCGCATCGGCATCGCGCGCGACCGCGCCTTCGGCTTCTATTACGCCGACGACCTTGATGCGATGGAAGCAGCCGGGGCGGAGATGGTGCCATTCGATGCCTTGAGCGATACTCGCCTGCCGGAAATCGATGCGCTATACATCGGCGGCGGTTTTCCCGAGACCTGCGCAGCCGAACTTGAGGCCAACAGCGCGCTGCGTGTCCAGATCAAACAGGCCATCGATAATGGCATGCCGGCCTATGCAGAATGCGGCGGGTTGATGTATCTGTCGCGCAGCATAGAATATCAGGGACGCACCTACCAGATGGTCGGCGCGATTCCCGGCGATGTGAAAATGCATGAAAATCCCATAGGACGCGGCTACGTGCATCTCAACGAAGAAAAAGCACACCCGTGGCCGCGTCCCAATGCGCCGGCCAAGCAGATCAAAGCGCATGAGTTTCATTATTCCAGCCTGGAAAATCTGCCGCATGACAGCCGGTTCGCCTACCGCGTCACACGCGGGCATGGCATCAACGGCCAACAGGACGGCCTTATTTTGAATAACTTGCTTGCTTCTTACACGCATCTGCGCACCATCGGAAGCTGCTACTGGGCTGACCGATTCATCGCATTTATTCAGGGCATCAAGGCTGAAAAAACGGGCATGCCCAAGCATGCCGTGTTTAGCTGAAAATTCATACGGTCGATATGATGCAGGTTTGTGCACTTTCCGATAGGGGATAACTTGGAATTTTTGCCCATTTTTTTGAATATCAAGGATAAGCAGTGTCTTGTGGTCGGTGGCGGAGAAGTCGCCAAGCGCAAGGTTGGCATGCTGCTGGAAGCGGGTGCGAGAGTGCGTGTTGTCGCACTGCAGATCGATCCTGCATTGGCAGAACAACAACGCGTTGAAGCCATCGTCGCGCGTTTTGAACCCCATCACATGGATGGAGCGGTGCTGGCCATAGCGGCAACCAATGACCGCAGCGTCAATCGTCAAGTTTCGGCACAGGCACGAGTGTGCAATCTGCCGGTCAATGTAGTGGACGATCCCGAACTTAGCAGCTTCATCATGCCGGCCATCCTCGACCGTTCTCCGCTGATGGTGGCATTTTCCAGCGGTGGCGCATCGCCGGTGTTGACGCGAATGATGCGCGGCCGGCTGGAGACCATGATTCCGCAGGGTTATAGCCGTCTCGCTGTGTTCGCGGAGCGTTTCCGCGAACTCGTCAAACAACGCGTTACCAATCCGGCAAAACGCCGCATCTTCTGGGAGAGCGTGCTGGATGGTGTAATAGCCGAGAAAGTGCTGAGCGGCGATGAAAGCAGCGCGGAGTCGATGCTGAAAGACATGCTGGCTAACGAGGACAACATCCAGCGCGGCGAGGTGTATCTGGTCGGCGCCGGCCCGGGTGATCCGGATTTGCTGACTTTTCGCGCGCTGCGGCTGATGCAGAAGGCAGACGTAGTGGTATATGACAATCTGGTGTCCAAGCCCATCGTCGAAATGACACGGCGCGATGCGGAGCGCATCTTCGTCGGCAAAAAACGCGCAGACCATGCCATGCGCCAGGAACAGATCAACGAATTGCTGGTGCGTCTCGCCAAGCAAGGCAAACGCGTACTGCGATTGAAAGGCGGCGACCCGTTCATTTTCGGTCGCGGCGGCGAAGAAATCGAAACACTTGCCGAGCACGGCATCCCATTTCAGGTTGTGCCCGGCATCACCGCCGCTTCAGGTGTTGCCTCATATGCAGGAATCCCGCTGACGCACCGCGACCATGCACAATCATGCATATTCGTGACCGGCCATTTGAAGGACGGCAGCATGGATCTGGACTGGGATGTGCTGGCACGGCCCAGGCAAACCATTGTGGTCTACATGGGACTGTATGGGTTGGCAACTCTCTGCACCGAACTCATCGCGCATGGCTTGCCGGACACTACGCCTGCAGCAATCGTGCAACAGGGAACAACACAAAATCAGCGCGTCGTCACCGGTACTTTGGCGACACTGGCCGGAATGGCACAAGCAGAACAATTGCACGCGCCGACTCTGATCATTATCGGCGGGGTGGTCACGCTCAGGAAAAAGCTGGCGTGGTTCAACCCGATGAAATCTGCAAGCTTGAAAAATTGATTGTAGGCGAACTAACGAAGAGGAAACATCATGGCAAGAAGGACACTCAAAAATTTAATGCTGGCAGCATTGTTTCTGCTCGGAATAAGCAATGTGCTGGCCGAAGAAATCAAACTGAAACCCTTTGTGCTCGCTTCAAAAAGCACCGGCACGCTAGCCGAAAAAACCGAGCAATCGAAAGCAGCTTTGCTAGCCAGTGGTTTTACCGTGGTCGGGGAGTATTCGCCCTACGCCGACGCGGATATCATAATCGTCACCAACGATGTGATGAAAGCCAATGCGGCGGCATCCGAGCACGGCGGATTTGGGGCGGTACAAAGGGTGGCGGTCACCAAGGTTAAGGATGAAGTGCAGGTCAGTTACACCAATCCGGTATACATGGCCAATGTATATCGCATGAAGGATGATCTAAGCGGAGTCGCGGCGGAATTGAAAGCCGCGCTTGGCATGGTTGAAGAGTTCGGTGCCAAGCAGGGAATGACCGCCAGCAAAGCCCGCAAATATCACTACATGATAGGCATGGAGTATTTCGATGAGCCGAGTTTGTTGGCTGAATACGACAACTACGACGAAGCAATAAAATATGTGGATACAGGCCTCGCGGAAAACAAAAATGGCGTCAGCAAGGTATATCGCGTGGACGTCCCAGGCAAGCAGGAAAGCGTTTTTGGAGTTGCCATGAAAGGTGCCACCGATGCTGAGAAATATATGGATGACCGGTTCATCATGAGCGAAATCGATTTCCGCGATATCAAGTCCACCGCACATTTGCCCTATGAAATACTGGTTTCAGGGAATAAGGCCTACGCCTTATATGCTCGATTCCGTATCGCGATCAACTTCCCGGATTTGAGCATGATGGGGAAGAACAGCTTCATGAACATCATGAAAACTCCGGAAGCGATTCGCGCCGCACTGCAGAAAACCATTCAGAAATAGCGTATCGAGAAGATTTTCCCGGTTCGCAGCCAGGATGTTGCCGTCAGGAAAACATATATCAACAGAGAGCAGGTGAACAAGGAATAACAAATGTCCAAAGAATTGATTGAAGCAGTTAGATCAGGAGATGTCGATCGGTTACGGTCGCTGCTGGGTGCCGGTGCACACAGTAATTTGCGCGACGAAGAAGGCTCCACGCTTCTGATGATATCGTCACACTCCGGCAATCTGCCGATGGTTCGGGCTTTGATCGATGCCGGTGCGGACGTTAATGCAAGCGATGAGCGAGGGTGGACTCCTCTGATGAAGGCGGCTTATAACGCCGATTTGAACCGGGGTTTTGCGGATGTGGCACAGGCGCTCATCGATGCGGGAGCTAACGTGGAAATGCCAATCAGCTACGGGATACGCCCCCTGATGCTGGCGGCTGGCTACGGCGAAACAGCTGTGGTCGAGACATTGCTCAAGGCTGGAGCCGATGTTACGGCGCGCAACGAAGGCGGCCTCACTGCGCTGATGATGGTGAAGCAAAAACATTATGTTGACGTGATCAACCTGTTACATGAAGCCGAGCGTGATGCAGGAGTCGGGGAGGGAAGCTGTTCAAGCAAGAACGAACCCAATTCAAAAATTGTTACCTTCCTGAAGCCCGCAGGCAAATCATAGGCATCCTGCAGCGATGGGATGTTATACAAATCAATTAAGGAACCTAATGCCATATTTCGTTTACAAGATATATGAAACGCCTTTCCGACGTTTGGAGAAGCTCGAACAGCACGAGGTTTTCCGTGAGGCATCGAATCGAGCAAAACAACTACGCAGCGAGTTAACCGGCGAAGCGGCATGCATCATCAAAGTGATCTTTGCAGAAACGGAATTGCATGCGGAGGATCTGCTCAACCAAATACGCGAAGCTGTTCCCAATCCTCAGGATGATTGACCGCCAACAATGGATGAAGCAGCGTATCGGCAAGCGCTGACAGCAGCGATCCCGCGGAATTGCCCGTTCGAAAAGACCATTCTGACTCATTGTGCGGCTTGCTCTGAGGCCGAAAAACATAATATTGCCGAGCGTGAAGTCGTTTCCTGCAATCGTGATTTGGCACATCAGCGTTGTAACAGGTTGCGTGTACTGCTGCGGAAAAATTTCGTTTTTGCGCTTGGAAAATTGCATATCGACGGGCCGTTGCCGCATGCTCAGGAAATGCGCATGCAGTGCGGTGGAATGAGAGGCATCCAGTTTCTCGTGGATGGCGGCGACGAAATGCACGATGTGTCGGAATTGCTCGCGATGGCTGTGAAAATGTATGGTGGATTGGAGGAACTCCCTTTTTCGGAAATAGTCCAGCGCGCAAAAGGCTATTACAAAGCCAGATAGATTTATCAAGGACAGAGTTCCTCTGCCAGCTACAGGAGAAATATCAGAGTCATGTCAGGTCAACCTACGGAAATAAAGCTGCACCAGCAATCACGATTGCTCGAAATTACCTTCGATGACGGCGTTTCCTTTCAACTGCCCTATGAGTTCTTGCGCGTATATTCCCCTTCAGCCGATGTCAGCGGCCATGGTCCGGGACAGGAAGTATTGCAGACAGGCAAAAAGGATGTGGGAATCAGCGAATTGTTTCCTGTAGGCAGTTATGCGGTGCAGATCAATTTTGATGACGGTCATGACACCGGTCTTTTCACTTGGGAGTATCTTTACAAATTGGGCAAAAATCATGCTGTGTTGTGGCAGGATTATCTGGACCGGCTGTCCAAGGCAGGGGCAAGCCGGGAATCGCGTCATTGAGCAAAATATACCCGACAATGCCAGTCAACTTAGTTTAAAATCCGAAACCCAGCCTTTTATCTGATCCAGGAGCGAGCAATGAGTTTTAGCGAAACAGACGTGCAAACCGCGTTGAAGAACTTGGTAGACCCGAACACCAAAAAGGATTTTGTCAGCGGTAAATCGGTGAAGAACATCAAGGTCAGCGGCAGCGATGTGTCGCTGGACATTTTGCTTGGTTATCCCGCCAAGAGCGTGTGGGACGAGATCCGCTCGATGGTCGAAGTGCATCTGAAGGCGACGCTGCCGGACGTAGGCAAGATCAGCGTCAACGTGTCCAGCAAGGTTGTGCCGCACGCGGTTCAGCGCGGCGTGAAACTGGTGGAGGGCGTGAAAAACATCATAGCAGTTGCGAGCGGCAAGGGCGGAGTCGGAAAATCAACGACGGCGGTAAATCTGGCGCTGGCACTGGCCGCCGAAGGAGCGCGCGTCGGGGTACTGGATGCCGATATTTACGGTCCGTCTCAGCCCACCATGCTCGGCATTTCCGGGCAGCCAAAATCGGTTGATGGCAAATCCCTGGAACCGATGAGCAATCACGGCCTGCAAGCGATGTCCATCGGTTTCATGATCGATGGCGACGATACGCCCATGGTTTGGCGCGGTCCGATGGTGACGCAGGCACTCGACCAATTGCTGCACCAGACGCGCTGGGACAATCTGGATTATTTGGTGGTCGACCTGCCACCGGGTACCGGCGACATCCAGCTTACGCTTGCACAAAAGGTTCCGGTTACCGGCGCAGTGATCGTCACGACTCCACAGGACATCGCTCTGATGGACGCGCGCAAAGGACTCAAGATGTTCGAGAAGGTCGGTATCAAGATCGTGGGTATCGTGGAAAACATGAGCACGCATATTTGTTCCAAATGCGGCCACGAGGAGCACATCTTCGGTGCCGGTGGCGGTGAGAAGATGTGCGCCGATTACAAAGTGGAATTTTTGGGCAGCCTGCCGCTGGACATACGCATCCGCGAGCAGGCGGATTCTGGCAATCCGACTGTTGTAGCAGACCCGGACGGGAAAATCGCCAGAGAGTACAAACAGATCGCCCGTCGCATCGCGGTCAAGGTCGCTGAAATGGCCCAAGACCACAGCGCTGCATTTCCCAAAATCGTGGTGCAAAATACCTGAGGCAACTCAACTCGGTCATTTATCGAATGCAAACCTGAAGCCGGCTTGGGCCGGCTTTTTCATTCGTACCGATTTGATTTTCAACCCGCACCTCCAAGATTCAACTCCAAACCCTGGTTCGACGATCCTGATGTTTTCGCTAGAAGTGTTGCCTTATGAACTAACTTGGACTAAACTAGTCCTATTTCGACGAGGTATACATGTTAAGACTGAGCAAACTGGCTGATTATGGAACTCAAGTAATGACTTATATGGCGCGCGACCAAGCTGTCCACAGTGCAAACGAGGTTTCGGCAGGTTTGGGTATTGCAGCGCCTACGGTGAGCAAGATTCTCAAAATGCTGGTCCGAAAGAATCTTGTGGAATCTGTGCTGGGTGCCAAAGGCGGCTATATGCTGGCGCGCCATCCGGCTGAGATTTCGATTGCTGAAATCATCTATGCGATGGACGGCCCGATCTCTATTACCGAGTGCAGCGGCACCACGATTTGCGAGCGCGAGTCGACCTGTTCGACCCGCAGCAATTGGCAGGGTATCAATTACATCATCCAGGATGCGCTCGAAAAAGTGAATCTGGCCGAAATGATCGCACCCAAATCCCAGATCGTGGACATGAGTGCGCTTCGTTCGCGTGGTATTTTGGTATGAATTTAAATTGGAGATGAACATGGCTATCACGATGACCGAATCTGCGGCAAAACACATCCTCAATCAGATCGAGAAGAGCGGCAATGGCGTCGGGTTGCGACTCGGCGTGAAAAAGTCCGGATGCAGCGGCTTTGCCTACACGATGGATATCGCACATGAAGTTCTCGAGACAGACAGGGTGTTTGAGAGCTTTGGCGCGAAGGTGCTGGTGGATGCCGAAAACCTGCCTTTTCTCAACGGAACGGAACTCGAATATGCCAAGCAGGGGTTGGGGTATGTGTTCAAGTTCAATAATCCCAATGTCAAGGACCAGTGCGGGTGCGGTGAAAGTTTTGCGGTTTGACTTCGGTATTGGAGCGAGTTAACTCATGAGTACAGCACTGCAGAATCTGGTAAACCAGCCATACAAGCACGGTTTTGTGACCGATATCGAAACAGAGTCGGTTCCGAAAGGCTTGAATGAAGACGTTATCTGTTTGATCTCCAAAAAGAAAAATGAACCTGAGTGGCTGCTTGAATTCCGTCTGCAAGCTTACCGCCACTGGCTGACCATGAAAGAGCCAAACTGGGCGAACGTGACTCACCCACCCATCAATTTCCAGGACATCATCTATTTCACCCAGCCCAAGCCCAAGAAGCAACTGGCCAGCATGGACGAGGTCGATCCGGAATTGAGGCGTACCTTCGAAAAACTCGGCGTGCCCTTGCACGAGCAAAAACTGATGACCGGAGTCGCCGTTGATGTCATTTTCGACAGCGTATCGGTTACCACGACCTACAAGGCCAAGCTGGCCGAGGTCGGGATCATATTCTGTTCCTTTTCCGAAGCGGTGCGCGAGCATCCGGAGCTGGTGAAACAATATCTGGGCAGTGTCGTGCCGAGTGGCGACAACTTCTATGCGGCGCTCAATTCGGCGGTGTTTACTGACGGGTCGTTCTGCTTCATTCCCAAGGGCGTCAAGTGTCCGATGGATCTGTCCACTTATTTCAGGATCAATACCGAAGGCTCGGGACAATTCGAGCGCACGCTGATCATCGCCGAAGCAGGCAGTTCGGTCTGCTATCTGGAAGGCTGCACGGCACCCCAGTTCGATACCAACCAGTTACATGCGGCAGTGGTCGAGCTGGTCGCGCTGGACCATGCCGACATCAAATATTCTACGGTGCAGAACTGGTATGCCGGAGACGAGAACGGCAAAGGCGGGATCTACAATTTCGTCACCAAGCGCGGCCTGTGCAAAGGCGTCAATTCGAAGATATCCTGGACTCAGGTCGAAACCGGCTCCGCCATCACCTGGAAATATCCGAGTTGCGTGCTGCTGGGCGATAACTCGATCGGTGAATTCTACTCGGTGGCGCTGACCAACCATCTGCAACAGGCTGACACCGGAACGAAAATGATCCATATCGGCAAGAACACCCGCAGCAAAATCATCTCGAAAGGAATTTCCGCCGGACGCTCGAACAACAGCTATCGCGGCCTGGTAAAGGTTGGCAGCCGCGCGAGCGGCGCCCGGAATTATTCGCAATGCGACTCGATGCTGATTGGCGACCGTTGCAGGGCGAATACTTTTCCGACCATAGATGTGCAAAACACCTCGGCAACGATAGAACACGAGGCATCGACGTCCAAGATCGGCGAAGACCAGATGTTCTTCTTTGCCCAGCGCGGGATCGGTTCGGAAGAAGCGATCTCGATGATCATCAACGGATTTTGCAAGGACGTGTTCGTGCATCTGCCTATGGAATTTGCGGTCGAGGCTACCAAGCTGCTCGGCCTGAAACTTGAAGGGAGCGTAGGGTGATTAGCAAAGACAGCAGGGTCATGTTGGAAGTCAAAAATCTTCGCGCGGAAGTCGCCGGTGTGGAGATATTAAAAGGCGTCGACCTCACCGTGCGTGCGGGCGAGGTGCATGCCATCATGGGCATCAACGGTTCGGGCAAGAGCACGTTCTCCAAGGTGCTGGCGGGCCATCCCGACTATCATGTCACCGGCGGCACCGCGATCTTCGAAGGCAAGGATCTGTTCGCGCTAGAGCCCGAGGAGCGCGCAAGGGCTGGGCTGTTCCTGGCGTTCCAGTATCCGGTCGAGATTCCCGGCGTGTCCAACAGCGCGTTGTTGCGCCTGGCCTACAACACATTGCAGGCGAAACGCGGTCTGGAGGAGCTCGATCCGCTCGAGTTCGAGGATCTGGTACACGAGAAGATCAAGGTCGTCGAAATGGATCCCAGTTTTCTCGGCCGCAGCGTCAATGAAGGTTTCTCCGGCGGCGAGAAGAAACGCAACGAGATCCTGCAGATGGCAGTGCTCGAACCCAGGCTCGCGATCCTCGACGAGACCGACTCCGGCCTTGACATCGATGCCTTGCGTATCGTCGCGAACGGAGTAAACAGCCTGCTCACCCCGGATAATGCGGTGGTGATGGTTACCCATTACCAGCGCCTGTTGAATTACATCGTGCCGGATTACGTGCACGTTATGGACGGCGGACGTATCGTCAGAACCGGTGGCAAGGAACTCGCGCAGGAACTGGAGGCGCGGGGCTACGACTGGCTCAGGGCGGCGGCGTGACCATGGTTCAAAAACAGGGCAACAAGGAACAATGTTTCGAGCAACTGCTGCTCGGCAAAGCCGTCAAATCGGAAGGCTGGCTCGAGAAAATCCGCCTGGATGCGCTGGCACGCGCCCAGGCTTTGAATTTTCCATCAGACCGGCACGACGATTGGCGCTTCACAGACTTGTCACCGCTATTCCAGCACAGCTTTCAACCGGTGGACTCTTTTGCCCGAGTGGCGCTGGCCGACATCGAGAAGTTCCTGATACCCGGAGCGATCAGGCTGGTGTTTGTCGACGGATGTTATGCAGCCGAACTTTCCGATTTGTCGCAAACGGGCTCAGACGTGACGATAGCATCGCTTGCCGACCGTCTAGGCGACCGGATGGTCGAATCTAATTTCGGGCAATATGCGCCGTACCAGCAGGATGCGTTCGTCGCGCTGAACACAAACTTCTTCGAAGACGGCGCATGGATCCATGTTGCAAGGGAAGTGGCAGCACCGATCCATATATTGCATGTTGCGACCAAACGCGAGTCCGCATCCGCGATCTATCCGCGCTGCATGGTGGTGATGGAAGCCGACAGTCGCGCAACTGTTATAGAAGATTATACGGGATTGGACGACGGGATTTATTTTTCCAATGCGGTGACCGAGGTGGTGCTGAAGGAACAGGCGCAATTGCAGCATGTGCGGGTGCAGCGCGAAGAAAAAAACGCATTCCATATCGGACACTGTTCGGTCAAGGCGGGCAGAGACAGCGTTTATGCCGCGACTTCACTGGCTTTCGGTGCGCGCGTATCCCGTCATACACTGCATGTCACACAACAGGATGAAGGAGCAGAAATGCGGCTGGACGGGCTGGCACTGGTCGCAGGGCGCCAGATCGCCGACACGCATACCCTGATCGATCATGCCGCACCCGGGGGAAAGAGCATCCAGTTGCACAAATGCATCGCCGACGGGGCTGCGCACGCGGTCTTCAGCGGCAAGATCATCGTGCATGAAGGGGCTTCAGGAACCGACTCCGCGCAAAGCAGCCGTAACCTGCTGCTTTCCGACAAAGCGCGCATCGATACCCAGCCGCAGCTCGAGATATTCAACGACGATGTGAGTTGCAAGCACGGTGCGACGATCGGCCGGATCGATGCGGACGCGCTGTTCTTCCTCAAGAGCCGCGGGCTTGCCGAGGAGCGTGCGCGCAACCTGCTCACCCACGCTTTTGCCGCCGAGATCATAGGCAGGATCCCGGTGCCATCTCTGGTTGTATCCCTGAGCAGTACGCTCCTTGAGCGTATGAATGGGGAACGCATCAGCGGGGCTGGCATATGAAAGTCGAACGCGTGTCTGTTGCAGGGACGAATGGCGAACGTGCCACTATCGATAAAATCGGGATCGAAAAGATCAGGGCTGATTTTCCGATACTTGGCCTGCAGGTGTCAGGGAAGCCGCTGGTCTATCTGGACAACGCGGCCAGCAGCCAGATGCCGCAACCGGTGATCGACCGCATCTTGCGCTACCAGACACAGGAGCATTCGAATATCCACCGCGCCGTGCATTACCTGAGCGAACTGGCCACCCGGGAATACGAGGCTGCGCGCGTCAAGGTCCAGCATTTCCTGAACGCGAAGGAGTCACGTGAAATCATTTTCACGCGCGGCACGACCGAAGCCATCAATCTGGTGATGCACGGCTACGGCCGCGCTTTCATCGGCAAAGGCGATGAGATCATCCTGTCCGCACTGGAGCACCATTCGAACATCGTTCCATGGCAGATGTTGGCGCAGGAAAAAGGGGCGGTACTGCGCGTGATCCCGATGAATGATGCCGGTGAATTGCTGATAGCCGAATTCGAAGCGTTGTTCAATGAAAGAACCAAATTCCTCGCGTTGTCGCATGTTTCCAACGCGCTCGGCACGATCAATCCGGTAAAGCAGATGACCGCCTTCGCGCATCGCCACGGCGTGCCGGTATTGCTCGATGGCGCGCAGGCCGCGCCTCACCAGCCGCTCGACGTGCAGGATCTGGACTGCGATTTCTACGCCTTTTCCGGACACAAGATGTGCGGGCCGACCGGTATCGGCGTACTGTACGGCAAGGCGCATCTGCTGGAAAAGATGCAGCCCTATCAGGGCGGCGGCGACATGATACTTTCGGTAAGCTTCGAGAAGACCACTTACAACGTCATCCCTGCCAAATTCGAGGCGGGCACACCGCCCATCATGGCGGCGATCGGCCTGGGAGCGGCAATCGATTATCTGAACGGGATTGGACTGGCCAATATCCAAGCATACGAAAAAGAATTACTGGATTACGCGACTGAGCAGGTTTCGGCACTGAAAGGCGTCAGGATCATCGGTACCGCCGGAAGAAAAGCAGCCGTGTTGTCATTCGAGATCGACGGGGTGCACCCTCACGATGTGGGTACGGTGTTGAACGGGGACGGCATCGCGATCCGCACCGGACACCATTGTGCCCAGCCGGTGATGGATCGCTTCAATGTTCCCGCCACTGCCCGCGCTTCATTTGCCTTTTACAACACCAAGCAGGAGATCGACAAGCTGGTCGATGGCATCCGCAACGTTCAGGAGATGTTTTCATGACCGACATGCGCCAGCTATATCAGGAAGTGATCCTGGACCACAACCGCAAGCCAAGAAACTACGGCGCGATACCTGATGCCAACCGGCACGCGGACGGACACAACCCGCTGTGCGGTGACCACATCAAACTGTCGATGAATATATTGGACGACAAGATTGCTTCCATCGCTTTCGAAGGCCATGGCTGCGCGATCTGCAAGGCATCCGCGTCGATGATGACTGGCGCTGTCAAAGGGAAATCGGTGCAGGAAGCCGAAACCATGGTCGACGAATTCCGTGGCATGGCGACCGGCACGCTTGATCCCGACAGGACTGGCCATCATTTGGGCAAGCTTAAAATCTTTGCCGGCGTCAAGGATCTGCCGTCACGGGTCAAGTGCGCGATTCTGCCTTGGCATACGTTGCATGCGGCACTCAATGCCGAAGCTTCGATCTCGACTGAAGGCGAAAATGATCCCGTTCCTGGATCTGCTATAGGCGAGGAATAGTCATGCCTAGAATCGCTGACATCGAAGACACCCCGAATCCGAACGCGGTCAAGTTCGTGTTGAAGGACAGGTTGACCTGGGGCACTGCTTGTTCCTTTGACAGCGTCGAGTCTGCCGCTGGCAATCCGCTTGCTGCAAAATTGTTTGCGATCCCCCATGTCGTCAATGTGTATTACATGGACAAATGGATCACCGTCACCCAGGACGGAGAGGCGGACTGGCCTAAACTGGTACGGGAAATCGCGATGCCGATCAGGGAGGCGGAGGCTGCAGAGAAACCCGAGCATGAAGCCGTATCAAGCTTCAATGACGATGACCCCAAGCTGGCGGCGATCCGAAAATTGCTGGATGAACAAGTCAGGCCCGCGCTGGTATCGGACGGCGGTGATCTGCAGATCGTCGGGCTGGACGGAAATGTGCTTTCTATCCGCTATTACGGCGCATGCGGAAGCTGCCCGAGTTCTCTTGCCGGGACACTTTCGGCGATCGGCAATCTGGCGCGAACCATCGAACCCGATATCGAAGTGGAAGCAGTATGAGCGAATGGGTGGACGTTGCGAGGGTGGAAGCAATCTCCACAGGCAAACCAGTGCATATTGACGTTGACGGCGTCGGTATCGCGGTGTTCAAACTGGATGACGCGTTCTATGCAATCGAAGATGTCTGCACCCATGACGGCGGTGTGCTGACCGGAGGTTGCGTCGAAAACGACCAGATCATCTGCCCGCGTCATGGCGCGCGCTTCTCGATTAAAACCGGCGATGCACTGACAGCGCCTGCCTACGAGCCGACCGCTACCTTCCCGACCAGAGTCGAAAACGGCATGGTTCAGGTCAAGGATGATCGCTGGGATTAGTTATAAGATTCGAGTTGTGCCTGGAGCATCCTTGGCTGATCATGTTTTAAGTGGTGCTCCTCACCAATATCTGTGTGAACAATAGGGCATTAATACTCTTTGCGGTCTTTCTGAGCAAGAATGATTTGTCATTAGTGTATCCCGCTCTGCTATAATCCGCGCCCTCGGGGCGTAGCGCAGCCTGGTAGCGTACGTGCATGGGGTGCACGTGGTCGGAGGTTCGAATCCTCTCGCCCCGACCATATTCTTGAGTGATCTCGAACATGAGATTCATAGTTAAGATATTATTATATCATAATGATTATTAATCATATTTATTGCTATTATGCACTCGGTCAATAATTGATCTTGCCTTCCAGTCTCTCATCACCACAGCCAGCCGTGATCCAGCGCAAGGTCGCCATCGCGGCTTGTTTTGGCACTTTTCTGGAGTGGTATGACTTTCTCACCTTCGCTTCGCTAGCCACTTATTTCAGCACGTTGTTCTTCCCGCAGGAAAATCCGGTTGCGGCCCTGTTGGCAAGTCTTGCCACCTTCGGAGTCGGTATGTTGGTGCGCCCGCTCGGCGCGGCAATGTTCGGCTCGCTGGGCGACAAGTACGGCCGCCGCCCGGTATTCATAGCCACGATCGTAGTAATGGGCTTGTCCACTTTCTGTGTCGGCCTGCTGCCGACCTATGCGCAGGTCGGCATGCTGGCGCCTGCCTTGCTGCTGGTGCTGCGCCTGTTGCAGGGGTTTTCGGTGGGAGGCGAGATCGGCGGCGCGGCTGTTTACCTGACCGAACATGCACCGAACAACAAGCGCGGCATCTATACCAGCGTGCTGCAGTTAATGGGGCCGCTGGGCATCATGGCGTCAACCTTGCAGGTGGTGTTGCTGCAATCGTACTTGAGCGCCGAGGATTTCCAGGCTTGGGGGTGGCGCATTCCATTCCTGCTTTCCATCGTGTTGCTGCTGATCTCGATCAGGAGCAGGGTGAACATGTATGAATCGCCGGTGTTCCTGCATTTGCGCGAAAAACATGCGCTGTCGAAAGCGCCACTGCGCGAATGCCTGATACATCGCCATACGCTGGGGCGCATGGCGCTGCTTTTTTTCTGCATTTCCGCAGGCGGGTCGTTGCTGTTCTTTTCTTCCCAGGTTTATGCCAGCGTGTATCTGAAAAGCATCGTCAGGCTGGATCCGCAGATCGTTTCGAAGCTGGTGCTATCGAGCACGCTGATATTATTCCCGCTGACCATTTATTTCGGCTGGCTGTCGGATCGCATCGGCCGCAGACCGGTGTTGCTGGCAGGCTTGCTGTTGGGCTGCCTGGCGATCTTTCCGGTATTCAAAGGCCTGATGCACTATGGCAATCCAGCGCTGGAACGTTTCAACAACGAGGTTCCAGTGGCTCTGTATGGCGATTTCTGCGGTTATGACCCGTTCACTGCAACCAAGAACGACTGTGAACGCAACCAGCAATTGCTGTCCAACTTGGGGGTCTCCTACACGCTTTATGCGTCGCAGGCACCCAATACCGCCCTGGTGCGCGTCGGTTCGCGTGAAGTTGCGGGGTTCAAGGCCGACGAACTCACGCAGGTTCTGAAAAACGAAGGATGGACTGAACTGGCCGATCCGGCCCAGACCGACCAGTTCATGATCTTTTTATTGTTGCTGGTCCCGGTTGTCGCAGTCGGCCTGATCACCGGTCCGCAAACCGCCACGCTGGCGGAGTTGTTCCCGGCACGCACCCGTTATAGCGCGGTGGCATTGCCGCACAACCTCAGCGCCGGCTGGATCGGCGGCCTGTCGCCGTTCATGGTCACACTGCTCAGCGTAAAAGCGGGCAATGCCTTGTCGGGAATGTGGTATCCGGTCGGATTGCTGACGATGGCCTTTATCATCGGCCTGATATTTTTGCCCGAGACACGCAATGTCTCGCTTGAGGATTAAGAACAACGATGCGCATCCTGATCAGCAATGATGATGGCTATTTCGCGCCCGGCCTGGTTTGTCTAGCCGAGCATCTGGCCAAAATTGCCGATGTCGTGGTGGTGGCTCCCGAACGTGACCGCAGCGGGGCAAGCAATTCGCTCACGCTGGATCGCCCGCTCCGGCCGCGTCGTGCAGCCAATGGCTTTTATTATGTGGATGGAACGCCCACCGATTGCGTTCATCTTGCCGTAACCGGCATGTTCGACAAGCAGCCCGACATAGTGGTATCCGGCATTAATGCCGGAGCCAACATGGGCGACGACACGATTTATTCCGGCACGGTTGCGGCGGCGACCGAAGGTTTTCTGCTCGGCATCCCCTCGATCGCGGTGTCCCTGGTGGGCAGCAAGTTTGCACATTATGAGACGGCCGCAAGAATCGCCGCAGAGTTGGTGCAACGCTTTGCCGGACATACCCACAGCCATCCCTGGCTGCTGAATGTGAACGTGCCCGATGTGCCGTATGATCAGCTGCATGCCGGACAACGGCAAAGCATGGAAGTGACGCGCCTCGGCAAACGTCACAAGGCCGAGCCGGTGATTAAAGCCAGCAACCCTCACGGAGAAACAGTGTACTGGGTGGGTGCCGCAGGCAAGGCTCAGGATGACGGGGAGGGCACGGATTTTCACGCCCTGATGCAGCAACGTGTCTCGATCACCCCATTGCAGATCGACCTCACCCAATACAACCAGCTCGATGCGGTGCGCAGCTGGATCGGTCAGTCACAGGAATGAGCACCCGGCTCAACGGCATCGGCATGACCTCGCAGCGCACCCGTGCGCGCCTGATCGAGCGGCTGCGCGAACAGGGTATCAAGGACGAAGCAGTGCTGGCTGCGATGTTCGAAGTGCCGCGCCATCTGTTTATCGACGAGGCGATGGCAAGCCGCGCTTATGACGACGTATCGCTGCCGATCAATTTCAACCAGACCATTTCCCAGCCGTATATCGTGGCGAGAATGATCGAAGTATTGCGCGGCCCGGATCCTCACAATCGCCCGCTGAATAGGGTGCTGGAGATAGGCACCGGTTGCGGCTATCAGGCCGCCGTGCTGGCACAGTTGGCACGCGAAGTCTATACCGTGGAGCGCATCCAGCCGTTGTATGAACGCGCCAGAAAACAGTTGCGCGATCTGAAGTTACGCAACGTCAGCGTGCGCTATGCGGACGGCAGTGCCGGATTCCCCGATGCTGCGCCTTTTGACGGCATCATCATGGCTGCTGCTGCGCCTGCACTGTCGTTGGCGCTGCGGGAGCAGCTCGCGGTCGGTGGTAGAATGGTTCTGCCGGTCGGAGTTCAGGAGCAGTGGCTGTATTTGATCGAGCGCGATGCGAACGGATTTCACGAAACCAGACTGGAAACAGTGAAATTCGTCCCTCTGCTTATAGGTAAAACATGAAATTCCATCGATACATTGCATTGTTGCTGATGGCTGTATTGATTGCGGGCTGTGCTTCGCGCGGATATCGCGCTCCGATCGTCGAGCGCGGTGATGCCGCCAGAGCAACTGGCCAGCATGAAAGGGATTGGCGTCCCAAGGTATATGTCGTGCAAAAAGGCGATACGCTATACAGCATCGCATTCAACTACGGCTTTGATTACCACGAGCTGGCAGAATTGAATCATATCGAAGATCCCACCTTGATCTCCATAGGACAGGAAATCCATCTGTTTCCGGGCAGATCATCCTCAGCCTCCGTGGCCGAAGTCAAACCGGTCGAAACTCTGCTGAAGGAACAGCCCAAGGTGGTGAAGTACGCCTACAGCGAGGCGGCCATGGCACAGATCGAAAAGGTTCAGGAACAAAAGTATGGCCCGCCAATGGTTGCCACTGCTGAAAGCAAACCCGAAACAAAATCTGAAGCCAAGGCAGCGCCTGACCAAGTGGACGAGGCCGATGAGACAGGACTGGGATGGATCATTCCTGCCCAGGGTAAATTGATAGCCGAATTTTCCGAGACGGCCAACCGCAAGGGCATAGACATCTCCGGCACGCTCGGTCAACCGGTCTACGCCAGTGCATCCGGCAAGGTGGTGTATAGCGGCAACGGTCTGCGCGGTTATGGCAAGCTGGTCATTATCAAGCACAACAAGACCTACCTCAGCGCTTATGCGCACAATGATAAAGTGCTGGTAAAGGAAGGGGAGAGCGTTATACGCGGGCAAAAAATCGCCGCCATGGGCAAAACCGATACCGACCAAGTCAAACTCCACTTCGAAGTGCGTCGTTTCGGCAAACCGGTGGATCCGGCAAAATATCTGCCGCTCGGCAATTCTTGAAATCCTGAACGACCCTTCGCCTATGCCCGGGACAAGCAAAATTCTCAGCTCCACCGATCACGACCGCGGCAGCGCGGCTTTGCGCTACGTCTATCCTGTGGTATCGCGCCGCGCCGGCGGTGTCTCAGTCGGTATCAACCTCAACCCCAACAATGCCTGCAACTGGCGTTGCATCTACTGCCAGGTTCCCGGTTTGACGCGCGGCACTGCGCCGCCGATTGATTTAAAACTATTGGAAAGTGAGCTGCGCGGTTTCCTTGATGAATTGCTGCACGGCGATTTCATGCAAAACCGCGTGCCGGAAGGCGCACGGCGCATCAACGACATCGCATTATCCGGCAATGGCGAACCAACAAGCAGTGCGGAATTCGCCCAGGTCATCGAGCTGATCGCGCGCGTGCGTCGCGATGTCGCTTTGCCGGAAGCGGTGAAAACCGTGCTGATCACCAACGGCAGCCTGCTGTATCGCAGTCAAGTCCAGCAAGGCCTGCGCGACTTGGCGAAGCTTAATGGCGAGGTCTGGTTCAAGCTGGATCGTGCCAGCGAGGCGGGGATGCAACTCGTAAACGATACCAAGGTCAGCATGAACAAGGTCCGCGACAACCTGATTGCCGCGATCGCATGTTGCCCGACCTGGCTGCAAACCTGCTGGTTCGCATTGGACGGTGAACCGCCCTCGCGTCAGGATGAAGACGATTACGTGGAATTCGTTGCGGCATTGTTGCACGACGGCCACAAACCCCAAGGAGTCCTGCTCTACAGTCTGGCGCGGCCTTCAATGCAGGCAGAAGCGCCGCGCCTTTCCGCCTTATCAGAAAAACAACTGCAGGTCTTCGCCGATCGCATCTGCAAACTGGGCTTGCCGGTCAAAGTCAGTCCATAGCGGGTTCTTGCACCTTACCGGCAAAATATAGATAATTACATCACGTGGGGGTAAAGCAGCCTCCCCGCTTCAAGACGATACGCGTCCAAGGTCTGCTCTGAAATTGGAGTGTTCTCCAAGGAGGAGTCATGGACACATCGCAGCAGCAAATTTCCAATAGCACACAGCCCCCCGAGCCGGTCACACTGGCTCAGGCCTTCTGGTATTGGCTGAAACTGGGCTTCATCAGCTTCGGCGGGCCGGCGGGACAGATCGCGATCATGCATCAGGATCTGGTCGAAAAGAAACGCTGGATCTCCGAACGGCGCTTTTTGCACGCGCTCAATTACTGCATGGTGCTGCCGGGTCCGGAAGCGCAGCAGCTTGCCGTTTATATCGGCTGGCTGATGCACAGGACATGGGGCGGCATCATCGCCGGCACGCTGTTCGTGCTGCCGTCGCTGTTCATTCTGATATTGTTGTCGTGGATCTACCTCGCCTACGGCGACGTTCCGGCCGTGGCAGGGGTGTTGTACGGCATCAAGCCGGCGGTCACCGCCATCGTGCTGTTCGCCGCCTACCGTATCGGCGCGCGCGCATTAAAGCATAGTGTGCTCTGGGTAATGGCAGCAGCGGCGTTTCTCGCGATCTTCGCGTTCGATGTGCCCTTCCCGGCCATCGTGCTGGCGGCAGGATTGATCGGCTATGCCGGTAGCAAAGTCGCACCGGAAAAATTCGCAACTGGCGGCGGTCACGGCAAGGTGAGAGACAGCTTTGGCGCGGCGTTGATAGCCGATGACACGCCGACTCCCGAGCATGCGCGCTTCAGTTGGGCGAGATTTATGCGTGTGTCGCTGGTGGGCGTGGCGATCTGGGCAGCGGCGATGATGTTACTGGCCACGCAATTCGGTTGGCAGAGCGCGTTCACGCAGATGGGATGGTTCTTCACCAAGGCCGCATTGCTGACTTTCGGCGGCGCTTACGCGGTGCTGCCCTATGTCTATCAGGGCGCGGTCGAGCATTATCACTGGCTCACCCCGCTGCAAATGATGGACGGGCTGGCGTTGGGCGAGACCACGCCGGGGCCGCTGATCATGGTCGTGGCCTTTGTCGGTTTCGTGGGCGGCTGGACTCAGGCGTTGTTCGGCCCGGATGCGCTGTTTCTCGCCGCCGCGAGCGCCGCCACGGTGGTGACGTTCTTTACCTTCCTGCCGTCGTTTATCTTCATCTTTCTCGGCGGGCCGCTGGTGGAAAGTACCCACGGCGACTTGAAGTTCACCGCACCGCTCACCGGCATCACGGCGGCGGTGGTGGGCGTCATCCTGAATCTGGCTTTGTTCTTCGCCTATCATGTACTGTGGCCTGAGGGCTTTGTGGGCAAGTTCGATTGGGTGTCGGCAGCGATCACACTGGCTGCGACCATCGCGCTGTTCCGTTTCAAGCGCAACATCATCGAGGTCATTGCGGCCTGCGCCGCGCTCGGCTTCATCGTAAAAACCATCCTCTAGAGGTGACAACATGAAATGGATCACACGTGAACGCCCTAAAATCGATCGTATCGCCTGCCCGTGGCTGATCGCCCGCTTCATCGACAAACAGCCGGAGTTTCTGTTCGTGCCGCCTGGCGACGTATTGCGAGTGGCTGGAGAAACTGGCGCAGTTCCCTATGACATACCCGGCGTAGAACTGTCCCATGTCGGCGAGGAGTGCAGCTTCGATACCTTTCTGAAGAAGTACGGCCTGACTGGTCCGGCCCTGCAAGACTTGGCCGTCATCGTGCGCGGAGCAGATACCGACCGCCTCGACTTGGCACCGCAATGCGCCGGGCTGCTGGCAATCTCGTTGGGGTTGTCGCATAACTTTACCGATGACCACGAAATGCTGAAGCATGGCCTGGTGATGTACGATGCCCTCTATGCGTGGTGCTGCCACGCTCGAGGCGAGCGGCATAGCTGGAACTATTGAGGCCATGTATGTCGGTTGGCGTGGTTCGGTTACACTCGGCACATGGAACAAGCACCCGAATGGAACAAGGAAGCATTGCTGCAATCGCCTCTGTTCGCCCCGCTGCATCCGATACTAGCCAAACTTGGCACCGATGGCTTTCCCTCGTTGCAAGATTGCAATGCGCTGCTCGCGGCGCGCCAGCCAGCCATCACGGTGCAAAATGGAGCGCTGTTGCGGTTCGTGCCGCAGCAACCTGGCAAGCTGCCGTTCGAGGCGCAATACGAGCCGCGTTGTTACCTTAAAGGCGAGGTGCAGATGCGCGCAGATAACTGGCATGACCTGTTCAATGCGCTGGTGTGGCTGACTTTCCCCATGACCAAGGCTGTCCTCAATGCGCGCCATTACCATGCGCTGATCGAGGAGAGAGCTTCAGGCAAGGCCGGACGCGGAGAAGTGCGCGACGTGAATACCTTGCTCGATGAATCCGGTGTGATCGTGGTGTATGCCGATGAAGAATTGGCCGAACTGCTGCGCGATTTTCAGTGGAAGAAATTGTTCTGGCAGCGGCGCGAGCAAGTCAGGGCAGCGATGGGTTTCTATCTGTTCGGCCACGGCCTGTATGAGAAGGCGCTGCAGCCCTATGTCGGCATGACAGGACAAGGGCTGCTGCTGACAGTGAAGTCTGAGTTCTTCAGTTGGCCGCTGACACGGCAGATGGCACAGTTGGACAACTTGTTGGCGGTTTATCTTGCAGCGCCGGAACATTGCCGCAGCACGCGCGATCTGTCTCCGGTACCGCTGCTGGGCGTGCCGGACTGGGATGCAAACAACGACACTGCAGCCTATTACGACAACACCGCGTATTTTCGTCCCGGCCGGCGCGGATAGGGGAACTCAACCCAAAGTGCGAAATTCTTTCCCCTAAGAGGTTGACTGGGCTGACTGACTGCTATGCGGCAATCTGAGTAAATTTGCGTACGAATAACGTTCCAACGACCGTTTGCAGGAAGTCATACATTATGACTGATGGGCAGGACCGTGCCACTAGCCGCCAAGATGGATATGGATTGGTTTGAATAGGTCTAGCGCTCCTAACTTGCAGAAAAAAGCCGTACCTGTACTTCAGTACAATAGTATTTATTATTGGGATAGGTAGTATTTTAAAAGAGGAGTAATGGGCCTTTTTGTCTGTTATTAATTGATTGAATAGGGAGGATAATCATGAAACACACGTTTTCTTCTTTGCGCATGGGCGCCGTTGCTTTGACCGTGTGGCTCGGCCTTTTTGCCGGGACGGCAAATGCCATCCCTACATTGCAGCTTGGTATTGCCGGTGGAACTTACGATTGGTCGACGCAAACCGTAGTTTCAACCGGCCCAAGTTTCTCGCTATACGCATACCTGCTGCCCAATTCCGGCAATCTGCTCACCGATACGTATTACTTGTCCATGGCCGTAACGCCGCAAGTCTCCACACCAGCAAGTCTGGGGTCGTTCACCTACAACGGCAATACCGTAAACGTGACCTCCGACATGACCTACGGCACACCGCCTATAGATGCTTTTTCCTCCAGCTATGATCCGGGCGATCTCGCGAAGCATGGCATGTTCCCAACTTATTTTAAAGAAGTTGCATTCTCCTTTTCCAGCACCAACCAGTCCGGCGCTTTCAATACGCAGGACAACCCGACTTGGGGGCCGCAAACGGGATCAGGGATGTACTACAACCTCTTCAGCATTGACACGTCGAATCTCGCGGACGGCTACGCAATCCACTTCGATCTGTACAACACCAAGCTATGCCTGAAAAGCAAAGGTCAATGCGCAAGCAGCACCGATACCGACATTACCCAGTTCGCCCCATTTTCCCATGATGCCCAAAGCAGCGTGTCACCAATTCCAGAACCACAAACATACGCCATGCTGTTGGCTGGTTTAGGCTTGATTGGTTTTATGGCGCGGCGCAGAAAAAACCTCGACTTCTAGCCTGGGGGTTCATATTCAATCCGGAACGGGAGCTACGGCTCCCGTTTTACTTTCTTGAAGGTAGTGTGAACTTCCGGTTTGTGTCGGGAACAAGGGGAACCAACGACTGCCAACAAGAAGTCAGCCCGGTTGGTATGTGGCAGAGTGCCACAAGCGGCCATTCAAAGCGGCATAGGAATGCGGCTTGCGAAACTGCGTCTCCTGCAATACTCACCAATAATATATGCGTAATTTACTTCATTGATTTATTCGTTGAAGAGCATATATTGTTTTCAAGTACCAGGCCTTAGTGCCACTTGAACTATCCGAAATAAATAGCGGTCAGCTTTGGTATCATAGCGGCCTTGAGCAATACTTCTTCCTCAGTATCTCCGAATGTTAAGTTTTTCTGAATGTTAAGCAAGCTCAACCCGGTTCAACGCCAAGCAGTGACCCACCTCGACGGACCTTTACTGGTACTGGCCGGCGCGGGCAGCGGCAAGACGCGCGTGATCACCCACAAGATCGCCCATCTGATCGAGCAGTGCGGCTACGAGCCGCGCAACATCGCCGCGATCACGTTCACCAACAAGGCCGCCAGCGAGATGCGCGAGCGCGTCGGTGATTTGCTGAAGAACACCAACACCAAGGGTCTGGTGGTCAGCACATTCCATTCGCTGGGCATGAATATCCTGCGTGCCGAAGCCAAACTGCTGGGCTACAAGCCGCAGTTCTCGATCTTCGACAGCAGCGACACGTGGAAGATATTCGGCGAACTGACCAATTCCGGCGACAAACAGGAGATCCGCGACCTGCAGACGCAGATATCGAACTGGAAATCGGCCTTTGTCTCGCCGGAGCAAGCCGCCCTTGTTGCCGACAACGATGTAGCCAAAGTCCATGCGCGTATCTACTCGCGCTATCAGGAAACCTTGCGCGCCTACCAGGCGGTGGACTTTGACGACCTGATCCATCTGCCGGTAGTGCTGTTCAAGCAGCACCCGGAAGTGTTGCTGCGCTGGCAACTGCGTCTACGCTACCTGCTGGTGGACGAATACCAGGATACCAACGATTGCCAGTACCAGTTGGTCAAGTTGCTGGCCGGCCTGCGCGCCGCGTTCACCGTGGTGGGGGACGACGACCAGGCCATTTACGCCTGGCGCGGTGCCAGCATCGAGAATCTGCACAAGCTACGCGACGACTATCCCAAGCTGCGCGTCATCAAGCTGGAGCAGAACTACCGTTCCTCGCAGCGCATCCTCAAGGTGGCCAATCACCTGATCAACCACAACACCAAAGTGTTCGAGAAGAATCTGTGGAGCGACCACGGCATCGGCGATCCGATCCGTATCTATGCGGCACGGGACGAAGAGCACGAGGCCGAGAGCGTGGTGATGAAACTGATGTCCCACAAGTTCGAGCATCGCACCCGCTTTGCCGACTATGCGATCCTGTATCGCAGCAATCACCTGTCGCGCGCCTTTGAGGAACAACTTCGCAGCCAGCGCGTGCCCTATACCGTCAGCGGCGGCACGTCTTTCTTCGAGCACGCCGAAATCAAGGACATCACCGCTTATTTGCGACTGATTGCCAACCCGGACGATGATCCGGCCTTCATCCGCGCGATCACCACGCCGAAGCGCGGCATCGGCAACACCACGCTGGAGAAGCTCGGCAGCCATGCCGGATCGCGCCACATCAGCCTGTTCGAAGCGGCGTTCGAGCCGGCAGTCCAGCATGAGCTGCAACCGCGTCAGCATGAAGAGCTGATGCTGTTTTGCAACTTCATCAACCGCATTCAGGATCGAGCCGACAAGGATCCGTGCGCAGAGTTGCTGGACGAATTGCTGCGCGCGATCAATTACGAGACCTGGCTGTATGACTCGCACGATCCGCGCATGGCCGACAGCAAATGGGAGAACGTGCAGGAATTCATCGCGTGGCTCAAGCGCAAGGCGGAGGCGGATGAAAAGTCGCTGATCGAGATGGTGCAGACCGTCGCGCTGATCAACATGCTGGAAGGCAAGGACCAGGAACCGGATGCCGTCTCGCTATCGACCCTGCACGCCGCGAAGGGACTGGAGTTTCCGCACGTGTTCATCATCGGCGCGGAAGAAGAGATTCTGCCGTTCCGCGACAGCGACGAAAAACAGATCGAGGAAGAGCGCCGCCTGATGTATGTCGGCATCACCCGCGCCGAGCGCAGCCTGCAGATCAGCTACTGCAACCGCCGCAAACGCGGCAAGGACTGGCTGGCCTGCGAGCCGAGCCGCTTTCTGGAAGAGATGCCGGAAGATGAATTGACCTATGCCGGCGGACACGCAGATGCCGTGCCCACCGTTACGAAAGACGAGGGCATGGACAAGCTGGCAAGATTGAAAGCCATGCTCAATAAAACCGCCGTGGAATAGCCGTCCATGCACATCTCTGCGCAACCTTCAGAATTGAGACTGGCCGCGTTGTTCTGGCTGGCTGAGTCCGATGCAGCGCGCAAAGCGGCAGGGGTGCGCGGTTTGGCGCATTCATGGTCTTCAGGGCAAATCTGGCTGGACGTGCATGCCGGCCTCGAAGCAACCCGGGCCATCCCGGGCCGGCCGAAAAAGCCGGAACTGGTGTCGCCGCTTTCGGTCAAGCGCCGCTCGATGAACACGCCGGAAGGACGCGCAATCCTGATCCATGCGCTGGCACATATCGAATTCAATGCGATCAACCTGGCGCTGGATGCAATCTGGCGGTTCCCGGATATGCCGGCAGCGTATTACCCGGATTGGCTGAAGGTCGCAACGGAAGAAGCGCTGCATTTCACGTTGCTGGCGGAGCACCTGCAAACACTGGGTTACGCCTATGGCGATTTCCCCGCGCATAACAGCCTGTGGGAAATGGCCGCGAAGACGCAGCACGACATCCTCGCCCGCATTGCGTTGGTGCCGCGGACGATGGAAGCGCGCGGGCTGGATGCCACTCCGCCGGTGCGCGCCAAACTGGCACAGGCGGGCGACATGAAAGCCGCGGCCATTCTCGACATCATCCTGCGCGACGAGATCGGCCATGTCGCGATCGGTAATCGCTGGTATGCCTTTCTTTGCGAGCAACGCGGGCTGGAACCGGCCGCCACCCATGCGCAACTTGCCGTGGAATATGCCGCGCCGGTGCTGCGCGGCCCGTTCAATCTGGAAGCGCGGCGCGCAGCAGGATTCAGCGAGAAAGAGCTGGCCGGGTTGGCGCCGTAGCCGGGACGTATATTCAGGGGCAGAATCGGACAAATGGTGCGTTTAATCCGGCGGCTTTTTAGCGAAATAAATGTCCTGGTTGAAATGCGCCACGGCCTTGGGCAGTGCCACCGTAAACCCGGAAATAAATGCGCCGGTTAAAACAGATTCGATCGAAATGATGACGGGCAAATATGCCCAATAGACATTGTCCATGGTAAACCCGCTATATTTTCCCGATGCCATTATCAGCCAGCCGTTCACGATCGAGGCCAGCAGCATGGACAGCGCACCGCAAGAATAACCATTCCACAGCACATAACTGAAATAATTGGTTTTGCCGTAGCGGTAAAACAGTTTCAGGAAAAATCTGCTGAACGCGATCGGCAGGATGATCATCACCAAGCCGATATAGCCCAATGCCAGCAGGCTGGTGCCGTTATGCAGCAGCGAAACCAGCAGAATCATGCTCAGCATCAGCGCGGCGATTTGCCAGTCAAAAATCAGGAAGCATAACGTCGCGCCGATTGGATGCAGCTTCAATCCTTCGCGCACGCCCACCGGGAACAGCCACAACACCGTCAGCCATAATGCCAGACCGATAAATGCATTGAACTGCTGATTGTTTCCCCAGAAACTGCGCCACGGGGCAGTCCACACTGCGCGCAGCAGGATAAACGCAAACAGATAGTTGCTTAACCACAATGCATCATGACCAAATATTTGCGCGTATATTTCCATAGCTGAAAGGTGTGATTCCCGGACTGCTGCACCAAGCCCTTAACCGGAACTTTATTGTGCCAGCAATGGCAGGAAAATAATCAAACAACAACTATTTTGTTGTGCCTCGTGCGGCGTGGCACAATCGCGTCCTGTTTGTTCTTCGACAATTGCAACCATGCTGAGTTACCGCCACGCCTTTCATGCCGGCAGCCATGCCGACGTGCTGAAGCACTTCATCGAGGTGCAGTTGCTGCGCTATCTGGCGCAGAAGGACAAGCCGTTCTGGTACATCGACACTCATGCCGGTGCCGGATGTTATTCCCTCGATAGCGGTTACGCCACCCAGAACGCGGAATATGAAAGCGGTATTTCGCGATTGTGGGAGCGCGATGATCTGCCCGCTCCGCTGGCGGAGTATGTGGCACTGGTGAAGCGCATCAATCAGGACGGGCCATTGAAGAAATATCCCGGTTCGCCATTGGTCGCGATGAATATAATCCGCGAGCAGGACAGGATGCGGCTGTTCGAGTTGCATCCAACCGACAGCGAGATCCTGCAACAGACCTTTGCCAGCCATGGCGCACAGGTGCTGATACAGGCAGCCGATGGCTTAGGTGCGTTGAAAGCCTTGTTGCCCCCGCCGCCGCGCCGCGCACTGGTGTTGATCGATCCGCCTTATGAAGACAAGCAGGAATATCGGCACGTGGTGTCGGCGTTGCGCGAGGGGCTGAAACGCTTTGCCACCGGAATCTATGCGGTGTGGTATCCACTGCTGCAGCGGGCCGAGGCCAGGCAATTGCCCGGGCAGCTCAAGCAACTGCCGGCGAAAAGCTGGCTCAACGTCGCGCTCACTGTGCAAGCCCAAAGCGAAGAAGGTTTCGGCATGCACGGCAGCGGCATGTTCATCCTTAACCCGCCATGGTTGTTGCACGGCGTGCTCCAGGAGGTGATGCCGTACCTGGTGAGCGTGCTGGGGAAAAGCAAGGAGAGCGGGTTTACATTGGAGTTTGAAGAAAATGCATCTGCGTGAAACAATCAACCATGCTTACATTTAACCAGGACTGCCGCCGTTGTTCGCGCTTGGCTGGCTTTCTTGATCAGGTGCGTATTGAACACCCCGGCTACCACGCTTTGCCGGTGAGTTCGTTCGGCGCTACGGGCAGCCGGCTTTTGATCGTCGGGCTGGCTCCGGGCATGCATGGCGCGAACCGTACCGGCCGGCCTTTTACCGGAGATTTTGCGGGCAACCTGTTGTACGGCTCACTGCACAAATACGGCTTCGCCAGCAGCGCCGATCCCTTGAACGGGGAGGGTGATGCCAATCCTGTGCTGCATCTGAAAAACTGCCGCATCACCAATGCAGTGCGCTGCCTGCCGCCGCAGAACAAGCCGGAGCCGAGCGAAATACGCACCTGTAATGGTTATGTCGCCGAAGAATTGGCGCTGCTGCCCCAAGGCGCAGCAGTGTTGGCGCTCGGGACGATCGCCCATCAGTCGGTACTGATGGCGCTGCAGCAGCGCAAGAGCGAATTTCCCTTTGGACATGGCGCACGGCATGCGCTGCCGGGCGGTCTGACGCTGTTCGACAGCTATCATTGCAGCCGCTACAACACCCAGACCAGACGCTTGACCTCAGTGATGTTCGAAGCGGTCATCGCCGGGATTGCGAGCCATGTCGAACACTGACAAGTTTGACCCTCAAACTATACTGGCCAGCCTGCCGCTGTTGCCGGGCGTGTATCGCTTTCTCGATGGCAAGGGCGAGGTGCTGTATGTCGGCAAGGCCAATCAACTCAAGAAACGCGTCGCATCCTATTTCCAGAAGACCAATGTTTCGCCGCGCATCCGGCTGATGGTGTCGCATATCACGCGCATCGAGACCACAGTCACACGCTCGGAAGCCGAGGCTTTGCTGCTTGAAAACAACTTAATAAAATCATTAAGACCACGCTATAACATATTGTTTCGTGATGATAAGTCATACCCGTATATCGTTCTGACCGGGCATCAGTTCCCGCGCCTGACATACTTTCGCGGCACGCCCAATCGCCAGCACCAATACTTCGGCCCGTACCCGAATGCCTATGCCGCGAAAGAAAGCATGCAGCTGCTGCAGAAGATCTTCCGCATCCGCACCTGCGAAGACAGCGTGTTCAACAATCGCACCCGGCCGTGCCTGCTGCACCAGATCCATCGCTGCACCGCACCATGCGTCAAACTGATTACTAGCGAGGATTACCAGGCCGACATACGCAATGCAGTGCTGCTGCTGCAGGGACGGCACCAGGAAGTCGAGCAGACGCTGCGTGCGGCGATGGAAAAAGCGGCGGATGGGCTCCACTACGAGCAGGCCGCCGCGTTGCGCGACCAGTTGCGCGCCTTGCACACCGTGCAGCAAAAGCAGTTCGTCGAGTCCACCGGAAAAACAACCGATGCCGACATCATCGCGCTGGCGCAGTCCGGGAAACTTTTGGCCGGGCACCCGCAGGATGGGCTGGTCTGCGTGAATCTCGCGATGGTGCGCGGAGGCCGCCATCTGGGCGACAAGAGTTTTTTTCCGGAACATGCCGAAGGCTTGTCGGCTAACGAGATCGTGCAGGCTTTCATTGCGCAACATTATCTGAACCGCAGCGTGCCGCCGTTGCTGGTGCTGGATGCCGAGTGTGATGACGAAACACTGGCGCAATTGCTCGGCGAACAGGCCGGTCATGTGGTGAAGATCAGTACAGCCGCAAGCGGGGAGCGCAAGCAGTGGCTGGAAATGGCGCAGCGCAACGCATTGCTGGCATTGCAGCAGCGGGCGATGCAGCAGGGCGGGCAGAAGCTGCGCCTGGACAAGCTGCGCGATTTCCTGGATATGCCGGATCTGCAGCGCATCGAGTGTTTCGACATCAGCCATACCATGGGCGAGGCGACCCAGGCTTCCTGCGTGGTGTACGAAAACATGGACATGCGCAACAGCCAATACCGCCGCTACAATATCACCGGCATCACTCCCGGCGACGATTACGCGGCGATGCGCCAGGCATTGACGCGCCGCTATCAGAAGCTTGCCGAGGACGGACCAAAACAGGAGGCCGCGCGGCCCGACCTGATCCTGATCGACGGCGGTCTGGGACAGTTGCATATCGCGATGGAGGTCATGCAGGAACTGGGCTTGAATGACTTGGCGTTGGTGGGAGTAGCCAAGGGCGAAGCGCGCAAGGCCGGTTTGGAGCAGTTGATCTTCCCGGATGGCACTTCAAAACAACTGCGCAGCGACGACCCTGCGCTGCATCTGATCCAGCAGATCCGCGATGAGGCGCATCGTTTCGCCATCACCGGACATCGTGCCAAGCGCGGTAAAGCGCGCACCGCTTCGAGCCTGGAGGAGATCAGCGGGGTAGGCGACAAGCGCAGGCGCAGCCTGCTGACCCATTTCGGCGGGCTGCGGGAAGTGGCACAGGCAAGTGTGGAACAGTTGTGCCAGGTCGACGGGATCAGCAAATCGCTTGCTGAAGCGATTTACCGGCAACTCCATTAAGAAATTATCAAGATTTGGTTGCCGAAGCGATTTACCAGCAGCTACACTAACGGACGTTTTGATCGGGCCCATCATGCCTCTTAACATCCCCAATCTGATCACCTGGCTAAGAATCCTGCTGATTCCGGTATTCGTCTCGGTATTCTATCTGTCCGATCACACGCTCAGTCCGTATCTGAAGAATCTGTGCGCCGCTGCGGTGTTCCTGCTTGCATCGATCACCGATTGGCTGGATGGTTACCTGGCGCGCAAGCTTGACCAGTATTCCGCATTCGGCGCGTTTCTCGACCCGGTGGCCGACAAGCTGATGGTGGCCGCGGCGTTGATCGTGCTGGTCAGGCTGGGGCGCGCCGATGCAATCATCGCCTTCATCATCATCGGACGCGAGATCACCATTTCCGCGCTGCGCGAGTGGATGGCTCAACTCGGCGAAAGCAAGAGTGTCGCAGTGTCGATGCTGGGAAAAGTCAAAACCACTTTCCAGATGATCGCAATCATCATGCTGCTTTATCACGAGCGCTTGCTGGGCATCAATATTCAGTTGATCGGATCGTGGCTGCTGGATCTAGCGGCGCTGCTGACCTTGTGGTCGATGGGCTATTACCTGATGCTGGCCTCACCCAAGCTAAAAAAACATCTAAACTAAATTGATTTTCAAAGCTGCGCCTGTATAATGCGCAGCCTTCGGGGTGTAGCGTAGCCTGGTAGCGCGCCTGCTTTGGGAGCAGGATGTCGGGAGTTCGAATCTCTCCACCCCGACCAGGTTTTGCCGGGTATTTACGGCATTTGATATAGTCGAACTAAAGGATTGTGCCCGTAGCTCAACCGGATAGAGCACCAGCCTTCTAAGCTGGGGGTTGCAGGTTCGATTCCTGTCGGGCACGCCAGTGTCTGCCGGGTCCCGGACAACAGGTGTTCGTCCGGCAAGCATTTCACGTTTCAATGGTGGCTGTAGCTCAGTTGGTAGAGTCCCGGATTGTGATTCCGGTTGTCGTGGGTTCGAGCCCCATCAGTCACCCCAAAATTCAATTAGTTAGCGTATACCGCAATAAACACAAGTCTAAAAGTAAGCATATAGTAAGCGGTGGCATGAATGAATTGCCAGCCCTTGGCCAGCTTATAAACCCTCGCTTTCTGTAAGAGAAGTCACTGATGGAAGTCAAAAACACTTGCAATTTGTAACCGTTTTTCAGTTACAATTTCAAAAGGGTCGGAAATTTACATGTCAAAACATGAAAAAAACCTTGTAAGACTGTGTGCGACACCGACACCTGCCAATATTAAATGGGATGAACTTACGGGTGTATTAAAGCATTTGGGCTATATCTTACTGAAAGGAGACGGCTCACGCAGGAAGTTCTATCACAAAGCTAAAGATGATCTGATAATTTGTCATGAACCGCACCCTACACCAGATGTGGACAAAGGATGTATTAAGGATGTTGTAGAGCACTTAAAAAATCACAAATTTATTAGCTAATAGAGGATAAGGTGGAAATTCTAAAATATAAGGATTATGAAGGTACGGCCGAATTGGACATGGCACGATGTGTTTGCCGTGGAAAGATTCTGTTCATCGATGATTTGGTGACTTACGAAGCGGCATCGCCTTCAGATTTACAAAAAGAATTTGAAGCAGCTGTCGATGATTATATTGAAACTTGTACAACTCTTAATCGAGAACCACAAAAACCTTTAAAGGGACAATTCAATGTTCGCATACCGGTAGCATTGCACAAAGCTGCTACGTTGAGAGCGTTGGCAGATAATATCTCGCTTAATGATGTAGTAGTGCGCGCACTGGACACTTACGTAAATATGCGGGTTGATGTCAACCATGTTGAGACAAAGAATTTCTACTTTGGAGTGGGCGAGATGATGGGGATTCTTTCACCCGCAAGTATTCATGGTGAAGTTTACGGAAGTACTGTTTTTTCTACTGGCTCTGCTTCAAACCCCGTTGTTCAACTGGCAAACACCTCAATAGGAGGTAAACATGCAAGAACCTGTCACTGATACTAAAGATCGAGAGTCTGTAGCTAACTTTGAACTTCGAGAAATTACTGAAATGCTTGTAAAACACCTTGGGTTGCATGAGGGGCTATATGATTTATCTTTTGAATTTCAGATAGGCGTCGGTGGTATAGGCCCCGACCCATCATCCGCTCTTCCCGGTGCCATGTTTGGAATTAGGCGAATTGGTATTATTAATTCTAATAAACAAGGGACGGCTACTGTTGATGCAGCAAAAATAAATCCTATTAGTGCTGCAAAGGCAGTCGCGCCTAAAAAGCCAGCTAACAAATAAACAGTCTTGGCATAGTCCGATTCTCCAATAGTAAGCAGGGGTAAAGGGGTGTGATTTGGATTTGGATTTGGATTTGGATTTGGATTGTGATTCCGGTTGTCGTGGGTTCGAGCCCCATCAGTCACCCCAATATACACGACGGTTCCGGCGACCAGTTCTTCACATAGCACTTTGCCCGGAAACGGCACAAAAAGAGGGGAGACCTTGGTCTCCCCTCTTTTCATTTACATCGGATCGTCCGTGTTCTGCAGCTCACCATGAAGCTTCCAGCAAGAAAGAGGTCAACTGATTGCCCATGGGCTGCGGGGTGTTGTACAAACTGCCGCTGTAGAAACTGTGATCCAGGTGAAATTGGATGTTCTGGGCCATGTTATACACGGCGGTCAGCGTGACCGCATTATCGCTGGGATTGTCTCCCACTATAGCGGCAGTGCCTGTTCCGCCACCGGTATTGGCGCTGCGGTATGCAGCACCGATATGCAGGGTGTTCGGTATCACACTGTACTCGGCCCCTATGGTCCAGGCTTTACGCTCATTGAGGCGGTACCGTGTAGGCTCGGGCGGTGCGTCAGAGGAAAAGCCCGGTCTTGCCGCGTTGAGTATGTTCGGGTGGGCGGCGGTACCGGCAGGGGATTTGGCCCAAGTGGCATACACACCCAGTTCCTTGCCTCTGACTTGGCCGTATGCCTGGAAGTCCAGCGCGGTGGCCCGCGTATCGACCGGCACCAATCCAATTGTCGCCGGTGTCAGCGAATCATAGGCATAGTTGTTGCCGCGCCAGATTTGAGCGCCGATGTTGAATGTCCAATCGCCACTGATATTGCTCAGGGTAGGGGTGGCGGCAATTCGAAGGTAGCTTGAGCTCAGTGTCTGGGCTGCCCCTTCTTTTGCCATAAAGGCCGGTGCCCAGCGGCTGAGATTGATATAGCCGGTATCGTTCTGCGCCACGATCGACACGCCGGTGGCGGGTGTATCTGTACCTATGTATTGCTGGGCGGAAATTTCCCTGCGGTGCTCTGCCCAGCGTACATTACGCACAGCGCCGGTGCTGGATTGCTCATAGCCATAACTTGCACCCTGTTCATCGGTCATGAAGGGGATCACTGCAAACTTGGCATCGGCGATGTACACTGCGGCGGGCAATTTGAAGGCTGCAAGCAATTGTGGAGTATGAACATGTCCCTCAAAGTAGAAGCCTATGGTTTCTGCGATCCGGCCGCCGAAGAACAGGTTGAATTCCTCGGGGATTTGCCATTGTCCGCTGTTGGTCGTGTCGCCGGAAACGGCATCTGTACCCGCACCATTGGACTTTTGGTATCTTCCCTTCAACATCATCGAAGCGTTCAGGGTGACAGGTATGGACAGGCCTTCACCTTCCACCTTGGCTTGTGTGCCCATTATAGGGTAACCGCTGGCCTTAAATGCCTGGCCGAACCCGTTCAGAATGGGTGCATGTTGCGAGTGGCAAGCCTTGCATGACATGCTGGCTTGCCGCGAAAACGAGGGTACCGCGGACGCTGCCGGAATAATAGCAATTATCGCCAACAATCCTGATAGAAACAGAATGGTTTTCTGCATTTAGCTTGCTTGTTTGAGTGAACCGGCTGGTTGGACTAGAACAGTCATGTGTTATCTCGCTACCCCTTTGAAACATAGGACGCAAACTCTATAGCAGGGTGATGGGGCTGTCAAAGGATTGTGCAGCGATACTCGGGCCTATAGTGCAGTCCGGCCAACCAAGTATTCATTGCGGATTTTATACTAGGAAACCTCTGATTAAGTCCCCCATAGCAAGATTCGGGTCGCATCCGGTCGTTAATGAATTCATAATTTGTCCGTACCTGAAAATTCCTGCGGAGCAGATTATGGATAACAGCATCGTGCCTCGGGTGTACATGAGAATTCGATATGTCCGACTATGACCGAATCGCCCAGGCAATCTCTTACATCACCTCTCACGTAAGCAGCCAGCCGACCCTGAACGATATCGCGGCTCACCTGCACATGAGCCCATTCCATTTTCAACGGCTATTCTGCCGTTGGGCCGGGGTGACTCCAAAGAGGTTCCTGCAAGTGCTGACGCTGGAAAGAGCCAAGCAGTTGCTGGGCGAAGCAAAACCGCTCCTGGAGGTTTCCGATTCGATCGGATTGAGCAGCGGTTCGCGCCTGTATGACCACTTCGTGCAACTGGAAGGGGTGACGCCCGGTGAATACAAGATGAGGGGAGCCGGCTTGACGATATCGTATGCGGTGGATGACACCCCATTTGGAAAGGCATTCATAGCCACTACCGCCAAGGGCGTTTGCAACCTTGCATTCCTGGATGATGCTGAAACCGGGAAACATCTTGCCGATCTGTCCGGGAAGTGGCCAGAAGCAGTGTTGCGTGAAGATCGTCAACGAACGCGCGCGATTGTTGCTGCGATGTTCGACGGCAAGGAAAATCCGGATCGCCCGCTGTCCTTGCATGTCACCGGAACGAACTTTCAAATCAATGTATGGAAGGCATTGCTGCAGATCCCGCCTGGTGCCGTGGCAAGCTATTCCCAGGTGGCGACTGCGATCGGCCACCCGGGCTCTGCCAGGGCAGTGGGCCTAGCGGTCGGCGCGAACCCGATCGCATTCCTGATCCCGTGCCACCGCGTCATCCAGAAAAACGGTAGACTTGGCGGGTATCACTGGGGTGAAACCCGCAAGCATGCGATCCATGCGTGGGAGGAGGCAAGGCACGAGCAGCTTCCTGCATAACAAATCGATCAAGCAGGGTGCCTTGGTTCATATATTGGAGTGCCCATCAAGAGGAGCGACTTGTACATAGGCGGCTGTCTTTGTGGAAACATCCGGTTCGAAATCCATGGCCCGATTCACAACATCGTGTACTGCCATTGCTCCAAATGCCGCAATGGCCCAAGGGAGTGCGTTCGCCACAAACAACGGCGTCGTAATGGCCGCCGACTTCAGGATACTTTCCGGTCAGGATGAACTCACCGGATATGAACCCACACCCGGACAAACAAAATACTTCTGCAAGACCTGCGGCTCACCGATCATGAGCAAGTCAGCATCAAAGCCGGGACAGGTCCGCGTGCGCTTGGGCACAATCGAATCGTCGATCAAGGAGCGGCCCGTCGCACATATATTCGCAACATCGAAGGCCGATTGGGAAGAGATATGCGGGGACCTGCCCCAATACGAATCCTATGAGCAGGGTCGTGACACTCTCTAGGAAAGCAACTTGGAGTAGGGCGGCTTGCCCTTCAAAAGTGTAGGGAGTTCTGCCGATACTTACAAAATTTTTGCGGTTTCATTTTACCTGATGGGCTCTATTGGCCTGCTTTGAAATCTCAGTAAGTCACCGATCAGAGGATTTACTTCTCTTTACAAAGCTGATTTTGGTTCTGTCCATATTAGTATTATTAGCCTTGTAAGTTGTAGATAAATTGGATAGCCTACATTTCATCAACAAGTTGTGCATCATGGTCCAGCCGTCAGAATTGAGGTCGATTCGCAAGTGACTACCATTGCTTACACTGTTTGCGTCGGCATTCGAGCTCCGATTAAGCCGGGTGAATACCATGTACGAGACAGGCGCATACAGGTTTCCTATCCTGCTGTAATCAATTTGGACATTTTGAAGCTTGAGCTTCCGAAGAGCCTCAGCACGATGTTTGTTGTTTCATGGGAAGATCGTGATGGTTCAACCGTCAATCAGATCCGGAGCAGTTCCTTCGAGCGTCATTTGCCTATCTATGAAGTGTTAGGCGTCATTTCCGAATTATTGTTGGCGTTTAAGCTCGTAAGGGTTGGTCACTTAGATGGTCGCGGTCTTAGAACTGTTGGAATAGGCGATACGCTTCTGTACTTCACTTCTATTGATGGAGTCACATCGGGCGGCGACTTGAATGTCGGACTGAAGAATTATGAGGGAAACAATGCGTGGATGGGTGTTTCAACTACCTTCGATCCACATGGCACAACTAACCTTGCTGAGCCGCACATCGGGACGAAAACGTTTCCTTTGGCTAGACGTTACATTCGATGCTATGAACTACTTGAGCATGGATTTTATTCTGAAGCGTTTATTGTTGCTTTTTCCATTCTAGATGACTTTGTTCAGCAGACTCTGCATGAACTTCTGGAGTCCAAAGGTTTGGCATTGCAAAGTGAGAGAAATGAGTTACTTCGTGGGATAAAGGAGAATCGCCTCAAGCTCTATCTTGGGCCTATACTTAAGCTTGCATTTGGCCATGATATAGAAGCCCTTTGGTCCGGGTCAGGAAAGGCACTTGAGTGGTTGAATGGTACCCGAAATCGCATCGCCCACGCTGCTGAGACCGTCGACCACGCGACTGCCGCGAAAGGAATTTTTGCCTGTCTTAAGATACTGGTAGTCTTGAATGAATGCGGCGTGACTACAGTTGAGTTGAATGTTGAACTCTTTCGACATGCCAAAATCACGGCAGCATGGACATTAAATCCTCCAGATTGGGTTCCAACCGGTAAAATCGCAGAAAGTTTGGACTTCCGCTCGTGATTCCACGCATTCCACTACGTCATCGTTTGAACCTTCCGATCTAATAGAGGAGTTTCAAAATATGAGTTCTAACAACCAGCCTTCTATTCCTTTATTCCATTAAAATACGCATAATGTATATTATGTCAAATAAAGATAGCACTTAAGCACTTTCCCATACTCCTTTGTTAGTAAGGGAATATGGGCTTTATAAATGACGGGAATCTGCAGTTAAGAAAGTACTTTAACTATGCCTTGGGCAAGGATTGAGCCGGCAGCTTGCGTTGGCACTTCATCGTGATATCTACCAGGGTTTCGGTATATTCCTGAAGTACCTGATCCCACGAAAAGCGCCACTCCCAGTTGTCACCATGTTGTCCGGGATAATTCATGCGGTCATCGCCGGCAAGGCCAAGCACGTCCTGCATCGGAATGATCACGGTGTTGGCCTCTGAACCGGAAATCGCCCTGATCATGTCCCATTGGATCTGATGGCCGTTTGAATCAAGGTACCTCTGGGCAAATTCCTTTTCCTTGGGAGTTGCCGTGTTCCACCATCCGATGCTCGTATCGTTGTCATGTGTACCCGTGTAGGCTACCGAGTTAGGCACATAGTGATGCGGCAAAAAATAGTGGCTATCATCCTCGCCGAAAGCGAATTGCAGGATGCGCATCCCCGGCAGATTGAATTGTTCGCGCAGTTCAACGACGTCTGGAGTGATTACGCCCAGGTCTTCGGCAATGATGGGTAACTCCCCCAGCGCATCCTTAAACGCCTGGAACAACTTTGCTCCTGGCCCTGGCACCCACTTTCCATTCATCGCGGTGGATTCACCGGCGGGAATTTCCCAGTAACTGGCAAAACCGCGGAAATGATCGATACGCACCAGGTCGTAGAGCTTTAGTGCATGCCGCAAGCGCGCTATCCACCAGGCAAAACCGGTCTTTTCGTGGGTATCCCACCTGTACAAGGGATTACCCCATAATTGTCCGGTCTTGCTGAAATAATCAGGCGGGACTCCCGCGACGACGGTCGGGTCGCCATTCCCGTCAAGTTCGAACAGTTCCTGGTGTGCCCATACGTCGGCGCTCTGATAGGCAACAAAGATCGGTACATCGCCGATAATACGAACGCCCCGTTCATTGGCATATTGCTTCAATTTTGACCATTGGCGCGCAAAACACCATTGGCAGAATTTCCAGAAGCCGATTTCTTCAGAGCTGCTTTCCGTCAGCCGGCTTAGCGCTTGATGATTTCTTTTTGCAAGCTCAGTGGGCCAAAGATTCCACGACAGGCCTTTTTGACTGGCATTGAGCGTCATGAACAATGCATAGTCGTCGAGCCAATCCCTTTCCGAATCACAAAACTCGAGATAATCCGTGCGGCTGCGTTTATCAGGACTGATAAAGAATGCATGAGCTGCGCGGCGCAGTCTGGCCATGCGAAAGGGATTCAGCAGTTCGAAATCTATCCGGTCAGCGCGGAATCCGGGGTGGGGCTTCAGGTCTTCTTCTTCCAACCAGCCCTGCTCCGCCAGTTCTGCAAGATCAATAAGCAGGATATTGCCGGCGAAGGCCGAATTGCTCATATATGGCGAATTTCCCGGACCTATGCCTCCAAGCGGCAAAGTCTGCCAATAAGCCTGTCCGGCACTTATCAGCCAGTCAATGAACTTGTATGCATCCGGGCCAAAATCGCCTGCACCGAGCGGTCCCGGAAGAGAAGTGGGATGCAGCAAGATGCCGCTGGCGCGGTCGTTTAATAGCATAAGCCCGTTTGGCTGGTGAATATTTGAATTATGGCGAACACGTTATTCGGAAGCGCGCCTCATCGCTCCGCCTGCTTCCGGATGGCCGCCACCCTGACTGACCGGTTCGGAAAGGTTCATCGGCGGCGGCAGTTTCAGCAAACGGTACAACTCGGACAGATTGTGCCGGAACAGCCGGTCGAAGCTGGCGACAGAGTGGGAAGGATTATAATCGCCAAACCACCAGAACCAGTCGGAGCTTTCGCAGGAAAAAAGCTGCTTTTCGGCGGCCACTTGCTCTGCCGGGCTGAGCCGTCCACTGGACATGACCATGTCGAAACTTTGCTTGGCCACACACAGCAAGTCCCATGCGCGATTCTTGTCCTTGGAGCCTATCCAGGTCGAGAAATCACCATATACCCAACTGCCGGCAACGATGCCCGGCAGGTTGTGTATTTTCGCGCCATCTGTGCGCGACGCGTTCGATTTCAGATAATCGCTGTAAGTATAGGTGTGAATGTCAGGGTGTGCTTCAAGCGCTGCATACAATTCCTCAAGAAAGTAATAGCCGTTATAGGGATAGTATTCCCAGGCGTTTTCACCGTCGAGAATAACGCTGACGACGGGTGTTTCTCCCGGCGGCGCCTGCGCGGCAATCGCTTCGATCTGGTCGATGAAATTCTGCGCAGCATCCTTGCCATGCCAGCGGGAATATTCGAAACCGATCAAATCGGATAAGCGGTCATCCCGGAAAAAACAGGCCAAACCATCCGCCCCGCTTTCCAGACGGTAGGGTCGATAAAGATATTGATTTCGCTGCGGTGTGATTTGCTTTGCGCGAGTCAAGCTGTTGGCCAGCACGCCCTCCCCGCTGGCAATCCAGTGGCAGCTCTCTGCCGCAAACACTTGCAGTGTCTCGGTTGAAATTGATCCTTCGGCCGGCCACATCCCCTGCGGTTCTGCGCCAAAACGCTCGCGGTGACTTTTTTTGGCCAAATTTATGTGCGCTGTCACGCGCTGTCTCCCCTTGGGATAGTGCGGGGATTCCGGCAAAGGGGCGGCCGGCATCGCCTCTTTGGCGCTGGCAAAATCGATCAGCAAGGGTGCTAGCGGATGGTAGTGCGGTGTGGCGGATAATTCGATTTGTCCTGATTCGGCCAGCTTGCGATAGCGCGGAATGATGCCGCCGATCAACTCTCCGATGAGGTCCAGCAATTGCTTCCGGTCTTCATAGCTGTAACCTTCGGCCTTGCTCATCAAACGTGCCACCAGCGCATGTTCGCGCCGGATACTTTCGCCGCACCAGGCAAGGTGGTACCAGACCAGCAGGTCGGCCACATACTGGCCGGACAAATAGGACAGCGCGATTTCTCCGTCGGTTTGCAACCGGTTGAACAATTCCAATAAGCGCTTGTAGGCCGGATAAGGCGAGATCATTTTGGTGTGATTGCTGCGAAAACATGCATCCAGCGCCAATTTCCGCTGCTCCGGGGAAATATCGCAAAAATCTTCGTGCGCCAGCAGGCGCAGCAATGGATCGCGCAACCGCCCGGTGGCAAACTGGTCCGTGTAGTCTTCCAGCTGATCCAGCAGGATCGGCACGAAATTCACCACTGCGCGCACTTTGGGGTGGCGCTCGAGGTGATACGCCATGTCGGTGTAGTCCTTGATCGCGTGCAGATAAGTCCAGGGCAACACAAAATCACCGCTGGAATAATCGCGGTAATCCGGCTGGTGCATATGCCAGAGAAAAACCAGGTCGGCAGATTTTTTCATAGTGAGAAACCCGGCTGCAACGCTGCCGGGAAATTTAGATTAACGGCTACTGTGAACTTTTTGACCCAACATATCCGGCGTGATCAGTGTCACGCCATTCGAAGTAACATGGAAGCGCTTGCGATCTTCCTCCGGATTGACCCCGACGACCATACCGTCAGGTATCTTGCAGCTCTTGTCCACGATGACGCGCTTCAATATGACATCGCGGCACACATCCACGTTGGGCAACAATACCGAGTCCTCGATGGTGCAATGACTGTTCACGCGCACATCGGAAAACAGCAGCGAGCGGCGCACTGTAGAACCGCTGATGATGCACCCCCCGGAAACCAGGGAGTCGATGGCCATGCCGCGCCGATCATCATCGTCGAATACGAACTTGGCCGGCGGCAATTGTTCCTGGTTCGTCCAGATCGGCCATTCCTGATCGTACATGTTCAGATCGGGTATGACCTTGGTTAGTTCCATGTTGGCTTCCCAATAGGCGTCGATCGTTCCGACATCGCGCCAATACGGCACCTTGTCTTCTCCCATGCCTACGCAGCTTTGCTCGAAATTCTGCGCGAACACACGGTATTTCGCCACCATGTGGGGGATCAGATCCTTGCCGAAATCGTGGCTGGAGTGCTTGTTGTCGGCATCGCGGATCAGCTGCTCGAAAAGGAATTTGGTATTGAACACATAGATGCCCATGCTGGCCAGGGACTTGCCGGGCTTGCCGGGGATGGTAGCCGGGGTGGCCGATTTTTCGGAAAACTCGATGACTCGCGAATTTTCATCCACGCCCATCACGCCAAAAGCAACCGCCTCGGCAACTGGCACTTCCAGGCAAGCCACCGTCATGTCGGCATTGTTTTCAACGTGGAATGCGAGCAATTTTCCATAGTCCATTTTGTAAACATGATCGCCCGCCAGAATCAGCACGAAGTCCGGATTGGACTCGCGCAGGATATCAAGATTCTGGTATACGGCATCGGCAGTACCCTGATACCAGTGCACTTCATCCACGCGCTGTTGCGCGGGCAGCAAGTCGACAAACTCGCCGAATTGCCCGTTCAGGAATGACCAGCCGCGCTGGATATGCTGTATCAGACTATGGGATTTGTACTGTGTGGCGACACTGATACGGCGTATGCCGGAATTCACGCAATTGGACAGCACAAAATCGATGATGCGAAACTTGCCGCCAAACGGAACCGCAGGCTTGGCGCGCCAATCGGTCAGCTGGTGCAGGCGGCTGCCGCGCCCGCCGGCCAGCACCAACGCATAAGTGTTCTTGGTGATCCGGCTGACAAAACGCGGCGCGGGGTCATCAGCGGCAACGTGATATTTTTTTTGCAGGTAACTTAATTCGGCAGCCATTTTATCTCTCCACTAATTACCTTGCTGTAGTAATGTCATTATCGTTTACAATCGTCCCATTAGACAAGAACTATGGAGTGCGCAAGTTGGAAAAGATGCTGGAGTCGTTACTGCAAACCCGTCTCTACGACCCTTTTGCACTGCTGGGACTGCACCGCGAAGAGGCCGAATGGGTCGTCAGAGCGTATGAACCCGATGCATCGCAAATCGAGCTGCTGGACGGCAGCCTTGCGGCAAAGATGACACGCATACACCCGTCCGGCGTGTTTGAATGGCGGGGCAAAAACGAGCCCGCGCGCCCTTACCGTCTGCGCGCGCATTACGGAGAAGTGACCGTCGAAATCTTCGACCCGTACCAGTTTCCCCCGCACCTGTCACCACAGGATCTGTATCTGTTCGGCGAAGGCAGGCTGCGTCAGGGTTATCGCATGCTCGGTTCACATGCCCTCGAGATCAGCGGCGTCAAGGGTATCCGCTTTGCCGTTTGGGCGCCGAACGCCGAGCGTGTCAGCGTGATAGGCGAATTCAACAATTGGGATGGCCGCTTGCACCCGATGCGCTCGCATGGTTCCAGCGGGGTGTGGGAATTGTTCATTCCCGAGATCAGGCGAGACGCGCTGTACCGTTATGAAATCCGCAACCGCGATAGCGGTGCATTGCTGTCCAAGACCGATCCGTATGCACAGGGTTATGAGTTGCGTCCGGGCACGGCTGCGCTGGCATCGCCTGCCAATGAGCACCGCTGGCAGGATGCCGAATGGATGCGGCAGCGCGGCGAATGGGACTGGCTGCACGGCGCGATCAACATCTATGAGGTGCATGCCGGCTCATGGAAGCGCCATCCCGATGGCCGTTTCTACACCTACAGCGAATTGGCCACCGACCTGGTTCCTTACGTCAAAGGGATGGGCTATACGCACATCGAACTCATGCCGGTTTCCGAACACCCTCTGGATGAATCCTGGGGATATCAGGCCACCGGCTATTTCGCGCCGACCAGCCGCTTTGGTTCCCCGGACGAATTGCGTTTGCTGATCGACACCTGCCACCAGGCAGGCATCGGTGTGATCCTCGATTGGGTGCCGGCACACTTCCCCCAGGACACCTGGTCATTGTCCCGATTCGATGGCACCGCTTTATACGAACACGAAGACCCGCGCCTCGGCTTCCATCAGGATTGGGGCACATACATCTTCAACTACGGCCGCAACGAGGTGAAAAGTTTCCTGATGTCCAGTGCGCACTTCTGGCTGTCAGAATTTCACCTCGACGGCCTGCGCGTGGATGCGGTCGCCTCGATGCTGTATCTCGATTACTCGCGCAATCCCGGTGAATGGATACCCAACAAGTACGGCGGCCGTGAGAATCTCGAAGCGGTGGATTTCCTGCGCGAGATGAACATCATGGTGCACGATGAATTCCCCGGCGCATTGACCATGGCGGAAGAATCCACCGCATGGCCCGGCGTGTCGCGGCCCGTCTACCTTGGCGGACTGGGCTTCTCGATCAAGTGGAACATGGGCTGGATGAACGACACGCTGAGCTATTTCCAGCATGATCCGGTGCACCGCCGCTACCACCACAACCAGCTTACCTTTGGCCAGCTCTACGCCTATACCGAAAACTTCGTGCTGCCGTTCTCGCATGATGAAGTGGTGCACGGCAAAGGTTCGCTGTTGTCCAAGATGCCCGGCGATGCCTGGCAGAAATTTGCCAACCTGCGCCTGCTGCTGACCTACCAGATGACCAGTCCGGGCAAGAAACTGAACTTCATGGGCAACGAGATCGCCCAGGGCCGAGAATGGCAATCCAAATGGGAACTCGAATGGTGGCAACTCGGACAGGAATACCATCGCGGCATGCAGAACCTGGCTCATGACCTCAACCGGTTGTACCGCAAACTGACCGCACTGCACGACCTGGATTTTCAGCATGATGGCTTCTCATGGATAGACTGCAACGATGCAGAAAAGTCCGTGCTGTCCTACCAGCGCCGCGCCCGGGATGGCAGCTTCGCCATTATCGCCTTGAACTTGACTCCGGTGCCGCGCACACACTACCGCATCGGCCTGCCGATGCAAACGCAATACAGAGAAGTGTTGAACAGCGATTCAGAGTATTACGCGGGAAGCAACCTCGGCAACGCCGGTTTGATAAACACCCAGGCGATTCCGTGGATGGGGCTGCCCTGCTCCGCCGAGATTTCCCTGCCGCCGCTGGCAGGTGTAGTTCTGATACCCGAGACAGAAACATAGGAGCGACTCAGGCGCACAAGGTGCCCGAATCATCGGGCTCCGGCGTGCAGCCATGAATTAGCCAGGACAAGATATCCGCTGTTGATTCGAACCGACCATCATGTCAAAACTCATTAAATCCCCTGCATGGAAAGCGCTCAGCGCGCATTATGCTGCCATCAAATCGGCTCAGATGCGCCAGATGTTTCAGGACGACACGAAGCGCTTCGATAAATTCTCGTTGCGGCTTGATGGGATCTTTTTCGATTACTCAAAGAATCGTATCAGCGAGGAAACCGTAAAGTTACTGGCCGGCCTCGCCGAGCAGGCCGGTTTGCCGGCAAGTATCGAGCGCATGTTCAACGGCGAGAAGGCCAATTCCACCGAGCAGCGGGCCGCGTTGCATACGGCATTGCGCAACCGCTCCGATAAGCCCGTTTACGTTGACGGCGGGGACGTCATGCCGGAGGTGCGGCGCGTGCTTGGTCAGATGCGCCGCTTTTCCGATGCGGTGCGCAGCGGACAGCATTGCGGCCACACCGGCAAACAGTTCACCGACATCGTCAACATCGGCATCGGCGGTTCCGATCTCGGCCCGCTGATGGTTTGCGAAGCGCTTAAGCCCTACTCCAAATCGAATCTGCGCGCGCATTTCGTTTCCAATGTGGATGGCACTCATCTTGTCGAGACGCTGAAATACCTGGATGCCGAAACCACGCTGCTCATCGTCAGCTCAAAGACCTTCGCGACACAGGAAACCCTGACCAATGCGCGTTCTGCGCGCGCATGGTTGATCGGGAGACTGTGTGAGGAGCGGGCCGTTGCGAAGCACTTCGCCGCAGTTTCCACCAACCTTGAAGCCACCGCCGAGTTCGGCATCAACCCGGACAACGTATTTGAGTTCTGGGATTGGGTCGGCGGGCGCTACTCGCTGTGGTCGGCGATTGGCTTGCCGATCGCGCTGTACCTCGGCATGGACAGATTCGAGGAACTGCTGGGCGGTGCCTATGCAATGGACGAGCACTTCCGCACCGCAGCGCTGGACAAGAACATGCCGGCGCTGATGGGGCTGCTCGGAGTCTGGTACGGCAACTTCTTCGGCGCCGGTTCGAATGCCGTGTTCCCCTATGATCAATATCTGCATCGCTTCCCCGCCTACCTGCAACAACTGGACATGGAGAGCAACGGCAAAGGAGTGGATCGCGACGGCAATCCGGTGGATTACGATACCGGCATGGTGGTGTGGGGCGAACCGGGCACCAACGGGCAGCATGCTTTTTACCAGCTCATACACCAGGGCACGCGCATGATACCAGCGGATTTCCTGGCTCCACTGCATAGCCATAACCCGCTTGGCGAGCATCACGCAATCCTGCTCGCCAATTGCTTCGCGCAGACCGAGGCGCTGATGGTCGGAAAAACCGCGCAGGAAGCACGTGCCGAGTTGATCGCGCAAGGCTTGCAGGGTGAAGCATTGGATGCGCTGTTGCCGCACAAGGTATTTCCGGGCAACAAGCCAACCAACACCCTGCTGTTCGACAAGCTTGACCCGCATACGCTGGGAATGCTTATCGCGCTGTACGAGCACAAGGTGTTCGTGCAGAGTGTGGTATGGAACATCAATCCGTTCGACCAGTGGGGCGTGGAACTGGGCAAGCAACTGGCCGGAAAGATACTTCCGGAACTTCGCGATACGGCCAAGCCTTCACTGCACGATGCATCTACCAGCGGGCTGATAAAATATTTCCAGCGACACCGCTAAGCTGACCAAACAAGGCCATACTACCCGATCTCGGAAGTCGCCTGCGCTCAGTTGAATTTCAATTCCAGATCTTCCGCATACGGCCGGCTCGGATACTGGAATGCGACCGGACCATCCGGTTCCGCATGGACAAACTGGCGCACGAACGGGTCTTCCGATTCGAGCATATCCTCTGCCTTGCCTTCGGCTATGACCACCCCATCATGGATGAAGTAAACGTAATCGACGACCTTCAGCGATTCAGACAGATCATAGGTCACCACCACGGATGTCACTCCGAGCGCATTGTTCAGCCGCCGGATCAGGTTTGCGATGGTATTGAGCGAGATCGGGTCAAGTCCCGCAAAAGGCTCGTCGTAGATGATCAGCGGAGGATCGAGGGCTATCGCGCGCGCAAGGGCGACACGGCGTTCCATGCCGCCCGACAGCTCGCTCGGCATCAGCGCGTGCGCACCGCGCAAACCCACTGACTGAAGCTTCATCAACACCAGATCATGGATCATTTCTTCCGGAAGATCGGTATGCTCGCGCATCGGAAAAGCAAGATTGTCGAACACCGACAAATCGCTGAACAGCCCGCTTACCTGGAACATCATCCCCATTTCCCGGCGCAGCGCATACAGCTCATCGGTATCCAGTTCATGGACCACCTTGCCCTGGAATTTCACGCTGCCGCGCGACGGCCGCAACTGTCCGCCAAAATGGCGCAGCAGAGTGGTCTTTCCGCAACCGCTGACACCAAGTATCGCTACTATCTTGCCGCGCGGGATCGAGAGATTGATGCCCTTCAGAATCTCCCGCTTCCCATAAGAGAAATGCAGGTCGGTAACCTCAACCAGGTTTTTTGACGTTTGACTCAATATCATTAACTCCTTCGGGGCCTGTCACGCGGTAAAATGCTACCACTGATTTGTGGCGAAGCCGATTCAATTTTCACTGTAATTCCATATTCAACCACCTTGCAGCCATCGTCCATGACATCAACTCCAGCCCTGCAGATTCTAAACGATGTTTTCGGCTACGCCGCGTTCCGCGGCGAACAACAGGCTGTAGTGGAACATGTCACTGCCGGTGGTGACGCACTGGTGTTGATGCCGACCGGCAGCGGCAAGTCGTTGTGCTACCAGATCCCGGCGCTGCTGCGACCGGGGACCGCCATCGTGGTTTCGCCGCTGATCGCGCTGATGCAAGACCAGGTGGATGCGTTGCGCCTGCTTGGCGTGAAAGCTGCCTTCCTCAATTCAAGTATCGATGCCGACGCAGCGCGGGAAGTACAAGGACGATTACTGCGCGGCGAACTTGATCTGCTCTATGTCGCGCCGGAACGGCTGTTAATGCCATCATTCATTAATCTGCTTGAGCAGGTTCAGGAAAATGCCGGACTGGCCCTGTTTGCCATCGACGAAGCGCATTGTGTCTCGCAATGGGGCCACGACTTCCGTCCCGAATACCGCGCACTGACGATATTGCATGAACGCTTCCCCGCCGTGCCGCGCATCGCACTCACTGCAACTGCAGATACGCCGACGCGTCACGAGATCGTCGAGCGGTTGGCGCTGGACCAGGCGCGCCAGTTCGTATCTAGCTTCGACCGCCCAAATATCCGCTATCGTGTCACGCAAAAAAACCATGCGCGTCAGCAATTGCAGGTATTCCTTGAAACAGAACATCCCGACGATGCGGGCATCGTTTATTGCCTTTCGCGCAAGAAAGTCGAAGAAACTGCCGGATGGCTGAAAGAACAGGGCTGGGATGCGCTGCCCTACCATGCCGGGCTGGACGCCACTACTCGCAGCAAAAACCAGAGCCGTTTCCTGCGCGAAGAAGGCGTGGTGATGGTGGCGACTGTGGCATTCGGCATGGGCATAGACAAACCCAACGTGCGCTTTGTCGCCCATCTCGACTTGCCCAAGAGCCTTGAGGGCTATTATCAGGAGACCGGCCGTGCCGGGCGCGACGGCCTTGCAGCCAACGCATGGCTGGCCTACGGCCTTGGCGATGTGGTGTCGATGCGCCAGATGATCGACAGCGGCGAGGCCCCCGAAGAGCGCAAGCGCCTGGAGCGGCAAAAACTGGACGTCCTGCTCGGCTACTGCGAATCCACCGCCTGCCGCCATCAATCCGTGCTGCGCTATTTCGGTGAAGAGCATCCGGGTAATTGCGGCGCGTGCGATAACTGCCTGGAACCGGTGGATACCTGGGATGCGACACAAGCCGCGCAAATGGCGCTGTCCTGCGTATATCGCACCGGGCAGCGCTTCGGTGCAGGACACTTGATAGACATACTGTCAGGCAAGGGCACCGAGCGAGTCGAGAAGTTCGATCATCAACGGCTCTCCACCTTCGGCATCGGCAAGGAACTGAGTGCCGCTCAATGGAGCAGCGTGTATCGGCAACTGGTGGCGGGCGGAATATTGGCAACCGACATCGAAGCATACGGCGGGCTGAAGCTTACCGAAGCTGCTCGCCCGATACTGCGCGGCGAACAATCTGTCTGGCTGCGCCGCGATGCCGACCCGGTCAAGCGCGCAAAGCAACGCACTGAACGCGTTGCCAAGTCACGCGGACCGTTTGCCGGTGCGAGTGACGACCCCTTATGGCTCGCCCTTAAAGCCAAACGCCTGAAACTCGCTCGCGAACAAGGCGTGCCGCCCTACGTCATCTTCCATGACAGCACCCTGCTGGACATGCTCAACCGCCGCCCCGCAACACTGGATGAAATGGCGCATGTCAGCGGTGTCGGGCAGGCCAAGCTGGCGAGGTATGGGGAGGAGTTTTTGAGTTTGCTGGAGAAATTTGGTACAGGTTGATTTCGCGCGCCAAGCCGCCATTTTTGGAAACGTGAAGGTATTCCTCAATCTATCGGCAACGCCTTAACCGGTTCCAGTTTCCAGATGTCCCTGTTGTATTCCATGATGGTGCGGTCGCTGGAAAACTTGCCGCTGGCGGCGGTGTTGAGGATACTCATGCGCGTCCATTGTTCCTGGTCGCGGAAGGCATCCGCCGCACGCTGTTGCGCGTCAACGAAACTGCGGAAGTCGGCTATCGTCATCCAGTAATCGCCATGCAAGGTCAGGGAATGGATGATGGGGTCGAAAATAAACGGCTCAAACTGGTTGAAATGTCCCGAGCTCAGCAGCTGCATCACGCGTCGCAAGTCGCTGTCCGCCTCGATGATTGCGTTCGGGTTGTGCTGTGCCCTTCCGGTTTCCACTTCCTCTGCCGTGAGCCCGAACAAAAAGAAGTTTTCCTTGCCGACTTCTTCCATCATCTCGATATTCGCGCCATCCAGCGTACCGATGGTGAGCGATCCGTTCATCATGAACTTCATGTTGCCAGTACCGGATGCTTCCTTGCCGGCCGTGGAAATCTGCTCAGACAGATCGGCTCCCGGACAGATGACTTCCATCGCCGTCACACGGTAGTTGGGAATGAACGCCACCCTTAACAAATCGCTGACGTCGGGGTCGTTGTTGACTACATTCGCGACATTGCAAACCAGTTTGATGATGTTTTTTGCCATCGCATAGCCGGGTGCGGCTTTGCCGCCGATCAGCACGCAGCGCGGCGTCCAGTTGGCGGTGTCGCCGCGCTTGATGCGGTCATAGAGATGGATGACGTGCAGGACATTCAATAGCTGGCGCTTGTATTCATGGATACGCTTGACCTGGACATCGAACAGCGCGCGATCATCGAAAGCGACGCCGCAATCCTGCTGCACCAGTGCGGCAAGGCGTGCCTTGTTGATCTGATGGGCTTCGCGCCACTTCGCCCTGAAAGCAGAATCGTCCGCATAAGGGGCCAGCCGCTTCAACTGGGCAAGATCGGTGATCCAGCTTTCACCGATCTTTTCGCTGATCAACCTGGCAAGAGAAGGATTGGCCCAGGCGAGCCAGCGGCGCTGGGTGACGCCATTGGTTTTGTTGTTGAATTTGTCGGGCCACAGTTCATGAAAATCGCGGAACAAGGTTTGTTCCAGCAACCGTGAATGCAACGCTGCAACGCCATTGACCGAAAAACTTGCGACGATGGCCAGGTAGGCCATCCTGATCTGCGGGTCTGCGCCTTCCTCGATGATGGACATGCGCCTCAGGCGATCCGTGTCTCCCGGCCAGCGTCGTGATATTTGCGACAGATAGCGCGCATTGATTTCCAGGATGATCTCGAGCAGGCGCGGCAACAGGCTGCTGAACATGCGCACAGGCCATTTTTCAAGGGCTTCGGGCAACAATGTGTGATTGGTGTATGCAACCGTGCTGCTGGTGATCGCCCAGGCCTGGTCCCATGACATTTCATGCTCATCCATCAGCAGACGCATCAATTCGGGCACGACACAGGTCGGGTGGGTGTCGTTGAGCTGGAAGTGGTTTTTTTCCGCAAAGTGGGTGAAGTCCCTGCCGTGACGGCCTATCCAGCTGCGCAGAATATCCTGAAGGCTCGCCGAGGCCAGGAAATACTGCTGGCGCAGGCGCAATTCCTTGCCGTTTTCGCTGGCATCGTTCGGGTAGAGCACCATGGTGATGTGCTCGGCGTCGTTTTTTGCAGCGACGGATTCCGGATAGCTCCCCGCATTGAACTCGCCCAGATCGAATTCATCAGTTGCTGCTGAATGCCATAACCGCAAAGTATTCACCGTTCCGTTGCGGTAACCGGGAATTGGGACGTCATAGGGAACCGCAAGCACTGCCTGAGTGCCTGCCCAGCGCACGCGCAATTCACCGGAATGGTCACGGTATCGTTCGGTGTGGCCGCCAAACCGAACGCGCTGTGTAAATTCGGGCCGTTCCAGCTCCCATGGGTTGCCGTCCCTGAGCCAATGGTCCGGTTCCTCGATCTGGTTTCCATTTTCGATATGCTGGCGGAACATCCCGTACTCATACCGGATTCCGTAACCCATCACGGGCAATTGCAAGGTGGCGCAACTATCGAGGAAGCAGGCTGCCAACCGGCCAAGGCCGCCATTGCCGAGACCCGCATCGTTTTCGCGTTCCGCGATTTCTTCCAGAACGATTCCATGATCGAACATTGCGCGCGCAGTTTCGTCCTGGATGCCAAGATTGAGCATGGCATTGCCAAGCGCCCTTCCCATCAGGAATTCCAGCGACATGTAGTAAGCTCGCTTGCAGTTGCTTTCGTCGCAGGCGTACTTGGTATTTTTCCAGCGCTCCAACAGCCGGTCTCTCAGCGTATAAACCAATGCAGTATACAAGTAGTATATCGATTTGCAGTTTTTGTCCCGCCCAAGCGTGTGGCTGAAGTAACGCTTGTAGTCTTTTGCTATGCTGCCCGGGTCCATTCCCAATGCGGGAAGTTCCGTGAGCGTTTTCTTTGGAGTGCTTATCCTTACCTGTTTGTGTGCCATGGTATTTCGATTCCAATAATGTGATTGTCAGGCTACCGATGCATCCCGGCATGCTGTATGTCCATCAATTCAGAAAAATAGGTGTCCTGCTGCCTGCGCAAACCTACTTTTCCAGCACTTTCAGGTACACCGCCCGATAAGCCTTGGCACTGTTTTCCCAACCGAAATCCTTGGACATGCAGTTTTTGCACAAGGCATTCCATTTGTCCTGGTCGTGGTATAGCGCGACGGCGCGCCGTATTGCTGCGATCAGATTGTCGGCAGTCATGCCGCTGAACATGAAACCGCTTGCAGTACCGTCCTTGAGTGTTTCAGCAGAGCAATCCACGACAGAATCGGCCAGACCGCCGGTTGCGTGGACGATGGGCGGAGTACCATAGCGCTGGCTGTAAAACTGGTTCAGCCCACAAGGTTCGAAACGCGACGGCATGACGAATATATCCGCCCCAGCTTCGATAAGGTGCGAAATCTCTTCGCTGAAGCCGATATGCACGCCGATCTTGCCGGGGTAAAGATGCGACAGGTTGCGTGCTGACTTCTGCAACTCAGCAGCACCGCTGCCCAGCATGGCCAGCTGAACCGGCAGTTCGGTCAGCAAAGGCGCGATTTCCAGCAATAGATCCACACCTTTCTGCTCGGTAAACCGGCTGACCACACCGAGCAGGGCCATTTCCGGTTCCGGATTCAAGCCGAGTCTGCTTTGCAATGCTTCCTTGTTTGCGGCCTTGCCGGCCATGTTTGCACTGCTGTATTGCCTGGCGAGATATTTGTCGCTCGCGGGATCCCATTCACCGGTATCGATGCCGTTGAGTATCCCGGTCAGATCATCGTTGCGCGCGGTCAGCAAGCCCTGCAAACCGAAGCCAAGCGGTTCCTGCTGGATCTCTTTTGCATAGTTCGGGCTTACAGTGGTGATGTGATCTGCATAGAACAAGGCAGCTTTGAGAAACGACATATTGCCGTGGTATTCCACCCCGTTGATGCTGAAACTGGAATTCGGCAAGTGCAATGTCTGTACCATCGTCGCAGCGAAAATTCCCTGGAATGCCAGGTTATGGATGGTAATGATGCTTGGTGCGGCGCCAGGCGCAAAATGCAGGTAGGCAGGTGTCAATCCGGTTTGCCAATCGTTGCAATGCACCAGGTCGGGACGCCAGCCGAGCGGCGATGCGTTGCTGCCGAGCACGGCGGCCACCCTGGACAGCAGGCCGAAGCGTTGCGCATTGTCCGCCCAGTCCTGGCCTGCAGCATCCTGATAAGGCCCGCCTTCACGCTGATACAAGCCCGGGCAGTCGAGCACAAACAGCGGCACTTTGTTCGGCATGATGCCGGACAACAGCCTTGCTGCCGGTAATCCCGGCAGATTATTGAAAGCCGCCTCAAGCTTGTATTGCGCAAGTTGCGCCATGACCTGGCTATAACCCGGCACCAGCACGCGCACGTCCACGCCGATCGCGCGCAATGCAGCGGGCAGCGCTGCGCTGACATCGGCCAAGCCGCCGGTCTTGATCAACGGAGCGACTTCGGAAGTTGCAAACAGGATTTTCAATTCAGCCACCTTGCCAGGCAGATCTGCAAGCCGGGCGGGAAATCGTAATTTGCGGGATTGCCCATACAAGCTTACAGCCAGCGCATCATGCCCAGTTCGAACGGATGTGTCAGCATTTCGTGGAATGGATAGGCGCGAATATGATATTCAAGCCTGCCGCAATGTTCCGGTTTCACATCGGCAGCAAAAATGCTTTCTCCGGAATCGGCAATGGCACCGGTAGGATCCAGCCTGTAGTGATGCGGCTTGCGCGATTGTTTTCCATTGCTGGAAAAACCCAGCAACATCTCCACGTTTACGTCACTGGGTTTCAGGCCGTTCAGCTTGACTCCCACCTCGAAATGGAGACTTTCGCCAAAATTGATCTCCTGCTGTCCGGCATCGATGCGGCGCAGCTCCACACCGGGCCAAGCGTGACGGATACGGATTTTCCAGTCGGCGATTATGTGCGAATTTTCATACTGGTTCTGCTTGTACAATCGATGTTGCCTGCTGGCCGGCAAGTAGCACTTGGCCAGATATTCTCCAACCATCCGCTTGGAATTGAAGCGCGGCATTATTGTAGCCATTGAGCGTTTGGCCATCTTTACCCAGTTTGGCGAAAAACCCATCTTGCCGTGTTCATAATACAGGGGCACAACCTGGTCTTGCAGCAACTCATAGAGCGTGCGAGTCTCCTCGCGAGTGCGAACCTCCTCGCCCAGCAACTCGGATACCGGTTTGATCGCCCAACCGTTCGCGCCGTCATAACTCTCGCCCCACCAGCCGTCCAGTATCGACAGGTTGATAGTGCCATTGATGCCGGCCTTCATTCCGGATGTGCCGCTGGCTTCAAGCGGATATAACGGGTTGTTCAACCAGACGTCGACGCCGGAAACCAGCATGCGCGACAGCCCAAGATCATAACCCTCCACCATCAGGATCTTGCCGATGAACTCCGGCATCTTCGCGATCTGGGTGATATGCCGAATCAGGTCTTGCCCCGGGATGTCCGCGGGATGCGCTTTTCCGGCAAAGATGAAAACCGCCGGATGCTCCGGGTTGTGCAGGATCTCGCGCAGCCAATCGAGGTCGCCGAATAGCATCGTGGCGCGCTTGTATGTCGCAAAGCGGCGCGCAAAGCCGATCGTCAGGATATTCGGATTTTCCGGATTGACGTATTTGAGCAGGCGGTCCAGGTGTGCCTCGGAACCGTGGTTGCGAAAATGTTGCGCCGTGATGCGTTCACGCACCGTGCTCAGCATCTGCGCCTTCAAGGTTTGACGCACGCTCCAGAACAGGTGATCGGGTATTTTATCGACACCTTTCCAGAATTCGACGTCATTCATGCGTGCGCTCCATTCCAGTCCCAGGTGGCGCTCAAGAATATCGAACCACTCGGAGGCCAGAAAAGACGGGGCATGCACACCGTTGGTGATATACGTCATCGGATTTTCCTGATGTTCGATTTCCGGCCACATGTCGCCGCAAATCACCGAAGACACATCGCCATGGATGCGCGATACGCCATTGTTGAACCGGGTGCAGCGTATCGCCAGTGCCGTCATGTTGAAATCGGAACTGTCCCTGGTCCGGCCCAGCGCCAGAAATTCATCGCGAGTCAGTTTGAGTTCGGAGAAATAGTGCTCGAAGTAATCCTGCACCATGCCCTCGCTGAAATAATCATGTCCGGCCGGCACCGGGGTATGCGTGGTAAAAATCGTGTTGACCGCTACGGCCTCAAGCGCCGCCGGAAATTTCAGGCCATCATTGGTGATTTTCTGGCGCATCCGCTCCAGCACCAGGAACGCCGCATGGCCCTCGTTGATGTGCCAGACCGTCGGCTTCAAACCAAGTTCACGCAGCGCGCCTACACCGCCGATACCCAGCACGATCTCCTGTTCGATGCGCATCACCTTGTCGCCGCCATACAGGCGGTGTGTGATATCGCGGTCGTGCGGGCTGTTGCTTTCCAGATCCGTGTCCAACAGGTACAGCGTGATATGGCCGACCCTGGCTTGCCAAATCTTGATATCCAGTTTGCGCCCCGGCAAATTCAACGAAGTATAGGCATCACTGCCATCAGCGCGCTTGGCTGGCGTGATCGGCAGGTCTTCAAAATGTGAATCGTTATTGCTGGCAATCTGATTGCCTTCGCTGTCTATGGTTTGGTGAAAATATCCCTGGCGATACAACAAGCCGACTCCGATGAACGGCAGGCGCAAATCGCTCGCCGCCTTGCAGTGGTCGCCTGCCAGGATGCCCAGACCGCCCGAGTAGATCGGAAAACTTTCGTGGAAGCCGAATTCGGCGCAGAAATAAGCGATCAGATCGTCCTTGCGCAGCCAGTCAGAACCGGATGCCGGAGAACGATTATCATGGTAGGTATCGTAAGCAGCCAATACGCGGTTGAAATTACCGATGAACACTTGGTCATCGGCCGCATTCACTAGTCGCTGCTCGTCCACGCGTTTCAGAAATGCCTTGGGGCATTGCCCGGTGGCCTTCCACAGGCCCGGGTGCAGGCTTGCAAACAACGCGCGTGTCGGACGGTCCCAGCTATACCAGAGGTTGTTTGACAGTTCCCCGAGACGCGCCAGGCGCGCCGGGATCTTTGGCCGGACTTGTAAGATGTATGCTGTGCTTTTTTTCATGAATTGACAACTAAGTAAAATTCCAGGTTATGACTGCGCGGAACGCTGGATTATAGCTTAACCGCTACACTACACCCCCCTGAAATACCCTGCGCACGCTTGGCGCGGGTGGCAGGTTAAGTTAACAAGCAATATTTGTTCCCGTGCCACATGCTTTCCCTTGCCTGCCGCTTAATAAAAATTATTGCCGGGCTCCTTGCGCGGTGCAACAGTCATGATGCAGCCTGGTCAAGCTGTGCGGCCCGCAGGGCAGGGCCGAACAATGCAGCGCGATCGTTCAGAATCACCTTGACCGGGATCGATTCCAACAATCGGCGCATCCGTCCTTTGTTCAGAAATGCATCGAGGAATGCACCATTCTGCAACAACGGCAATATTTTCGGCGCGATACCGCCGCCCAAATACACGCCACCGCGGCTCATCAACTTGAGCGCGAGGTTGCCCGCTTCCGCACCATAAAGGCGCACGAACCAATTCAATGTTTCGACACAGATATCATCGCGACCGGAGAGCGCTGCCTTGGCAATTGCAGCCGCCGCATCACCGTTGCGCATCTTTTCAACCAGCCATTGCGGCGCCTGGGCATGACGATACATGCACAGAAATTCGTGCATGCTCAACAATCCAGTGCCGGACACGACGCGCTCCCAACTGATGTGTTGGTGCCGTTGCTGAAGATGGCGCAGCAAAGCCATGTCCAACTCATTGCCGGGGCTGAAACTGGCATGCCCGCCCTCGGTGGCGAAAGGTTTGTGACAGCGCCCGTCCCAGAACAGCCCCGCTTCGCCCAGACCCGTTCCCGCAGCGATAACAGTGGCATTGCCGCTGGCACCCGGAGCGCCGGATTGCAAAGTGAACAGATCGTTTTCGCCCAGTGCCGCAATTCCATACGCGGTCGCTTCCAGATCGTTGAGCAAGGTGCAGCGAGGAATGCCGAAGCGATGCTGCAAAGCATCAGCATCGATGCGCCATGGCAAATTGGTGGTTTTCACCAGCTTGCCCAGCACCGGACCCGCAATCCCGAATGCCGCATGGTGAATGTAGATCTGGCCATTCTTCCTCGTAAGGGGTGGGGAATGAGGAGAAAGGAAACATTTGGTGCGGGACAAAAAATCGTCCAGCAGTTCCTCGAAAGTGGCGTAATCACGGCTCCGATAACTGATTTCGTGGGTGATCTGAACTTGCGTGCCGCTGACTTCAATCACCGCAAGGCGCGTCTTGGTGCCACCGATATCGCCGGCAAGATAATGATTCATAGTGATTCAGGCTTGGAAATCGGCACGGCCCGGATCCAAGGGATGTCCCCAGAACCGGTAATCTCGTTCGAACAAGCAGTATATTTTGCGGGTCCCAAACTACCCCCCAGGAAATAATTTCAACAGTACGACCGGCACACTCCAGTCATGGCACTGCATCATTGCTATCAATAATTGCGCGCGAATTATATGCCTTAATCCACCTGCGCAAACCAATAACGAACCTGCGCCACCCCGCCATGCCTTTCATCTTGACCGGAAGTATCCAGCCTAGCAAAATTCTTCAGGCACCATTCTGAACTAATAGAAACGGAAGGTATAAAAAATATCCAGCGCATCCTCGTTGCCGGTACGGGTGACGATGGTGATACGCGGGGTCAGTGTATAGGTAAATTTAGTAACACCGCCAACTTCGGACAACCCCTGTTCATAGCTGATGCGGGCTCGCGTAGACAACTGCTTGCCAACGGTCACTTTCTGAATCTGCTGAGAGTCTGTTCCGGTTTGCTGGCTCAGCGAAATCTCATCCACGCCGAGTGACTGGCTCAATGGCCCGCCCAGTATGCTGTCGGCGGCTGCAAGCAGCAAAGCTGAATCGACACCGCTGCTCTCCGGCACGCGCCCCAATACGATCCAGGACAATTTTTCGCCATCCGGCACGTTGGGGGTGGATACCAAACGCACTGTGGGACGACGCACCGTACCGGTTACTTCAACCCCCGCTTCGACATCCAGTCCCTTGCGCAGGGCGAGGATATTCAACCCCGGATCATCCAGCGGCCCCTGGAAATTCACCCAGCCGCGTTCCACTTGCAAGTGCTGCCCATAGGCATCGAACACCGCATCCTGAGCCGCGATGATCCCGGTCACGCGCAACGGTTCACCGGGCTCGCCGCGTACGTTGAGTTGACCGGCCAAACGCCCCTCCAATCCCGATGCACGTATATAGAAGTGGTCGCCCAGCTCCAGCGTGGCATTCACCGCCCTCGGCGGACCGACCCGGCTGGCCGGCTCTTGTCCGATGATCTGCACATCCTCTGACCAGTGCGGCCGATCGCTGACCGGCTGATTGATCAGGCCGGCATCGGCACCGATGTTGCCATCCAGCATCAATATGTTACTGGCGTAACGGGCATGCCCGGTGCCGGAAGCGATAATCCAGCGGTCTGTGCGTTGCGCCAATGGCAAGTGCTCCGCAGTGATTTGAAGATCGCCACTGCCACCCTTCAGATCGACATGTCCGCTCACGCTCAACTTTCCGGTGCCGGCGGGAAAGATGTAATCTGCGAACCGCTTGTCGCGCTGCGGCGACAGATAGGGCGCTGCAAAAGCAAGGCGATCGACATGCACGGCATCGGAATCGAAGCGCGCTTGCAATTCGCCCTGCTCCAGACGGATTCCCTGGTCAAGCAAGCTCAAACTCAAGGCACCGCCCTGCGCCAAGCCTTGCAATCGCGGAGAAAGGAAAGTGCCGATCAGTGCGGCGTCAAAATCCAGCTTCCCGCCGCTTCGCAAATTGCTGTCCAGCATCGGGCCGAGCCAGGACAAATCGTCCGAGCGCAGACGCAGGTGTCCGGCAAGCGGTGCATCCGGCAGGATAGTCCAGCCGGCTTCGGTCTGCGTCAGTGGCATACTGGCCTGCACCTTCACCTCGCCGAGATGCTCGCCGCTGGCATCCAGTTGCGCATGTAATTGATCCTGTTCCGCACGCAGGGACAACTGCATATCGTTCAGTCCCAGCCGCAAACCGGTATTGCCATCAACCACCCAGTCGCCGCTTTCGCGTTGCATCTGCAAGCTGCCTTGCCAGTGCTTATCCGCCGTCGCTTCCCACGATCCGCCAATTCGCATGGAATCGAAAGCATCTGAAACGGATTTGTTTTGCTGCACATTCACCGCGCGCACGTTGAGGCCGCTAAAGCGCCCAGCGCTGTGCCAGCGTTGCGGCGCCCATTGTGTGTCGGAAAACTGGATTTGTCCGCCAGCGAAAGCCATATCCGCTGTGCCAAGGTGGAAGAAATCTTTAGCAAGCGACAACGGCGCAGCCGTCAACAAGTGGAACGGCAGTACCCCCTGCGCAGTTAGTTCATCGAGCGCACCGTGCCATTGCAGCGTTTGCCAGCCCTGCGCAGGATCGCTGAATCCGCCGCTCGCCTTCACGGTCAATTCGCCGAGTGTGTCGCCGCCTTGCGCAATGCGGGCGGATGCGCGCACGGCATGATCCATCCTGCTGCCCTGCAGCTCGACGCTGGCTTCCGGTATATTCAGCGCACTCTTGCTGCGATAATCCGTCATGCCCAGATGCAATTGCATCGCTGCCGATGCCAGATCGCCTGTTGCATCCAGTGCAGCGACGTGCTGCCCGCCGGGCAGGGAAACGTTTCTTCCTTGCGCGGAGAACTGTAGCCTTGGATCCTCAAGACTGCCGGACAAATCGGCATGTCCCGCCAGGCGGCCTTCAAATCCGCCACCGAACTGTGCCAGATCCGGTGCGTTGAGTTTCAACTGTATGCGATCCGCAGCGGTGCCATGCGCGATGTCCAGGTTGAGGCGGTTTTCACCCAAGCGCACTTCGGCCGCTGCTGTGGCACGATGCACGCCGGTGAATTCCACATGGACATTTCCGGTGATGTCGTGCTGTGCAAAATGACTGTCGGACAGACTGAGCTGCAATATGCCCTCAACTTCTGGCAGCAATGTGCCTGACACTTCCATTTCGGCATTCAAATCAGTCGAAGGAAGGGCAGCGATTTCAGATAGTTTCAGCTTGCGCAGCTGGCTGACAAAGCGGAAGGTCCGGCGGCGATCCAGCGCCAATTGCCCATGCCCGGTGAGTTCAGTATCGCCGCGCGCCAGGCGCACGCTGGACAGTTCCACCTGGGCGCCCTGCCGTTTAAGTTCGGCATACAGGTCCAGCTTGCCATCGCTGAGCGTCACTGTTGCTTGCTGATCGTCTCGCAAGCCGTCGAGCGTGATGTCACCATGCAAACGTGTGCTTGGCAGGCGAGAGTCCAAAGCAGCTGGGTCTAGCATATCCACTTTCAGTCGCCCACTCAGCTTGCCGAGCAGCCCCGCCAGGGACACGGTCCCTGAGATACGACCGTCGTTCGGCAGCCGTGCATCCAGTTGCTGCAATTGCCAATTAGACGAGGACCACCGTACCTGTGCCGTCACCCCGAGCAATGGCAAGCCGTTGCGGTCCAGCGCCACCGCATGGGCGTTGCGCATTTGCAGGGTCCCTTCTAACTCGTCACCTGGAGTGCCGTGCAGATCGACGCTGCCCGAAAACTCCGCAGATGGCGCACCGTCAAATAGCCGCCCCGTATTCATCCCGCTGAAAGCGATTTGCAAACGCCTGATTGGCACAGCGGAATACGGTTCGAATCGTGCCGTACCATTGACACTTGCACCCGCGCCATTGCCGTTGAACTTGACGCCGATGTGTTGCAGATCGCCCCCGGCTTCGGCGACCAATTGCGCGCGCACCGGTTTTCCGGAAAGCTGCACGGTTGCATCAAGCGAAGCTTGCGCCTTGAGCGTATAGGGCTTGGCAAATGCGATTTCGCCGGCGCCAGCCAAATCTCCGAATGGCAGTCGGGCGCGCAACGACTGCAACTGGAGGTGTCTGGCATCGCTTTCCAGGCGCGCTTCGATATCGCTGGCAAAAAAATCGGGCGTAGCGCCTTCACGGCGGAGCACGCTGACAGAGTCGAGTTTCATCTGCATCACGCTCACGTCGAGAGGGAAACTCAAGCTGTCCGGCAGAACGAGCGGCGTATCCGATGGAGAAGACAATATTTCAGCTTGCCGCACGCCCAGACGCAGCACCTTCAGTTCGCCAATCAACAATGCAGCAGGCTGACATTGCAGCTGCATATCCTGCAAGGAGATACGCCAGCCTTCTCCCTGTAGTACCAGTTGTTGCATACCGAATGAATCGAGCAAGGTGCCGCTGATGCCATTCACACTGAGGCTGCCTCCGCTTTGGCGTTCAATTGCACCAACCAACCATTGCAGGCCGGATTCGGAAGCGACCAGCCAGCCGCCGCCTCCCGCCAACACCAGGCAAGGCGCCAGCACGACCAGCAGCCATTTGTAGCGGCGTGACCTTGTTTTGGAGGTGCGGCCCATCAGAACGCCACCGCGATGGAAAAGTGCACGCGCGAGTCAGGCTGGCCTCTACCGCGTGCAATATCGAGTGCCAGCGGCCCTACCGGACTGCGCCAACGCGCACCCATGCCGTAACCCAGCGACATATGCAGATCGGGTGCAACATCGGCGGCACCGCCGGCATCGCCGAACAACGCGGCGCCCCAGTTGCCGAACCAATGGACGTATTCGGCACTACCGCTGGCCATCACCCTCCCGCCGACCACCGCAGCGCCTTCACGAAAACCCAGACTCTGGTAAGCGAAACCCCGCACAGTCTGCGTGCCGCCGACGCGGAACAGATATTCCTGCGGGATGCCGAGACGAGTCCTTGAGGCAGTGTAACCTCCCTCGATACGCAGCGAGACCACATCGCGTTCGCCCAGGGGTATCCACGCCTGGTAACGCCCATAACTGCGCACGAAGTTCTGATCGGACAGCAGCGACTTGCTCGCGCCACCCAGGCGCAATTCGGTCAATGCGCCCGACATCGGGAACAGCGGATTGTCCACCGTGCGGCCATTCCAATGCCAATCAAGCACCAGCGCCTGATCGGTCTCACGGATGCCGCCCTGCGGAAGCCGCTGCTCCTGTTGCCAGTTGAGGCCGATACCGGTTTCGATGCCGGACAGGGTACGGCTGCGCGTCACGCCGAGCTTGTCACGCCGTGTATCCAGACCCTGGATCTGGGTCTTTTCACCGCTGCCATTCCATGTCAAATGGTAGCCAAGCGGATTGGGCGGGGTATCGATTCCTGCCGAAACAGTCTGGCGGTTTTGTTCATAGACTGCAGCGCTGTTCAGTGTCCATGCCTGATTCAGGAAGTTGTAGCTCTGGTAACTGAGTTCATTGCGCACTCCGTTGTTGCTGCTGTAGCCGATACCAACCGAAATCTTGCGCGATTGCGCTTCGGTGATCTGCACCTTGACCGGTGCTGTAACAGTGCCTTGACTGGAATCTGCACCGCTAATTTCCGGCGGAATGTCGAGATTGACGATCACCGAACTGAATTGCGGCAGGTTCTGCAACTGGGTCTGGAACGACAACAGCAGATCACGCTGGTACGGCTGGCCGGAACTGAATGTGGCATAACGGCTGACCAGCAATTCCTTGTAGCGCTCCAGGCCGCTCACCTGCAATTCACCGAACAGAACGCGCGGACCGGAATCCACCGCCACATGCAAACGTGCGCTGGCTTTTGCCGTATCCACCTCGGCGGAGCTTTCAACCAGCCGGGCGGCAGCATAATCCCGGCTTGCCACCCTGGCCAGCAGATCCGCTTTCGCCTCATCCCATGCGGCCGCCCGAAATGGCGCGCCCGACCGCAACAACCAGGACGCGCGCAGTTGTTTCACGCGCTCATCGCGCTGTGCTTCCGGCAGCGCCAGATCGCCGCGAAACTCGATGTCCACTTCTGAAACTAGGGTGCGCGGCCCCGTAATCACTTCCAGCTCCAGCACGCCCTCACTGGTCACGGTGCGCAATACCGCTTTGCCGGAGAAATAACCTTCGGTTGACAGCAATTCCGCGATGTCGCGCTGTGCCCGGCGCATAAAAATGGCTCTTTCGGTATCATTCTTGAGCAAAGTATCGGGAACAACAAAATACTGTGCAAGCACCTTGCGCACCGTCTCGGGTGCGATCAGTTTGACTGCGGGGTCGGCGCCGCTTTGGGCCCGGAGCGGTTGCGGCTGGCTCAGGCACCCGCAAACCATCACCAGCAAACACACCCTCACTTGGTGTAACGATACTAATCGCAGCAAGGGTAAGCCCGATATGATCATCGGAATAAAGCGTGATTGAGCGCCATATGAGCCGCGATACTCGCACCATAAACCAGTTCAACCCGCAGAATCCAATTGAGACGATCGAAGCAGGAATACACACTGCCCATCATGTCCAGTCCAGTCGTCGCCAACCGCATAAATCCCCCAGAAAGTAAATTCCTGCAGCTCGACCGCTGCATGCCAGCCGAATAATCCCGTCGATGTTGCCATCAAGATGCTGCGCAAATTATAAGCTTTATCACTAGTGCAAGGCACAGGCGATCCTGCGCAGCCTCGCCAAGCGCCTATCGTCACGATTCCGGACTATGGGCAAGACGTTTGCGTATATCATCTCTATACTACAAACACTGCCATCTCGCCGGGGAGGAAGTGATATGCCGAAAAAACCGAAGCCAGACCCTCTCGAACCTCTGAATCTCAGCCTGAATGCGGTGCAGCAGTCGATGACCAACCACCTGATCTTTTCCGTAGGGAAGGATCCCATCACTGCAACAGACCGGGACTGGTTTTTCACGCTGGCCCGGGTTGTGCGCGAACGCCTGACCGGGCGTTGGATGGCAACCATGCGCCGCTACTACAACAACGACGCCAAGCGGGTGTATTACTTGTCGATGGAATTCCTGATCGGCCGCAGCCTGATGAATGGCATGCTCAACATCGGCTTTGCCGATGAAGTCCGGCAGGCCTGCATCGACGCGGGCATCGACATGGACAAGGTAAAGGAGATGGAATTCGATGCCGCACTCGGCAACGGCGGCCTGGGCCGCCTGGCGGCATGTTTCCTCGATTCGATGGCGACGATCGGTCTGCCGGGTTACGGCATGGGCATCCGTTACGAATATGGCATGTTCAACCAGAAGATCGAGAACGGCTGGCAGGTCGAGCACCCGGACAATTGGCTGCGCTATGGCAACCCGTGGGAGTTTTCCCGCCCGGAAGTGCTTTACCCGGTAAAGTTTCACGGCCGTGTAGTGCAATACGGCGACGAGCGCGGCAACGTCCACTATCACTGGATCGATACCGATGAAGTGATGGCGATGGCTTATGACACGCCGGTTCCGGGCTATGGCCTGAATACCGTCAACAACATGAGACTGTGGTCGGCCAAGGCATCCAGGGATTTCGACCTCAAGTATTTCAATGAGGGCAACTATATCAAGGCAGTGGGGGACAAGGACGAATCTGAAAACCTCTCCAAGGTACTCTACCCCGATGACACCACCGCGATGGGACGGGAACTTCGTATCAAACAGCAGCATTTTTTTGTCAGCGCCTCGCTGCAGGACATTCTGTTCCGCTTCCAGAAGCATCATGATTCATTCGACGAACTGCCGGACAAGGTGGCGATCCAGCTCAATGACACCCACCCTTCCATCGCCATTCCGGAACTGATGCGCCTGCTGGTAGACATTCACCATCTGGATTGGGAGCACGCCTGGGACATCGCCACCCGGACCTTCGCCTACACCAACCACACGCTGATGCCCGAAGCGCTGGAGACCTGGCCGGTAGCCCTGTTCGAATCCATCCTGCCGCGCCATTTGCAGATCATTTATGAAATCAACCAGCGCTTTCTGTCGGGGGTCATGCACCATTTCCCCGGCGACAACGATCTGCTGAAACGCATGTCCATCATCGACGAAGACCATGGCCGGCGCATCCGAATGGCGCATCTGGCGATCGTCGGCAGCCATCATGTCAACGGCGTGGCGCAATTGCATTCCGAGTTGATGAAAACCACGATCTTTGCCGATTTCGACCGCTATTTCCCGGGCAAGCTCACCAACATCACCAACGGCATCACTCCGCGCTTGTGGCTGAATCAGGCCAACCCGGGATTGGCCGGACTGATCGCCAGCCGCATCGGCAAAGGCTGGATCACCGACCTGTCGCAATTGCGCGAGCTGGCAAATCTGGCCGATGATGAAAGCTTTCAGGCCGAGTTCCGTGCGGTGAAACGGACTAACAAGGAATATCTGGCAAAGTTGTCAATGGACCGGCTAGGTCTGCAGATCAACCCGGACAGTCTGTTCGACGTTCAGATCAAGCGCATCCACGAATACAAGCGGCAACTGCTAAACCTGCTGCACGTCATCACGCTATACAACCGCATCCGTTCCAACCCGTCACTGGATGTCGTGCCGCGCACCGCGATCATTGCCGGCAAGGCTGCCCCCGGCTATGCAGCCGCAAAACTCATCATCAAGCTTGCCAACAGCGTGGCAGACATCATCAACAACGATCCGGCGGTGCGCGGTCTGCTGAAGCTGGTGTTCATTCCCAATTACGACGTCACTACTGCCGCTGATATCATCCCGGCGGCAGACCTGTCACAGCAAATCTCCACTGCCAGCACCGAGGCGTCAGGCACCGGCAACATGAAGCTCGCCCTCAATGGTGCGCTTACCATAGGCACGCTGGATGGTGCGAATATTGAAATCATGGAGGAAGTTGGCGCCGACAACATTTTCATCTTCGGGCTCAACGCACAGCAGGCCGCCGCTCTAAAAAGCTCGGGCTACAACCCTTGGGATTACTACCATGCAAACTCCGACCTGAAATTGGCGCTGGATATGATAGGTTCCGGATATTTCGCCCCGGAGCAGGCTGATCTCTTCCACCCCATCATCGACAGCCTCACACAGGGTGGAGACCACTACCTGTTGCTGGCAGATTATGCCGGCTACATCGCCACACAGGAACGGGTGGAAGCACTCTACCGCGATCAGCGGCAATGGACACGCCGCGCGATACTTAATGTTGCCGGCATGGG